>OMIN01000088.1 GCA_900299145.1 Betaproteobacteria bacterium | reverse complement strand
GTGCGCGGCTGCTTTCCGGCGTGCGCGCCGATGGCGAGGTATTTCCCATTGAGGCGTCAATATGCCAGGTCGACACGCCCAACGGCAAAATCTTCACTGTGATTTTGCGCGATGTCACCGCACGTGAACGGCTCACACGCGAGTTGCAAAACTCGCTGCAACAGCAAAAGCAGGCCGAGATGGCACTACGTGAATCGCGCGACAGCCTGCGGGAGCTGTCGTCCGCATTGCAATCCATCCGTGAGACGGAAAAAACCCGCATCGCACGCGAACTGCACGATGAACTGGGGCAGATGCTGACCGCGTTAAAGCTCAACGCTTCAGCCATCGCCGATGACCTGCGTCCCGATCAGACAGAACTGACTCGGCGCGCACAGGACATGAAGCAATTGATCGACACCACGATGCGTTCAGTGCGTCGCATTGCCGCAGACCTGCGCCCGGTGATGCTGGACAACCTGGGCCTTGCGCCGACACTGGAGTGGCTGACACAGGACTTTGAGAAGCGATCGGGCATCACGGTCGCACTCACCATGCCGGACGAAGACCTCGGCGCGAGCGGAGACGCGGCCACGGCCGTGTTTCGCATCGTGCAGGAGGCGCTTACCAATGTGGCCCGTCACGCGCAGGCGACCCGCCTACAGGTGGAAGTACTGCGCCGCGCCGGCAATGTCTGCGTCAACGTGACAGACAACGGCACTGGCTTCAGCAAAGATCATTTGCGCGCGCGTTCGTTTGGCGTGCTGGGCATGCGCGAGCGCGCGTATGTACTCGGAGGGGAATTCGCCATGGAGAGCGCGCCGGGCAAAGGCACGCGCGTGACCGCTACCATTCCCGCCTTTGGCACTGTGACGCCTTTGTACCCTGGCACAGGAACACCCTAGCAGCGTAATGCCGTAGCGCTAGCCCGCCATTGCCCAAGCCTTCACAAAAATGACTATCACGAAGAGACCGCAATCATGATCCGAATTCTGGTGGCCGACGATCACGCCATCGTGCGAGAGGGTTTAAAGCAGATTCTCGCCAAACAGTCCGACATGCTGGTGGCAGGCGAGGCCGCCAACGGCAACGACGTATTGCAAATGGTACGGCGCGAAAGCTGGGATGTGCTGGTCACCGATATGTCGATGCCGGGGCGAAACGGCGTGGAATTGATCAAACTGGTCAAGCAGGCGCGGCCCGCGATGCCGGTGTTGGTCTTGAGCATGTACGATGAATCGCAGTACGCGGTACGCGCCATGCGCGCCGGGGCGGCGGGCTACATCAACAAGGAAAGCGCCAGCGATCAACTGGTGAGCGCCATTCGCACGGTAGCCAGCGGCGGCGTGCATGTCTCGGCCACCGTGGCGGCGGCGCTGCTGCAAACCGTGCGTGGCAAACCCAGCGCCGCCAGTGCGCCACCCCACGAAACGCTGTCTGACCGCGAAATGCAGGTGCTGCAAATGATCGCGGCGGGCAGCACCGTGACGGAAATCGCCAGCAAACTGGCGCTCAGCCCCAAAACCGTGAGTACCCACAAGGCTCGCCTGCTCGAAAAAATGCACATGAGCAACCAGGCGGAATTAATCCGCTATGCCATTGAGCAACGACTGGTGGCGGGGGATCAGGGATAATGCAGAGTTAATGTAACCATCTGTTTTTATTGAAAATTTTTTAACCACTCTTGCGCAATCCAAAGGGAGCCGCATGAAGCCGCCTTCACTCGCTGCCGCCTTCACTGTCGCCCATGCTTCAGCCGGTTTGGATTGCGCAGATCGCTGCATGCGCGTGGCCTTACGCATGTACTCCCTGCCACCTCTAACCTTGGCTCTGGCATTCACGTTGTTATCGCCATTCAACACATCGTTCGCTCAAACCTATCCGTCCAAGCCGGTGCGCATCCTCTCCGGCCAGCCACCGGGTGGCGCCACGGATTTTTTCGCGCGCATGGTCGCGCAACGGCTGAACGAAGCCTGGAAGCAACCGATGGTCATCGAGCATCGACCCGGCGCTTCCGGCTCGATCGCCGTGGAACTGACGGCGAAATCGCCACCCGACGGCCACACGCTGGTGTTCGTCACCGCAGGGCAAATCGTGATTAACCCGCATTTGCTGAAGTTAAGCTACGACCCACTGACCGATCTCGCGCCGGTGGCGTTTCTGGTGCACACCGCCATGCTGCTCGTCACCCATCCGTCAGTCCCCGCCAAATCCGCGAGCGAGTTGATCGCGCTGGCCAAGGCCCGGCCCGGCAAACTCAACATCGGCTCGGGCGGCAACGGCGTGCCCACGCATCTCGCCGCCGAGCTTTTTATGGCGCTCACTGGCGCGCGCATGACGCACGTGCCGTTCAAGGGTGCAGGGCCGAGTGTGCTGGCGCTGATGACGGGCGACATAGACGCCACCTTCGGTTCGCTGCCTTCGACACAAGGGCCGGCTAAGGCTGGACGCGTACGCGCGCTGGGCATATCGACCGCGAAGCGTTCACAAACCTGGCCCGAGCTTCCGACGATTGCGGAATCCGGCGTGCCCGGGTTCGAGATGACCAGCTGGTATGCGTTTTTCGGCCCAGCCGCGCTGCCGAAAGACATCGTCACGCGTCTGCATGGCGAGATAGGCCGCATTGCTGCGCAACCCACGTTTCAGGAACGCCTGACAGGCGAAGGCGCAGAACACGAGGCGATGACCAACGAGCGTTTTTCCCAATTCATGCGCACGGAATCCGCGCGCTGGGCAAAAGTCATACGTGAACGTAATATTCGCGCACAATAACCATCGAATCGTCCAATCCAACTTCCAAGGAAAAGTCATGGGACAACTGACAGGCAAGGTGGCGCTGGTCGCCGGCGCGGGACGCAACAACGGCAAAGCGATCTCCATTGCCTACGCAAAGGAAGGCGCAAATCTCATTCTTGTCGCGCGCGAAAAGCAGGATGCGCTGAACGCCGTAGTCAAGGAGTGTGAAAGCCTCGGCGCAAAAGTGCTGCCGCTGATGGCCGACTTGAGTGACCACTCGCAGGTCGAGCGGCTGGTGCAACAGGGGCTCGACCACTTCGGCCAGATTGACGTGCTGATGAGTTGCGCCGGCCGTCGCGCGCATCAGGACTTCTGGCAGATCAGCTACGAAGAGTGGGAAAAAACCTTTGCGGTCAATCTCCATTCGCTGTTTTATCTCGCCAAGGCCGTCGTGCCGTCCATGATGAAGCGCAGGAGCGGCAGCATCATCGCGCTCGGTGGACAGGCGTCGGTCACCTCGCAGCCGCAGCGCGCCCATGTGATTGCGTCCAAGCACGGCCTGTTCGGGCTTATCAAGGCTCTGGCGCTGGAGCTTGGCCCCTACAATGTGCGCGCCAATCTCATCGCACTGATGACCATTGAGAACATCCGCGCAAACCCGGAATGGTATGGCGGACACACCGGCCCCACACAGGAAGAGCTGGACGCGATCCCGTTAAAGCGCGCTGGCAAGCCGCAGGAAGTCGCCAACGTGGCGGTGTTTCTTGCCTCGGAGCAATCCTCTTACGTGACTGGGGATCGCATTCTATGTGGCGGTGGAAAGTATATGTAGCCCGCCTGCCACGACGGGGCTTGGTGGAATCAAGCACGCAAGCGGGAATCTATCGACGAAACGATGGCGACATAAGCATCTGATTTTATTATGTTTTTTTCAATAACCCTTCCTCAAACAAACTCTTCAACCGGTCAGCCGCCGATTGATGGGTAGGGATACGGCACGGCCTTGCCGCCACGTTTCGGCAGAATAACGACGGCCGAACCGGGCGTGCTTTCCAATCCTTTATCGTTTCGAATGCCGGTCTCGCATTCGACAACGCCGAGGCCGTCTTTCTCGTAAACCCTGGTCACCCGCCCCCAAGCGGTCAACGTTTCCCATTCGATGTTCATGGCGCGGTACTGAAAGCCGATCTTCGCCACCCAGCCTTCAAGCCCAGCCCACTCGTCGAGCATTTGCGCGAGGACGTGCTGCTTCCACGAGCCATTGATAAGCAGACCGGGGTTTTTGTCGTGGCCGGTGGTAAACGGGTAATCGTAGTGGATGCGGTGCCAGTTCTCGGTCGACGCTGACCAGCGCATGATGTGCGCCGGGCTCATCGGCCCCTTAGTGACGGGAGTCAGTTCATCCCCCACCTTAACGTCGTCGAAGTAGCGTTGCGTTGTGTAGCCCATGTCGGGTGACTCCGTGCGGTATGAGGTTTAACGAAAGATCGCGGTTTGCCGCGCGCGCGCGACCAGCTCGCCGTCGTCATCCTGAAAATCCGTCTCGGTAATGACAATAGCCATCGGGCCCGTCTTGCCGATGCGTTCGCGGATGTCGTGATAACGCACTTTTGTACGCACGCGCTTGCCCGGCCGCAGGCGCTTGTAGAGATCGATTTCCGACCCTCCGTTTACCATGCGCTCAAAGCCATGCGGCACGCGGGGCAGTGTCTGGCGGCCGGCGCCGCCACCGCCATAGGCATCCCAATCGCGGTCGGTTTTCAGGCGGTCGAGTGGATCCGGCGTGCCGTGCGCGCGCCGGAAGGCGAACGACGCATAAAGCGGCGGGCAAACCACCGCTTGATATTTCGTACCGCGCGCGTAAGCCTCGTCGTAGTAGAGGCGGTTGTCATCCATGATGGCGTGGACAAAGCGGCGGGTTTCCGAAGGCGAAATCGGTTCGGAATAGGCGCTCCATTCGGTTTCCACGCCGATCAGGGCTTTGACTTCATCGGTCAGAAAGGATTTGTATGCAGCTGTCGCAGAGGTCATAAAGTACGGCTCCCGGTTAAACATGCTGGACTCGTCGCGTCTGCTGGATTCCGCTGAACTCTTCACGTCCATTTGCGCAAACTGTAACAGGCTTTCGCCACACGCATCAACCATTGATCACCGCTGGTTTCTGGCATTATGCTGACTGCGTGCCGTTAGCATGCCAACCCTGGTTGTTTGCATCTTTTACTGCATCGTCTACTGCGTCTTCTACCGCAACGTCTGCTGCATCGCCTACATCATCTGCATCGTCCACTTTGAGGATTTTCACCCATGCGCCTTGGCCTGTTCATGATGCCCCTGCACCCATCGTATCGCGCGATAGCCGAATGCTACGACCGCGATATCGACCAGCTGGTGTTAGCCGACAAGCTCGGCTTTGACGAAGCCTGGCTTGGCGAACACTTCACTGAAAAATGGGAAAACGCGCCCTCGCCCGATCTGCTGATCGCGTAAGCGCTGGCATTGACCAAGCACATTCGTTTCGGCACCGGTGTCACGCTGCTTGCGATGCACGAGCCGGTGTATCTCGCACACCGGCTGGCGATGCTGGATCACTTGTCGCGCGGGCGCTTTAACTGGGGCATCGGGCTGGGCGGCATTCCCACCGACATGGCGTTAATGGGCCTGAATCCGGCCGAAGCGCGGGACCGCGCGGTTGAAGCACTCGACGTGGTGCTGGGGCTGTGGCAGGGCGACAGCACGTATGCCCACGAAGGCAGGTTTTATAACGTCAAGGCGCCAAAGTTCAATCCGGTGACTGAACGCGGACTGCACATGAAGCCGCTGCAACAACCGCATCCGCCGATCGCCGTGGCTGCCACCGGCCCGCAATCCGGTTCGCTGCAGGTGGCCGGTGAACGCGGCTGGTGGCCGATGTCCAGTTCCTTGCTGTCGAGCCGATTTCTGCCGGAGCACTGGCAGGCGGTGGTTGACGGCGCCAAAAAAGCCGGCCGCACGCCGAACCGCAGCGACTGGAAAATTGCGCGTGACATTTTCGTTGGCCCGACGCCCGAAATCGCCCGCGAGCGTGCGCGCGTGACCATGGGCCGCAATTACAACGTGCATCAACGTCCCAGCCGCGCAGGCACATTCCAGATGCAGATTGTCAAACACGATTCATCGGTAACTGATGACGAAGTCACCGTCGACTATCTGATGGAGCATCTGTGGATCGTGGGCGACCCACAGCAGGTTGCAGACCAGATTCGTGCCCTCTACAAAACCGTCGGCGGCTTCGGTTCGCTGCTCTGTGTCACCGCCGATTCCGACAACGCCGCGTGGGATCACGAAAGCCTGCGGCTGCTGGCCGAAGAAGTGGCGCCGCGGATTGCCGATTTGGGCTGAACGAACCAAATTGCAAGGCCGCGCATGCAGTGGTGCACGCGACTTTCGTCGCCAACACACTACTGGCGGCGTTTCTTGTCCAGTCACACCCATGAATAACTGCTTTAAATCATATAGTTACAACAATTATCATGCAAACCGGCACGCGCGGCATCCACGTAACCTTTACGCTGTGCGAGCACCTCTGCGCGTCGCCGCCCACATGCCGTAACCGGTAATTCCCACGCACACCGCAACACCCAGTATGACGCCGCCGTAGTTGCCATATCGGTCAAACATCCAGCCAGCCCACCACGGGCCCAGCGCCGAACCGAGACCGAAACCCAGATCCAACAAACCTAAAATAGTGCCGAGGTTCTTGCCGGAAAATCGGTCTGATACGGCGGACGCGTATACCGGCGAAATGCCATTAAAGCCGATGCCGTAAGTCAGCAGATAGCCCGCGAGCAGGGTGACGCGCAAACCCCGCGCTTCTGCGGGCAGCAACGCGGCGACCCACAGCAACGCCAGCCCCACCACGCTGATGCCGCAGATGATGAGCACACACGACGCACGGCCTATGCGATCGGACAGCGAACCCCAGACCAACCCGCCGCCGGCGCGCAGCACGCCGAGCACGCCGAAGAGCAATGAAGCGAGCATGAGGCTGTAACCCATGTCCACCAGCATGCGTGTCTGGTGCACCACGATCACCATGTTGCAAATGCCCGTGGTCACCATGGCGAGCGCTAGGAGCCAGAACGCTCGCGTACGCAATGCCTCGCGAACGGTTACGCCAGTCGTGGGCGCGCCTTGCGCGGCGGGCTCGCGCGCAAGCCCATCGGGCGCGAGGCCAACGCGCGCCGCGGAATGGCGGTGAAACAGCACGTTGACCGGCAGCAGAATCACCATGGCCCCCACGCCGAACCACCACATCGTCTCGCGCCAGCCCAGACGGCCAATCAACTCGGCGCTCAGCGTGGCGACGGCAAGCGAGCCCAGGCCCACGCCAGACAGTGACAGCGCGGAAGCCAACCCGCGCCGCCGCACGAACCAGCGCGGGACTATTGCCATGTGCGGAATGAAACCCAGCGTGGCGTAGCTTAGCCCCAGCATGAGGCCATAGGCGGCGGTCAGTCCAGTCAGCGTTTCCACCCGCGAGCACAATATCAACCCGGCACCCATGCAGAGTGCGCCGAGGGTGAACACCACGCGCGCGCCCATGCGGTCGAAGAGGTAACCGGTGAGCGCTGCCGTGCAGGCATAAACCATCATCGCCGCGGAAACCACGCCAGCCGTATCCGCGCGCTTCCAGCCTGTCTCGTCGAGGATGGCGGAGTAGTAAACCCCAAAGGCAAAGCGAAAACCCAACGAGACGAACAGCGTGACAAACATCACGGCAACGATGACCCAGCCGTAATAGATGCCCCGGCGCTGGAACCAGGAGACAAGCGGCGGAGGCGTCACGGGAAGCATCAGCGGTTATTCCACACAGAACGACACATGATACTGCTTGCGGGCGCACCGGGGTGGCCGCGCTCAGCGGAAGCAGCGCCGGTGCACAACCCGGCGCATGGCGTGTAGGAATCCCCCTACCCCAAGGTGCGCCGTCCTCCCACCCTAATAGCAGTACCCGCCGATACCAGCGCGGCCCCCCGTGGCGCAAAGTAGGGCCGTCAACTTTGGGAGAACGTAAATGTCCGCCACACAGCAGCAAACCGTTGTCGAATTCCGCCGCCCTGCCGGCGCCATTGCCCCGGCGGCCACCCCGCAACAACGCTGGGAAGCGCGAACGCAGGGCGCGGCGTGCGCATTGTGTCATCTGCACACGCTTTGCCTGCCGGAAGGCATGGCGGCGCCAGAGCGGGCCGACTTTACCCGCATGATCGCCCGCCATCGCAAAATTGCCGCCGGTGGAGCGCTGTTTCGCGCCGGTGATACGTGCGAGCATTTTTATTTCGTCAAGACGGGCGCCATCAAAACGGTGATGCTCATGGATGATGGGCGCGAGCAGATCACCGGTTTTCATCTGCCTGGCGACATGCTCGGCATGGACGGCATAGATGCCGGCGCGCACACCACCGACGCCATCGCACTGGACGACACCCGCGTGTGTGCGCTGCCTGCAGCGCCCGCGGCTCGCACACAAGCCGGCGGCGCGGCGCTGCAAGCGTATGTGCAACGCAAGCTCGCGCGCGAAGTGGTGCGCGAGCAGCGCTTGCTGCTGTTGCTGGGCCGCATGACGGCTGAAGAGCGCGTGGCGGCATTTCTGCGCGACCTCGCTGGCCGCTATGCCGAGCGTGGCCAGTCCCCAAATGAGTTCACGCTGCCCATGGCGCGCGAAGATATCGGCAACTACCTCGGCCTCACGCTGGAAACCGTCAGCCGCTGTTTTTCACGCTTAAAGCACGCCGGCGTGCTGGACGTGGACAACCGCCACATCCGCATTCGTGATGCGCAACGCCTGTTAAGTGGGGCGGGCAGCTACCGCCAAACCTCAAATGGCGTTGTGACCCATTAACAATTTTATCAACCGCAAATCAACCGCAAACCTAGCAAACGAAAGGAACATCATGTTTACGCATATTCTGATCCCCACTGACGGTAGCGAACTATCCGCAGTCGCGACCGAAAGCGCCCTGTCTCTCGCCAAAACGCATAAGGCCAAAGTCACCATAATGATGGCCTCGCCCACATTCCGGCAGATGGCCGACGAAGGGTTCATCCTGCCCGGCCTGCAAATGGGCAAGCGCGACTGGGAAGAAGCCGCCACCAACCGCGCGCGCAAAGTACTCGACGACGTGGCCGGGCAGGCAGCGAGCGCGGGCGTCAAGTGCGATACCGTGCACGTGTTCAAGGACATGCCGCACACGGCAATTATCGACACCGCCAAGAAGCAAGGGTGTGACCTGATCGTGATGGGCTCGCACGGATACGGCGGCTTCAAGCAGTGGGTGCTGGGCAGCGAAACCACGCGTGTGCTGTCGCAATCGAAAATCCCAGTGTTGGTATATCGGTAAAAAAGCACAAAAAAAACAGATAGTTAAGAACATCACCCCGGCGCGCGGCACGTCCGCCGCCGCGGGCCGTGCGCGGGGAGTCGTGATGAATGTCGGTGATATCTGCAACCGGGAGGTAGTTTTCGTCAACCGTGACGTGACGGTGCACGCGGCGTGCCGCCTGATGCGGCACTACCACGTAGGCAGTCTGGTGGTGGTGGACACAGCCACTGACGACCCTTCGCCGCGCGTGAAGCACGTGCCGGTGGGCATTCTCACCGACCGCGATATCGTGGTCGAGGTCGATGCCATGGAACTGGACGCACGCGTCATCACTGTGGGCGACATCATGTCCGACGATCTGGTGGTAGCCCCGGAATCGCTAAGTCTTGCCGAGGCTGTCGATCTGATGCGCTTTAAGGGGGTAAGGCGGCTCCCGGTGGTGAACGCCGATAGCCGGCTGTCGGGCATCGTCACCATTGATGACGTTCTGGTGGTACTCGCGGAAGCCTTGTCGAACATCGCGCATGTGGTATCGCGCGAACCCCGCAAAGAGGCGATCGCGCGGCGGTAGCCAGCTGGCACTGCGGTAGAATGATCTCAAAGTTTCCCAAGGAGACCATGATGAGCCGCCTGCCGCGACCCGTGTCGATCCGGAATCAACCGTATGCACTGCCGCTGGCATTGCTGTGCGCGCAAAGTGTGCTGCTTGCCGTGGCGCCGCCTGCCGCGCAGGCCCAGCCCTATCCCTCGCGTGCGCTGCGCATCGTGGTGCCGTTTCCGCCCGGCGGCACTTCGGATATTCTGTCGCGCAGTATCGGGCAGGAGCTGCAAAAGGATTGGGGCCAACCCGCCATTACCGATAATCGGCCGGGTGCAGCGGGCAACGTCGCTTCTGAATTCGTCGCAAAATCCAAACCCGATGGCTATACGCTCTACATCAATACCGTCGGCACGCATGCCATCAACCCGGCGATTTATCCGAAACTTGCGTTCGATCCGCTCAAGGATTTCACCGCAATCACCACGCTGGTGAACACGCCCAGCGTACTGCTGGTGCACCCTTCGGTGCCGGTGAAGAACGTGAAGGATCTGATCGCGCTCGCCAAAAAACGCCCGGCGGAATTGAACTATGCTTCGGCCGGCAGCGGCGCGCAGCCGCATCTGGCCGCCGAGATGTTCAAAACCATGACCGGCGTCAACATGACGCACGTGCCGTACAAAGGCGCGGGGCCGCAAATGATTGCCTTGATCGCCGGCGAGGCCGCAGTGACCTTTGCCACCGCGCCGTCTGGCGTGCCGCTGGTAAAAAACGGCCAGGCGCGCGCGATTGGCGTCAGCGGCACGGCGCGCATACCCGCACTGCCCGACGTGGCAACAATTCAGGAAACCGTGCCGGGCTACGTCGTTAACGGCTGGAACGGTCTGGTTGGTCCCGCACAGATGCCCGCGCCCGTGCTGGAAAAAATTCACGCGGGCGTGACGGCCATCATGCGGCGCCCTGATATCCGTGACAAACTCATCGGCTTGGGCGCCGATCCATTTCTCTCTTCACCTCGCGAGTTTGAAGATTTAATGAAAAGCGATCTGGTGAAGTGGGCGAAAGTAGTCAAGGATTCAGGGGCGAAGCTGGACTAGGGGATCGCAGCGAGCAATGAACCGTAACCCCGGTTTGTGATCTGCTACGGACGGCTGTTTCTGTTCAGTGTTCGCCGTTCCCTGTTCACCGCCTTTTTTCCTGCCAGAAATACCAAATAAAATCAGATACTTAAAATACCGATGGCAACATCCATAACGCCAACCCAAGAGCTCGCCAGCTTCATCGCCAACCTGCAATACGACGCGATTCCGCCTGCCATACGCGAGCGAGTAAAGGACATCATTCTCGACGCGATCGCCAGCGCCATCGCCGGTACGCATGGTGACGAGGTCAAGCAGATACGCACGCTGGCGACGGCGCTGGGCGCTTCGCAGGAAGCCAGTGTTTTTGGTGGTGGCAAACTGTCACTTGCCGGCGCAACGTTGCTCAACGGCTATCTCGTTACGGCGGTGACCGTGTGCGACGTGCACCGGCCGACGCTGTATCACACCACGCCGCAGGTGATTGCGCCCGCGCTCGCCGTGGCTGAGCACGACTGTGCTTCCGGCCGCGCGCTGCTAACGGCCATCACTGCCGGTTTGGAAACCTCGGTGCGCGTGGCCAATGGCACAAACTACAGCGCGTTTCGCGCACGCGGTTGGCATTCACCCGGAGTGGTGGGCCCATTCGGCGGTGCAGCGGCCATAGGCAAATTGCGCAGCTTTAACGCGGATACGCAGTTGATGGCATTTGGCCTCGCGGGAAGTCAATCCGCAGGCACGTTTGCGCACTGGGGCACGCCGACCATCAAGTTTCACCAGTGCCGTGGCGCTCTCTCCGGGCTGATGGCCGGCCTGCTGGCCGAGACAGGCTTTCTGGCGTCGAAGGAAATTCTCGCGCACAAGGATGGCGGAATTTACAACGCGTATTCCGATGGCGGCAAGCCGGAACTCGTCACCGGCGGCCTTGGTACGCAATGGCAGCTCGAACAAATTTCGCTGCGGCTGTGGCCGGCGGCAAGCTCGGTTCAATCGGTAATTACCGCGCTGCTCGCGCTTGCCGAAAAGCACAACCTCAAACCGGCGGATATCAGCGAAGTGCGCGTGGGCCTGTCGAAAGGGGTCTACGACATGCACGGTACGCTGGGGTGGAACGACAAATTCAAGGCGCTACTGTCAATGCCCTACATCACGGCAATCGTGTTGCACGACCGCGCCTGCTGGCTTGATCAGTTTGAGCCCGCGCGCATTGCAGACAGAACCGTGGATGCCTTCGCGCGCGAGCGCGTGAAAGTCGCCATCGCGCCGGGCATCGAGGGCACGGCCGCGCTGGTGGAAATCGTCACAAAGTCCGGCATAACACACGCCGACCGTCGCCTGGTGGCCAAAGGCGACGCCGCCGATCCGTTAAGCCGCGCCGAGATCATCGGCAAACTGCGCACGGCGGCCAAAGGCGTGATTCATGAAGCCGCCGTGGAACGTATCATCCGGCTGGTGGGCGATCTTGAGAATCTCCCCAGCGCGCGTGACTTGCTGGACGCCGTACGGGCGGCTTAAATCACAGGGCGTTAATTTGCCCTGCGCGGCTCACCGCACGGCGAAAGCAATCTCACGTTAGCGGTGCACCAGCACCGGTATGCGCGCCAGCGCCAGCACCTTCGACGTCTGGCTGCCGAGCAGCAGCTTGCTGATGCCGGTGCGTCCGTGTGATCCCATGTAAATCAAATCACATTTGTGCTTGCGCGCGGCCTTGACGATAGCGTCTGCGGTAGCGTCGCTGATCACAAAATCGCCCGTGCACTTCACGCGCTGCTTGGCTGCCGCGCTGGCGATGCCGTCCAGATAATGCTGCGCAGTTTTCTTCGCCGCAGCGGCGTGTTCGCGCGGCGTCAGCAGATCCGGCGGAATGTATTCCCCATAGACCTCGACGTGATACGCCGGCGCGGCGTAAAAGACAGTGATTCGCGCACCCAGCTTGCGCGCCAGCTTGATCGCGTCATTTGCGGTACGGGTGGACAGCGGCGAACCATCCGTCGGGACTAGCAGGTTCTTGTACATCACATTCTCCTTGTTTAATGGAACGGCAACACTATAGAACCGCAAGTGGTGGCAAGTTTGATTCAAATCAAGAAGCGACATTGTAGCGGGTGCAACATGCTAATGCAGCACGACCATTTCACGCGACAAAAGGAGATAGCCATGAATATGTTGACCAAACTTGTGCATCCCACCCGCCAGCCGGCAATGACGCACGGCTTTGATGATCTTTTCAAAGGCCTGTTTCTGCACCCGGTGCGGCTGGGCACGGACGACTACGCCAACTTGCAGATCAAGCTGGATGTCACCGACGCCGGCGATGCATACCAGGTGGCGGCTGAGCTGCCAGGCGTACGCAAGGAGGACATCAAGGTGTCGGTCGACGGCAACGTAGTACGCATCGCCGCAGAGACAAAAAAGGAAACGGAAGAAAAAAAAGACAATCAGTTGCTGCACAGCGAACGCTACTACGGCCTGCTGGAACGCTCGTTCGCGCTGGATAGCGACATCGACGATGCACAGGTCGAAGCGAAATATGCCGATGGCGTTTTAAAGCTCAAGCTCCCGAAAAAAGCCGCCGTCAGCGCTCGGCGGATCACGGTCAGTTAGTGCGCATGACCATGACGGGGTTACTGAAGCACGCCGCTATCGCGGCCAGTTTTACGGCGGCGTGCTGCGCGCATGCACAAGTGCCGGACGCCGCGCGGGGCCAGGCGCTATATGAGAACCACTGTCAGGTATGCCATACCAGCAAGGTACACGCGCGCGTCAACCGTTTGCCGGTATCGCGCGCGGAAATTCGCGACATTGTTGAAAAATGGCAGGCACAGCAAAAACTCGCGTGGCGCGACAGCGAGGTCGACGACGTGGTGGCATATTTGAATCAGACGATCTACCGCTTCCAGCGCTGAGCACATTGACCACACCGATGGCACCAATGCCTCAGGCTTGGAAATTTTATAAGTATCTGTTTTTATTGAATTATTCTTAGGCTCTATACAACCGCTCCATCTCCCGCCGCAAGAGTACCGCGTCACTATCCGGCACGGCGATATCGTTCCACGTCACCACCTGCCCCTTCGCTACGCGCCGCGTTATTTTCACGCCATGCGCCAAGCCGATTGGCAATCCCGCGCAAGCCAGTGAATCCGCAGCAGGCGTTAAGCGGCCATACACGGTGTAGCCGCCCTCGCCGTCGAGCGATTCGCCTTCGCTGAGATCGCGCTTGGCGACCGAAACCACATCGCCGCGAAACCCGGTGGCCGCACCCGTGGCTTCACCGCGCAAGCCCACAGCGGCGACGCTGATGCCCAGTTCAAGGCCGATCAAGTGGTAGGGCTTGTACATCGCGGCATAGTTACCTGAGCCATCCGTGTGCAGGCCGTATTCCTTGAAACATCGGCGGACATAATCGCTGTCGCCGGCAAAGGCGACGTAAACACCCCAACGCAAATCGCGAAACACTGGTCGGCCGTCACGCTCCAGACTGGATATCACTTCCACCTGCCCGCGATGATGCAAATGCCCGCCCTCGCTGGCCGGGCGCATCACGCGCGGCAAATCATCCACACCACACGGCGGAAAGGCGAGCCCGCCCGGCGCGGGCGTGAGACCCGTGGCATTGGCCACCGCCGCCATCTCAATCGCGGATTTTGTGCCATCGAGGAACGAGTTAAACATCTGCGCATTGAAATCCCCGGCGGCCACCTGCTCCGGCGTGAAGCCGTAATGCCCCCACACTGTTTGCGGCGTGGCCTCGTGATACACCGGCAAATATTTGGTGCCCTTGCCGGCCGCAATCACTTCAAAGCCCGCCGCGCGCGCCCAATCCACCATCTCGCAAATCAGTGCTGGCTGATCGCCATAGGCAAGCGAATACACGATGCCCGCCTCGCGCGCACGTTGCACCAGAAGCGGGCCAGCCAGTGCATCGGCCTCCACGTTGACCATCACAATATGCTTGCCGTGCTTGCAGCACGCCAGCACATGACGGATGCCCGCGGCCGGGCTGCCGGTGGCGTCTATGACGATCTCGATGGCGTCATTGGCGATTGCAGCCGGTGCGTCATCGGTGACAAATGTCGTGCTGCGCCGGCGCGCCTCGTCAAACGAAGAAGCCGCATATTGATCCGCCCGCCACCCCACGCGCGCGAGGCTTTCCTTCGCACGTTGCGGTGACAAATCAGCGACCGCCACGAGGTGCAGCCCCTGCGTGCGCCGCACCTGAGACAAAAACATGGAGCCAAACTTGCCGGCGCCGATGAGCAACACGCGCAGCGGTTTGCCGTTGGCGGCACGGTGTGCTAACAGGACGTGCAGGTTCATGGCGATACGTTAAAGTTTGCGGAATTGAAACGCTAACATATTTGCGTCATCTGGCGGTACTACTCGGGCCACAAGCTGGCGTTTCAGTTCAAAGCTGTATGCGCGTTCCCAATTCAACAACGCGATTGGCAGGGATGTTGAAAAAATCCGTGGCGCTGCCCGCATTGCGCGCCATTGCAACAAAAATCATCTGACGTAAACGACTCAACTGGCCTTTGATTTTGCTATTGCTATTGGCCGTCAGGATGATTTTCTCGCGAGACAAGAAGTAAGATGCTTGCAGCGGGTCAATCTCCAGTCCCGCAGGGCCGCAAAGCTCAAGCGCCGCTCCCACGTCCGGGCGATTCATGAAGCCGTACCGTACCAACACGCGCCAGCAGTTGTGTTCGAGCTTTTCACACTGAACCCGTTCGTCAAAACTCACCTACGGCACGTCAAGAAATTGCAGTGTCAGAAAAACGTTGCGCTCGTGCACGACGTTGTAGTGCTTGATGCTGTGCAGCAGCGCAAATGGCGTTGCATCCTGCGCGGCATTCAGAAACACTGCCGTGCCGGGAACAAGGTGCGGCGGTGATTTGAACAAGGAATCCAGAAACGGGCGCAGCGGCACCGAGGCATCGCGCAGCCGCTCCAGCAATGCACCGCGGCCCTGCCGCCACGTGAACATGGTGCAGTAGATCAGCGCTCCCAGCAGCAAGGGAAACCATCCGCCCTCCAGCACTTTGTGAAGTGCCGCGGCAAGGAACGTAGCGTCCATGAGCATAAAGAACCCGGTAACCAGCAAACACAGCCAAAGCGGATATCTCCAACCAAAATAAATCACAAAGAAAGTCAGGAATGTAGTGATCAGCATCGTTCCCATGACTGCCACGCCGTAAGCCGACGCCAATCTGGACGAAGAGCCAAAACCCACGACTGCGAGAGCGACAGCCGCGAGCAGCACCCAATTGACCACCGGAATGTATATCTGCCCTATGGCCTTCGCTGAGGTGTGATGTATGGACATGCGCGGCAGGTATCCCAGTTTGATCGCCTGCTGCGTTATCGAATAAGCGCCCGATATCGTCGCCTGCGATGCAATTACTGTCGCCGCAGTTGCCAGCGCGACCATGGGATACAACGCCCATTCGGGAAATGCCAGATAAAACGGATTTTCCAGCGCCTTCGGATTGGCGATGAGCAGTGCGCCTTGTCCGAAGTAATTCAGCGTGAGGGCAGGCGCAACGAGGGCGAACCCCGCGAGCCGTATCGCACGTTTTCCAAAGTGGCCCATGTCCGCGTAAAGCGCCTCTGCACCCGTGACGGCCAGCAGCACCGAACCCAGCACCAGAAAAGACCCAAAGCCATGAGCTGTGGTAAATGTCCATGCGTGCAGTGGATTCAGCGCAGCGAGAATTTCCGGTGTTTTGAGAATGTTCCAAATCCCCGATGCGGCAAGCGCCGCGAACCACAGCGCACAGACGGGCCCAAACAATAGGCCTACGAAACCGGTGCCCCGCTTCTGTATGAGGAACAGCCCAACCAGAACGCCGGTTGCGAGCGGCACGATGTAGGGTTTGAACGCCGCAGTGCCGATCTCAAGCCCTTCCACGGCGGACAACACGGAAATCGCTGGCGTCAGCACCGCGTCGCCATAGAACAACGCGGCGCCAAACACGCCTGTGGCCAGCAGCACGGCTCGCAGGCGCGTGCGCTCGCCCACGGCGGACGCGGCCAGCGCAAGCAACGCCATGACACCACCCTCGCCGCGATTGCTGGCGCGCAATACCAGCAGCACATATTTCAATGTCACCACGCTCATCAGTGCCCAGAAGATCGCGGACACCCCGCCCAGAATATTGGCCGTGGTCAGGGGAATACCGTGTTGCGGATTGAAGGTTTCCTTAGCGGCGTACAGCGGGCTGGTGCCTATATCACCATACACAACGCCGAGCGCCAGAAGCGAAAGCGCGGCAATTGATTGCTTCGGCTCATGACTGTTCGTCTCCGTTGAAAATTCAGTGGGCGCAGGTAATGTGGGGTGTTGCATAACAGCCTTTTTGATTAAACGGTGTTCGCAGCTTAGAGCGGAGGCGTCACACTGAATAGTCGAAAGGCGAAATCTTTACGACATCTTTACGCACCGGTTGCGCTATAGTCATCGCATGAAAAACACGCATCGATGGATAGGCTTCGCATGCGCGGTCAGTGCGGCTGTTGTAGTCACACTCGCCGGCCAACTGATGGTTCCGCGATTTGATATCGTGAATATCGCCATGGTCTATTTGCTGGCCGTGGTGTTGATCGCCGTGTGTTTCAGCCGTGGAGCCGCCATCCTGAGTGCCGTGCTGTGTGTTGCGGCTTTCGACTTCACTTTCGTTCCGCCGCAAGGCGCATTTACGATCAATGACATTCAATACCTGCTGACCTTTGCCATCATGCTGACAGTGGCCGTAGTGATTTCCGTGCTGATGGAACACCGGCGCCGCCACGACCAGCAGCGTGCGGCACTGGAACTGCAAGCGGACACAGAGCGCATACGCAGCACGCTGCTGGCCTCCATCTCGCATGATCTGCGCACGCCGCTGGCGGTAATGACAGGCGCCTCGTCCAGCCTGGTTGCATCCGGCAACAAAATGAGCGCCGACGAACGCACGGCGCTTGCAGAAAGCATTTACACGCAGGCGCGTGGCATGGCCGACCAGATGTCAAAAATTCTGCAAATGACCCATCTGGAATCCGGCGGCATTACCGTGGATTTTGACTGGACAACCATCGATGAAATCGTGGGCTCGGCACTGGCGCATCTGTCGGAACTGTTGGCCCGGCACCGGGTGGTCGTGGAAATTCCCAAAGACTTGCCGTTGGTGCGCGTCGATGCGGCTTTGATCGAGCAGGCGATTGCCAATCTGCTGGAAAACGCCGCGCGCCATACGCCGCCGGGCACGCTGGTACTGGTACGCGCCGAACGCTTGGGCGATGAACTGATTGTCACGGTCGAGGAGTTCGGCCCGGGTCTGTCCGGGCAAGACTGGGACCGTCTGTTTGCCAAGTTTCAACGGGGAACAACGGATTCCGGCGGCGTGGGGCTCGGTCTGGCAATCTGCCGGGCCATTCTGCAATTGCACAAAGGCCGGGTTTGGGCCGACGAACTGCCCGATGGCGGCATTGCGTTCCGGTTCGGACTGCCCATAGAAGCTACGCCGCCATCGCCGGTGCCGGAGGCTGCGTGCTAACATGACCAAGCCGTGCGCAACGCTCCTGATCGTGGAAGACGAACTCGATATCCGCAAGTTTTTGCGTGTTTCTCTCGCTGCGGAAGGCTATAGGGTCGTTGAAAGCGCAACCGCGCGGCGCGGCGTGATAGATGCAGCAACCCACAAGCCAGATCTCGCCATCATTGATCTGGGCCTGCCGGATTTTGAAGGCGCTGAAGTTATTCGCCAGATTCGCCAGTAGTCGCCGATGCCCATCATTGTGTTGTCCGCGCGCGCGCAAGAGGGAACAAAAATCAGCGCATTCGATGCTGGTGCGGATGACTATATGACCAAACCCTTCGGCGTCGGTGAGTTGATTGCCCGCGTGCGTGTCGCGTTACGGCGCACCGTGCCCACCAGCACGGAAAATCACGATATTACGCTTGGCGAAGTCACCATTAACGTTGAGGCCCGTACCGCACTGCGGGAAGGCAAACCCGTACACTTGACGCCGATTGAGTTTCGTATCGTCGCCTGCCTGGCAAAAAATCCTGGCAGAGTTGTCACGCACCGCCAACTGCTGACAGAGGTGTGGGGGCCTACACATGCATCCGACACCCATTATTTGCGCATCTACCTGAAGCAGATCAGGGTCAAGCTGGAAGTCGACCCCGTGCAACCGCGCTATTTCGTGACGGAAACCGGGATCGGGTACCGCCTTCTAACCCGCGATTAGCCATAACGTGGCAATACAAAGCCAATTAGCGAATCGGATCCCCATCCGCCGGCACGTCCACCTCAAACGCATTGGCAATGCCCGACACAAACACAAAAAAGTTGAGCGTCGCCGTCAGTTCCACCAGCCACTGCACGCCGTGCCGCTGGTTCAACACGTCGAACAGCGCCTTGTCCGCGCGGTGCGTGCGCGTGAGCTGCAGCGCGTAGTTCATCACGTCGCGCTCGTTTTCCGGCAGCTTTGCGGGATCACCTTGCGCGCGGATGTGATCGATCAGGTCTTCACGTATCTTGTGCTTGCGCGCCTGCGCCACCTGGGCCGCCCACACGTATGGTGCGTCACACTCGCGGGCGGCGGCAAGGATGGCGACAAAGCGCAACGACGGCTCGACGATGGTATCGTCGCGCACAAAGCCCACCATCGGCGCCAGCCGCTGCGCCAGCGCCGGGCTGTGCAACAGCACACTGAACGGCCCGCGAATGTGGCCAAATATTTTCAGTACGGCATCGGCAGCAGCGTGGTGTTCCGGCGCAAGGTCGGCCTTGCTGTTGATGAGTTTGGTGCGGGGCATGGGGTGTCCTTTGCACAGGTTCGCGGTAGCGCAGTGTAACCTGCCCTCGCCCACCGGTGCACCCGCACAAGAACATCAAGTCTTGAACTTCAGATGCTTTTTGATGGTGGCCATGTCCGGGTTGTTGACCAGCAGCTTGCCGTTAACGGTGAGCGTGGGCGTACCCCCCGCGCCGGCGGGCAAGCCATTCGCGTCGAGCAGCGCATTGAATTCATCCATGCGCGCCGGATCGGTGTCGACGAAGTATTCCCGGAACGGGATGCCCGCGGTGGTCATCCGTTCGCGCTTCTCGGCACAGTAACCGCAGGTGGTGAGCGAATACATCACCACGCGGTTGCCGGGCGCGAGCTGGTCGGCGATATTGGCCTCGGCCATGTCGGGCGCGAGCAGCAACCGTGTGCCGTAATACAGCGCGCCGATAACAACCAGATATTTGAACAGTCTACCCATGACTTTTCGACTGGGACGATGATGGGAAGTCTACGCCTGATTCGTCACTTGACGGGTTCGATTTCGGTAACCTGAAAGCTGCCGCCAACCTTTTCGGCATGAAAGCGCACCTTGTCGCCGGTGTTCACCTTGTCGAGCATTGCCGCATCTTTGACCTGAAACACCATGGTCATGGACGGCATGCCGAGGTTCTTGATCGGCCCGTGCCGTAGCGTGATTTTCTGCGCATCCCGGTCGATACGGCGCACTTCGCCTTCCGTCATGGCGGTCTCCTGCGCATAGGCTGCGCAGGCGCTGGCCGCCAAGAGCACCGCTGCGAAAAGTTGTTTCATAAGGCCTCCAAAAATTGTCAATGAAATCAGATACTTAAAACAATCAGTGCGCATGCCGCACGGGCTTGCGAACCTGCAGTTCACTCGCAGCCGGCGCGGACGCCGATGCGGATTGCGCTACCGGCGCCTCGCCCGTCCACTCACGCGCCACGCTACCCGGCGGGTGCTTGAACCAACCCGGGTCTTTGTAGTCATTTCGCGCAATCCCTTCACGCACCTTCACCACGCTGAACATGCCGCCCATCTCCAGCGCACCGAAGGGGCCGGTACCGGTCATCATGGGCAATGTGTTATCCGGCAGCGGCATTTCCATCTCGCCCATGTCGGCCATGCCTTTGTCGCCCATCACCATGTAATCGGGAATGAGCTTGATGATTTTCTCCGCGACGCCGCGGTGGTCAACTCCGATCATTGTCGGCACCTTGTGGCCCATCGCATTCATGGTGTGGTGCGACTTGTGGCAATGAATGGCCCAGTCGCCGGGTTCATCGGCCACAAACTCGAATGCGCGCATCTGCCCCACGCCGACATCAATGCTGACTTCGGGCCACTGCGCGGTTTTTGGCACCCAGCCCCCGTCGGTAAGCGTGACCGCAAAATCATAGCCGTGCATGTGGATGGGGTGGTTGGTCATGGTGAGGTTGCCGAAGCGGATGCGCACGCGGTCGCCCTTGCGTACCACCAGTGGCGAGATGGCCGGAAATACCCGTGAGTTCCAGCACCACAGATTGAAATCAAGCATGGTATTCACGCGAGGCGTGGCCGCACCAGGCTCAATGTCAAAGGCGTTGATGATGAACACAAAGTCGCGGTCCACGCGGTGTAGCGCGGGGTTCTTGGGGTGCACGACGATAAAGCCGTGCATGCCCATCGCCATCTGCACCATCTCGTCGGCATGCGGGTGATACATGAACATGCCCGACTTCTTCATCTCGAATTCGTAGACAAAGGTCTTGCCGACGGGGATCTGCGGCTGTGTGAGTCCGCCCACGCCATCCATGCCGCAGGGCAGCAGCAGGCCATGCCAGTGCACGGTGGTGTGCTCCGGCAGTTTGTTGGTGACGAAGATGCGCACCTTGTCGCCCTCCACGCATTCCAGCGTGGGGCCGGGTGACTGGCCGTTGTAGCCCCACAGCCGCGCCGTCATGCCAGGCGCCAGTTGACGGCGCACGGGTTCGGCAACGAGGTGGAATTCCTTCCAGCCGTTGTTCATGCGCCACGGCAGAGTCCAGCCGTTCAGCGTGACCACCGGGTTATAGGGCGGCCCGCCGTTGCCAGTCTCCGGTGGGGCGAGTGGCGGCATAGTGTCCGGCTTGTCCTGCATCGGCGCTTCCGGAACAGCGCCCTGCGCAGCCTTGCTCACCGTGGCAGCGGTCAGGAGCGCCGCGCCAGCTCTCAGGAAGTTGCGTCTATGATTCATGGCGGGCCTCAATGCTTGTGTGGGTTGCCGTGCAAGCCGGCATCATGGCTACGATTTTCACCATAGCCACGCAACTGCACATAGCGGTTGACTTGTTCGTTGCTCAGCACTGCCCGCATGCGTCGGTGCGTTTCCAGATGCGCCAGACGGTACTCGCCCTGAATCACGGCTACCGCACGCACCTGCCCGGCCAGCGCGGCTTCGCTCGCGGCGGATTGCGCGAAAAGCCGGTCCAAGGCGTGTTCGGCGTCCACCAACTTTTCGCCGATGGCGCGCGCTTCGGCCTTGTGGGTGTGCATCAATTTCTCCGTTGCCGCACGTTGATCGGGCGAGAGCGCCAACCGGTCGGCGAGTTCCAGCACATGCATGGGGCCGGGGTAGCGGTTCAGCTCTGCCGCACGGGCATAGCCCATGCCAGCGCCGGCGCGATATTGCGAAACCTCGTCTGCGGACAGCGCCTTGATGTCGCGGGTATGCTGGCCTGAATAGCCTGGATTGGATTGCTGCTGGGCCAGGGCGGCCGCCTGCGTGAGGGCGGCTGCGAGCAGGGCGGTAAGCGTCATTGTGTAAAGCGTCTTCATGGAGAGTCTTTCAATGTGGGGTTTCGGTGGTGGCGGCGGCACGAGCCGGGGCGCCGGATAGCGACAGGCTGCCCGGAGACTTGCCTGTCAAAGCAAGCTCCAGGCTGGCTTCCGCCAGAAAAAAGTCGCGCTTCGCATCGATGGCGGCACTGACGGTGGCGATTTGCTGTCGCGCATCGGCCAGCAGTTCAAACACGCTGACCAGCATGCCGTTGTATCGGAGCAGCAGCTCCTCGGAAATCTGCTTGCGCAGCGGCACAAGGTCATCGCGATACTGCCGCGCCAGCTCAAACGCTGTACGGTAGGCTGCATGCGCCTCACGCACCTCCGATCGCGCGCGCGTGGCGGTGTCAGCGGCACGGTGCACCGCCTGCATGTAGAGATGTTCCGCCCGCGCCACCCTTGCGCCGCCCCAGTCAAAAATCGGCAGTCGCAACTCGATTTCATAGCCGGTTTGCACGGCCTTGCCGGTTTCGCTGTTGCGCTGGTAGCCCGCCTCCAGCACGTTGATGAACCCCGTGGCCCGCGTCAGACCCAGCGTTGCCGCCAGATGCTCAGCCTCGCGCACGGATGTTTGCACGTCGAGCCGTGTGGTGATGGCCGTGGCTTCCAGCGCATTGGCCTCGCGCGGCGTCTTGGGCAAGTCCGGCAGACGTGGCGGCAACTGATACTGCATGTCATCACCTTCCAGCCCCAGCGCGCGCGTCAGCCGCTCGCGCGCCGATACCGCCGCCAGCCGCGCGCGCGACACCTGCGCGATGGCCTCGGTGTAAAAAGCCTGCTCGCGTGCGGCGTCGAGCTTGCTGAAGTTGCCCACGCCCGCCATGCGTTTGGCGAGTTCCGCGCTGGCCTCGGCCGCCAGCCGCACCTGATCGGCATACGCGGCCGTCTCCTGTGCCGCCACCGCCGCCACCCACGTGCGGCGCGCATCCGCGGCAACCTGCAACACCTCGGCCGCCACGCGCTCCTGCGTGATGGCGAAGCGGCGGGTTTCGATCTGCGTGCGCACGGGCAGCGTCAGCAAACCCAGCACATCGAACAGAAACGCACGTCCGATGACGATGTCGCCATTGCGCGCGAGGCGCTCGAACACAAAGCCCGGGTTGCGCAGGCGGCCTGCCTGCACGAGGTCCGCCTCGGCGATGCCCAATTCGGCAAATGACGCCTGCAGCGCGCGATTATTGAGCAGCGCCAGCCTGACTGCGCTGTCGGCGGTGAGCGGGCGCGCGAGCAATTCGCGACTCGCCGCGCGCGTGGAGGCGCGGTCTTGCTCCGTGCGCGGCCATGCGGCTTCAAAGCCGATGCGGCTTTGCGTTAACTCGTTTACGCGCGTTGTCCCTCCGTCGGGCAAGAACGATGCGCAACCCGCCATCGCCCCGGCCATGACCAAGGCCACAGGCATTGTAAGTATTTGTTTTAATTGCATTTTTCTCCACGATTCCACTGAAGGGTTTCAGGGCCGCAGGGCCAGCCGGCGCGCACGCGTACGCGCGCCGCGCGACAGCGCAACTGCGGAACCAGTAAACAGTCAGGGGATTAACCGCGCGGAGGGCGGTCGGGAGAGTCAGGGAAATACAGTGTTGCCAGCGGCAACACAAAACGCGAAACGTCTGCGAATTTGCGGGCGACGGCGGGTAACAGCCCACCCGGCGCAGCATTCATCACCTGATGACAACAGGCATGAGGCGCGAGATCACTGGTGTGATCACCGTTATGCGGGTGTGACGAGTCGGGCGCGTGTTGCATCGCTCCCGTTGTGGGATGACTTGCGGGCTGACCTTCGTGTTCACCCACTTGCGCATGGCATGGCATGGCTGCCATGGTATCCGGATTCATCGCGCGGTGCGCTGGCGCCAAGGCGGCGGCAATACCCTGAACTGGCAGAATAAACGCCAGTAGCAGGATAATCAGCGACATCGCGCGCGTGCGGGGCTTGCGGGACATATTGGGCATTATAGGCCAGCTAGGCCAGCGGATCTTGTTGAAGTATAGACCACGCCGGTGTGGATTGGTTCCAGAAATGCAGCCGCGATGCCGGCAATGGCTGATGCCTGGCGAGCCCACACACACACATCAGATCGCCGAACGCAACGCTCGGCCAGAAATGCTACGGCGCCATGCCCAGCGCCTTGGCATCGCGCGCCCAGCGCGCCAGTTCGCGCCGCAGGAAAGCGCGCGAAGCTTCACGCGTGTTGGGAAACGTTTCCACATCGAGTTCGAGGACGCGGCTCTTGAAGTCGGCCTGCGCCACCACGGCAGAAAGGTCACGGTGAACTTTGGCCTCGACCGCTTCGGGGATGCGCGCGGGGCCGACGAACATCCACCACTCGACGTGATCAAAGCCCGCCAGCCCCGACTCGGCAAGCGTAGGGACATCGGGCATGGTTTGAAAGCGCCTGGGGCTGGTTACCGCAATCGCCCGCAATCGCCCGGAACGGATATGCGGCCCAAACGCCGTCGGGGACGCCATCAGCATGGGAACCTGTCCGGCCAGGAGATCGATCATCGCGGGCGCCCCGCCTTTATACGGCACGTGCGTGATGTCGAGGCCCGCCGCACGTTTTAGCGCTTCCATGGCGCGATGGCCGTTGGTACTTGCACCGGGGCTGGCGTAG
Organism: Betaproteobacteria bacterium; assembly: GCA_900299145.1. Classification (GTDB taxonomy): domain Bacteria; phylum Pseudomonadota; class Gammaproteobacteria; order Burkholderiales; family SG8-41; genus UBA5216. The sequence goes on along the minus strand of OMIN01000088.1, from coordinate 4,133 downwards.
GCATACTTGCCGGGAGTTGCCTTGATCAGGGCAATAAACTCGGCCGGCGTACGCGCCGGAAACTCCGCCCGCACCGTCAAAACCGAGGGCGCCGTGGAAAAATACAAGATCGCCGACAGATCACGCTGGGTGTCGTAACGCAAATCGTTGCGCACCGCCGGGTTGGTCGCCAGCGTACTGCCCAGCAGGCCCAGCGTGTGGCCGTCAGGCGTCGAACGCGCGATGGCTTCGGTGGCGATCACCGCGCCGCCGCCCGTGCGGTTTTCGACAATCACATTTTGTTTCCACAACGGCAACAGGCGCTCCGCCGCCAGACGCGCCATCACGTCCTGCGCGCCGCCCGGGCCGGATGACAAAATAATACGAACAGGCTTGGCTGGAAAATCGCTTTGCGCCTGAACAACTGGCGACGCGCACAGCGCCAGCGCAACGGCCATCAGAGACATGCAAGTCGCCACGCTTGCCACGGCCAGCGGTTGAATTAAGTGCCTACCCCAGAAACACCTTCGCACTGGCGCAAGCGGGTTGGTTGGCGCAGAAGGGCAATGCTTTTCGATTCGCTTCATCGGTGCCAGTTTCCTCACAGGCAGGAGATGCCCTCAGTATGCCGTATTCCGGCGCTTGCGAATACTTCACATCGCCTGAAACCAGCGCCCCGGTATCGCCGGGCACGAATGAAACCGCTAAGATCAGCACCATGAACCGCCGCTCATTCCTTCTGAAAGCTGCGGGGCTGTGCGCTACCGGCCCGCTTTCGCTCCCGGCATGGGCGCAGGCTCGCGTACCCGCCATGCCCATTGCAGACATGCACAGCCACTATGGCCTGATCACGCGCAAGCTCGCCGATTCCGGTTTCGCGGATGATCTTCGCACACAGGGCGTCGCACTGGTGGCGTGGAAGCATGTGGCCGACGGGCGCTGGATACGCGGCACGCGAACGGGCATAGAGCAGTATCGCGAGCCCGCGCCGGGCGACGTGGCGCGCTTCTTCAACGAGCGCTTGCGGCAGATGCAGGCCTACGCGTCGGCGCACAAGCTGCGCGTGGTGCTTACGCGCGCGGATGTGGATGCGTGTGTGAGGGGTTACGCAAACGGTGAGGCGGGCGTGGTGCTGGCCTGCGAAGGTGCAGATTTTCTGGAAGGACGTGTCGAAGAATTGCGTCTCGCGTATGAGCAGGGCCTGCGGCATTTGCAGTTCGTGCACTACATCCGCACGCCGGTGGGCGATTTTCAGACGGCAGCGCCCGTGCACAACGGGTTCAGCGACATGGGCAAGCAACTGATCGAAGCGTGCAACACGATGGGCGTGCTGGTCGATCTCGCGCACAGCACGGGAGCAGGGGTCGATCAGGCGCTGGAAATCGCGAAGGCGCCGGTGATCTGGTCGCACGGCTGGGTCGATACGGAGGAAGGCACGTGGCGCGATGGCACGGGCCTGATGCGCCGCCGCCTGTCGCTCGCACATGCGAAAAAGATTGCCTCGCGCGGCGGCGTCATCGGACTATGGGGTCTGGGTTCGCCGCGTCCCGCAGTACCCGGTCGGGGCTGGAGCGTGGGCGCGCGCGATACGCAGGGTTATGCCCGCGAGCTGGCGAGCCTGGTCAACAAAATAGGCGCCGATCATGTGGCGCTGGGCACGGACATTGAAGGCGTTGGGTCCAACTGGTCGGTGAACAGCTATGGGGATGTGCGGCAAGTCATCAAACATCTGGAAGGCATGAAGCTGGGCACTGCCGTGATCGAGCGCGTGGCTTATGTGAATTACGCGCATGTGCTAAAGGCATCCATGGCCACGTAGGAAACGTTTGGCAGTAGATACAAAGGCAAAACGCGGGGAGGCTATATGCTGAAGGGCGGATGTTTGTGCGGGGGTATACGCTATGAAATCAATGGTCCAGTCGGTGGCGCGCTGTATTGTCATTGCTCGATGTGCCGCAAGTTTCACGGCACAGCGTTTCGGGCACGGTTGGCGGTGCCGAAATCGTCGTTCCGACTCGTGCAGGGCGAGGCGCTATTAACCTGCTACCGCTCGTCAGCGGACACCATCAAACGCTTTTGTAAAGTGTGCGGTTCCGCCATGTTCAATTCATGGGACCCGGAGCCGGATCACTACGGACTGGCCATGGGTTCACTTGACGACGACCCGGGTGTGCGGCCAGCATGCCATATCTTTGTTGGCTCCAAAGCGCCATGGTATGACATTGCTGACAGTCTACCGCAGCATTCATACTTTCCGCCGGATTGAGCGGCTACAGCTTGCCTGCCCGCGCACAAGCAGGAATACTACGCCCATTCAACCGGAGACCTCGCCATGGCCTATCAATCGCTCACCCCCGAGCAAATGGAATCGATCCGCGTCGCGCGCTTTAGCAAGCTGCAAACCTATCAGCGGCAAAATCTGGATGCGCACAATATTCCGCCCGGCGCGGTGGAAAAAGTGACTGCGCGCAAGGTTTACCCGGTGATGGCGCCGCCGGATTACCAGGGCCGCAGCGCGGGCGCGCCGGTGAAGGGGCCGCGCGGGCTGGTGGTGTCCATCGCGGAATGCGAGCCGCACAACGGGCCGGGGCTGCACCGGCATCTGAATACGGTGGAAAACTTTTTCTGCCTCAGCGGGCGCTTTGAGATTTCGTGGGGCGACAACGGCGAATACAAAACCGTGCTCGAACCTAACGACATGGTGTCGGTGCCGCGCGGCGAGAACCGCATGTTCTTTAACATCTCTGACCAGGTGGGGCGGCTGCTGGTGATGATCGTGCCGGAAACAGACGAGCAGGTTGATCCGATTTCCTACGCGCCGAGTTTGGCGAAAGAGATCGAAACCGAATACGGCAAATCCGCGCTGGAGGGGTTGCAGAAGATCGGATTCAAATTCGGCGATGCCTGACCTGAGGCACTCACCACTACCCGATCAGCCATCGGGCGGCGCGGCATAATCGGTTACTCAAACCGGATAAGCCAGCGTTCCGCCTTGGGTTGGTAGCCCCCGGCTTTCAGCACTTCATAGGAGCCCGGCACATCGGTGTAGACCAGAATGACACACTGACGCCAGGCGTTCTCTAAAAACAGGTATTCGATCAGGTCTTTGTAGTGGTCTCGGGAAAAGCCGCCGGGCCTGATGCCGCCCTTTTTCTTCCACCGCGGAATAAAAATATCGTGGGCTGCCTTGCCCTCAATGGCCAGGATCATTTTGCCCGGCTCGAAGCCCAGATCGCCCAGATACGGCTCCATTTCCGAGAAAAACATGATTCCCGGCGGCGATGGGTCGCCTTCGATTCCGCCCAATCGTGCCGCAGGGTCTGAGCCGCGCAGCGAGCCCTTGATGTGCGGGTTCATGCGTATCTGCGCGAGCCGTTCCGCCGAGACTGAAACTGTCCGGGTAATTCCCGGTTCCGGCTTGCGACTGCAAGCGGCGGCAAACACGCAGACCACGGCCAGCATCGACAGTGCTGGCTGCCAGCGCAAAAGATGTACCTGCCGAAGCACGCTTATGCTTCAACCTTGAGGTTCAGCATCATGCCCTGATCCTCGTGCTCAAGATTGTGGCAGTGAATCATGTAAACCTGACTGCCGTAAACAGTGTGACTGAAATCGATAACGATGCAGGCACTTTCACCCGGCCACACCAGCACGGTGTCTTTCCAGCCAAGGTCGGTGGCGGCGAGGCCTTGTGCGTTGACTGCGAGTTTTTTTTGCTGCTCAGGGCTGTTCTTGCGCTCGAGCACCTGAAACTGAAAGCCGTGGATATGAAACGGGTGCGGCATGCTGGCAGCAGCGTTTTTGATTTCCCACACTTCGACCGCGCCCTTTTTCACGGTGATGGGCGTGGCTTCCTGCACATAGGTTTGACCGTTGATCCGCCAAACCATTTTTTCGTGATCCAGCAGAATGGTGCGCGCCGTGCCGCAGTTGGCAGGCGTGGGCGTTACGGTTGACAGCTTGGCCGGCACGGCACGGTCATAGGCAACTTTGCCAGTAACATGGATACGCATGAGATCCATGGCGACACCGATTTCGGAGATATCCGGCTTGTCCTTTCCATCGGCTTTGGCTTCATCTTTTTTGGCGACTTTCTTGTCGTCTTTTTTGCCGCCACTTTTATCACCCTTTTCTTCCGATTTGCCATGCATGGC
>OMIN01000087.1 GCA_900299145.1 Betaproteobacteria bacterium | reverse complement strand
GCGCGGCATCGGCGATGGCCACGGGTTTTTGATCGCCAGTCGACGGGAAGAAATCGGCGCCGATCTGCGTGGCCATCGCCGATGCCGCGCTGGATTTCGCGCGAAAGCATTACCACGACGTGCTGATCGTCGACACCGCCGGGCGGCTCGCCATCGACGAGCAGATGATGAACGAAATCCGCGATCTGCACGCGGCGGTGAAGCCCATTGAAACGCTGTTCGTTGTCGACGATCAGCACGTCGTGGTAATGCTTTCGCGCGAAATCCAGCGCGGCATCGGCGATGGCCACGGGTTTTTGATCGCCAGTCGACGGGAAGAAATCGGCGCCGATCTGCGTGGCCACGGTTTTTAATTGTTCAATGGCGGCGGGGCGGTAGACGTCGCAGCTCACCAGCAGCACTTTTTTCTTGCGGTTCTCCGCGAGCCACTTGGCGAGTTTGCCGCTGGTGGTGGTTTTGCCGGAGCCCTGCAGACCGGCCATCAGGATCACCGCCGGCGGCGTGGTGGCAAGATTCAGGTCGTCGTTTTTCTCACCCATCAATTCGATGAGCTCGCGGTGCACCACGCCCACGACCGCCTGCCCCGGTGTAAGACTGCCGATAACTTCCTGCCCCAGCGCCTTTTCGCGCACGCGCGCAATAAAGTCGCGTACCACCGGCAGCGCCACGTCGGCCTCGAGCAATGCCATGCGCACTTCGCGCAGCGCGTCGCCGATGTTGTCTTCGGTAATGCGCGCCTGGCCGCGCAGCGTCTTGACGACTTGGGATAAACGTCCGGTCAGATTGTCGAACATGGGTTCAATTACCGTGTTGGTGTAGACTTGAATGATGCAAGGGACTCAAGCCATTTTACCGCATGCCGTGTGTGCCGCTCTCTATGGCGCGCTGGCGTTTTACTTTTGGCGACGGCATTGGTCGGACGCGAATGATGCCGCCACCGGTGCTGAAACCGGCGCACGCCACGGCATCGAGCACGCGGCTTTGTTGGTGCCGTTTGCCTTGCATACATGGCTGTTGGCGGGCTCGATGTTCGGCGAGGGCGGCATGTACTTGGGCGTCGGCAACGCGCTGTCGCTGATTCTGTGGCTGACGGTGTTGATCTATGGTCTGGGCAGCTTGTTCTACCGCCTCGATGGCCTGCACGCGCTGGTGTTGCCCGCCGCCGCCGTAGCCGTGGCGCTGCCGTTTGTGTTTCCTTCCACGCGCGCGCTCGCGAACACAGAGACGCTGGCGTTCAAGGCGCACTTGCTGATTTCGATGGCGGCCTACAGCCTGTTCACCATTGCCTCGTTGCATGTGTTGCTGATGGCGATCATCGAACGGCGTTTGCACGCCGGCGCGTTGCCGCCGGCGCTCGCTGGCATGCCGCCGCTGCTGACGCTCGAAACGCTGCTGTTTCGCATTATCACGGCGGGTTTTGTGTTGCTGACGCTCACCATTGCCAGCGGCGTGTTGTTTTCCGAAGAGCTCTTCGGCAAGCCCGCGCGCTTTTCGCACAAGACGGTGTTTGGCGTGCTGTCGTGGCTGATCTTCGCGGCGCTGCTGGGTGGGCGCATGGTGTATGGCTGGCGCGGACGCACGGCGGTGCGCTGGACGCTGGCGGGCTTTCTCACGCTGGTGCTCGCCTACATCGGCAGCAAGTTTGTGCTGGAAGTAGTTTTGGGCCGCTAGAAAATAATTAATAAAAACAAATAGTTACGGTAAACGTCTTTGCGGCCCGCACAACTTGCCAGCCTGATCGCGCTGGGTGCGATCTGGGGTTCCTCGTTTCTGTTCATGAAAATCGCGGTACCCGCGTTTGGACCGGCGATGATGATGGGCGGGCGCATCGGCATCGCGGCCGTCACGCTGACGCTTTTCGCGCGGTGTTTCAGAAAATCACTCCCGCGCGGGAATCAGTGGAAGCCCGCCGTCATCACCGGCATTTTCTACGCGGCCCTGCCGCTGGTGCTGTGGGGTTACGCTGCACAGTCGTTGAGCGTGTCGCTGCTGTCGATCATTAATGCCACTGCGCCATTGTTTGCCACGGCGTTATCACTGATGCGCTTGGCGGGGCATGAAAGTCAGCGTCCCGGTGTGCGTGGTTTGGCCGGGTTGGCTCTCGGCTTCGTCGGCGTGGCGGTGCTGGTGCGCGGCGAGGACTTTCATGCGGGGGCAATGCCCGTGTTGGCGATTGCCGCGGCGTTTGCCGCCAGCATGCTCTACGGCGCGATTTCCCTCTATAACCAGACCGCAAAAATCGCCGATCCGTACTCCAATGTGCTGGGCGCGCTGTGGGTCGCCACGTTGGTGATGGCGCCGTTGATGGCAATGTTTCCGCTGCGCGAGTCACCGCCGGCGGGCGCATGGATTTCGGTGGCGGCACTGGGCGTGCTGTGTACCGCAATAGCCTACGTGATGTATTTCCGGCTGATCGAGCAAATCGGCGCGGCGCCCACGCTGACGGTGACTTACCTGATCCCGCTTTTCGGCGTGTTGTGGGGCGTGATGTTTCTGGATGAACGCATCGGCGTGCATCACGTGGCGGGCGCGGGGATGATACTGGCGGGGATTGCCCTGGTCGCGAAAGCGCGGCGTAATTCAGCGGGGTAGACCGCTGCCGTGACCCTTGAAGCCGCACCGCAGCCGCGGGGGCACGGTGTTCAAAGAGAGCACCATGGGTTGGTACACCTGCCATTTGTGCTTGGCGTGCCATCGGTGCAGAATGATTGCCGCAGCGGCGGTTGTGCCGTCAACCTTTCCGGGAGAAGATCAAAATGAAAAAAATGAAAATATTGCCGCACTTGTCGAGGTTATCCGGGTTACTGCTCGCTGCCGCGTTGACGCTGTCCGGTTGCGCCAGCACGCCGTCCACCGGCGGCTGGGTGACGCTGCTCGAAGGCGGCAAGGGGCTGGAGAACTTTGTGCAGCAGGGCGATGCCAACTGGCGCGTGGAAGAAGGGCTGGTGGTTGCGGACAAAGGCAAGGGCGGGTTTCTGGTGACCAAAAATTCCTACAAGGATTTTGAAGTTGTCGCCGAGTTCTGGGCGGCCACCGACACCAACAGCGGTATTTTCATTCGCTCGACCGATCCGGCGAAGATCGGCTCGGTGACGTCGTATGAAGTGAATATCTGGGACATTCGCCCTGATCCGAAATACGGCACGGGCGCGATAGTCGATGTGGCGGCGGTACCGGTGCCGCTCAAGGAAAAAGTCGGCGGTAAGTGGAACACCATGCGCATCACCGCCGAGGGTCAGCAGCTCACCGTGTGGGTGAATGGCGTAATGACAGTCAACGTCAAGGATGGCCGCTTCCCGCAAGGCCCGTTCGCGCTGCAATACGGCGCGGGAGTCAACGGCGCAATGGGTGGGCCGATCAAGTGGCGCAAGGTGCAAGTACGCACACTTTAAACGGAGGCCCTGCCATGAGCACCAGCAAACCGTGGATTGCCATCGCGCCGGAAGCCGAAGCCACGGGCGACCTGCGGCGCGCCTACGACAAAATACTTGCCACGCGCGGGCGCATTCCCGACATCCGTTCCGTGATGGCGGGTGAGCCGCTGACCATCGAAGGCTTCGCGTATTTCTACCCGGAAAATAATTACGCGTGTACTTCGATAGACCGGCGGCTGTCGGAGTTGATCGCCACCGTGGTCGGCGTGGCCAATGAGTCACCGCTTGGCGGGCCGGCACACGCGCGGCAACTGGCGCGCATCACGGGGGATGAGGCGCTCGCGCAAGCCGTGCGGCGTGATTACAAAACGGCGGGGCTGCCGGCGAAGGAAGTCACGCTGCTCGATTACGTGTGGAAGCTCACCAAAACGCCCGGTGCGATGACCGAGGCGGATGTCGATGGATTACGCAAGGCGGGTTGGAGCGATCCGCAAATCGTCGCCACGGTGCATGTGACGGCGTTCTTTGCTTACATGAACCGCGTGGCGGGTGCGTTCGGCGTCGCCTGATTTAAGGGCAGCCGCAGGCAACGGCTATTTGTCGCCGGTGTGGACGTAGGCCCACAGCGCTTCGATTTCCTCGGGCTTCAACAAGCCTTCCCACGGCGGCATGCTGTTTTTGCCTTTACCCACCGAACGCATGAAGCGCTCTTTTTGATCCTTTGGAAACGTCGGCAGATCAAACGCGCCTTCCGGGTTTTTCATCTTCGGGCCGTGGCACGGCGAACAATGCCGCGCGTAGGTATCCTGCCCCACCTTGAATTGTTCGGGCGTGAACGGTTGGGCGTGCACTGCCGTTGCGGCCAGCAAAATAATGCCACCCAAGGAAATTAAATTTTTCATTTAAATCAGATAGTTACATTAATGACACGGTAGATATAAAAATCCCACCGGCCTACGGTTCAGGTAGACCCGGTGGGACTTTAACGCGCGAACCTTACGTCAGGTTACGCGCGGGTTTCGGCTTTAAACCTTACTGCAACGCAAACGTCCACACCGTTCCGCCGGGCAACACTTTACCGGCAGTCTCACGGCGTGACGATGCACCGCCACCCAAGCCCGACAACACGGACACGTATTGCTTGCCTTTGTAGGTGTAGGTAATTGGCTGCGAGTTCACGGCCGACGGCGTTTTGAATTTCCACAGGACTTGACCCGTGGCTTCATCAAGCGCGGCGAATTCACCGGAGGTGTTGCCCGTGAACACCAAGCCACCGGCGGTTACCACGGAGCCTGGCCAGCTCGGCAGTTCAACCAGCGGCGTGCGCCATGCGGGCTTGCCCGTCATCGGGAACACCGAACCCCAATAGCCCCACGGTTTGCCCGGTTCGCGGTCTTTGGTGGTGTTGGTTACGCCGACATAGCGCTCGCCCGGTTTGTACACCGGCAGATCCTTGTTCAACTGATAGATCGCGGTTTCTTCCAGCATCGAGAAGTACAGTCGCTGTGTGTTGGGGTTGAACGCCATAGGGAACCAGTTCTTGCCGCCGGTCCAGCGCGGTTCGACCTCGACTTTCTCACCCGCACGCAGTTTTTGTGCGACTTCGGTTTCCACCACGCGGCCAGTCTTGAGATCAACGCCGGTGGCCCAGTTCACCTTGACATAGGGATTGCCAGCCAGCACCTCGCCGGTGGCACGATCCAGCACATATAACAGGCCGTTACGGTCAGCGTGCATCAGTACCTTGCGCTTCTTGCCGTTAAGCGTGAGTTCGCCCAGCACGTTTTCATTGTTGCCGTCGAAGTCATACGTTTCGGCGGGCGTCCACTGATAGTGCCAGACGATTTCGCCGGTCTTCGGACGAATCGCGATGACCGAGGCCACCCACAGGTTGTCACCCGGGCGCGCTTTCCAGCTCCACGGGCCGCCGTTACTGGTGCCCCAGTAGGACAGGTCCAGCTCCGGATCGTAGGAACCGGTGATCCAGGTCGACGCGCCACCGCGCTTGTAGGAATCATCCTGCGGCCAGGTGGAATACGCTTTTTCCGTCGGATCCGGCGTGGTGTGGCGGCGCCACACTTCCTTGCCGGTCTGCGCATCCAGACCCACCACAAAACCGCGCACGCCGAATTCGCCGCCAGTCATGCCGCTCATCACGATGCCGTTGACCACGCTGGGCGCACTGGTAATGGAATAGCCTTCTTTCCACTCGGCAATTTTGGATTTCCATACCTGTTTGCCGGTTTTGGCGTCGAGCGCATACACGTGTGCGTCGAGAGCGGACACGTAAACTTTGCCATCAAACAGCGCAACACCCTTGTTGTTCAGGCCGCAGCACACCACGCGCGGCACCGCCGGATCCCACTGGATCTCGTAGTTCCACAATTGCTTGCCGGTACCGATATCAACTGCGATTACCTGTTTCACGTTTGCGGTATACAACACGCCGTTGTGCACGAACGGCTGACCCTGTTCACCCGTATCTGCACCGGTGGACGCTGACCACACCGGCACCAGGCGTTTCACGTTGCCCTTGTTGATTTGACTAAGCTTGCTGAAACGCTGCTGGTGATAGCCCATGCCGTAGGTCAACACGTTGTCGGTGCTGCCACCGGCGCCATCTTTGCTCAATTCTTCCTGCGTTTGCGCCTGCGCGCCCATGCTGCAAGCGGCGAACATCGCCGCTCCTGCCAATAACTTCTTCATACGCCCTCCGGTGGTGGTGAAATAGGGAACCGCCCAAGTATCCGGCGTAGGGAAAACCCTGTCAATTGTCGCCGCCCGCTGGCGCGTGTTAGGCTTCCCTCCGCTTTCTTGGCGGTTGCGCCGGGAGAGGTCAAACCTCAAGGACTATCACCCATGCTTATGCGCCCGCGACTCCTGATTTGCCTGCTACTCACGGGTTTTTGCGCGTCTGCGGCAGCGCAGCAATATCCGGCCCGAGCGATACGCATGCTGATTCCCTTCACGGCAGGCAGTGCCGCCGACATCATTGCGAGGGCGCTGGAACCCGCCTGGCGCGAGCGGCTGGGCCAGCCCGTGGTCATCGATAACCGTGGCGGCGCGGGAGGCAACATTGCGGCTGAGTTGACCGCCAAAAGCCCCGCCGATGGTTATACGTTGCTGATGGCCACCATCGGCACGCAGGCCATCAATATCAGCCTGTATACGAAGCTCAACTATCACCCGCAGCGCGACTTCACGCCCGTGACTCTCGTGGGTGACAGCCCCAATGCGATGGTGGTGAACCCGGTGGTGCCAGTGAAGACAATGAAGGATTTCATCGCGCTCGCTAAATCCAAGCCGGGCGTGTTGAACTACGGCTCGTCGGGTGCGGGCACCACGGTGCATCTGGCCGGGGAACTGTTCAGCGTGATGACTGGCACGAAAATGGTTCACGTGCCGTTCAAGGGCGCGGCGGAATCGCTGACCGCGCTGATTTCCGGCGAAACCGATTTGCAGTTCGCGAGCCTGTCCTCGGCCATCCCGCTGATCAAATCAGGCCGGCTGCGTGCGCTGGGTATTACGTCGCCTCGTCGTTCGCCGTCGATACCGGAGCTGGCGACGATTGCCGAACAGGGCCTCGCCGGGTATGAAGCGGTGGCGTGGTTCGGCGTGGTGGGGCCGGCGAATCTGCCCGCCAACGTGGTGACAACGCTGAACAAAGTCACAATGGAATCACTGACCCAGCAGGACGTGAAAACGCGCCTCTTCAATTCCGGCGTTGAAGTGCGCACCATGGGGCCGGAGGAATTCGCCAAATACACTGAAAGCGAAATCCAGAAATGGGCAAAGGTGGTGAAGGCTTCCGGCGCGCGCGCCGGCTGAGCGTGGCGACACGCATCGGCAAGATAATGAGGGGACTCAAGGGAGAATTCGATGGTGAATCTTGATCAGTGCTACAACATTTTCGATTTGCGCGAGGCCGCGCAACGCCGTTTGCCCAAAGGCATTTTCGAGTACGTCGACAAGGGCACCGAGGACGGCATTTCCCTCGAGGAAAATCGCGCGGCGTTCCAGCGCCTGAAGCTGCACACGCACTTTCTCAACGATTGGTCGGAGCGCGATCTGGGCACCGACATTTTCGGCAAGCGCATCAACCTGCCGTTTGGCATCGCGCCCACCGGCAGCGCGGGACTCATGTGGTATCAGGGCGAAGTGGAATTGGCACGCGCAGCGGCGGCGGCGGGCATTCCGTTCACGCTGGCCATGGGCGCGCTGACCTCGCTGGAAGAAGTCACCAAAGCCGTGCCCGACGCGCGTAAGTGGTTCCAGCTTTACCCGTGGGCGGACGAAGCAGGAAACTATGAAATGGTGACGCGCGCGCGCGACTTGGGGTGGGCAGCGCTGGTGGTCACCATTGACCACGCGCCGGGACGCGGCCGCGAACACAACGAACGCAATGGTTTCTCGTTTCCCTTCAAACCCAACATGACTGCTGCGGTGGACATGGCGCTGCATCCGGGCTGGCTGCTGCGCGTGATGAGCCGCTACCTGATGAACGAAGGCATGCCCACCAATGCCAACTACCCGGAGCGTTACCGCTTTTCCGTCATCGACGGCAAGACGCGCAAAAGCCCGGTGCGTTTTCAGGCGATGACGTGGGAACACATCAAGAAATTCCGCGAATTCTGGCCGCGCAAGTTGATTGTAAAAAGCATCCTTAGCGCCGAACAGGCGCGCGCTGCTGTCGATGCGGGCGCCGATGGCATCGTGGTGTCGAACCATGGAGGCCGCGCGTTTGACAGCGCCATCGCCACCATCGATGTATTGCCGGAAATCGTTGAAGCGGTGGGCGACCGTTGCACCGTGATACTCGATAGCGGAATTCGCCGTGGCAGCGATATTCTCAAAGCGCTGGCGCTCGGTGCCAAAATGGTTTTGGTCGGTAGGGCCACGCTTTACGGCACCGCCTGCGGCGGTCAGGCGGGTGCCGCGCGCGCGATCAAGATACTGTCGGAAGAAATGGAGCGCAGCTTCGGCTACGTCGGCGTGCGCCGGATTTCGGAAATCGGGCCGCAGATTTTCGCTCAGGGTGGCGCGGCGTCAAAGTTTCTGAAGGAAAGCCAGTCATGACGCCACAGGAAATCGAGGCCCGCACCGACCTCACCGCCGCGCTGCGCAGCGCCTCGCGTCTGGGCCTGGGCGAAGGCATCTGCAATCACTTTAGTTTGGCGTTGCCCGGCGCACCGGGGCACTTTCTGATTAATCCTCAGGGCTTGCACTGGTCGGAAATCACCCCCGGTGATCTGGTGGTGGTGGACGCACAGGGGCGCAAGGTGTCGGGCAAGCACAGCGTCGAGCCCACGGCGTTTTTCATCCACAGCGCGATCCATCGTGGCCGCGCCAACGCGGCATGCGTGATGCACACGCACATGCCGCACGCGACGGCGCTCACGGTCATCCACAACGGCCGGCTGGAATGGGCGAGCCAGAACGCACTCAAGTTTTACAACCGCTGCGCGTATGACGACGATTACAACGGCCTCGCGCTCGACGAAGCCGAAGGCGAACGCATGTGCGCACGCATGCGGGATGCCGACGTGCTGTTCCTCGGCAACCACGGCGTTATCGTCTGCGGTCCGACCGTGCACGCGACCTTTGACGATTTGTATTACCTCGAACGCGCCTGCATGCTGCAGGTGCTGGCGATGAGCACCGGCAAACCGCTGCGGCAGGTTTCTGAAACTGTCGCGGAAAAAACCGGGCGGCAAATGAACGAGGAGAGCCAGCAGGCGCAGTTGCATCTTGCCGCGCTCAAACGATTGCTTGATCGCGACGAGCCAGGGTGGTCGCGGATGGATTAAGCGGGTACTGCGCCGCGGGCTAAGCCTCGAAATATCAATAGTCGCTGCGCGAACCCGGTGGCGCCGGCTTTGACGCCACTGGCGCCGAGGACGGCTGGCCGCTGATATCGATACCACCGCGCTTGGGGTTGTAGCCGTCGGTCAGTGTAAACAGGAATGCGACGATGTCGTCGATTTCGGTGTCACTCAGTTGCGGGCGCTGGCTGGGTAGGCGCTGATAGGGCGGCGTATCGACGTCGACGTTGGCGTGAAAGCGCGCGGGCAGGTCGTTGAATTTTTTGCCTTGCGGGTACCAGCGTGCAGGATGCGTGTCGCGCGTGGCGTAGAACGCCACCACCTCGCGCAGGCTGTCGAATAGACCGTTATGCATGTACGGCGCGGTGATGGTGATGTTGCGCAGCGTGGGCGTTTTGAAGAGGCCACAGGCGGCCGAGTCGCTCACCACAGGTTTGGGCGCGGTTTCGCCCGGTTTCACGCCCGCCACCGGCACGCGTTCGCACAGGCCGGCGTCGACAAACGCCGCATCGGCGTTTTTCGGGATGCGCATGCTGCGCGCAACACCCAACGCGCGGTAACTGAAATCGGTGAAGAGCGATTTTTTGGGATCGCGCGATTCGGTGTCGACGGTGTGGCATTGCGCGCAGTTGCCCTTTTGGCGGATGGTGAAAAGGCTCAGGCCGCGCTGCTCCTGCTCCGTAAACTTTGCTTCGCCGCGCATCACGAAATCGAATTTGGAGGTGAACGGCTGAAACACGGGCGTGCGTTCGAACGCCGCAATCGACGCCGCCACCGCATCAAGCGCCGCATCGGCATTGTCGAAAATTTTCTCGCCCCATTCCTTGCGGAACTCGGCGGCGTACTCGGCCCTGGCGACCTTGGCGATCAGCGCTGGCGCGTTGGCGTTGTTCATCTCGGCCGGGTTGAAAAACGGCTGCTTCGCCTGCTCTTCCAACGTGTCGGCGCGCCCGTCCCAGAATACGCCGCCCGCCGGCACACGCTTGCCGTCGCTCTGTATGGTGCCAAAGCGCGGCACGGTGGCCAGATACATGGCTGTGGGCGCATCGCGTGTGCCGAACTGATCCGGCCGGCTGCCCTGCGCCACGCCGATCAGCGTGCTGTTGTTTCCGGTGAAGGCGCGCCGCGGGTCGTGGCATGACGCACATGCGGTGCCGCCAGGCTCCGACAGATTAGGGTCGAAAAAAATGCGCAATCCCAGACGTTCGCGTGGTGCGAGCTTGCTCTGATCAATGTAGGCAGCGAGTGAGCGGATAAAGTCGTCATTGCTCTGCACCGGTTGCGCGCGCGGCGCACCGATGAATAACAATGCGCCGGCCAGCAGCATTGCCGCTGGCGCAAATTTGCCCGTGTGGATTGCGGAGATTGGAAAAAAAATCATGGCGGTTGGTTCTAGGGAAGGGCTTACTGGGGGCTGTTTGAGCCTATTGGGGCTTGATGCCGATCTCCGGCAATAGCTTGCGATACAACTCGTATTCAGATTTTATCAGTGTGGCGAAGGAGTCCGGCGTGGTGTCGACTGCTGGCACGCCGCCCTGGCGTGCGAAGCGTTCCGCCGTTTCAGGGCGTTTCAGAATGGTGACGATGTCGGCGTGCAGCTTGTTGATAATGGGCCGCGGCGTTCGCGCGGGGGCGGCGATGCCGAACGGCGTTTCCACCACCGCGTCCGGCAGACCGGCTTCAACCACGGTCGGCAGATCGGGAAAACCGCTGGTGCGCGCTTTGGTGGTGACCGCCAGCGCGCGCACGCGCGGCTCGCGCATCATCGGCGTCACCGCGGGCGCCACGAACACCACGAAATGCACGCGCCCGGCAAATATTTCTGTCCACGCGTCGCCGACGTTTTTGAACGGCACGTGCACGGCCTTGATGCCTGCGGCCTTGGCGAAAATTTCCGCCGACAGATGCGCGGCCGTGCCGGAACCGACCGATGCAAAATTCAGTTGCCCTGGCCGCGGTTTGGCGTAGGCGATCAACTCCTGCACGGTTTTCGCGGGAACGGCCGAAGACATCATCACCACGCTGGGTATCAGCGCCAACAGGGCAATCGGCGAAAAATCCGTGGCGGGGTTATACGGCTGCTTTGCGTAAAGCAGCGGTACCACCATCATCGAGCTTGATGCGGTACCCAGGGTGTAGCCGTCCGGATTCGCGCCAGCCAGTGTTTGCATGGCGATGAGGCCGCCCGCGCCCGTGCGGTTGTCGGCGACGACTTGTTGCTTGTACAGATCGGTGAGCGCCACTGCGACGATGCGCCCGAAGTAGTCAGCACCGGTGCCAGGCGACGATGAAATAATGAGGCGTATCGGGCGTTCAGGGTAAGCGCCTACCGCGGCAGCGCGGGCGGCCAGCGGCAGCATGAGCAATCCTGTGGCGAGGGTGAAAACGGCACGCTTCATAATTTCCCTCCGCATATTCTATAAAAACATAGTAAAAACAGATACTTATGTAATTTCTGTTCGATGCGCTCTGTCGCGTCAATTCATCGCTGTCATGCCCGCCGCCTTGACGATCTTCGCCGCCGTTGAAATTTCAACGCGCAAAAACGCCGCGAATTCCTCCGGTGTGTTGCCTACCAGTATCGCACCCTGATTGGTCAACCGTTCCTTGATGTCCGGCAGGTTGAGAATGCGGGCAATCTCGGTATGCAGCTTGGCGATGCTGGCGCGCGGTGTCGCCGCTGGCGCCAGTATGCCGTACCAGTTTGACAGGGCATAGCCCGGCACACCGGCCTCCGCAATCGTCGGCACCTCGGGTAATGGGGGAAAGCGCTTGCCAGTGGTGACGCCCAGCGCGCGCACCTTGCCCGTGCGCACGTATTGCGTGACCTGCAATGCGTTCATGAAATACACGGGAATCTGCCCGGCGAAGAAATCCACTGCCGCCGGCCCCGCGCCTTTATATGGAATGTGATTCATGCGCACGCCCGTCAGCAGCTTGAACAATTCAGCGGCCAGATGCGGCGGCGAGCCGTTGCCGGAGCTGCCGTAGTTGATCTCGCCGGGGCCGGCTTTGAGAAATGCCGTGAATTCCTTTACCGAACGCGGCGGAAACGACGGATGCAGCGACAGCACCAGCGGCCCTTCGGCGAGCAGACTCACTGGAGTGAAATCCTTCACCGTATCGAACGGCAGTTTGGGATAAATGCTGGGGTTCACCGCAAAGCCGCTGGGCATGACCAGCAGCGTTTGTCCGTCGGGTGGTGACTTTGCCACGTATGCCGAGCCGATGGTGCCGTTGGCGCCACCGCGATTGTCGATGATCACCGGCACCTGCCATGCTTCGTTGAGCTTTTGCGCCAGCGCGCGCGCGAAAATGTCGGTACCGCCGCCGGGTGGGAACGGTACGACGATACGGATGGGGCCGGAGGGGTAGGGCGGCGTCGGACTGGTTGAAGCGGGTTGGGCGGTTGCTACTGGAGTAGCCATGGGCAACAGCCACGGCAGCAGCGATACAAAAAGCTTGGTGTGGCGCATGAGGCTGAAATAGCCAACCCTGTCATTCTCGCTTGCACGCGAATGACAGGGAGACTGGTTGTGGCAATAGGAAGTCTTGGCAGCTTTCCAGATTCGCGCTAAAACTTCACCACCTTCGGATCAAACTCCAGCCCCAGCCCGGGCTTGGTTGGCACGGTGAGCACGCTGTTTTTCGGCACCGGCACTTCTTTGTAGCAACGGAATGTCCACGGCATGTATTCAACCGTAAGGCCGTTGGGAATCGCCGCGACCGTATGTACCTGAATTTCGGGAATCAGGTGGCTCACCACCGGCAGGTTAAAGGCTTCGGCCATGCCGGCGATTTTCATGAAGCCGGTGATGCCGCAGGAACGCATCAAATCGATCATGATGATGTCGACTGAGCGCGCTTCCATCATGTGCCGGAACGGTACCGAACCGTAGACATATTCGCCGCCGGCCACCGGCGTATCCAGCGCGTTGGTGACGCGCGCGAGACCGGGGTAGTCGTCGTGCGCGGTCACGTCTTCGAGCCAGAACAGATGATATTTCTCAATCTGTTTGCCGATGGAAATGGCCTGCCGAACGTCCCAGCGCTGATTGATGTCGCACATCAAATCAATTTTGTCGCCAATCGCTTCGCGGATACGGCGGATGCGGTCGACCTCAATCGGCGGGTTGGTGTAGCCCGGCAGCGCGAGCTGGGTTTTCATTTGCGTGTAGCCTTTTTTCACCAGCGTCTCGGCTGACTTCACCACCTGTTTCAGCGAAAAGCCGCGCATCAGCGCGCCACTGGCGTACGTCGGCACGGTTTTGCGAAAACCGCCGAGCAGTTCCGAAACCGGCTTGCCGAACGCCTTGCCCTTGATGTCCCACAGCGCGATGTCAATGGCGGACGAGGCCAGCGTGAATATGCCGCCAGGGCCCGCGTGCGAACCGGCTTCGCGGAATTTCGCGTGTATCGGCTCAATCGCCAGCGGATCCATGCCCACCGACAGCGAGCCCAGCGAATCGATGGCTGATTTCAGCGCGGGTGTCACGCCGCCGCCGAAAAACGCCACAGAGATGCCCTGCAAGCCCTGATCGGTGCTGATTTTTACGCCGATGAGCTTGCGTACCGCGCCTTTTTCGGCAGGGCCGTTGGCGAGCGGTTCATCGGCGGGCACTTCGACAAAAGCAGTCTGAACTTTGGTGATTTTCATGGACAATCCTTGGCTTGGAGGTGGGTGTGAAGGAAGGAGGAATTTGCGTGGTCAAATACGGCATGCAAATCAAATGGTCACGGAGATACTACCACCGCCGGTAAAAATGATAAGCCCCGACACCGGCTTGCCGGCAAACGCCAGTTGCAGGTGGGTGCAGTACGCGGCGACTTGAAATCTGTATTCATCGAGCAGCGTGGGTGTGGCGGTGGCGAGCGCGCCGGTTTTGTAATCGAGCACGCACACGGCGTCGTCGAACTCGACCAGCCGGTCGATGCGCAAGGTGTCGCCACGCGCGGTGACCATCGGCGCTTCGTTGGTGGCGCGCAGGTATTGGCTTGGGTCAAAATAGCGGCGGTATTGCGCATCGGCGAGGAGTGTCAGCGCGTCGCGCCACAGCGCCTGCGCTTCGCTGTCGCGCAGATCGAGCGCGCGTTGCAGCGCGGACACATCCATGCCCGGCGTTTGCGTGAGCAGTTCCATCGCGCGATGAAAATTCGTGCCATGGCGCAGGCTTGATTGCTCGTCTTCGTGCAGCGCGCGCGCATTGCGCGTGCCGGTGGGCAGCGGCTGGCTGAGTCGTGCGTCGATGGTTTCGGCTTTTGGAGGGGTTGGTGTAAGTAACTGTTTTAATTGATATTTCTTTTGATCCAATATCGCGCCGGCGCACGCCACGGCGGCAGAGCCCTCGTCCGTGCCAGCGCTGACTGCCGCGCGAATTTTGGCGTACCACGCATCGCCATTGCCTGTGGCCTCAATCCCGCTCACGATCAGCGCCTGTTTGGCGCGCGTCATCGCCACATACAGCAGGTTCAGATTTTCGCGCTGCGCAATTTCGCTTTCGCTTTCGAAGATGGCGCGCTGCGCTGGCGTCTGTTCGGCCTTGCGCGCCCACAGTGAAAAATGCGTGGGGCGCACGGCGTCCGCCGGCCAGTCAAGCAGCACTTCGTAACCGGGATTGCGTTCACGGCTCGACGCCGCGTCAGGCAGCCACACGATGGGCGCTTCCAGTCCCTTCGCCCCGTGCACGGTGTGGATGGCGACCGCGTCACCGGCACCGCTGATCAAGCCTTCGTCGGGCGCTTCGACCGCGGGTGCATCGGCGAGTGCTGCCAGATCGGCGACAAACCGCGGCAGACTCATGTAGCGCCCGGCGTCGGCATCCAGCGCGCGCCGCATGAAGGCATTGAGATTCGCCGCCACCGCGCCGCGCAGCGCGGCAGGCACGGCATCGTGATAGCGCGCGAGCACATCGGCCTCGAAATAAATGCGGTCGAGCTGGTCGTGCACCGGCAGCGTGTCGGCGCGTGCGAGCCAGGTGGTGATTAGAAACCGGGCGCGTGCGAGTGCGGTGCTGGCCTCGCCATCAGCCATGCGCGACAGCGCTTCCCACCACGTCAGCCCTGCTTCTTCGCGAACCCCGCGCGCAATCGCAATCAGATCCGCGTCGCTGCAACCAAACACCGGCGAGCGCAACGCGTGCGCGAGCTTGAGGTTGTCAAATGGCGACACCAGAAATTCCAGCAGCGCAATCATGTCACGCACTTCCAGCGTATCGAGCAGCCCGCCCTGACGCGATGTGACATACGGTATGCCCGCGTGGCGCAGCGCCGCTTCGTACACATCCAGATGCGTGCGGCGCCGCACGAGGATCATGATGTCGCCGTAGCGCACCGGGCGGCCGTGGGTGCCGCTGGAGTGTTCGTTGTTTTCATCGGCGATCCACCATTGATCCACCATCGCCATGATGCCTTGCGCGAGTTGCGCCGCCTCGCGCGCGCGGCGGCTGTCTTCCGCTTCAAGCAGTGGCGTGTCGAATGGGTCGCGCCAGGCGATGGCTTCGCCTTGCGTGGATTCATCTTTGGCGATCAGCGGCAACACTTCAATGCGGCCGGGCATGGCAATGTGATGTGCCTGATGCGTGCGGTAATCCTCGAACGCGGGCTCATTGGCGAACACGCGGTTCACCGTATCTAGCACCGCTGGCGCGCAACGCCGCGATTCATCCTGCGACAGCACGACGGCGTTAAATTGCACCCGCAAGTAGTCCGTGGCCTGTGCGAAAAGTCGCGCTTCCGCGCGGCGAAAGCGATAAATCGACTGCTTCGGGTCGCCCACCACGAACACACTGGGCCGCGCATCGGCTTCGGCGCTGGCGTCGAACCATTGCCGCAGCGTCAGCCACTGCAGCGGATTGGTGTCCTGAAACTCGTCGAGCAGTACATGCCGATAGCGCGCGTCGAGTTTGCAGATGAGATAGGTTGCGTGTTCGCTGTTGCTCAACAAGCGGTGCGCGTGCCATTCGATGTCGGTGTAGTCGATGACGCGCCGTTCGTTTTTCAGCGCTTGGTAGGTTTGCGCAAACGCTGCGCCACAGCGCAGGGCTGCAGCGTTGAAGCGATAGCCGGTTTGCCACGCCAGCGCTTCCCGTGCGGCGAGAAAACGCTCGCCCACACGTTGATGAATGGTCAGGAAGCGCGCTTCATCGTCCGTGCCCAGGCGCTCTGCCTGCTTCTTGCTGGCCTTGCGCGAGCGCACGCGTATCTCGCCGGTGGTGGTTAGAAACACCGGCCACACGCGCTCGAACCAGCGCGCGGCGTCCGGTTCAGCCATCGATTCGCGCAAGGCCGCACCAAGTGCTTGATCGGTCGGCGTGTTTCTGAGTAAAAACTCAATAAAATCAGATAGTTGCCCTTTAAGCGCTGGATTATCGAACAGCCCTCCGAGCACATCTTCATCCGGCGCAACCGTCATGCCCACGCGCTGTGTGGCAAGCGCTTGCGCTATGGCCGCATCGTCATCAGTGTCCGCGCCACCACCACCACCGGTGTACGCATAAGCCCACCAATCGCCGCGCCGCGCCAGAAAATTCGTCAGCACGCGCTGTGTGTTGTCCGGCCCGTACTGCATTAAGAGATGATCGAGCGCCTGCGCCAAGGCGCTATCGGGCGTGCGCAGGGTTTGTTCGGCAAAGCGTTCCCACGCTTGCGTGATCAGCGCGGCGGTTTCCTCCGACAGCGTGGCATCGCCCACAATGCCCGCGTCCAGCGGCGCGCGGCGCAGCAGTTGCAAGAACCAGCTGTGAAACGTGGTGATGGTGATGCCCGGTTCCGCGGTCAGCAACGTCTCGTATAGCCCTCGCGCAGCGGGCAGTAGCGCATCGACGCGCTGAGGATGTACCTCGCGTTCGAGCAGCATGCGGCGCGCGGTGGCGTCGTCTTCGGTAGCCAACGCTTTCAACCACGCGGTCAGCCGCGTGTGCATTTCACGCGCGGCCTTGCGCGTGAAGGTAATGGCAAGAATTTCACCGGGCGCAGCACCTGCCAGCAGTGCGCGCACAATGCGCGACACCAACAGCCACGTCTTGCCGCTGCCCGCGCACGCCGACACCACTACGCTGTTGGCGGGGTCGAGCGCCTGCGCGTTAAACACGCGGCGTTGGGCAGCGTCGTTCATCAGCGTCACGGCCAGTGCGCACGGCGGCACAAACCATGCATTTCACACCACTGGCATGCTGCGGCTGCACCCTGCGCGGGCACAGCGCAGCTGTCGTGCAGGGCGTCCACCGCCTTGGCGAGCCGTTCGTGCGCGCTGGCGGTTTGTGCATCCAGTTCGCCGGGCAGCGCCACGGTGTTGACCGCATCGCGATCCATCGACACATACAGCGCCTGCGTGACCGGCTCGCGCCACAGCAGTGCGTACACCGGCAGTTGCACATCCTCGCCGGGGATGGCGAGTGATTTGTTGAGTGCCGATTCGCTGCGGGTTTTGTAGTCGACCACGGCGGTGGCGCCAGCGGCATTGCGGTCCACGCGATCCAGACGCCCAACGAGTTTGAATTCGCGCCCTGCCGGCGTGCGTATGGCAAGCTCGCGAGCGGCTTCCCCCGCGTGCCAGCGCCAGCCTTCGCTCTCTCGCGCGCGTTGCCAATCCAGATACGCGGGAATCAGCGACTTCCAGCGCAACAACCAGCCGCGCGCCAGCGCATTACGCCCCACCGACCGCGCGAACACGCTGTCGCTCAATGCGCTGAGCCGTGCGGCGGCTTCGACAGCAGGCGCCGCACCCACGCACGGGAGTTCCCGGTGAAATGCGGTCAATATTTCGTGCACGTGCTGGCCATAGCCGGATTTGTCGATGAGTTCCTCGACTTCATCCAGCGCGCCCAGCCGCAACAGGTAACGCGCGTGAAACTGATACGGGCACGCGATCAGCGTGTTGTAGCCGCTGGCGGAAATCGCGCCGGGGATCAGGTCTCGTTCGGCGGCGGGCGCCGGTGGCTTCAGCAGCGGCGCTACGGGGCTGATGTCCGCACAGCGCAGCGTGGTGTGCGCCACCAGTGCGGCGAGTCGCGTCTCGGCGAGGGCATTGCCATACGCGCAGCGGTGCAGCGCGAGCAGGCGTTCCAGCGGCGGCGCCAGCAGGTTTTCTTCCGCGCCGTTATGGGTTTGCCACGACAGCACCACGCGTGGCGTGGCGGCGATCAGTTGCGCGAGTAGCGCTTCGGTGTCGCGCGCCTCGTCCTGATGTGTGGGCAAACCGAGTTGCGCGCGCACGCTTTGATTGAAAAAACGCGGCGCGCCGTTCGCACCCGACAGGTGACGCGCGTCGCAGCCCAGCACCAGCGCGGCGTCGAACAGGCGCAAGGGTGTCGCCGCAAGGTGCGTGAACATCACCGGGCTCGTCACTGTGCTCTCGACAAACGACGCCGCTTCGAGCTGGCGCGTGAGCCAGCGGCGCCAGTCGGCTAATGGCACGGCAAGTGTGTTGCCGCTGAGATCGTTTTGTAATTTATCAATAAAATCAAATACTTGTAATCCGGCGCTGTCGGCGCGCCAGCCGCCGATAACGCCGATTTCATCGAGCGAATCCGTGAGCGCGGCAAGCCAGTGCGCGAGCGGACAGCGCGTTCGCGGCAGGGTTTGCAGGGCGCGTTGCACGCGCATCAGCAGTTGCCGCACCTCGGCGTCGTTGTGCTGTTCGGCAAGCGCGATGAAGTTCGCGATGCCGGCCACGACACTCGCTTCGCGCACGTAGCGTTCCAGACGCCACACCGCCTGCTGTCGTGTTTCGCGCGGCCAGTCGTGAAACGCGAACGGCGATTTCATCAAATCGAGCAGGTCGCCATGCCATGTGTCGTTCGAAGCCACGTCGAGCCAACGCGCGAGCACGGTGGCGGCGCTGGTGGTGGCCATCGGCCAGCCCGATTCGTCGCGTATCAGCACGCCGGCGCGCTCCAGCAACGCGCGCGCGCGCCGCGCGGTGACACGATCAAGCGCGATGACCGCGATACGTTGCTTGCCCGCGAGCAGCCAGTCGCGCACTTGCACGTCGGCGGCGCGTGCCTCTGTTTCGGCATCGGCCGCGCCGAATACGGAAACACGCTGCGTCAGCGTACTCAGCGGAAACGCCGATTGCAATGCACGGGCGCGGGCCAGCAGGTCTTGCGCCGCGGGTGTGGCGGGCCACGCCGCGGCGAGGGGTGTGCTGATGGCGTCGCCGGGATCAGACGCGGTCTCGAACATCACCACCGGCGCACGCTTTGCGTACGCATCGAAAAACCGTTGTTCCGACGGCGCAAGCCGGCGCAATCCCAACGCATACAGCGGTAGCGTGGCCGCACTGGCGATTTGCGCAAGCCGCAGCGGGTAGGCCGTTTCGGCATCGAGTTCGCGCGCGTCCTTCGTCATCAAATGCCACAGCTCGTGCACCAACGCGGCTTCAAAGTCGAACGAGCGGTTCCTGCGCGCGCGATAGGCGCGTTCGAGTTGTTGCGCGAAGTCTTTTGCTGATTGCGGCAATGACACGGCGTGGCGCGTCAATTCATCGAACAGCGCCAGCAACTCACCGGCGATGGCCCAACGATCTGCTTCCCCCAACGAAGCGTGCCCGGCGAGCGCGCCATACAGAACGGCTTCGCGCGCCGCGCGCGGTTGCAGGGGCTGGTCGAGCGTCACCTCGGCGGCCCATTGGCGCAACGTCACCAGTTTCGGCAGCAGCAATACCGGCAGCGCGGCAGCCTCGCGCAAGGCCTGCGCCACAGCGGACGCTGCGTGCATGTCGGGAATGACGGCAGCCACGCCACGCAGGTCGGGCAGTGCCGCGCGATGTTGATCGATGATGGCACGCGCGGCTTCCGCCACGCAGGCACGCGCAGAAACGGCGATGGATTGAACGGTGGCGGACATGATTCGCAGCGCGCGAATTGCGCGTGGACGATGTTACCTCAACCCGCGCCGCCGATAGCGATAACCCGGCGTGCGGTGTACCGGGAAGCGGAGTGGCCGCGACAGTTGCCGGAGAAAGGCCATCTGACAAAGACCACATCGGTGTGTCAGAATACCGCACGCTGCTTGCATTGTTGTAGTCTGTTGCCCGATTCAAAAACCCATGTCACGGCGGGAGGGGTTATGCCGATCAGGTTTCGACCGATATTGTTGGCTGCCGCGGCGGCGGCCGCTTGTGGTGCGCCGGCTTTTGCGCAGACCGTCAACGCGCCGGTGCAGTACTGGATAGATCTTGCGACGTACAGCATGATGGGCATGGAAGAAATGCCGGACATGCCTGCGGGCATGATGGGCAACGTGACCGGCATGCGATCGCAAACCGGCCGTGATGGCAGGCACGCGGCTGGTGTCGGCAATTTTGGCCAGACCAAGAACGCCAGCATGGGCCGCTGGATGGACACGGCGCTGTTCACACAAAAAAAGCCCAGTGGCACCGAAGCCACCCATCAAGTGCCTTCCGGGGCGACGTTGGGCGCGGCGCCGCTGCAACTGATGACGCCGCCGCGTGAGTCGCTCCCGGCGCGTGAGGAAGCGGGTTATCCCGAACGGCCCACCGGCCGTCTGCTGTTTTATTGGGGCTGCGGCGCCCAGGTGCGCGCAGGCCAGCCGCGCGTGATGGATTTTTCCAAGCTCGGCCAGGCGGATTACAACAATTTCATGCAGGGACGCAGCGTGCGTGACCGTGGCGCGCGCGCGGAACCGGGGCACGCGATCTGGCCCAACGACAGGCAGAATTCGCGCGCACGGCATCAGTCGCAGGTGACCATACGTTGACGGGTGATGGCGTGCCCGCGAACATGCGCTTTTCGCTTGGGCAACAGGCGGATTTCATGCCGGCCATGCAAGTCAGCGCGCCGGGGCAGCTGACCGAATCGATCCGGGTGAGCTGGCAACCGGTGGCCAACGCACGCGCCTATCTGCTGGTGGCGATGAGCGGTACCGAGACGCGTGCCGGCGGCACCGAAGCCGTGATTTGGAGTTCTTCCGAGCCGCCAGAGTCGGGCATGGGGCTGATGGATTACATCAGCAATCCCAACATCGACAAATGGCTGGCGGAGCGCGTGCTGCTGCCTGCGAGCCAGACCAACTGCGAAATCCCTGCCGGAATTTTTGCCAAGAGCGATGGCGCCATGCTGCAATCGATCGCCTACGGCAGCGAAACGCATATCGTGCATCCGCCGCGCCCGGCCAATCCCAAGGCACCTTGGGCGCCGGAATGGGCGGTGCAGGTGCGCACCAAGTCGCAGGCCATGGCGTCGCTGGGTGAAGAACAACGCGCTTCAGGCAGCCGTGGCCGTACGGAACAGCGCAGCGCACCACGCGCGGAACAACGCCCGGCTGAGCAACGCCCGGCAGAAGCAGAAAAACCGGCGGGCGGACTGATACCGGGCTTGCCCGGCGGCGTGGGTGACGTGCTGAAGGGGATTTTCGGGCGGTAGTGCTGGAGACACTGTCGCGCATTTCTGTTTAGTCGGGGATGCTCCCCGTCGTGCGCACCGGGGCTGATTACTTCTCGATCAGGTGCTTTTTCTCTTTGACCTTGGCCCACTCGTCGGCATCGGCCGGTGCGTCTTTTTTCTCGATAATCGGCTTCCACGCCTTCGCCAATTCGGCGTTCATGGCGATGAAAGCCTTTTGATCGTCGGGCACATCGTCTTCGGCGTAAATGGCTTCGACCGGGCATTCGGCAACGCAGAGGGTGCAATCAATGCACTCGTCCGGGTCAATCACCAGCATATTGGGGCCTTCGCGGAAGCAATCCACGGGGCACACGTCAACGCAGTCGGTGTATTTGCATTTGACGCAGGTTTCGGTCACTACGTAAGTCATGGGGATCCTTGATACAGATACATACCGGGAACATACCGGGGCAGGGGCAATCATCGAGGTTGAAAACAGCCCGCTAAATTGGGCCATCTTGAAATCGATGAATTCGCCCTTATTTTAACAGAAACAAGCGCTTAGCACGATTTTGCCGCATTGCCGCAAAGTGTGCGGCGGCAGGTTGCTTTGCAAAGCGCCGGTTTTTGGTTAGCATGGTTCGACAACGGTTTTAACTGTCTTTTGAACATTTCTGCCGCCGCCGGTTCGAGCGGCATTTTCCCGGTTTTTCCTTTATTCCCAACGAGGTTTGCAGCAATGAGCGAGCATATTCATCACGTTAAAGACGATACTTTTGAGACAGATGTTCTGAAATCCAGTACGCCGGTGTTGCTGGATTACTGGGCGGAGTGGTGCGGCCCGTGCAAAATGATTGCGCCGATTCTGGACGAAGCCGCGAAGGACTACGCCGGGAAGCTGAAAGTCGCCAAAATCAACATCGACGATAACCAGGCCACGCCGAGCAAATTTGGCGTGCGCGGTATTCCAACATTGATGATTTTCAAAAACGGCGAAGTCACCGCCACCAAGGTCGGCGCGTTGTCCAAATCACAACTTAAGGCGTTTATCGATAGCAATATCTGATGTTTTGCCGCCAGCCGGATTGACAGCAACGGCTGGCCGCTATACTCTAGCTGTCAGCGCTTGAGCCGCGCCATGGCAGTATTCCGGTTCACCCTTGTGTCCTCCTTCGTGACGTTCGTGTTCGTTTAAGAACCATCACGAATCGTCAGCGGCTCCAGCGCGGGTGAGGTTCCTTCCCGCCCCTTCTTGCTTCCCTGCAGCTCGCCTCCTTCTTTTTTGCATTACATCTGCGTTTCCACTGTTTCCCCGGTAGTTCCCCTGTTACAACCACTCGCGGTACCCAAAATCCATGCATTTAGCTGATCTAAAAAATCTTCCCATCGGCGAACTGGTCGAAATGGCCGTCACCAATGAAGTGGAAGGCGCAAATCGCCTTAGAAAACAAGAACTTATTTTTGCCCTGCTGAAAAATCAGGCAAAAAAAGGCGAGTCGATTTCCGGCAGCGGTACGATCGAGGTGCTGCCGGATGGTTTTGGTTTCCTGCGTTCACCGGATACTTCGTACCTCGCGGGCACCGACGACATCTACGTCTCGCCGTCGCAAATTCGCCGTTTCAATCTGCACACCGGCGACACCATTGACGGTGAAATCCGCACCCCGAAAGACGGCGAACGTTACTTCGCGCTGGTCAAGGTGGACAACGTTAATGGCGAGCCGCCCGACCAGTCCAAGCACAAGATTCTGTTCGAGAACTTAACGCCGTATCACCCCACCGAGCATCTCAAACTCGAACGCGAAATCAAGGCGGAAGAAAATATCACCGGCCGCATCATCGACATCATCGCCCCCATCGGCAAGGGCCAGCGCGGCCTCATCGTGTCGCCGCCCAAGGCCGGTAAGACCGTGCTGATGCAGCACATCGCGCATGCCATCACGGCGAATCATCCGGAAGTCGTACTGATCGTGCTGTTGATCGACGAGCGCCCGGAAGAGGTGACCGAGATGCAACGCTCGGTCAAAGGCGAAGTGTTGTCATCGACCTTCGATGAGCCCGCCAGCCGCCACGTGCAGGTTGCCGAAATGGTGATCGAAAAAGCCAAACGTTTGGTGGAACACAAAAAAGACGTGGTGATTCTTCTGGACTCGATCACGCGTCTCGCGCGCGCCTACAACACCGTGGTGCCTGCTTCCGGCAAGGTGCTCACCGGCGGCGTGGATGCCAACGCGCTGCAACGCCCCAAGCGCTTTTTCGGCGCTGCGCGCAACGTCGAGGAAGGCGGTTCGCTGACGATTCTGGCAACCGCCCTGATCGACACCGGCAGCCGCATGGACGAAGTGATCTACGAGGAATTCAAGGGCACCGGCAACATGGAAATCCATCTCGACCGGCGCATGTACGAAAAACGCATCTTCCCGGCGATCAACGTCAACCGCTCCGGCACGCGCCGCGAAGAACTGCTGCTGCCGAAAGACATCCTGCAAAAAATCTGGGTGCTGCGCAAACTGCTGTTCCCGATGGACGAACTCGAAGCCACCGAATTCCTGCTCGACAAGGTGCGCGCGACTAAGACCAACGCGGAGTTTTTTGATTCGATGCGGCGTGGCTAAAAAGTCCCTTAAAAAGAGGGCGTCTACTGCAACACGGGCTCCTACACGAAAGCAGCGGGTCGCGGCTGCCGACGAAACAGTTCGCCACAACATCGAAGAGTATGGTTGCCATATTTACTGGGTCGGTGATCCGAAGGGTAAGGAACCTTCCTTTGCCTACTCTATAGGTATTGGGTCATCCTGTGGCGCACCGGATGTGATTGTCTTTGGCTTGAGCGCAAATCTCTCTTTTTTCGTGATTAACGAGTACTGTCGTCGCGCGCGAAAGCAAAAACCGTTTCCTCCTGGCAAGCGCCACCGAGGTTTTCTCACAGGATATTCGGTTTACATCGAGCCAATAGCTACTACGCGTACGAAATCGTTTATGTTGGGCTGTCATCGCTGGTACGGCAATTGGAGGTTCAAAGCAGCCCAAATTATTTGGCCCGCTGCTACGACGGGTGTATGGCCGTGGGAGCTGGACGCGAGCGACTGGCTTAAGGAGAACCAACCGCTACTTTGTAAGCCGCCTGTTCAAAAGACGGCAAAACAGCCCGTGGTAAATACCAAACCTACGGTCATTCGTAAGGCTGTGACAGCAAGGTCTACGCAAAAGAAATCGTAGCGGTATAGTGTTGGGATGGCTTGTGGCCTTGGTGTAATTATAGATCGCCTTACCTGCCATCCTGCCCACCGGCGCAGATGTAACTTTCTGTTGCAAATCCCGCAACAGAAACAATTACTTACAACCACTGCTTTTCCGTAACAGCCGCTTACAAAGCCGCTGTCTGCCGCGTACTCGCGCGGCCACCTCACGCCGTTTTTGGTCTCACGGGCGCACGATTTGCGCCCCAACCAACAACCGAGTGAGGTGCATCATGAAAACCACCATCAAGACCCTGATTGCAGCGATAACCCTAGCCGCGGTAAATGTGGCGCCGGCGCTGGCCGATGATCCGCATGGTTACGGCCATGGCTACGGCAACGGTTATGCCTATGGCCCCGGTTACGGCCGCGGATTCGATCACGGCCGGCCGGTCGTTGCCCCGGCGGTTGTTCCTGTGCCGCAGCATCCGCTGGCGGGCTTGCGCGAAATCAATCAGCGGCAAGCCGAGCAACGCGCGCGCATCGAGCGCGGCTTTCATCGCGGCGCGATCACGCGTTGGGAGTTCCGCCGCCTGATGGCCGAACAGCAGGACATCGAAACGATGGAGCGCGCGTTTGTGTCAGACGGATTTTTAGCGCCGCATGAGCGCGCTGAATTGCACCGCCGGCTGGACATGGCCTCGCGCCATATTTTCGCGGAAGCGCATGACTACGAGCGCCGCTACTAAACATCCGGGCCGCCGGTGAGCCGCCTGCACCGGCCGAAAAAAAGCCCTGCGGTTTTCGCCGCAGGGCTTTTGCTTTATAACTATTTGATTTTATTCGATTTTATACATCCTCGCCGTAGTGCACGCGGCGATACGGCAGGGTGATGACCGAGCGTGAGACACGCACGTCGATAATCATGGGGCCGGGCTTGGCGAGCCATTCCTGCGTGGCTTTTTTCACTTCGTCGACGGTGCGGCACAGTGCGCCGCGGCCGCCGAAGGCGCGGGCCACTGCACCGAGGTCAGCCGTCGGGATGCACGAGGTGTCAACCTTCATGTCGTGTGCTTCGAGTTTGTAGTACTCGGCGCCCAGACACTGATTGTTCATGCAATAAATCAACAGCGGCACGTTGTAGCGCACCATGGTGTCGAAGTCGCCGATATGCATCATGGTGCTGGCGTCGCCGTCCATCAGAATGGCGGGCTTCATGCCCGAGCCGATCACGGCGCCCACTGCGGCGGGCATCATCTGCCCGATGCAACCGAAGAAGTGGCCCGGCATCACAATCGGGCGGCTCTTGCGGAACAGGATATTGGTGAAGCCCGACGTATGGCCGCTACCGACAAACAGGTTGATGTCGGTGGGCACCAGGTCGTCCAGCGCCAGACACAGCGGACGCGGGTCGAGCGTGCCCTCTTCGATTTTGTAATCGGCGCGGTCTTCCCACGCATTGGCGAGTTTTTCTTTCACTTCGCCCGTGCGGCGGCCCATCTGTTTGAAGTTGCGCTTGGTGAGTTCGGCATTGAGTGCCGCCACGCCGGCTTTGCCGTCGGATTGCACGTAGTGATCCGCGCCCTTGCCGCGCGACAGCAAGACATGCGCTTTGGGGTCGATATGGATGAACTTGGCTTCCGGATACAGCAGCCCTTCGTGCGTGGTATAGCGGTTCAAGCTCGCGCCCACGGCCACGACGACATCGGAATCCGACAGCAGGCCGATGGCGGTTTTGGTGGCATAGGTGCCGGAGATGCCGATGTGGTACTCGTCGTCACCCAGCCAGTTTTTGGCTTGCAGTGTGGTGGCGATCAACGCACCGGTGCGCGCAGCCAGCGCGCGGATTTCGTCGCCCGCGCCCGACCACATGGCGCCGCGGCCGGCCACGATTACCGGGCGCTTGGCTTTGGACAGCATGTCGGCGGCTTGCGCGATGGCGTCTTGATGCGGCGATACATTGCGCTTGGGGAGAATGGCGGTCGACGGCATGTACGGCTCGTCGTCTTCCCATTCTTTTTGCTGCAAGTCCATCGGCACTGACAGCAGCACTGGGCGCGATTGCGTGCGGGCAATGTAGAACGCCTTGCGCACGGCTTCGTCAGCGTCTTCAGCAGTGCCCATGCGCACGAACGCGGCTTCGCAGCCGTGGGCGAAGGCGGATTGGTCCAGTGCCTGCGTGTATTCGTCGTCGCTCACCGGGTATTCGCCGCAGAACGCCACTACCGGCGATGACGCGCGCGCGGCAGTCACGAAGGCGGTGGCCAGTTGCGTGGTGCCGGGGCCGCAGGTCGCGGTGCACACGCCAGGATTGCGCGTCGCGCGCGCCCAGCCGTCGGCCATGCCGAGGCCCACGCCTTCGTGGCGCACTTCGTGCATCTTGATGCCGTTTTTCTCATTGGCGTACTGCCAGTACATATTGCCGTCGCCCATCATGCCGAAAACGTGGGTCGTACCTTCGGCCTTGAAGGCCTGCGAAAGTCTTTCATACACCTTCATCGTCTACTCTCCTTGGAAATGCCTGCCGGTAAAAACAGAGTCACGTCAATAAAACCCGTGATTCAATCCTGTGATTCAATTAATAACTACGCCGATTTGGTTCCGCCGCATTTTTCGGCCAGCTTCTCCGCGAAACTGGCGGTCATGCGCTTGATCACCATGCTGGCCCCGGATTCGATCAAATGCGCCAACCGCCCGGAGATTTCGCACTCCGCCTTGATCGGGATCGCGGATTGCGGCGGGGCATCCTGGCCTTCCACCTTAAACTGCATGGCGGTGGTGAACTTGGTGCCGCTGATGCCGTCTTTGCCACGCGCGGTGACGCTGCCCGACTGGTTCGGCTCGTCATAGGCCACCAGCACGTTGGCCGAAAAGGACACCTTGGCCGGGCCGAATTTCACTGTCATCTTGGCATTGTAGGAGCCGTCTTCCTGCTTGTCGCCAAGGGCGGCGCCTTCCACACATTCCACCACGGCGCTGGGGTCGGACAGAATGGCCCACACGGCTTTGGGGGTCGAGGGCACTTCGATACGTTCGTTGACTTCAATCATGGGATAAGGCTTTGCTGATACGAGCTGTGAAGGATTAGGGATGGGTTGGCTGTGCAGCAGCTGCGTACCTTGCGCGTGCACAACGGGAATGGGCAAGTCTGGGGTATCAATGGAGACGGCGATGATAACAAGCCACAGCGTCCACAGGAACTGCCGGGTTCCAAAATAAAATAGTTAAAAAAATCAGATATTTATGATTGGTCGTCCCCGTTGCGGTGCAGCGAACGCCGCAATGCGAACTTGCCGGCAGTCGTGCCGCGTGGATATTTCGTGCAGCAATCCGGCCGTCGCTCTGAGGCCAATCGTCGGCCGCGCACGTTTACCGCAGCACTTGTCCCGGAAAGTCGCCCGTGTGTTTGCCGTCGCAATAAAGTGCCGCACCGTTTACCACCACGTGTGAAATGCCTTGCGCCTTCGCCACCATGCGCGCGCCGCCCGCGGGCAGATCGCGCACCAGGCTCGCGCGCTCGGGCGAGCCGATGGTGGCCGGGTCGAACACCACCACGTCTGCAGCCGCACCCACTGTCAAACGGCCGCGATCCTTGAAGCCAAAATAATCTGCCGGGTGTTGTGTGACCCGCTGAATCGCGGCTTCCATGGTTAGCGCCTGCTTGTCGCGCACCCAGTGGCCCAGCAGATAGGTGGTGTAGCCCGCCTCGGCAAACATATCGACATGCGCGCCGGCGTCGGACAGGCCGATCAGCGTGCGGTTATCGTTGAGCACTTCGGCGATGCGAGCGCGGTCCGTGTTGGCACGTGGCACCACGCATTTCATTTCGAGTTTGTCCTCAACCGCCATGTCGAAGAACACGGTGTCGGGATCCTTGTTCAGATTCTGCGCGATGTCACCGATAGTGGCGCCCTCGAACTGCTTTAGCTTCGGGTTCGACACCTTGAATACCGTGATGCCCTTGCTGCTCCACTTGCGACCCTGCTTTAATTCTTCCTTAAATGCCGCGCGGAAAGCCGGGTCGGCGTAAATCTTCAGTTGTTGTTCAGCGGGTGCATTAAACAGTGCCTTGGCGCTTTTCATTTCGCCCAACTGGAACGGCCGCGCGAGATTCATGTCAGACACCAGCGGCCGTGTGAGAATTTGTGGCAGCCCGCCGCGCGCGATCAGAGGCGCGGCTTTGTCCAGCACTTCCTGCACGTTGTTCGGGCGGTCGGGAATGTTGTGCAGCGACAACCATGTTACCGGCCGCCCGCTGTGCGTAAGCATGAAATCGAGCAGGTCGTATTCATCATCCTGCAGGCGGCCGAACTGTTTGGTGAGCGCCATTTCGATTACGCCGCGTCCGGCGCGTTTCAGTACGCCGCAGTACGACGCGAGTTCTTCGCGGTTCGCCACGCGCGCGGCGAACGGTTTGCCGCCGTGGCCGATGTGCGACAACATGGCCGTGGTGCTAAAGCCTACCGCGCCGGCCTGCACCGCTTCAGCAATGAGTTGGGTGATCGCCTGGGTTTCGTCGGCGTTGGCGGCGCGCTCGGTGGCCTCACTGCCCATTACGTATGTGCGGAATGGGGCCAAGGGCGCGAGAAAAGCGCGGTTGATGCCGCTGCCGTTTTTGCGGGCAGCGTCGATGTATTCGGGGAAGGTTTCAAACTGCCAATTGATGCCGGCGGCGAGCACTTCTTTTTCCATGCCCTCGACGTTGACCAGATCGCCAATCAACAGATCGCGCGCTTCGGGCCGGCATGGCGCGATGCCCACGCCGCAATTGCCCATGACTGCCGTGGTCACGCCGTGCTCCGCGGAACTGGACAGCAACTTGTCCCAGGTAATCTGCGCATCGTAGTGCGTGTGCGGATCGACAAAGCCGGGGCAGACGATTTGCCCGTCAGCGTCGATAACTTGCGCTGCGCTGTCCTTGATATCGCCAATTTCAGCGACGCGCCCATCCTTGATGGCGACATCCGCTTGACGCCGGGGCGCACCGGTGCCATCCACCACGGTTCCGTTCTTAATCAGCAGGTCGTAGCGCATGGCGCATCCTTTCGAATAGGTTGTCTGGACAATGCGGCAGAAAAAAATGGCCGGCCCTGTCAAGCGGCCGGCCAGAGGCTTAAACCAGCATCAGATCTTTTTCAACTCCGCCAGCAGTTCGTCGCTCGTCGGAATCGTGCCGGGGTCATACAGCTTGGCATAGCGCACCACGCCTTTTTCGTCGAGCACATAGGCCGAGCGCTTGTCGAAACCCTTTTCTTCGTTCAGCACGCCATAGGCCTTGCCGACCGCGGCATGCGGCC
The DNA here is from genome assembly GCA_900299145.1 of Betaproteobacteria bacterium. Classification (GTDB taxonomy): domain Bacteria; phylum Pseudomonadota; class Gammaproteobacteria; order Burkholderiales; family SG8-41; genus UBA5216. The sequence goes on along the minus strand of OMIN01000087.1, from coordinate 34,678 downwards.
AGTAGTCCGACAGCAGCGGGAAGGGTATGCCCCCCAACGAGTCGGCCCATGCCTTGAGGCTGGGCACGGTGTCGGCGCTGATTTGCAGGATTTCAACATTCATTGCTTTGAATTTTTCGTAGTTCTCACGGAACCCGGATACTTGGTTCTTTCATCCGCCGGTGAAAGCGAACGGCAGAAACGAAACGATGGTCTTTCGACCCTTGAAACTCGCCAGCGACACCGTGGCTCCGGCGTGCGAGGCAAGTGTGAAATCCGGCGCGGCTGCGCCTACTTGCACGGACATTGGGGTTTCTCCTGTTATGAAGGTTGTTGGGGACGCCAAGGTTACCTGCATGCGCCGGGGCAGGCAACCGCACTTGCAGTGAGGCTAATCCAGCCTGACGCCGGTGGCCTTGATGATCGGCTCCCAGCGCCGGGTGTCATCGCGGATGAACTGGCCAAGTTGCTCGGGCGAGCCGGGGGCGGGAATTAACCCTTGCGCCATCAGGCGTTCGCGCACGTTGGCGTCATTCAGGGCTTTGAGCACTTCTGCGTTCAGTTTGGTGATGTTGTCTTTGGGCGTGGCGGCGGGCGCCATCATCGGATACCAGTTGATGGCATCAAAGCCGGGCAGGCCGCTGTCGGCTATGACGGGCACTGTGGGCAGCGGCTCGTAACGCGCCTTGCCGGAAACACCGATGGCCTTCAGCTTGCCGGTGTTGAGTTGCGGCAACACTGATGGATCGGAAAACGTGAGATCAGCGTGGCCGCCCATGATGTCCGCAATGGCCGGCGCAGTGCCTTTGTAGGGAATATGTAACATATTGATTTTACTGATAAATTTGAACTGCTCGCCAGCGAGATGCTGGCCTGTGCCGGCGCCGCCGGAAGCCATGTTCAATTTCCCGGGATTGGCCCGGGCCAGCGCGATCAGCTCGCGTGCGTTGCGCGCAGGGATCGACGGATGGGTTACCAATATATAAGGCATTGTGACCAGCATGCTCACCGGCGCGAGATCGCGCGCCGGCACATAGGGGAGCTTGCTGAACACCAGCGTAGCCACGGAAATTGAACCCGGCCCGGCCACCAGCAACGTGTAACCATCCGGCGAGGATTTGGCCACGTGATCCGCACCGATGGTACCCGCAGCGCCGGGCCGGTTGTCTATGGTGATGGTCTGGCCAAGCTGCTGCGACAGTTTTTGGCCGACCACGCGCGCCGTGGCGTCGACGCCGCCACCCGCCGGAAATGGCACCACGATGCGTAGGGCTTTAGCGGGATAACCTTGCGCGCCCGCTGTCCATGCGATCAAAAGCAGGTGCAGCAAAACGGCACAACTCAGTGGCACGCGCATGGCAGGCTCCCGCCGGTTCAGGTGTGTTCTTTTTGCAGAAAATAATCGCCGGGCAGTTCCACGCCCAGCCCCATGCGCCGCGCGTTGGCGAGGATGCGCGCGCCGGCGGCGGCAAACTGCATGCCGCAGCCGTTGTTGTTGATGTGATGCGTGATTTCTTCGGCGCTTTGGCGGCCCAATCCCGTTTCTTTTCCCATTCCTTTTTCGCGGCCGCTGAGCAGCTCCCCCAGCTCCACCATCGAATCCCAATCGAATGCCTTGGCCTTGCGGTTGATGAGTTGGCCAAACGTAAGCCCTGTGGGACCTTTCTTTTCGCCCGCCACATAGTTTTGAACAAAATCGCTGCTGCCGCCGAAAGGCTTGATGCTCACCGCGATGAAACGGCTGGCGGCAAAGGTCAGCGCGTCGTCTTCCAGCAGCGTGCCGATGCCCAGATGCATGCCCGGTTGCAGCCATTCGCGTCTATAAACGGGCTCGTACGAACTGGTCGCAGCGAGCACAATGCCCGCGCCGTCGAACACCTTTTCCGGCGTATCGACGGCGGTGACTGAAATACCCAAACGCTCGCTCATGGTGCGCGCGTAACGTTCGCGATTTTCGCGCGTGGGACTGAAAATTTTCACGCGCTTTAACGGGGCCACGGCGGCCGTGCATTCCAGCGCGGCCTCGGCCTGGGCGCCGCTGCCCAGCACGCCGGCGGTGTCCACACCGGGCCGCGCCAGCAATTTGACGCCGAGCGCGGTGGTGCCGCCCACGCGCATTTTCTGAATGTGCGAATCCGGCAGCATGCCCAGCACCTCGCCGGTTTCCAGCGACAGCAGCACTACCATGCTCATGAACTGCCAGCCTGGCGCGAGCGGCAGCTTCACCCGCCGTAGCATGCCGTCGAGTTGCGTCTGCGTGTCGAAATGCGTGGATATGCGCACGGCCATCATGCCGCAGGCCGGATAACCGCCGGTGATGGTTTTCAGGCGATACGTGGTGTCGCCCGCTTGCTTGGCAGCGGCCAGCGTCGCGGGTGCGGCGACCGGATCGGCGTCGAGCGGTAGCGCGGCGATGTGCGCCTCGGTCGATTGTTTCAGCGCGGGTGTGTAGCTGTCTAACGGCACACACGCATCCACGCGCAGCGAATTCACCGCGCGTCCGGCGCCCAGTTCACGAAAAGCCTCTGCCATCGCATCGACGTACTCGCCCGCCTGCAAGGCGGCGGCGACTTCGCGGTTGTTGAGGAGCAGCGGCATGGGGGGCTGATGAACGGTGAACAGTAATCGGTAAACAGTTGATCGGTTGATGGGGCGGCAATTCATCTTAGCGAGTGGCGCGGCGCGGTGTCAATCGAATGGAAGTGATGCGATGCTACAATTTGCGCGAATCGCTTTTCAGAGAGGCCGGCATGAAGCGCTACGCACGAAGCATCGCCGCGGGTTTGATACTGGCAGCCTGCACTGGCGTGGTGCTTGCGCAAGGCTGGAAGCCCACGCGCAACGTCGAAATCATTGTCGGTTCTGCGGCAGGCGGCGGCGCCGATCTCACGGCGCGGCAGTTGCAAAAGCTGATGCGCGAAAAGCTGGGGCTGGATTTCGCAAGCAGTGTGGTCAATAAGACCGGCGGCGGCAGTTCGTTGAGTTACGTGTATCTTAACCAGCACCCGGGTGACGCACATTACATCGCGCTAAGTCTGCAACCCATGATCACCGGTCCGATGATGATCGCCGGGCAGATTCCGCACACCGAGATGACGCCGCTCGCGCATTTGTTCAACGAGTATGTCGGCTTTGCGGTGCGCGCGGACTCCGGTATCAAATCCGGCCGTGATTTCGTCGAGCGCCTGCGTAAAGACCCCGGCGCAGTCAGCATCAGCCTGTCCACCGCGCTGGCGGGCTCCAACCATCTGGCAACGGTGCTGGCCCTGAAAACCGCCGGCGTGGATATCAAGAAACTGCGCGTGGTGGTGGTCGCGGGCGCCAACGAATCCATTGCGGGCGTGATGGGCGGCCACGTCGATGTGATGGTCACCAGCGCGGCGAGCCAGATTGCGCACATACAGGGCGGCAAGTTACGCGGTATCGCTGTCTCCGGCCCGCGCCGCTTGAGCGGGGCGTTCGCCGATGTGCCGACGTGGAAGGAACAGGGCTACGATTCCATCTATGCCAACTGGCGCGGCGTGGTCGGCCCTAAAGGCATGAGCGCTGCACAGATCGCGTATTGGGATGACGTATTCTCCCGCCTTACACAAACACCGGAATGGCGCAACGAAGCACTTCGACTGCTGCAAGATCCGGTGTACATGAACAGCGCGGAAACGCGGCGTTTTCTGGATGCGCAGCAGCAGGAGTTGCGCGCAGTGCTGGTGGAGCTTGGATTGGCTAAGTAATTGTTTTCATTAATTATTTTTATCGTGCGCGATTTGCCCATTGCGCGAATCATTGTGCCAGTCAAGCCGCGACAACGGTACCGCTAAAACGCGTTGTGCTTAGTCCGGCGGAAGTGCCGATGGCATTTTAGGGGCCTCGCGCGATACTATTCACTGACGTAAAACAGACTCATTCAACAAAAACCGGCGCGACATGTGCCGCCTTCATCAAGGATATCTGGCATGGGCATCAATCTGAAGGTTAACGGTGTGACTCGCTCAATCGATGCTGAGCCGGACACGCCGCTGCTCTACGTACTGCGCAACGATCTTGAACTGAATGGCGCGAAGTACGGCTGCGGCATGACGCAATGTGGCGCCTGCACGGTTTTGGTCAACGGCGCTGTAAGACGTTCCTGCGTGACGCCAGTCGGTTCCATCGAGGGAAACGACGTGACTACGCTGGAAGGGCTCGGCACGCTCGACAAGCCGCACCCGCTGCAGCAGGCCTTTATCGATGAGCAGGCGGCGCAATGCGGCTATTGTGCAAGCGGCATGATCATGACGGCGGCCGATTTGTTGATACGCAATCCGCAACCGCGGGAAGCCGAAATAAAGGCAGCGCTGGCTGACAATTTGTGCCGTTGCGGCACTCACAACCGCATTATCCGTGCCGTGCTGCGTGCCGTGAAACAGAACGTGAAGGTCTCGCTATGAACGCACCTCGCCTGTCACGCCGCGAATTTAACGCCGCCCTCGGTGGCATCGTACTATCGTTCAGCCTTGCGCCAAAGTTGCTTAACGGGCAGGCGCCAGCGCAGTTGCCCGGCAGCCTGCATACCAACCGCTCACTAGATGCCTGGCTGCGCATCAATGCCGATGGCAGCGTTACCGTGTTTACCGGTAAGGTTGAGCTGGGGCAGGGCATCGTGACGGCACTCGCGCAGATTGCCGCCGAGGAACTTGACGTACCGCTCGCGAGCGTCACCATGATTTCGGGCGACACCGGGCGTACGCCGAATGAGGGGCAGACCGCCGGCAGCCAGTCCGTTGAGCAAAGTGGTACGGCGCTACGCATGGCGGGCGCCGAAGTGCGCGCCATGCTCGTAGAACTGGCTGCCGCGAAACTCGGCGTTGCCGCGAACACGCTCAAGGTCGCGGATGGGGTCATCGCAGCACCAGATGGGCGCAAAGTCAGCTACGGCGAACTGGCCGCGACGGTAGACTTGAAACGCGAGGCCACTGCCAAGGCGCCACCGAAGCCCCCTGCACAGCACAGGATTGTGGGTAAGTCCGTGCCGCGTATCGACATTCCGGGCAAGATGACGGGCGCTGCGGCCTTTGTGCAGGACGTGCGGCTGCCGGGAATGCTGCATGGCCGCATAGTGCGTCCGCCACGCTATGGCGCCAAGCTTGACAGTGTAGACGAGGCGAGAGTCAAGGCGATGCCGGGCGTTGTCGCGGTGGTGCGTGACGGCAGCTTTCTCGGGGTGGTGGCGCGGCGCGAGGAGCAGGCCATCAATGCGCGGTTGGTGTTGATCGAAACCGCCCGGTGGTCGGGCGGCCCGGCGCTGCCGGATCCGGCGAACCTGTACGACCAGTTGATGGCGCTGCGCAGCGAAACGAGGGTAATCAGCGAGAAGGACGCCCCTGTACCTGCCGACGCCAAGGTGCTGGAAGCGACCTATCGCCGGCCCTATCAGGCTCATGCGGCGATTGCGCCGTCCTGCGCGCTGGCGGAGTTCAAGGACGGCAAGCTGACGGTCTGGACGCACAGTCAGGGCGTCTATCCGCTGCGCGCCACTATGGCCAGAGCGCTCGGCATGCAGCCGCGCGACATCCGCTGCATCCATGCCGAGGGCGCCGGTTGCTACGGGCATAATGGCGCCGACGACGTTGCCTTCGACGTGGCGTTGCTGGCGCGCGCCGTGCAAGGGCGGCCGGTGCGGCTGCAGTGGATGCGGGACGACGAGTTCAAGTGGGAGCCCTACGGCGCCGCCATGACCATGAAAGTGAAAGGCGCGGTCTCCGGCGGACGCGTGGTCGACTGGGCCTTTGATGTGTGGAGCCAGAGCCACAACCTGCGGCCGGGTGACCCCGACGGCATCAATCTGCTCGGCAGTTGGTACCTCGCCGATGCGAAGAAGCCAGGGCCTGCTCGCCATGCCGCGCAACCCAACGGTGCGGGCGACCGCAACGCCATCACGCGCTACGATTTTCCGCGCCAGCGCACCACACACCACCTGATTATGGAGCAACCGGTGCGCACCTCGGCGATGCGTACACTGGGCGCTTACGCCAACGTGTTTGCCATCGAGTCCTTCATGGACGAGTTGGCCGCCGCCGCGGGCATTGACCCCGTGGCGTTCCGTCTCGCGCACGTGAAGGACGAGCGCGAGCGTGCGGTTATTGAGGCCGTGGCAAAGGCTGCCAATTGGAAGCCGGGTGAAAGTTACCAAAGAAGCGACGGCCGGGGTAACGCCAGCAACGTATTGCGCGGTCGCGGCATCGGCTATGCGCGTTACAAGACGGTGGCGACTTACAACGCGGTGATTGCCGAAGTTGAAGTGAATCCCAGAACCGGCGTGGTCAAGGTGCCGCGCATCTGGGCGGCGGCCGATGCCGGGCAGATTATCAACCCGGACGGCTTGATCAACCAGATCGAGGGCGGTGTCGTCCAGTCGATGAGCTGGACTCTGATGGAGCAGGTGCGGTTCGACCGCAATGGCATTTTGTCGGAAGACTGGTGGAACTATCCGATTCTTACCATGCCGGACGTGCCCAAGGTCGAGACGGTGCTTCTTAACCGGCCGAACGAACGGTCGCTCGGCGCGGGCGAGGCCTCGCAAGGGCCGACGGCGGCCGCCATTGCCAATGCGTTCGCTGCTGCGACCGGCCGGCGTATCCGCGAACTGCCATTGACGCCGGAACGGGTGCGGGCGGCCCTGGGATCGCCGCTGACTGGCGCCACCTCAAAGCCGGCACGGTATCCGTCGATTGATGCCGGTACTGATGTTGTGAAATAAAGTTGTCATTGGTGACGGGGCGGTGACGTGAGGGGAATTCGGACCGGGAGCGTGGAATCCAAAAGCCCCAATGCCTTGCAGTCCATATCATAGAATGTTGATTCTGCGTCTCGCCAGACTCGGCAAGTCGGCATATACTGCGGGCCGCGGGGACACGATGCCGCTGTCTTATTGATTGCGAACACCACATTCGAAGGAGGATCCCATGGATACCAAAGATTCGAAGCAGGAAGCAAAACCGGATTCAAGACAAAATTCAAAACAAAAAAGCCGCAGGGATTTATTTAAGACTGGTGCGGCATTAGCGGGTAGCGTTGCTCTGGGTGCCGTGGGCAAAGCCCAAGCGCAGCATGATCACCATGGCGCCGTGATGCCGGATAGCAAGAACGCGTATCCGATGATTCACGGCAGCAAGGAGCAGATCGAATACGGCGTTCGCTCCAAGTTTGTGAAGTCCGTGCGCGTGCAGCACCCGATCGGCGGCAGGCCGTCACCCGATGTATTTGGCAAGGTGTTTCACGTGGCGTCACCGCTGCAGGATTCGGTGGGCGTGATCACGCCGTCGTCACTGCACTACATCGCGACGACCCGCGGCTCCTTCCTGCCGGATATTGACCCTGCCAAGCACACGCTGACGATACACGGCCTGGTGGATCGGCCCCTGACGCTCACCATGGACGACTTGCGGCGCTTCCCTTCGGTGACACGCTTGCATTTCATCGAATGTGCGGGCAACCGGCACAACGGCAAACAGCCCAACGTGCAGGATACGCACGGCATGACGAGCTGTTCCGAATGGACTGGCGTGTTGATGTCCACGCTGCTCAAGGAATGCGGTGTGAAAGGCAATGCGAAATGGTTTGTGGCTGAAGGCGCCGAGGAAATCAAGGGCGCCTCCAGCATACCGCTCGACAAAGGCATGGAGGATTGCATTATCGCCTACGGTCAGAACGGCGAAGCGCTGCGTCCGCAGCAGGGCTTTCCCGTGCGCCTGATGGTTCCGGGTTGGGAGGGCATCTACCACACCAAGTTCCTGCGCCGTATCAAGATCGTCGATAAGTTCCTGATGAACTATAACGAATACGGCCATCTGCGCCCCGGGGACAAAGAGCTTGCGCTCGGCGAAATCATCGGTCCGAAGTCGGTCATTACCTTTCCGTCCGGAACTCAGCAACTGCCCGGCCCCGGCCTCTATGAGATCAGCGGGCTGGCCTGGTCCGGCGGCGGCGCTGTCAAGACTGTGGAAGTCTCCACCGATGGCGGCAAGAAATGGCAACGTGCCGAGTTCAAGAACCCACCTCAGCGCATGGCGCACGTTCGCTTCGCCTTGCCCTGGAAATGGGATGGTTCCGAGACCACAATCATGTCGCGTTGTATCGACGAGATCGGGCAACGGCAGGCGCTACGCGAGGAAATCGCCGGCTGGTGGAAAGTGCCCGTAGTGCGCGATTACCGCGTGCCGGGGCTGGACAACAGTGTGATGCCATGGAAAATCGCAAAAGACGGGAAGGTGACTAATGGCCTCGCGTAAATTATCGAAACTTGCTGCGGCCTCACTGGCGCTGGCCGGGCTGCTCGGAAGCCCGGCGATTGCGCAGTCACCCACCTATGGCGTGGGCCGCACACCGACTGCGGAGGAGCTGCGCCGCATGGATATCTCGATCAGCCACACGGGCGACGAGCTTCCGGCTGGCAACGGTAACGCCAAGGAAGGTGCACAGCTTTACGTGCAAAAAGCGTGCGTTGGCTGCCACGGTGTAACCGGTTTGGGTGGCATGGCGCCCCAGTTAAGATCAAAGCTGGCGCCGGAACTTCCGGTCTGGAAGAAGGAGCGCATCCTGCCCTTGCGCTCGCCCTATGCGACGGTGGTGTGGGATTACATTAACCGTGGCATGCCTTTGGGTCTGGAAGGGACGTTGACACCCAACGAGGTCTACTCACTGACGGCCTATCTGTTATTTCTCAATAACGTGATCCCGGAAGATATGGTGCTCAACAGGGAGAATCTTCCGAAGGTCAAAATGCCGATAGGCGATGAGTTCGGCAAGCCGCACGATTACAAACGCAACTCGCCGAGGCTTGAGGGATATCCCTATTAGTTTCGTAGCTGTGTGCGCCGCCAGAGCGTAGCTGCGTTCGGGCGGTTGTCGTTTCTAAATTGCTTACGGATTAAACCCGTAGTAATCCCGCGCTTGTTCCTCCGAGACCAGGCCTAAAGCGACATCGCGCCGTACGGCATCCCGTGCGCGCTCACGCGGTTCACCAATGCCGCCGCCGCCCGGTGTTTCCACGATTAATCGATCGCCGGCAGGTACTGGTTGATTGCCCATGCCAATTAGTTCCTTGCCGGAACGCAAGTGCACGCGGCCGCCACTGCCCGCCTTGCCGCCATCCGCGCCGCGCGCCGGATGTTCGATGCGGTCAAACGTGGCGGCGAGCACCATCGGCGCGCCGTCGCCGTTTTCGATTTCGATGATTTGGCCGAGGCCGCCGCGCGCGCGGCCCGCGCCGCCGGAGTCGGGGCGGTATTCTTTGCGCCAGAAGACGAGCGGGCTGATGGTTTCCATGATTTCCAGCGACACGTTGCGCACGCCCGACGGAAACGATGTGACCGACAGGCCGTCCTGCGCCGGCCTCGCCCCGGTGCCACCCGTGTTAAAACCCACCACGGTGAAACGCCTGCCTTTGGTGGCGCTACCTTGCGTATTTTGTCCGCCCTGCCCTCCGGCGAGGCGGATGTTCCACAGGCACGATGTGCCCTCGGCGGGTACTTTGCCGGGGCGTGCCTGACGCAGACAGCCAAACACCACGTCGGGCAGCATCTGGCCCACCGTGGCGCGCGCCGCCACGGCCAATGGGAACGGCGCGTTGAGTATGCAGCCTGCGGGCGCGGTCACGCGCACGACGGACAGAGACCCCGCATTGTTCGGAATGTTCGCTCCGATGATGCAGCGCACGCCGAATGAGGTGTAGGCATCGGTGTATGACTTCGGCACGTTGATACCCTTGGCCGCCACCGGCGAAGTGCCGCTGAAATCAATATCGATGCCGCCGCGTGAAATCGTGAGTTTCGCCGCCAGCGTAATCGGTGCACCATAGCCGTCGATGGTCATGGATGTCGACCACGCGCCCTGCGGCCATTCGCGCACGGCGGCAAGCATGGCCGCGTGCGAACGTCTGATGATGAATTCGCCAAGCGCTTCGATGTCTTTCAATTGGTACTCGTTCATCATCGCGGCGAGTCGGCGGCCGCCCACTTCATTGCATGCCACCAGCGCGTAAAGATCGCCTTCCACCTGCACCGGCTCGCGTACGTTCGCGCGGATGATTTTCAGTGTGGTTTCGCTGAACGCGCCGGCGTCCACCAGTTTGAGTATCGGCACGTAAAGCCCTTCGTGGTACCCCTGCGTGCCTTCCGGGCCGAAGCCCAGGCCGCCGATATCCACCACGTGCAGCGTCGACGCGAACAGTGCCACCAGCCGCTGGTGTTTACCAACCGGCTGAAACACCGGCGTGACCATGGTGAAATCGTTGAGATGGCCCGTGCCTTTCCACGGATCGTTCGTCACGAATGTATCGCCGGGGCGCATGCCGCGCGCGGGGTATTCCTTCAGGAAATGCCCGACCGATTCCGCCATGGAATTCACGTGGCCGGGCGTGCCGGTGACCGCCTGCGCGACCATGCGGCCATCGGTCAGAAACACGCCTGCGGACAAATCGCCCGCTTCACGCGTGGCCGCGCCGAACGCCGTGCGGATCAACGTTTGTGCCTGTTCCTCCACCACGGAAATCAGGCGGTTCCACATCACCTGCATCTGGATTTCCGCCAGCGCATTGCGCGCGGGCTTCTTGCCGGGCCTTTTTGTCACTTTTGTCATGTGCGCCTGCTCCCGTTCCTGCTCAAAACGGTGTAACCTAACTCATTGATTTGTATAGAATAATCTGCTGTCACCACCACGGTGGTTTGATCTTCAGCCACCAGCGCCGGCCCGCGAATCACGCTGCCTGCCGCAAGTTGCGAGCGTTCATAAACTTTGGCGGCGCGCACCTTCCCTTGAGTGGCCTCGAACCCCGCGCGCGTGGTGGCGGCACGTGGCGCTACGCGTTTGCGCACGTGCCGCGCACGTGCCGCGGGCTTGAGCTGCGTTGCCACTGTGACTGACCAGCTCATGATTTCCACGCCCAGATTCGGGATGGTGCGGCCGTACATGGCGTGATACGCCCGCGCAAAGCGCGCCGCGAGCGCGGCAGTGTTTCCCGCGGTCAATTTGCCGGCGGGCAGATCCACGGCGATTTCGTGGCCCTGCCCCTGATACCGCATGTAGGCCACACGCGTGGTTTTCAGCGCCTCGCCCGGCGCGCCCGCGCGCACCATATCCGTGGCTTGCTGTTGCATATCGTCCAGCAGGGCGTTGGCACGCCGCGTGTCCAGTGCGTTCAGAATCGCGTGCCAGCTGCGCACCGCCTGAAACGCCACTGGCGCCTTGAGGAACCCGAGGGCCGAGCCGACACTGGCGTTCAACGGCACAATCACGCGAGCAATGCCGAGCTTTGCCGCCAGCCGCGCGGCGTGTAGCGGCGCCGCGCCGCCGAAGGCGATCAGCGTATATTGCTCGACGGTTTTGCCCAGCTCCATGGCGTGCACGCGTGCGGCGTTGGCCATGTTCTCGGTGACGATTTCGTTGATCGCCAGCGCGCCGAGCTCCGTGTTCACGGCGAGCGGCCCGGCGATTGCGTTGGCAACGGCTTGTTCCGCGAGCTTGCTGTCAAGCTTCACGCGCCCGCCGGCAAAGCGCTCCGCATCAAGATAGCCCATCACGCAATCGGCGTCGGTCACGGTGGCGTGCGTGCCGCCGCGCGCATAGCACGCGGGGCCGGGTTCGGAGCCGGCACTGTCGGGGCCGACCTGCACGCGCTTCATCTCATCCAACCGCGCAATCGAACCGCCGCCTGCGCCAATTTCCACCATTTCAATCACCGGAATGCGAATCGGCAGGCCGCTGCCCTTGAGAAAACGGTACATGCGGCCAAATTCAAAATTGCGCGACAACTGCGGCTCGAAATCATCGATGAAACAGATTTTCGCCGTCGTGCCACCCATGTCGAATGACAGCGCGCGGTTCACGCCGCATTGCTGCGCCACGGTGCGTGAGAGTATCGCGCCGCCCGCCGGCCCTGATTCCACCAGCCGCACCGGCTCGGCGGCGCCAATGGCAAGCGTGGTGAGCGCGCCGCCGGAGGTCATCAGATAAACCGGGCAGCGCACGCCCAGATCACGCAAACGTGTTTCGAGCCGTTGCAAGTAGCCCGCCATAACCGGCTGCACATAGGCATTCGCGCAGGCGGTGGAGGTGCGTTCGTATTCGCGCACTTCCGGGCACACGTCCGACGACAGCGTGACCCACAGGCCGGGCGCGTGCTGCTGTAGCAGCTCGCGCACACGGCGTTCGTGCAGCGGGTTGGCGTAGCTTTGCAGAAAGGCGACCGCCACGCTTTCGACATTTTCCTTTTGCAATTGTGCGGCGAGTTGAACCACCGCGGCCTCGTCCAGCCGCCGCAGCACTTTCCCATCGACGTTGATGCGCTCCGCCACGCCGAAGCGCAGATCACGCGGCACCAGCGGGGCAGGCTTGTCGAGAAAAATATCGTATTGCGCGAAGCGGTGTTCCCAGCCGATTTCCACCACGTCGCGAAAACCCGCCGTGGTGATCAGCGCGGTTTTTGCACCCTTGCGTTCGATCAGTGCGTTGGTGGCGAGTGTGGTGCCAAGGATCAGCAGATCAAGTTCACGCGCCGTCATGCTGGCATCGGCGAGGACGGTTTGCATGGCCTCCAGCAGGCCGGTTTCGGGCGCGGTGGGCGTGGTCAACACCTTGGTCGTCCACAGCCTGCCGCCGGCTTGCAGCACGACATCGGTAAAAGTGCCGCCAATATCGACGGCCAATCGTGCGCCAGGGGCGCTGCGAGCGGAGCGGCTGTTACGGGACATGAGCGGTGGCGGTTAAGGGTGAAGGTGAGGGTGAGGATGAGGGTACGGGTAAGGGATGTGAGTGCAATTGCATCAACGCAACCATTGTGCGTGATGGCATTCGCCCACGCAACCGTAGATCACCCAATGGCGCACGGCATGGCTCTGCGTTAAATTATGTCGCGTAACGCTTTTCGTGAGGAATGAACCATGCGCAATGGTTTGATTAAGTTGATCGCAGTGATTTGGGCGGTGGCGGCCGGGCCCGGTACTGTCGGCGTAGCGCAAGCGCAGCCGGCGTCCCGGTCCCAGTCTGTGCCCAAATATCCCGTCAAGCCCGTGCGCATGCTGGGCGGCGCGTTTGGTAGCCCCAGCGATATTCTCGCGCGTACGCTGGGGCCGCGGCTCGCCGACCTGTGGGGCCAGCCGGTGGTGATTGAAAACCGCCCCGGCGCGTCAGGCGCCATTGCTGCCAACATTTTGGCCAAGGCTGCGCCCGACGGTTACACGCTGCTTTTGATTTCCGCACAGTTTCCCATCGGTGCGGCAATGAATCCGAACCTGCCGTACGACCCGATCAAGGATTTCGCCGGCGTCACGCAAATCGGTTACAGCACCAGCGTGCTGCCAGTGCAGCCGACGCTGGGGCCAAAAACGCTGAAGGAATTTGTCGCTTACGCGCAGGCGCGGCCCGCCAAGATTTTGTTCAGCTCTGGTGGCGGCGGCAGCGCCACCCACATCGCGGCCGAGCGCTTTAACGTTGCCGCCGGCATCAAGGCCGTGCACGTGGGCTTCAAGGGCACGCCTGACGCGCTGCTCGAAGTCGCCGGCGGGCGCGTGCAATATTGTCTGGTGGGCCTCGGCTCCGCGCTGCCGCTCATCAAGGACAACCGCCTGCTGCCGCTGGGCGTGAGCACGCCCAAGCGCTCGCCGCTGTTGCCCGAAGTGCCGTCGATCAACGAAGCGCTGCCCAACTTCGGCCGCGACGGCTCGCACATGCTGCTCGCCCCCGCCAACACGCCGATGGTGATTCGCAACCAAATCAGCCGCGACGTCGCGCGCGTGTTCGAGCAGCCGGATGTAAAAGAAAAACTCGCGGCGCAAGGCTACCAGCCCGCGCCAACCTCGCCGGTAGAGCACGACAAAATCCTGCGAGAGCAGATTCGCGAGTTTGGGGAAATTGTTAAGAAGTTGGGGTTGAAGGGGTAGAGGGGGTTATAAAAATGCCCAATAAAAACAGATAGTTATGATTTAAATCGCGTGGGTTCAAAGCGAATAGCGAAGGCCATGGCGTAGTATTACATGTTGCATTCTGTAGTACACTAATGGGATGACTACCCATCTCACGCTGCGCCTCACCGAAGCCGAATCGAAACTGGTCGAGCGTTTGCACGTGCAAACTGGGCTCTCCAAATCGGCGCTGGTCAAGCAGGCGCTCCAGCGGCTTTCTGCCGTGCACGAAGCGTCCGCTGAAGGCGGGTTGTTTGCGCTCGGTGCAAAGCGTTTTGGCCGCCACGGCGACGCAGCACGCCAATCGGCGAGCATTAAAAGCGTAGTGCGCGAACGGCTGAACGCCAAACATGCCGGACGTTCTGGCTGACAGCGGGCCGCTGGCCGCGCTGTTCAACCGCCGCGATTATCATCACGCCCGCGCTGTCGAATATTTTCGCCTTCGCGGCGCGCGCCTGCGGTGTCACACCACGTGGGAAGTGATTTCCGAGGTGATGTATTTTCTGGATTTCTCGGCGGCTGCGCAGGGTGATTTTCTGGACTGGCTGCATCAGGGGCGCCAGCGCGGCCTGATGCATATCGCAGCATTGGCGCCCGACGACTTGCCGGGCTTGTCCCGCATGATGCGCAAATACGCGGATCGCCCGATGGATTTGGCGGACGCGTCGCTGGTATGGCTCGCCAACAAGAACGGCATCACCGATATCATCACCATCGACCGTGCGGATTTTGCCGTTTACCGTACGGCGCGGCGTAAGGCGTTTCGAAACGTTTTTGTGCTGCCGTGAGAGGCGTTGTGCAGCTTCAAGGGGCGCGTCCGATCTGTCTGAAATTAGTGGTATTTTCGGCAAAGGCTTGATCCAGCTCTTGTCGTAAGATTTGCTTTTACTTTGCACGCGGGAGCAGTAAGTGACTTTGTCTGTGGTTAGAAACACAAATTTCTGGAGTGCAGTGGCACTAATTGCCCAAGTATTTACTACTGTGTTACCCGTGCAAGCGCAAACTCCATCGACAGGATCAGGGCAAACCTATCCAGCCAAACCCATCCGAGTAGTCATCCCCTACCCACCCGGCGGTGGCACGGATGTCATTTTGCGGCCGCTGGCGCAGTTGATGAGCGCGAGCATGGGGCAACAGGTGGTGGTGGAAAATCGCGGCGGCGCGGGTGGCAACATCGGCATGGAATATGTCGCGAAGTCGCCGGCGGATGGTTATACGCTGGTGTTTGCGATTACCGCGCAATTGGCGGTGAATCCGAGTCTGTATCCCAGGCTGCCGTATGACTTGATGCGCGACTACGCGCCGATCTCGCTGCTGGGCATCGCGCCTTATGTGTTGACGGTGCATCCCACGCTGCCGGTGAAGTCGGTCAAGGAGTTGGTGGCGCTCGCCAAGGCCAAGCCCGATGAGTTGCGTTTTGGCTCCGGCGGCAACGGCAGCGGTGCGCATCTGGCGGGCGCGATGTTCAATTCTCTGGCGAACGTGAAGATGGTGCACGTGCCGTATAAAGGCGGCGGTCCGGCGATGGTGGATCTGGTGGCCGGGCAACTGCAACTGAGTTATCTCACTTATACCAGCAGCAACAGCTTTATCCGCGGGGGGCGTTTGCGCGCGTTGGGTGTGACCACGGCCAGGCGTTCGGCGGCGCTACCCGACATGCCTGCCATCGCTGAGAGCATACCGGGCTACGATTCGGCGGTGTGGTATGGCGTGCTCGCGCCTGCGGGTACTTCTGGCGAGATCATCGCGCGGCTCAATCGCGAATTGCTCGCGGCGCTCAAAAATAATGATCTACGCCAGCGCCTGATGACGGAAGCGTTTGAACCCATTGGCACGCCGCCGGAAGAACTCGGCGCGTACATGAAGAGCGAAATCGCGCGCTGGGCGAAGCTGATCAAGGCGACCGGCACGCGAATTGATTGAGCAGTACAATGCGCACGAAGTCACGAAAAATAATTAAATAAAACAAATGCTTACATGAGGACGCCATTATGGTTGCCAAAAGTTGTAGCGGCTGCGCGGCGGGAAGTTGGGCGTGGCTTGTGCTCGCCATCGCGCTGGCGAGTTGTTCCCTGATGGCACACGCGCAAGGTTCGCCCGGTGCGGCCGGTCTGCCGCAAGTGGTGGTTTTGTCCACCGGCGGCACGATTGCCGGACGCGGCGAATCGACGACAACGCTAAGTGGCTACAAAGCCGGCCAGATACTCGGCTCGCAGTTGATTGAAGCCGTGCCGGAGATCAAGCAGCACGCCAACGTTCGCGTCGAGCAGATTGTTAATATCGGCAGCGGCAACATGACGATCGCCGTGTGGCTGCGGCTTGCCGAGCGCATCAACCAGATTTTCAGCGAAGAGGCCAGCGTCGCCGGTGTCGTCATCACGCATGGCACCAACACACTGGAAGAAACCGCGTATTTTCTGAACCTGACGGTCAAGCACGATAAACCGGTGGTGCTGGTGGGCTCGCAGCGCCCGGCTACGGCGATCAGCGCCGATGGGCCGTTGAATCTGCTGAATGCGGTACGTGTGGCCGCATCGCCTGCTGCCGTGGGCAAGGGTGCGATGATCGTGATGAATGACGAAATCAACGCGGCACGTGATGTCACTAAAACAAATACCTTTCGGGTAGAAACCTTTAATTCGGGCGAACTGGGCTTTCTGGGCTATGTTGATTCGGATGAGGTGGCGTTTTACCGCATGTCCACCAAGCGCCATACCGCGCGCTCGGAATTTGACGTGCGCGGCCTCACCACGCTGCCCAAGGTGGAAATCATCTACACCTATGCCGAGGCTGGGCTGGAAGCGATCAAGGCGGTGGCGCCCGCATCGGCTGGCGTGGTGTTTGTGGGTACGGGTGCGGGCGGGCTATCCAACGCCGAGCGCGCCGCCATCAAGTCGCTGGGCCCGGTGGATAGCCGCGCCGTGATGGTGCTATCCAAACGGCCCGGCAATGGCCGTGTGGTCGCGCGCAAGGATTACGATGCAGAGGGTTTTATTCCCGGCGACAATCTCAATCCGCAAAAAGCGCGCATATTGCTGATGCTGGCATTGACCAAGACGCGTGATCTGGGTGAAATTCGCCGGATGTTCAGGGAATATTAGGAAGCAACAATGTCCACTAAAGCGATTGCGCAACCCGCACCCTATGCGGAGAGCTACGTCGAGGTCAACGGTCTCAAGCTGCGCATGCAGGATTACGGCACGGCGGGCAAGCCCGCGCTGCTGTGTCTGCACGGTGGCGCGGCCAATGCGCATTGGTACGATTTTGTCGCGCAGGGTTTCACTGCCGATTACCACGTACGCGCGGTGGACTTGCGCGGCCACGGCGACAGCCAGTGGGATCCGTCGCCGACGCCGAGCTACGGCTACCAGCAGCACGCGGCTGATGTGAACGCGTTGGTCGAGAAACTTGATTTGCGCGATTTTGTGCTGATCGGCCATTCGATGGGCGGCATGATCGGCAGCATTTACTGCGCCACGTATGGTACCGATGGCGCCTATCCCAGCCGCGTCAAGGCGTTCATGCTGGTGGATACCACCATCAAATTTACGCCCGAGCGCATCGCCGGCTTTAACGCCATCAGCAACCGCCCAGGCCGCCACTACGCGACCCAGGAAGAATTTATCGCGGCCTACAAGGTGCATCCCGGCGGCAGCACGGCCGCGCCGGAGATTCACCGCCATATCGCGAAATGCAGCAGCCGGCAGTTCGAAGATGGCCGCTGGCGTCACAAGGTGGATCGCAAGGTCTACAACAATCGCGAAATGGTGGACAGCTTTCCGCTGTGGAACAAAATCAAAATTCCCGTGCTGCTGATGAAGGGCGAACGCAGCCAGCGCATCGATCCGGTAACTGTAGCCGACGTGAAATCCCGCGCGCCGCAGGTGGAGGTCGACGAAGTGCCGAATTGCGATCATCACATCACGCTGGATAATCCAGCGGGGTTTGTGACGGTAGCCAGACGGTTTTTGGATAAAATCCGCTGATTCCGTTTTAGACCTGAGCGCTCCGATGAAACCCGCCCCCTACACCGACCGCACCGTCGAAGTGAACGGACTTAAACTGCATGCGCAGGATTACGGCACGGCCGGCAAAACACCCATGCTGTGCATCCATGGCAGCGCGGCCAATGGGCACTGGTATGACTTTGTGGCAAACGGTTTGACCGACGAATATCACGTGCTCTCGCCCGATTTGCGCGGCCACGGTGACAGCGAATGGGATCGTTCCGATTCGCCGCGCTACACCTACGATGATTACGCGGCGGACATACACGCGCTGACGGAAAAACTCGATTTGCGCGATTTCATTCTCGCCGGCCATTCGATGGGCGGGCTGGTGTCGACGGTTTACGCATCGACGTATCCGGGCCGCTGCAAGGCGTTCATCATGATTGATTCGTCGCTCAACATGTCGCCGGATCGCATTGCCACCATGAACGCCGTGGGTTCACGCGAAGGCAACAGCTATGCCGATCAGAACGAATTCGTCGGGCGGTTCAAGATTCGCCCGGCGGGCAGCAGCGCCACGCCGGATATCGTCGGCCATCTGGCGCGGCACGCCGGCCGACAGTTCGACGACGGACGTTGGCGCAACAAGGCCGACCGCAACGTCTACGCGCTGCGCATCGGGCGCAATCTGATTCCGTGCTGGGGGAACATCAAGATACCCGCGCTACTGATGAAGGGCGACCGCAGTCAGCGCGTGACGCCTGAAATCATTGCGCAGGTACGGGCGCTGGCGCCGCAGGTTGAAGTGATGGAAGTCGCCGGTTGCGACCATCACGTCACGCTCGACAACCCGCCGGGGTTTGTCGAGGTGGCGAAAAAATTCTTGAATAAAATCAAATAGTTGTGATTTAACCGCCACGACTGCCTGGAATCAGGCGGCAACTGCTTGCGTCCGCGCGTCATCCACCTGTGCCGCCGTTGGCGCATCGCCCGAGATCGTGGTGCGCCGCACGTCGCGTGCCTCTTCCACCGGGAAAGGCCGGCCGCGATGCATGGTCTGGCGGTTGTCCCACATCACCAGATCGTCGACGCGCCACTTGTGCGAGTAAACAAACTCGCGTTGCGTGGCGTGCTCGGAAAGATCGCGCAGCAACAGCCGCGCTTCAGGCATTTCCCAGCCGACGATGGTGCCGGCGTGCGACGACAGATAGATCGATTTTCGTCCGGTGCGCGGCAACGTGCGCACCAGCCGCTGGCGCACGGGCTTGAAGCGTTCGCGTTCCTCCGGCGAGAACTCGCGAAAGCCGATGAGATCGCGCGAAAACATCTGCGAGTGTTCGCAGATCAACGGTTCGATCAAGTCCTTGGTATCGTCGTCAAGCGCTTCATAAGCCGCACCCATGTGCGCGAACTCGGTATTGCCGCCTTTGGAGGGCACGCGTACCGCGCGCAGCAGCGAATATTTCGCGGGAATGGCCTTGAAGGAGGAATCGGAATGCCACAGCCGGTTGCCAATGGCGAAAAGCCGCTTGCGGTCGTCGCGCCCGAAGGGCTTGTTGTTGCCGTCCAGATTCGACACGTCGGCAAACATCGGCGGCAGCCGGAAATCCGCCGCCGCGCGCAAGGTGTTCTTCGCGGTGTTTTCCAGCGGGCCCAGCGCCTGCGTAAACGCCAGGTGCTGTTCATTGGTCAGCGGCTGATCGTGAAACACCAGTACCGCATAGCGATCCATGCCATCGTGCAGGGCTTCGGCCTGCGCGGATGTGAGCGGCTCGCGCAGATCAATGCCGTCGACCTCGGCGCCGATAAACGGTCCCAGCGGGCGTATTTGTAGGGCCATGATAAGTGTCTCCTGTCGTCGAAAATTGTTCGGTTATGCCGCAACCGCTATTGGCTGCTCCACCGTCGGAGCATGCCCGGCAAGGGTGGTGCGCCGCACGTCGCGCGCTTCGTCGGCGGGGAAGGGGCGGCCGCGGTGCATGGTCTGGCGGTTGTCCCACATCACCAGATCGTTGACGCGCCACTTGTGCGAGTAAACGAATTCGCGCTGGGTGGCGTGTTCGGTCAAGTCGCGCAGCAACAACCGAGCTTCTGGCATTTCCCAGCCGATGATGGTGCCGGCGTGCGACGACAGATACACCGATTTGCGACCGGTGCGCGGTAGCGTGCGCACCAGCCGCTGCAGCACGGGTTTGAAGCGCTCGCGCTCGTCCGCCGAAAAATCGCGAAAGCCGATGAGATCGCGCGAAAACATCTGTGAATGTTCGCAGATCAACGGTTCGATCAGCGCCTTGGTGGCATCGTCGAGTGCTTCGTAAGCCGCGCCCATGTGCGCGAATTCGGTGTTGCCGCCTTTCGACGGAACGCTCAGGGCGCGCAGCAATGAATACTTCGCGGGAATCGCCTTGAACGAGGAATCGGAATGCCACAGCCGGTTGCCGATGGCGAAAAGCCGCTTGCGGTCGTTGCGCGCGTAGGGCTTGTTGTTGCCGTCGAGGTTCGACACGTCGGCAAAGGTGGTGGGAAGGCGAATGTCTTCGGGTTTGCGCAGCTTGTTACCGGTGGAGGTTTCTATCGGGCCGAGCGAGCGCGTGAAGGCCAGATGCTGATCATTGGTGAGCGGCTGGTCGTGAAACACCAGTACGGCATAACGATCCATGGCGTCGTCGATGGCGGCTATTTGTTCCGGCGCCAGCGGTTCGCGCAGATCGATGCCGTCAACCTCGGCACCGATGAAAGGGGTTATTGGATGAAACTGCGGACGAATCTGGATAGCCATAATGCGAATCTCCCGAATCGAAGTTCCGGACTTGGTGTGCAAACGTCATGCTACGCCGTAGGCGGCGGCTTGTCACGGGCGCACCAATGCGCTGCGGATTACGATATTTGGACTTTGGCGCCAGTGTCCTGAGTCATTCATTCGTAGCAGAATATTTTGGGAGAAAGGTATGGCACACGGGTAGCACACGGATTTCTTTGCTGGCGTGTTGCGGCACGAAGGACGACGAGACTGGGTTGGGCGCCTGTCGAGGACTCCGGCAAGGCCGCAGCGCGCCTGCAAGGAAATTCAGCGGCGAATTGATAACTCAGGATACTAGGTTGTCAGGCACTAAAAAGGCTTGAGGCCGATGGTCTGAATCACTTCGCGAAAGCGCACGATTTCCTCGCGCGTATAGCGGGCAAGTTCGGCGGGCGTGCCGGGTTCCGGTTCAATGCCCAGCCCTTTCAATTGCTCCGCCAGTTGCGGTGATTTCAGCACCGCCACCAGTTCGCTGTTGATGCGCTGAATGATAGCCGGCGGCGTCTGACGCGGCGCCACGAGCGCGTTCCACGATTTGCTTTGATAACCCTTGACGCCGGCTTCGTCGATGGTGGGAATGTCCGGCGCGATCGACGTGCGCTTGATGGTGGACACGGCCAACCCGCGAAGCCGTCCACCGTCCGCATGTGTTTTCAGTACCGAGATGCCGCCAAGCAGCATGCCAATCTGCCCGCCGAGCACGTCGGTGGTAGCCGCGCTGACCCCTTTGTACGGCACGTGCACGATATCGATGCCCGCCATGTGCTTGAAAAGCTCGGTCGCCAGGTGCCCGCCGGAACCGACACCTGACGAGCCGAAGTTGAGCTTGCCGGGATTGGCTTTCGCGTGTGCCAGCAGCTGCGCTACCGAGCGCACCGGCACCGTTGGGTGCACGGCCAGCAGATACGGCGTGGAACCCAGCATCGATACGGGCGCAAAATCGCGCTCCGGGTGATACGGCAGCGAGCGGTAAATCGACACATTTACCGCCAGCATCGACACCGTGGCCACCAGCAGCGTGTAACCATCCGCTGGCGCGCGCGCCGCGATTTCCGCGCCGATGATGCCCGACCCGCCGCCGCGATTGTCGACAATCACCGGTTGCCCCAGCCGTTTTGCCAGTACTTCATTCACCGCACGGCCGATGAGATCGGCCGAGCCTCCAGCGGGGTAGGCCACGATCAGGCGGATGGGCTTGGTGGGGTAGGCGGGTTGCTGGGCGGTGGCGCTGGCGCACAGCAGTTCACCCATCGCCAGCAGAGCAACTTTCGCAAAAAGTGCGACGCTTTGGGGTGCACGAGTATTCACGATACAAATGTAGCGGTTGCGTCTTGTCCGCGTCAAATCCTTGTGCCGTGAATGTCGAGTGTGCATGGAGCAGTTGTGCTTCAAGATGCGGAATACGTGCAGTGACAGGCTGCACGCAATATGCAAGGATATGTGACGTCAATGAAGAAAATCGCCTCGATGAGGAATATGTCGGGTTTGAATCGATATGGTGTCTTCGCACTTTTCGCAATAGCGATGCAAGGCCATGCGGCACGCTCCGCGAACTCTGAACCTGCACAGTCTTACCCCACCAAACCCATCCGCCTGATTACCGCTGCCACTCCCGGTTCCGGCCCGGAAGTGATTGCGCGTCACCTCGCGGCCAAGCTCTCGGAAGCGTGGGGTCAGCAGGTGGTGGTCGATCCCCGCCCCGGCGCTACGGGCATGATCAGCGGCGACCTGGTGGCAAAGTCGGCGCCGGACGGCTATACCCTTTGGTTTGCGACATCGACGCAGTTGCTCGGTTCGATGATGTTTCAGCGTAACTGGATGGCGAAGGATTACGCGCCTGTTGGCATGCTGTCGAATACGGCGTTTGCCGTCGCAGTCAACAGCAGCGTGCCGGCAACTACTGTCGCGGAATTTGTCGCCTACGCCAAGGCGCGGCCGGGCAAGCTGCTGTTTGCGTCGAACGGGCAGGGCTCGACGTCGCACATGTGCGGCGAGCTCTTCCAGGCGCTGGCCGGCATCCGAATGACGCATGTGGCGTACAAGGGTGGCACGCCGTCGCTGGTCGACCTCGCGGGCGGGCAGGTGCAATTGTCGTGTCAGCCGTTGCCGTCGCTCCCGACATACGTAAAGGCTGGGCGCGTGCGTACGCTGGGCGTGGGCACCTTGCAGCGCACGCGGCTCGCGCCGGACGTGCCGCCGATTGCGGAGACGCTGTCGGGTTTCGAGGTGCTGGGCTGGCACGGTCTGCTCGCGCCACTTAACACGCCCAAGGACATCATCGCCAAAGTGAATGCCACGGCAACCAAGGCGGTGCTCAGCGCCGATTTGCAGGAGCGCATGCTGCCGTTGGGTGTCGAGCCCGCGCCGTCCACGCCCGCTGAGTTTGTGGCGCGCCTGCACGCCGAGACCAACAAGTGGGCAAAACTCATGAAGGACGCGAATATCAGTCCCACGCAGTAGCGGAAGCCCCCGGGTTGGAGGTAAAGTTTGCGTGCGGGAAAAAAGGTCCGCATCCAATTTGAGGGGGAGATCATGAAGCAATTGCTGGCCACGGCGCTGCTGTCGTGTGCGTGTGTCTGCGCCCATGCGCAAACCGCCGAGGAGTTGATCAACAACGGCAAGAATCCGGAGAACGTGCTCAACTTCGGCATGGGCTACGACCTGAAGCAGTACAGCCCGCTTGCGCAGATCAACAAGTCGAATGTCAAACGCCTCGTGCCGGTATGGCATTTCAGTCTGGCCAATCTGGCGGGCGAGCACGCGCAGCCCACGGTGTACAACGGCGTGATGTATGTGGTGAACGGCAACTGGACGTTCGCCATTGATGTGGCCACCGGCCGGCAACTCTGGCGCACGCCATCGGGGCATGACATGGCTGCGTTGCGGGTGGCAGGCGGCGGCGCGCTGATGCGCGGCACGGCGACGATCTATAACGGCAAGCTCTTCCGGCAAACGCTGGACGCGCATGTGCTGGCGCTCGACATGAAAACCGGCAAGCAGTTGTGGAAAACCAAGTACGCCGAGTGGAAAGAGGGCTACAAGGGCGTGGTCGCACCCATCATCGCTAATGGGGTGCTGGTGTCGGGCATGGGCGGTGGCGACAGTACCACGCGCGGGTTCGTCGATGGTTACGATCCGGAAACCGGCAAGCGTTTGTGGCGCACCTATACCGTGCCCGCGCCGGGTGAAAAAGGTTCAGAAACGTGGCCCAATGCCAGTAAACCGGATGCCTACAAGTATGGCGGCGGCGCGACCTGGCAGTACGCCAACTACGACCCGCAACTGGATTTAATTTATCTGGGCACCGGCAATGCCGAGCCGTACAACCCGTCGTATCGTGAGGGTGCGGACAGTCTTTATACCGCGAGCGTCATTGCGCTGCGGCCCAAGACCGGTGAAATGGTATGGCATTACCAGTACGTGCCCAACGACAGTTACGACTACGACGCCACGGCGGAAAGCATCCTTGCCGACATCACCGTGGAAGGCAAACCGCGCAAGGTGCTGATCAACCCGCACAAGAACGGCTTTCTCTATGTGCTGGACCGCACGAACGGCCAGTTGATCGCCGCGAATCCGTACGTGAAAGTGACGTGGGCCACGCATATCGACATGAAAACCGGCCGGCCGGTGCTCACCGATATTTTGCAAAAGGCGATGGCCGGCGAGCAGGTGACTTTCTGGCCGGCGCGCGGCACCAACGCCACGCTGGCGGCGTTTAACCCGAAAACCGGGCTTGTCTATCTGAATGCGTGGCACAAGGCGCGCATCATGAAATTTGTCGAAGCCAAATTGAATCTGGGTTCCGGCTACACCGGCGTGGAAACCACATTCACCACGCCGCCCGGCGAGCCGCAGGGTTTTCACAAGGCGATTGACCCATTGACCGGCAAGGACGTGTGGAGCGTGCCGTTTTACGATGCGGTCAACAGCGCAGGCATGCTGGCCACGGGCGGCGGGTTGCTGTTTACCGGAAAACTGACCGGCGAATTTATCGCGCTCGACATGGACAACGGCAAGCAGGTCTGGCAGTTCAAGACCGGCTCCGGCATCAACGCCGCGCCGATCACCTACACGCATAAGGGCGTGCAATACGTCACCATATTGTCGGGTATCGGTGGCAGTAATCCGAACCGCTTTGCCGGTAATATGGGGCCGCGCGGCGGCTCGGTCTGGACGTTTGCGTTAATGGAGGAATAAAAATTGAATAAAATCAAATACTTATGTTGTGTTGCCGGTTTGGCCTCAGCGCTGCTGTGCGGCGGTGCGCAGGGCCAAACGCTGGATGAAATTCGCAGTAATAAGAACACTGATCATGTGCTCAACTTCGGCATGGGCTACGACCTGAAGGCATGGAGCCCGCTTGCGCAGATCAACAAGTCGAACGTCAAACGCCTGGTGCCGGTGTGGCATTTCAGCACCGCCAACAACAACGGCGAGCTTGCGCAGCCGACGGTCTACAACGGCGTAATGTACGTGGTGAACGCCGAATGGACCTTCGCCATCGACGTTGCCACGGGCCGACAGATCTGGCGTACGCCGGTGAACTATGACCGAGGTGCGTTACGCGTGGCAAGTACCGGTGCGATCATGCGTGGCGCTGCAACGATTTACGAAGGCAAGCTTTTCCGGCAGACGCTCGACGCCCACGTGGTCGCGCTCGACATGAAAACCGGCAAGGAAGTATGGCGCACCAAGTTCTGCGAAACGTTTACCGAAGGCTGCCGTGGCGTGGTGGCGCCCGCAGTGTTCAACGGTGTGCTGGTGTCGGGCATGAGCGGTGGTGACAGCACCACGCGTGGCTTTGTCGACGGCTACGATCCGAACACCGGCAAGCGGCTATGGCGTACTTACACCATTCCCGCGCCGGGTGAAAAAGGCTCGGAAACCTGGCCGCACAAGAGCTGGCCCGATGCATGGAAGTACGGCGGCGGTGCAACGTGGCAGGCGGCGTCGTACGACCCGGAGCTGGATCTTGTCTACATAGGCACCGGCAACGCGCAGCCCTACAACCCAAGGTATCGCGACGGCATGGACAGCCTGTGCACCACCTGCGTGCTGGCGCTGCGGCCCAAGACCGGCGAAATCGTGTGGTACTACCAGACCATCCCCAATGACCCCTATGACTTTGACGCCAACGCCGAATGGATGATCGCCGATCTGCGCATCGACGGCAAAATGCGCAAGGTGCTGGTGAGCGCGCACAAGGGTGGTTTTTTGTACGTGCTGGATCGCACCAACGGCCAAGTGATCGCGGCGAACAAGTATGTCCACGTGAATTGGGCCTCGCATGTCGACTTGAAAACTGGACGGCCGGTGTTCACCGATCTTTACGAGCGCGCGATGAAAGGCGAAACCATCGATGTGTTCCCGTCGCGCGGCACCAACGCAACGTTGATCGCATTCAATCCGCGCACCAGCCTGATTTATGCCAACACCTGGAACTTCGCGCGGGTGCTGAAGTACATCGAGGTGAAACACATCCTCGGCGGCAACACCACTGGCATTGAATCGACAGGCTTGAACCCCAAGGGTGAACCGGTCGGTCATCACCGCGCCATCGAGCCGCTCACCGGCAAAGTGGTGTGGGAAACGCCACTGTGGGATATGCCGAGTTCCGCCGGCATGCTTGCCACCGGCGGCGGGCTGCTGTTTACCGGCAAGTTGACCGGCGAAATGATCGCGCTCGATATCGACAACGGCAAGGAGGTATGGTCTTTCAAGACAGGTTCCAGCATTAACGCGCCGCCCATCACCTACACGCATAAGGGCGTGCAATACGTCAGCGTGCAGTCTGGGCGTGGCGGCATATCGTCGGCACGTTACACGCAGGGCAAGGTTCCCGAAGGCGGCTCGGTGTGGACGTTTGCTGTGATGCCGGACTAGAAAGGGGAATTAGTACGATGATGAAGTTACAAACGGGGTTGGGTGTTGTAACGTTGTTGGCCAGTTCGCTGGCGGCTGCGCAGGCCGTGACGCCGGAGCAAATCAAAGCCGGCGGCGAAATCTACGCCCGCAATTGCGCCACCTGCCACGGCAACCGCATGAAAAATCCGGAGTGGGCCATAGATCTGGCCACCATTCCGAAGGACGACCGGCAACGCTTTATACAGTCGGTGACCAATGGCCGGGGTAACATGCCGCCGTGGGGCGATGTGTTAAAGCCGCCGGAAATTGAGGCGTTGTGGGCTTATTTTTCGCAGGGGGAAAAATAGCTTTTTGCTATCGCTACTGGTTCGAAAAAGCATGAAACGATGAAAACCCAATCACGTCATTCCCGCCTGCACGGGAACGACGGCGTTGGTTGTGATGTATACGTGGGAAAGATGATTGCCATTAAAAAGGGAGCGTAACGATGAAAAAGATTCTGGCAGGTGTATTGCTAAGTATTTGTTTTAATTCAAGTTTTTCGCAGACTGCCGAAGAGATTCTGAACGACGGCAAGAACACCGACAACGTGTTGTCGCACGGCATGGGGTATCACGCGCGCAGTTGGAGTTCGCTGAATCAGATCAACAAGTCCAACGTCAAACGGCTGGTGCCGGTGTGGAATTTCAGTCTTGCGAACGACATGGGCGAATTGTCGCAGCCCACGGTCTACAACGGCGTGATGTACGTGGTGAACGGCAACTGGACGTTCGCCATCGACATCGCCACTGGCCGGCAAATCTGGCGCACACCTGTGACGTACGACCGTGCTGCGCTGCGCGTGACCACCGGCGGCGCGTATCTGCGCGGCCACGCGACGATCTATAACGGCAAGCTGTACCGGCAAAACATCGACGGGCACGTCGCCGCGCTCGATATGAAAACCGGCAAGGAAATCTGGAAAACCAAATTCGGCGAATGGAAGGAAAGCTACGGCGGCATTGTGCAGCCCACCATCGTCAACGGCGTGCTGATTTCAGGCGTGGCGGGCGGCGACCGCACCGCGCGCGGCTTCATCGATGGTTACGACCCTGACACCGGCAAGCAACTGTGGCGCCGCTGGACAGTGCCCGCGCCGGGCGAGCCAGGTTCGGAGACGTGGCCGAACAAGGAATTGCCCGACGCGTGGAAATACGGCGGTGCGGCGACTTGGCAGCCGGTGACCTACGATCCAGACCTGGACCTGGTGTTCGTCGGCACCGGCAATGCCGAGCCGTACAACCCGAAATACCGCGCGGGCATGGATAGCCTGTTCGCCGCCAGCGTGCTGGCGATACGCCCCAAGACCGGCGAGATGGTGTGGTACTACCAGTTCATGCCAAACGACAGCTACGATTACGACGCTACGGCTGAAAACATCGTCGCTGACATTCAAATTGACGGCAAGCCGCGCAAGGTGCTGATTAACGTCAATAAGAATGGCTTTGTTTACGTGCTCGACCGCACCAACGGCAAACCCATTGCCGCGCACCCGTTCACCGCGCAAAACTGGGCCAAATACATTGATCTGAAAACCGGCCGCCCCGTTCTGACCGATCTCTATGACAAGGCAGTGAAAGGCGAAACCATCGATCTGAATCCGCGGCTGGGCACCAATGCCTCGCTGTCTGCGTTCAATCCGCGCACCGGCATGCTGTATCTGAACTCGTGGGAAATCTTCCGCGTCATGAAGTTCGTCGACGAAAAGCTGGTGATCGGTTCGGGCTACACCGGTATCGAAACCAGCTCGAAGATTCCCGAAATCACCGGCTATCATGTGGCGATGAACCCGCTCACCGGGAAAACCGCGTGGAAGATTCCGCTGCGTGATTTTGCGGTGTCGGCGGGTACGCTCGGCACCGACGGCGGCTTGCTGTTTACCGGAAAGCTCACCGGCGAAGTCATCGCGCTCGATCAGGAAACCGGCAAGCAACTGTGGCAATTCAAAACCGGCTCCAGCATTAACGCGCCGGTCATCACCTACACGCACAAGGGCCAGCAGTACGTCACCGTGCTGTCGGGCCGTGGCGGCAGCAACCCCAGCCGCTCGGCGGGTGCGGTGATACCCACCGGCGGGTCAGTGTGGACGTTTGCGTTGATGAAGGATTGATGGCGATTTTCTCCACGACCAAGAAACTCCCTCCCCTGCCTTGAGGCAGGAGAGGGTTAGGGAGAAGGCGGGGAAGCGCCTCGCCGCCACCAGGCCTTACGCAACACAATCATTCTGCCTTTCCGGCGTCACCGATAACGGTGCAAGTCCTCGTAAAACTCCAGCAGCATGAATTCCTCCAGCCCGGCGTTATCGCGCGCGCGCGCCGATAGCGTCAGATTCTTTCCGATGCGGCGCGAGTACCACTGAAAATCGCCGCGCTCATGATCGCGGATGAGCGCGATGATTCTGCGCACGACGGCAATGTAGATGTCGGCGTTCCCGTCCTTTCGCACTTCGATCAATTGCGGCACAGCGCGCCCGAAGTTCTGGTTCCAGCCGAAGAACATGAACTCGGCGTAATCGTAGCCGCGCCGGCGTATCTGAAAAAGGCCGCCGCTGGGCGTGGGTGGACGCTCGCCGAAGGTGATGGTCGGCTGCGTTTTTGATGCTGCGGCAACCTGCGTGCCACGGTTGGCGGTTTCGTTCTCGGACGGCGGCCCTTCCTCGCCACGCGCGCGCCTGCGTGCCGCGACCATGGCGGCGAAATCGGCTTCCGGCGGCGGCGTGGTTGCCTGTGGCGCGGGCTTCGGGGGCGGCTCCGGCGGTGATGCGGGCGTGGTAAAGCTGGGTGCGGCTGGCTGGGGTTTCGCCAGTGCGATTACCGGCGCCGGGGGCTGTGCCGGTTGCGCGGGCTGTTTGGGCGGGGACGGCGTGGCGCGCGCGGCACGCGGTGGCGGCGGAACCACCATGGGGGGCTGCGGCGCCGGCGGCTGCGGCGCGGATTGCAGGTAAGCGGTCAACGGCGGAGGCACCGGTTCTTCGGTGTTGGGTTTTGTCAGTGGCGGCGCCCACAGCAACAGCGCGACGTGCAGCAGCACCGACAGCACCATCCAGATGACAATCGTGGGAATGGTGACGCCGTCGTGGCGCGGACGATGCAAATCGTCGAAAGTGGCGCTCATGCGGTGCTGGCAAGCCTGCGGCTGCTCTTGTAAATTAGGCAATTAAAACAACAGTTTACATCAAGGTTGCCGCGACAAGTGCTAACCGATGTTAAGCAGTGCCACGCGTTTGCCCAACATCACCACACTGCCCCGCAAACGGTTGTTGCCGGTGTCACTGAACTCAAAATCATACGCGCGCTGCAACTGCACGCGGCCCTCGCCGTTACGCGCGAGTTTCAGGCTGCGGATGCCGACAGTGTCATCCAGAAACAGCAGATTTTCCGATTCGCACGCCCCTTTCGCGGCGCGCACCGCGATTTCGCGCGCGTTAAGGCTGTCGTACCACAGCCAGCCCAGCAGTAAGAGCACAATCAGTCCGGCGAGTTCCATGGCTGCGTCGCTGTTCTTGCCCTATCCCAGCTATCCCGGCTATCCAGCTATCCCAGCGCCACCAGCACCGTGTCCCGCCCATCGCTGACCCACACCTGTCCTTCCTGCACGGTGTAACTCAAATCCATGCCGCGCTGGGCGAGCTTTGCCATGGCCTGGCCGGCTTCGCGTGGAATGGTGCGTATGCCGAGATTGCGCGTGCGCGTGGCGACGGCGGTGATTTGTTCGCGCCACATCGTCGCAGCGGGGCCGCCGTAGCTGTAGACCATGACTTGCGTGGCGCGCCCGCAGGCCTTGCGCAGCCGTCTTTCATCGGGCTGACCGACTTCGATCCACAGCTGAACTGCACCGGTTAAATCCTTGAGCCAAAGCGCCGGTTCGTCCTCGTCACTCACGCCCTTGCCGAATTCCAGCCGTTCATCGGCATGTAGCGCAAATGCGAGCAGCCGTACCATCATGCGTTCATCAGTTTCGGACGGGTGGCGCGCCAGCGTCAGCGCGTGTGAGGCGTAATAGTTGCGGTCCGTGTCGCTGATCTGCACGGACGCCTTGAAGATGGTGGCCTTGAGCGCCATGGGTCAGTGGCGCCCAGGGTTTGCAATGCGGTGGAAAAAGGAGGCGATCAATTCACCGCGAAACAATAGAACAAGCCGGCGCCGCCGGTGGCTACCAGATTGGCCTGGCTGCAGCCGCGCGATGGGTGCGAGGAATTCCATGAACGTGACGGTTCGTCGTCGCGCAAGCCGGAACGGTCGTGATGCCCCAGTAGCACGGCGCCGGCGCCATCGGTGCTCTTCGTGTAATTGCCGCAGGTGGTGTCTTCCTTCGCCGCCGATGCGCGCCCGTCCGGCATGGAGCCGGTGAGAATGTCGTGCGTGTTGGGGCGGTCGCCGCGGCCTTTGACGATCTGGCCTTTTTCGTCCTTTGCCACCAGACGGTTAATGTTGTTCACGGTGTGCAGTTCGTCGACGCTGCGAGCGATGAGGCGCCCCTCGCTGCTGTACCACGGGCCTTTGCCAATGCGGTCACGCGCGTTGACAGACGGCGAACCCGTGGTGCTGAGATAGGCGCGCCAGGTTTTCTTGCCCGCGCCCGCCGCCGCCGCAAGGTTCTGGCAATGGCGATCCGCGCCCTCGATGCCGCCGAGATCCGCACCTTTGCCCGAACCCACGCTGGTAATGAAGAACGACATTTCCGGCGCGGCCTGTTGTGAATACACGCCACTTGCGACACTCAACGACAATGTCGCGACACCCAACACTGCTGCTTTGACTGCGCCTGATTGATTCATCACTTCCTCCAGTTATGGTAAAACTATAATAAAAACAAATAGTTACAATGCCCTGCCGGGCGGTTGTTATTTTAGATTGCCTTGCGTCCGGCCGCCAACTGCTCGGCGATAAAGCCCTTCACCATATTTTGCGCACGCGTGGTGGCCTCACACGGCTCCGCCACCCATTCGTGTGAGCAGCCTTCGTACAACTCGTATTGACAGTGGCCGCCCGCCTTGCGATACGCCGCGGAAAATTTTTCCTGTATCACCGGAATCACATTGTCGTCGAGGCCGCCCTGCATGATGAGCAGCGGTGGCAGCTCGACTTTCTCGCCACGATCGAGCATTTCCTGCGGGTTGGCTTCGTGTATCGATTCCCAAGGGTTGAAAAACGTGGTGCTGTTCTTGATCATGTGATCGCGCTTCATTTTCTCGGCCTGCTTGAAGCGTGCAAACGGATCACTGATCGGCGAACGCGTTGCAATATACGCCACGCGCGAATTAATGCCTGGCGCGCCCGGCAGTGCATGCACGTTGTAGCGCCCATCGTTGGGCCGCATACCCAACAGCTGCGCCACGTGGCCGCCGCTGGAACTGCCCAGCACGCCCAGTGTGGCGGAATCGCCGTTCCATTCGATGGCTTTGGATTTCAACCAGCGGATGCCGTAGCTCGCTTCCTGCACGCACGCGGGGTAAGGCGCTTCGGGCGCTTGCGTCATGTCGATGGCCACCACCAGCACGCCGCTTTTGGCGATGGCTTCATCCATCGGCGCGTTGGCGTGGCGATCCTTGTTGTTCCACGCCCCGCCGTGCAGGTCGAGCAGCACCGGGAACGGCCCCGTGCCTTGGGGTTGGTAAATGCGCGCCATCAACTGGCGCTTGATGGTTTTGCGGAATTCGACATCCCAGACCTTGATTTCGAATTGGGCGGCGGGGTTGTAGCTTGTGGGCATGAGATTTCCTGAAGCAGCAAGTTGGGTGTACCGCTTGAATAACGTTAAACCGACGCGCTGTCAACGACGCGCGGTGGGGGCGGCTGTCGGCAGCAGCAAGCTACGGCGGGAACCCAACCCTTGCCAGTCAGTCGAATTTCGATGGCTCGTGTAGATTTGCTGCAAGTATCTGTTTTTATTTAGAAATCTGGAAACTTTTGCTGAGCTTAACCCCACTATTCACGGGGCTGCGTTTATACGGGCTCATCACACGGAGAGTGCCTCATGAATCATCCCGCATTTGACCCTGCGCGTGCCGCGTTGCTGCAGCGCTTTTTCGTGCTTTGGCTGGCGCTGCTGGCCGTACTGGTCTCGGCACCGGCAAACGCAACGTTACCCCTGCGCCGCATCGCGCCGCCCATGATTCTCGCGCCGGCGGGTGCACTGCCGATACAAACGCGCGAAGTGAAAATCACCACGTCGATCGCCGGTGCGCTGGCCGAAACACGCGTCGAGATGGTGTTTTTCAACCCCAACAACCGCCAGCTCGAAGGCGAATTGCAGTTTCGACTGATGGAAGGGCAGGAAGTCACCGGCTTTGCGCTCGATATCAACGGCGTGATGCGCGACGCCGTGCCGGTGGAAAAAGCACGCGCGCAAGCCGTGTTTGAGGAAATCACGCGCCGGCAGGTTGATCCGGGCCTGCTACAGGTGACTCAGGGCAACAATTACAAGTTGCGCGTGTATCCGATATTTCCGATGCGCGAACGGCGCGTGATGATTCGCTACGTTGAAACGCTGGCGTACCAGAACGGGCGTTTCAACTACCGGCTGCCGCTGGAATACCCCGATGCCGTGCAGACGTTTGATTTTAGGATGACGGTCAGCGGCGCGAGCAGTGCGCCGGTGGTGCAAGGCGCGCAAGGCTTGAGTGGCGGCAACGCCCCTGCGGGCCTGGCGTTTACGCGGAATGCCGATGTGCACGAAGCGCAAATAACGCGCCGGAATCTCACCAGCGGGGGACTGCTGGACGTGGCGATACCGGCCGCGCGGCAGTTGATCGCCTATACGCAAACGATGGAGGGCCAAACCTATTTTCGCGCGGAAATTCCGCTGAATTCGCCGGGCGGTCAGCGTGCTGAATCACGCACGATTGCTCGTGACGTGACGCTGGTGTGGGACAGCTCCGCGTCGGGTGCGGCGCGCAATCATGCGCGCGAACTGGCGTTGTTGCAGGCGTATTTTCAGAAGGCGCGCGAGTCGCGCGTGCAACTCATCCGCGTACGCGATCAAGCCGAAGCGCCGCAAGCCTTCAACGTGAATGGCGGCAACTGGCAGGCACTGCGCGAGGCGCTGGAACACACGGTCTACGACGGCGCCACCAACCTTGGCGCGGTGAACTTCAGTGCCGCCACGGGTGAAGTTCTGCTCTTTAGCGACGGGTTGTCGAACTACGGCGACGCCGTCATCAAACCGGGTGCCGCGCCGATCTACAGCGTGTCATCATCGGCGCAGGCTGATCACGCGGCGCTGGCGCGGTTGGCGCGAATGAGCGGCGGGCAGGCGATTGATCTGCTGGCGGAATCCGCGGACGCAGCGCTGCGCAAACTCACCGGCGTGGCATGGCAAATTGCCTTGGTGGAAGGCACGGGTGTCACGCGCACGCTCGCGGAATTGCGAGCGGGCAGCGCGGTGGTGACGGGCCTGCTGACGCGCGATACCGGTTCCGTGGTGTTGCGCCTGCGTGAGGCGGGTGGTCCGGGCGGCCGGCAACAGACGTTCACCGTACCAGTGCAGGCCGGGCGCTATCCGGCGGCCCAGGCCGCACCTGCCTGGGCGCGCATGCAAATTAATGCGCTGGAAGGCGAATACGCATTGAATCGCGGCGAGATCCGGCGGCTGGGCCGGCGGTTCGGGCTGGTCACGCGCGAGACTTCGCTGATCGTGCTGGAGATTGTTGCGGACTATGCGCGCTTTGAAATCACGCCGCCGCCGGAGCTGCGCGACGAATACGAGCGACTGGTGGCCGCGGGCGTTGCGCGCCGCGAGGTTGACAATCAGGCGCACCTGAATCAGATCGCCGCGCGTTATCAGCAACGCATTACGTGGTGGGAGCGCGAGTTTCCCAAGGGGCGCATCCCCGCGCCGGTGGAAGACCGCGGGCGGACTCACCTCAAGGAAAACGCGATGGCGACTATCGGTATTCGGGCCTTAGACGGCGAGCCGCCGGAAAACCGCGCGCGCCTTGGCAGCGCACAACAAGCGCCCGCGCCTTCATCCGTGCCGCCGGCAAAAACAGTGGCGCCGGTACCCAAACCCGCGGCGAAACCCGCTGCCAAACCCATGCCGCTGCAACGGCGCGCCGACGACGTGGATGCAGTCACCGCTACACGCCGCGAGCTGGCGCAGCTGCAGGG
>OMIN01000086.1 GCA_900299145.1 Betaproteobacteria bacterium | reverse complement strand
TCAGTTGCGCATCCGCATTGGCGTCCGCACGCGCACCGCCCGCCAGCGCGCGCGATAGCGCGTGAAATACATACTGGTGCACGGCGCGCGAATCGCGAAACCGCACTTCGGTTTTCGCCGGGTGCACATTCACATCCACCAGCGCCGGATCGAGTTCCAGAAACAGCACGAACGCGGGATGACGATCGTGATGCAGCATATCCTGGTACGCCTGCCGCACGGCGTGCGCCAGCAATTTGTCTCGTACGAAGCGGCCGTTGACGTAAAAATACTGCGCGTCGCGGCTGGCGCGCGCGTACGTGGGCAGGCCCGCGCGGCCGTGCAGACGCAAGCCCGCGGTGTCTTCGTCGACCAAGACGGAGTTTTGCGCGAATTCATCGCCCTGCAGCGCGAGAATGCGTTCATCCAGACTTTGTGGTTTAAGGTGCCACTGCACGCGCGTATTGTGTTGCAGCGTGAAGCCCGCACGCGGGCATGACAGCGCAATGCGGCGAAAGGCTTCTTCACAGTGGGCGTATTCGGTGGCGTCCGATTTCAGAAACTTGCGGCGCGCCGGCGTGTTGAAATACAGATCGCGCACTTCCACTGTGGTGCCGGCAGCGAGGGCGGCGGGTTCGGGCGAGGACAGGTGCGGCCCTTCGGCGTTGATCGCCCACGCGTGCTTTTCGCCATGGGTACCGTGGTGCTTGCTGATCAGCGTGAGACGCGACACTGCGGCAATGCTCGCCAGTGCTTCGCCGCGAAACCCCAGACTGCCGACGCGTTCGAGTTCTTCCAGCGTAGCGATCTTGCTGGTCGCGTGCCGCGCCAGCGCCAGCGGCAACTCGTCGCGCACGATGCCGCCACCGTTGTCACTGACCTTGAGTAATTGCGTGCCGCCCGCCGCGAGGTGTACCGCGATGTGGGTGGCGCCAGCGTCGAGACTGTTTTCGAGAAGCTCTTTCAATGCCGAGGCGGGCCGCTCAACGACTTCGCCGGCGGCGATCTGATTGATCAGCAGATCGGGCAAAACCTGTATCGCGCGCGTGGCGGGCATGAATACGGATGTACAGTGGTTGTTTTGAGGGGTGCACGGGCCCCGCAGCGAGCCGCGCACAAAAGTTTTCTGGCTGCGAACGAGAAGATCATAGCATCGCGCGCGCAGCGTTCAGCGTGATGGCAAAACATTTAGAATGGCGGCTTTTTGCGCGGGCAGCGGCGCGCGATTTGCGGAATGCGCGAGCTGATTTGCCATTACGTGCGGCGAGCGGTCTTACTCAGCGTGCGTAACGCAGGCGGCAAAGGCGTGCGGCATTCAGATACAAATAAAGCGGTTTGTTGCTGTGAGGCAGGCTTCACCTTGGGGAATTGCGCGATTGAATGCACCAATGTGGGTCTAACTATATGTTTTAATTGAATTATTCTGTGCTGCGTTGCGCCATCGTGTATAATTCGATTTCCAAAGTCAGGGATGTGATTCAATGAAGTTCGGCATACCCGCGGAAACGCGGTCGCAAGAAAAAAGGGTTGCTGCCTCACCCGAAACCATCAAGAAACTCACGGCAGCAGGTCATCACACGGTTCTGGTTCAAAGCGGCGCGGGCCTCGCGGCGAGCATTCCCGATGAACAATTCACGGCGGCGGGTGCGACCATTGCCGCCAGCGCGGCCGAGGTGTATGCGCAGGCCGACATTGTGCTGAAGGTGCGCGGGCCGGATGCGAACGAACTCGCACAGTTGAAAAGCGGGCAAACGCTAATCGGGCTGCTTAACCCGCACAACAAAGATGGCATTGCGGCACTTGCCGAAGCGGGTGTGAACGGGTTTGCGATGGAAGCGCTGCCGCGAATTTCGCGTGCGCAGTCGATGGACGTGCTGTCGTCGCAGGCCAACGTTGCGGGCTACAAGGCGGTGCTGATGGCCGCCAATGCCTACGGCAAGATGATGCCCATGCTAATGACCGCCGCCGGTACGGTGAAGGCCGCTCGTGTGGTCATCATGGGTGTGGGCGTGGCAGGCTTGCAGGCGATAGCCACCGCCAAGCGGCTGGGCGCGGTGGTCGAGGCGACCGACGTGCGGCCGGAAACCAAGGAGCAGGTTGAATCGCTCGGCGGGAAATTTATTGATGTGCCGCTGACCGACGCAGAAAAGGAACTTGCCAAAGGCCAGGGCGGCTACGCGCGCGACATGGGCGAGGATTACAAAAAACGCCAGGCCGCGCTGGTGGCTGAGCGTATCAAGCAGGCTGACATCGTGATTACCACCGCGCTGATTCCGGGCCGGCCCGCGCCGGTGCTGGTGACGGAAGACATGGTGAAATCCATGAAGCCCGGTTCGGTGATCGTCGATATGGCGGTGGAACAGGGTGGCAATTGCCCGCTTTCCGAGCTGGACAAAACCGTGGTCAAGCATGGTGTGACGTTGATTGGCGTAGCCAACATTCCGTCGCTGGTGGCTGCCGATTCGAGCGCGCTGTATGCACGTAACCTATTGAATTTATTGAATTTAATGCTCGATGCCAAAACCGGCGAATTCAAGATTAACCGTGAAGATGAAATCATCGCCGGTACGCTGGTGTGCGCAGGCGGGGAAGTGCTGAAAAAATGACCGTAGATCCCTTAATCACCAATCTGATGGTTTTTGTGCTGGCGATTTTCGTCGGCTATCACGTGGTGTGGAACGTCACGCCCGCGCTGCATACGCCGCTGATGTCGGTAACCAACGCCATTTCGAGCATTATTCTGGTTGGCGCAATGCTGGCTGCCGGCCCGGCGGAAACCGACTGGGGCGTGTGGCTGGGCGCAGTGGCGGTGGTGCTGGCCGCGATCAATGTGTTCGGCGGCTTTCTGGTCACGCAGCGCATGCTCGAGATGTTCAAGAAAAAAGAAAAAAAGCAGATCACCACGGGAGGCGAGTAGATGTTGTCAGCGAACCAAATCGCGCTCGCGTATCTCGTTGCGTCGGTATTTTTTATTCTTGCCCTGAAGGGCCTGTCGTCGCCGCTCACTTCGCGGCGCGGTAATCTCTTCGGCATGATCGGTATGGCGCTCGCCGTGGCGACGACCATGACGCTCACCAAGAACTGGACGCTGATCATCGGCGGCATCGTGGTCGGTGGCGCCATCGGTGCCGTGGTGGCACGCAAGGTGCAGATGACGGCAATGCCGGAACTCGTCGCCTTCATGCACTCGCTGGTGGGTCTGGCGGCGGTGTTGATCGCGATTGCCGCGGTTAACAATCCTCTCGCCTTCGGCATCGTCAAGGCGGCAGGCGAATCGATACCGGCTGGCAACAAGCTGGAGCTTTTCATCGGCACATTCGTGGGCGCGATGACGTTCTCCGGCTCGGTAATCGCGTTCTTTAAATTGTCAGGCCGCATGAGTGGCGCGCCGATTGTGTTCGGCGGCCAGCACATGGTGAATCTGGCGATGGCGATCGCCATGGTGGGCTGCGGGCTGTGGTTCTTTGCTACGCCAGGCACCAACTGGACGGCGTTCGTCGCCATGACGGCGATTGCGTTTGTGCTGGGTTTTCTGATTATCGTCCCCATCGGTGGTGCGGACATGCCAGTGGTGATTTCGATGCTGAACTCTTACTCTGGCTGGGCGGCGGCGGGCATTGGCTTTTCGCTGAACAACCCGATGCTGATCATCGCAGGCTCGCTGGTGGGTAGTTCCGGCGCGATCCTGTCTTACATCATGTGCAAGGCGATGAACCGGCCCTTCCTGTCGGTGATTCTCGGTGGTTTCGGTACCGATACCGGCGCAGCGGCGGCTGGCGGGGCGGTTCAGAAAAACCATCGCAACGGCAGCGCCGAAGATGCGGCTTTCCTCATGGGTAATGCGGATTCCGTCATCATCGTGCCGGGCTACGGCTTAGCCGTTGCGCGT
>OMIN01000085.1 GCA_900299145.1 Betaproteobacteria bacterium | reverse complement strand
CGCAGCAGATACCGGAATTTAGCCTCACTGATTTTGGAACGGCGGAAATACCTGTTTTTACCAATCATTTCAGGAAGTTAGCACATGCCTTGCATGTGTTTGCTTCCTAAGACCCTTTGCAATTTAAGGTTCGTCGCGCGGATTTAGAATATCATCGGTGAGCGGTGCGAGGCTCGTCCTCTCAGGCGGCAGAGGATGAGGCCCTTGGAAGAGCTGGCTGATGAGGCGGCGGCCGAGCGCCGCCACGGGGGGACTACAGCGGCAGACGCCGCGCGCCGTCGTAGCGGGCGCGCCAATAAGAATTTTCGATATCGACGATTTCGACAGTCTTGCCGCGGCTGGGGGCGTGGATGAAGCGGTTTTCGCCGATGTAGATGCCAACGTGCGAGGCCGTGGCGCGCATGGTGTTGAAGAACACCAGATCACCGACTTGCAATTCTTCGCGTGCGACGGCAATGCCCTGGCGGATTTGATCGAACGACGAGCGGGGCAGCATGAGGCCGGCCGCCTGCCGGAATACGTATTGCACGAAGCCGCTGCAATCAAAACCGGCTTCCGGCGTGGCGCCGCCGAAGCGATAGGGAATGCCCAGAAACCCCATGGCGTTCAGCACCAGATTCTGCGCGCCAGCCATCACACTGCCAACGCTGCTGGGAATGGTATTCGCCAGGCGCGTACCCAAGTCCGGGCGCAGGCTTTCGTCATCGGCGCGCGCGGGCGTTACGCCGAGGGCGAGCGTCAATGCGGCCAGGGAATATGTCAGCGATAGGGCGGAACGTAATCTCATGCGTGCAAATCCTCCGCTAGACCCATGATTGTACACGAATATTTGCCACTTGGCCGACAGCACGCTTCGGTGGATTTGAGCGGCTTGATGCGCCCAATTTGTTACTTGAGTAATAAAGCGGTGAATTAACGTTACTTTGAAGCCGTGCTGCAGACTGCTGCATGTAGGGCGAGCGTGTGGCGTAGCTGGGTTCGACACTTCGCCAGAATTACATTCGTGCTGCCTGAATAGGCTTGCAAGCGTTGAGTCGAAGTGACGAGAAAAATTCTGTAACTATTTGATTTATTGCATAAAATAAATAATCCCCGGCTTGGGTTTACGCTCAAATTTGCGAGTACCCCGAACCCTTGCTGGTCACGCCGCGGCCGGTGGGTTTATCGATCCAGCCGTATTCGCCCAAAATTTGCTGGCTGTAGGTCACGCGGCCGTTCACGGTTGCCGCCGGCTCGCTCGCCAACAGCAGCGCGGCGCGCGCCATGTAGAGCTGCGGTTCCGCGTTGGGGTCGCTCATGCCGTTGACGATCTTGTGGTAAACCGTGCCGGGAGTCGCCACCACTTGCGAAGGTGACAGCGCCGTGACGGCAATGTTGTGCTCGTGGACTTCCTGGGCGAGGCCCTGGGTGAAGCGTTCGAGCGCAGCCTTGGTGGAGCCGTACATGGTGCCGCCGTTGACGGGGCGTGCCCCCGCGAACGGTGCGCGGCCGGGACCGATGGCAGAGCCGGACGAAATGTTGACGATGGCGCCGCGCTTTAACTTCATCATGCCCGGCAGCACCAGTTGCGACATCATGAACGGCCCGTGCACATTGACCGCGAAAGCCTTTACCCAATGCTTGACGTTGTAGTCGACGATGGGCTTGTAATAGGTCAGTGCGGCGTCATTGACGAGGATATCGACCGTGCCGTAGGCATCCGCGGCGGCTTTCACGAGTTTCTGGCAATCAGCTTCGCTGGAGACGTCCACCGCGACGGCGATGGCTTTGCCGCCTGCGTCGGTGATCTGCTTCACCGTACCGGCAAGCGAGCCGGACAGCATGCGATGATCGCCTTCGTTGAGCGTGCGCGCCGCGCACACCACCTTTGCGCCTTCACTGGCAAAAAGTTTTGCGATTTCCTCGCCGATGCCACGGCTTGCGCCGGTGACGATGGCGATGCGTTCGTCGAGTTTGCCCATGGGATGCTCCTGCCTTGACGGCTAGTAATGTGATTTGAAGCTGATGGCGTCGCGCTTGGCCAACTCTTCCAGATCGATATATGAGCGCTTGGTGGTTTTGTCGACGGTGAATTGCAGCTTCTTGTTCGATTCGGTGGAGCCGCGTATGGCCAGCAGTTCGAGCGATTCTTTCACTTCCCATTCGTGCGCGCCTGCGATGCCCGGCGGGCAGTAGAGGAATGAACCGGCGCTGACTTCGTATTCCTTGCCCTCGATGTCGCGCACCACGGCATGACCCGACAGGATGTAATAAAACGCCTCGATCGGATGCCAGTGCAGGTCTTCCTTCGAGCCCGGCGTGTAGGTGGCGTGCCCCACGCGCAGGCGGTCGGTAGGGATCTCCGGGCAGCCGATCAGCCGCTTCATGCTCTGCTCGGGGATAACGCCTTCGCCGCCCTTGATTTCGCGGATGTTGACGACTTTGAGGGTGGATTTGACTTCCATTTAAGACTCCTTGTCGAGAACAAAAAGCGGGCCGAGGCCCGCTTTTGAGTTTACATACATCGCGTGGGGCGGCATCAGCCCCTGTTTAACCCTTCGCTGCCTTACCCGCGCTGGCGCCCGACAGGCGCCCGAACACCGCACCGGAGGTCAAGCCCGTGCCGCCGGGATAGTTGTGATAGAAGATACCGCCGACTAACTCACCCGCGGCATAAAGGCCGTGAATCGGCTGGTTGCCGGTATCCATCACCTGGCCTTCATTCGCCGGATCGGTGCTGATTTTCAAGCCGCCGAAGCTGAAGGTCACGCCGCAGGTCACGGCGTAGGCCTCGAACGGGGCTTCCTCAATCGTATTGGCCCAGTTGGTTTTGTTGATGGCGAGGCCCACGGTGCGGCGGCCGTCCTTGATGGCCATGTTGTATTCCTTGTCGTGCTGCACCGCCTTGTTGTACTCGAGGATTTCGCGCTCGGCGGCTTCGGCGTTGACGCCATCCATCTTCTGGCACAGCTCTTT
Organism: Betaproteobacteria bacterium; assembly: GCA_900299145.1. Taxonomy (GTDB): domain Bacteria; phylum Pseudomonadota; class Gammaproteobacteria; order Burkholderiales; family SG8-41; genus UBA5216. Next base: position 10,629 of record OMIN01000085.1, on the reverse strand, counting down.
CAGCGTGTTGGCGCGCACCTTGGTGACACGTTTAATCCGATATTCGTCGCGCAGGCTGGGAATGATTTTGTTGTCGAACACCTGCCACGCAAACATGCCGGGCTGCTGCAGAATCACGCGGCCGTATTTGGCGTAGGTGTAATTACGGAAATCCGCGCCCTCGTCGACGAAGCGCTTGCCCTCGGCATTGATCATGATGCCCCAAGGGTAGCTGTGCTTCTGGAACTGGTCGCCCACGGCCAAGTCGCCGAACGGCGGGGAGTTGCGATCCCAGCCCACCGCGTGACAGCCCGACCAGTGACCATAAGGCATGGCGCCGATGTCGAGCGCCATTTTGATGCCCTGGCCGGTGTTGTAACGCGTGCCGCGCACATGCGCCAAGTCCCAGCCCGGGCCGAGATATTGCGCGCGCATGGCAGCACTCGATTCAAAACCGCCGCAGGCCAGCACCACGGCCTTGGCGCGAATCTCCACCGTTTTGCCCTTGTGGCGGGCTTTCACGCCGAGCACGTTATTGTCTTCATCGGTAATCAGCGACACCGCCGGCGTTTCGTAAAAAATCTTGATGCCTTCGCGCTCGCACGCCTTGTGCTCGTTTTGCACCAAGCCTTCGCCGCCGCCCCAGGTTTCCGCCGCGAGGCCGCCCCAGAATTTGTAGCGCGCGCCGTTGTCGACTTTGTACGACTGGCGGCCATAGCTCGCCTGAAACTTCACGCCCTTTTTGCGCAGCCACACGGTGGTGTCGAAGCTGCGCTTGATCAGGATTTCGCACAGGTCAGGATCGGTCTGCTCCTGCGTGATGCGCGCCATGTCATCGAAGTACGCTTCCTCGGTGTAGGAGCCGTAATCGTGGGTTTTCTTTTCTTCCTCGGTAAGTTCGGGAATGATTTGCGCGAGTTCGTCGACGTTGTTGAACACCACGCGCATCAGGCCGCCGGTGTAACGGCTGTTGCCGCCGCAGTCGTCCTGCGGCGCTGCTTCCAGCATGATGACCGTTGCGCCTTGCTCGCGCGCGGAAAGCGCCGCGCTGGCCGCGGCATTGCCCGCGCCAACAACGATCACATCGGGATTGCCAAAATCCGGGGTGCTCATAAAATATCCTTTAAAAACAAATAGTTATGAAAATAATGGGAGGGTAGCGGAGATTGCGACTGGCGCGGCATGGAACCACGCGGCGGCGGAATTATAACTCGCACCACGCATACCGAGAATGCGCCGGGCGCGCCCTGGTTCGCACTGTGATTGCACAGGCGGATCAAAGGGCAGGCGTTGCAGACGCGCCAACGTGTATTAACGCGTTACCGCAACATAGTCTTCGTCATCCTGATGCTCGCGCTCGAACTTCAGGAATTCATAGTAGCCGCATTTATTGCCATACGGGTAGCTGCGGCAGGTGCGCGGGCGCGCTTCGTAGATCGAACAGCGGCGATGCTCGCTGTTGAAAAAAATGCAAATCGAGGTAAACGATTCGTCGGCGTGATGGCGCAGGATGACCTTGCCGTCGTCGATCTTGGTGTATTTTTTCTCGGCGGCGGCGGGCGTCATGTTCAAGTGCTTCGCCAGACGCTTCACATCGAATTCGGAGACTTCGATCTGATCGTAGCTGCAACAATAGCCGGGGCACTTGCTGCAATCGTAGCGGTTTTTCATGGTTTTCCCGTGGATGAATCAGCGGCGGATTTTCCCTGAATTCGTCCGGCAGCGCTATCCATGATGTAGGTGCCGAGTGCTGCCCAGTCACGTTCACCGTAGCCCGCGGCGATGGCATTAAGATGTTGCTCGCGCAGCAGTTCGCCGGCCGGCAGCGGCACGCCCAGCGCCGCCGCAGTATGCAGCGCGAGCTCGACATCCTTTAGTCCCAGTTTCAACGTAAAAGTCGGATCATCGGGGTTCTCCAGCATCAGCTTGCCGTAATTCTTGTGTGAGTTCGAGTTCATCGCGGTGCTGGTGACGATGTCGTAGAAAACGCGCGGATTGACGCCGGCTTTTTCCACCAGCGAAAGCGCTTCGCCCATGCTCTCGATAATGGTGGCCAGCAAGAAATTGCGCGCGACCTTCACCGCATTGGCCTTGGGCGCCTCATCGGCGACGTGAAACCAGCGCCGGCCGAGTTGCTCAAACAGTGGTTTGCAGATGGCGATGGCGGCGGGCGCGCCGGCAGCGACAATGTCCAGCTCGCCGCGCGCGGCAAACTCGGGCCGGCCAAATACCGGTGCGGACACATAGTGTGCGCCATGCTCGCCATGTGCGCGTTCGAGCCGCTCACCCACGCGCGGGCTAACCGATGACATGTTCAGATGCACCGCGCCTTGCGGCAATTTTTCAGAGAGTTGCGAGGCCAGCCACACGGTTTCCACGGCGGTGTCGTCGGCCAGCATAGTGATAACCACATCGGCTGACAATACGCCGTCCGGCGTGTCCGCCACTCGCGCGCCACGCGCGGCAAATGACTCAGCCGCCGCGCGCGAGCGGTTCCACACCGCCAGTTGATGGCCGCGCTCGATCAGCCGTTGTGCCATGCCTCGCCCCATTTGTCCAAGGCCGATAATTCCGATGTTCATTTCGCGTGCTCCATTCTGCCTGCATTGTGCCGTGACGGCGCAGTCAGCGAAAGCAGACAATGAAAGCAGGTCAGGGTGCAATGCCGTGTAGAAATTAATAAGGGGCGTGGCCCGCCGGTGGCGCACGTTCCCCGTTACAATCGCGACCGTGTAGCTTGGAGGAGCGAATGGGAATCATGAAAAAAATTTTGTCATTGCTGGCCGTGGCGCTGTGGGCGTACGGCTCGCCATCGGTAGCGCAAACCTATCCCAATCGAGCGATACGTATCGTGCTGCCGTGGCCTGCCGGCGGCATTACCGATGTCATCATGCGCGCGGTGAATTTGCATCTGACCGAGGCATTCGGCCAGCAACTGGTGATTGACAACCGGCCCGGCGCGGGCGGCACGCTGGGCGTGGCGATGGTGGCCAAGGCGCCTGCTGATGGTTATACGCTGCTGATGTCGGACATCGCCAGCCACTGCATTTCTGCGACGTTGTATGGCACGAAGCTGCCTTACGATACGCTGAAAGATTTCCAGCCCATCATGCTGGTGGCCGGCTCGCCAATGGTGCTGGTGGCGAACCCCGCGCCGCAGGTGCGCACGCTGCGCCAGCTGATTGATCTGGCGAAGTCGCGGCCGGGGCAGCTAAGTTACGCGTCGTCGGGCTCCGGTGCAATTACCCATCTGGCGGCGGTGCGAATGTAAAAGCAGGCAGGGCTCGAATTGCTGCACGTGCCGTTCAAGGGCAGCATTCCGGCGGCCTCTTCCGTGATGGCGGGCTAAACGTTCATGTCTTTTTCGACCATTCCAGCCGCGTTGCCGCACGCGAAAACCGGGCGGCTGGTGATGATCGCGCAGTCGTTTGCGAAACGCGCGCCGCAGATTCCCGAGGTGCCCACGCTGGCCGAAACGCTGAAGGATTTTGATCTCGGTCTGCTGTCGGGCCTGTGGGCGCCGGCGGGCACGCCGCGCGCGGTGGTTGACCGCTTGCACGCTGAAGTGACGCGCGCGATGGAGCAACCGAAAGTCAAGGAGATGCTAGCAGCCAACGCGGCAATTCCCGGACGCATGTCGGTGCAGGAATATACGGACTACCTCGTGCGCGAGACGCGTAGCTGGGGCGAGATCGTGCGCAGTTCCGGCGTAAGAGTGGATTAATCGTTGCTTAACCAAAGAGAGTCAACATGGATTTAGGCATCAAGGGCAGGGCAGCCATCGTCACCGGCGCATCGCGTGGCATCGGGCGCGAGGCGGCGCGGCAGTTTCTCGAAGAAGGTGTGCGAGTGATGATTTGCGGGCGCAACGCCGAGACCATCGAAAAGGCGCGCGCGGAATTGGCCAAACAAACCGGCGGTGAAGTGCACGCCGTGGTTGCGGACATGACCAAGGAGGCCGACATCGCACGGCTGGTGGATACGGCGAAACAGAAGTTCGGCACGGTGGATATTCTGGTGAACAACGCCGGGCAGATGTACTCGGGCCGCTTTGCCGCGATGACCGATGCCGGGTTGAAGGAGCAATTCGAGACCAAGATTTTTGGTTTCCTGCGCGCGATACGGCTGGTGTATCCGATCATGAAGGCGCAAAAGTGGGGCCGCATTATTAACATCATCGGCGGCGCGGGCAAAGAGCCTGACCCGTACATGTTCGGCAGCGGCATCACCAACAGCGGCTTGCTCAACATAACCAAATCGTTGTCCACCGAATTCGGCGAAGATAACGTGCTGGTGAACGCGGTGTGCCCGGGCTGGGTGGCCACGAATTTGTGGGAGCGCAACGCCGAGGGTTTGAAAGCGGATTTGAAAGTGCAGACCGAGGAAGAAGCGCGCCGGCTGGCCGCGCGCAAGAATTCGCTCAACCGTTTTGGCAAGCCCGAAGAACTCGCCAACGCGATCGTGTTTTTGTGCTCGGAGCGTTCTAGCTACATCACCGGCGTGTCGTTGAATCTCGATGGCGGACGGTTGAAGGGACTTTGGTAGCCGTCAGCAACGAATACTTGTCTGCCCAGGGCAGGGGGCGCGTTCCTGCTTACAGTGCTAGCTGGCGAACATGCATGCGGAGTTGTTTTAAGTATTTGTTTTTATTGTATTTTTTGTATCGAAGTGCCACATAGCGCTGCGTGATCGCGTCGATGGCGGAGGCCTGTGCAGGCCTGGCTGCAGCGAGCCTTTTCGCGAAATCCAGCGGGCCTTCGGTCTCGCGACGCGCGATGCCCGCACGCGCGGCTTTCTCGCAAAACTGTCGATAGGCTTCGAGCGCGTAGTCACGATTGCCGGTGCGGCTGCGCAACGTGATCAGTGCAATCAGCAGTGTGATAACGCCGGTTGCGGCAATCAAGATGATGGCCAGATTGCGCCAGCTGGTGTCGTCAAGCCCCGCGCGCGTGAGCAGCGCGCGCTGGGTTTCAAAGTTGTAGCCGAGTACGGTCTGGTTCCAGGCATTGGCGAGCGAATCGAGCGTCAATTGCAATTGATGAAACAGTGGTGTTGCGGGCAGCAAACCGCGTGGCAGCACCGCGCCTTCGGGCAATGCTGCGGCAAGGCCGCCTTCGGCGCGCGCGGGCGATACCGAGTTGGTCGGATCAACGCGCACCCAGCCGCGATTGGGCAGCCACACCTCCGCCCACGCATGCGCGTCGGACTGGCGCACGATCAGGTATTCCCCCAACGTGTTGTATTCGCCGCCGAGGTAGCCCGTGACAACGCGCGACGGCACACCCGCCGAGCGCATCAACACCACGAAGGCGGAGGCAAAATGCTCGCAAAAGCCGGCACGGGTTCTGAACAGAAAATCATCCACCGCGTGCGCGCCGAGTAGCGGCGGCTCCAGCGTGTAGACGAATTTTTGTTCCCGCAACAGGTTGAGCGCGGCGCTCATGATCGCCTCGTTATCGCCACCGTGCTGTTCACGCAATTGCAGCCCCAGTTCGCGCGTTTGCGGATTGAATCCGCGTGGCAGCGCCAGCATGCGCGCAGGCGCCGGGTTGCCGGCGGCGCCCACGCTGTAATCGAGGTACGACTCCATGTCATAGCGCAGGCGGCTGGTGATCGGCGTTTGCGACAGCAATTGCTGATCGATGGTGAGATTGGCGCGTGGCGGTATCAGTCCCGGCATATCGAGCGCAAACAGCCAGCGGCGATTGTGTGGCTCGACGGTGACGGTGTAGCGCACGGGGCTTGCCCGGCGGTCATGTTCGATCTGGTTGCGCACGGCGCGCGGCGTGGTGCTCCAGGTACGGCCGTCGAAATCCATCAGCACCGGGCCGCGCCAATACAGCCGGTTTTGCGGGGGTACGCCACCAGTAAATGTGGCGCGGAAAGCGACATCCTCGGAATACACCAGTTTGTTCAGCGTGCCGGGGCTCATGGTGTCGGACATGCCGGTGGTGCCGGCAAACGCATCCGACGGCATGCCCCACAGCGGCCCCTGCACGCGTGGGAAAAGGACAAAGAACGCCAGCATCAGCGGCACGCATTGCACCAGCATGACGGCGGCGGTGCGCAACTGGCTGCGTGTGTCCGCCGGCGGTCGCCTGTATTGCAGGCCCATCATGGTGGCGGTGATCAGCCACACACAGGCCAGCAGATAGAGGGCGGTGGGAATCGACTGCGAATAGAAAAAATTGGTGATGACCAGAAAGTAACCGATGAAGGCGAGCACCATGCCGTCGCGCTGCGTGCGCGTTTCCATGAGCTTTAATGAAATCATCAGCACCAGCAGCGCCACGCCCGCATCGCGGCCGAACAGCGTGCGGTATTGCAGGAGAATCGCCAGCGCCCCGGCGCCCACAATGCCCACCATTAACCAGCGCGACGGCAGTCCCAGCCGCATGCGCGCAATGTATAGGCGCCAGCCGCAAAATGCCGCCGCCAGCCCGGTCAACCATAGCGGCAGGCGCTCGGCGTGAGGCGCCGCGATCAGGGCCAGTGTAACGGTAATCCACACCGTATTGCGCAGGCTGATGGCAGCGGCAGGCACGGCGGTCGCGGACTTTGTCACGCTGGCGCTCCTGCAAGGCTCAAGCGGATATCTCGCAGAGCGCGAGCGCTTCAAGGCAGCGCTCGCGCTGGGCTTCGCCGCCCGCCATGGGAATTTCCAGACGCGGCAGCCGTAGTCCATACGCCAGGCGCTGCGCGTGGGCGTCGAGCACCCAGCGCGTGAGGCGGGCGATTTTTTCTTCGGCATCCATGCGCGGCGGCAACTGGTCCCACGCGAGCCATACCTCGCTGGCGGCTTCGCCGCTGAATTGCTTGGTGAGCAGGCCCTGGCCGCGCGCGGCTGCCTTCCAGGCGATATGCCGTGGCGGGTCTCCCGCGTGATAGGTGCGCAGCCCAGCGAAATCGTTTTGTCCTGCACCATACGAGGCGCCACTGCCAGCGGCAGCGTCCGCTTGCGGCAATGGCAGTCCGGCGGGCGCAGGGCGTGGATAGACAATACACGATGCATCCGGGTGCACGTAGCTCCACGCGTGATACAGGCCCAACGGAAAACGCGTGAACAGGGTCAACCGCCCGGCGCGCAGCCGGCCGCGGCGTTGGGTGGGAATGGCGATACTGAGGTGCGTGGCGGCGTTGGAAGGCACGTCGCAGTAGTTCTCATCCCCTTGCGGGCGGCGCTCGCGTGAAATACCGATGGCGTGCCGCGTCAGATCACCGGGGTTGGCGAGATTCAAGCTGAACAGCGCGGGCTCGCCGACAAACACCGGCGCGACGCGCAGCGCGCTCACGTGCAATCGCGCCAGGTTGCGAAAGGTGTAGAGCATGCCGTTTAGCGCCAGCGCCACCAGTAAAAACGTCAGCACGAACCCAAGGCTGAGTCCGTAATTGATGGACCCCAGCAGCATCATCACCAGCACCACGCCGAAAATCAGGCCGTGTTGAGTGGGCAGTATGTAGACGCGCCGTTGCGACAGCACGATGGTGCCGGCTTCCGGCTTACGTGGTTGATAGAGCCAGTCGGTCAGATGCGCTTTGAGGGTGGCGAGCATGGGCAGAACAGGCCCGGTTGCAAGAAGAGTTGTTAAATAAGTGTTTGTTTTTATTACTTATTTTATGGAATGGCTACCGCTGCCAGCAGCCGGGCCGCCGCACCGCTGTTGGCGCCATCGCCAGGTGCGGGCAGCCGGTGGCTGACCACGCCCGGCAGCACGGCCTGCACGTCTTCCGGCACGGCGTGGCTGCGCGCATCAAGCAGCGCCCACGCGCGCGCAGCATGCACCAGCGCGAGCGCCGCGCGCGGCGACAGCCCGCTGCTAAAACCCGCGCTGTTGCGTGTGTGGTTGACCAGCGCCTGCACGTAGTCGAGCAGGGCCTCGGAGGTATGGACCTGTTGCGCCTCGCGCTGCAGCGCCATCAGCTCGGCAGGCTGCATGCAGGGTTTCAATTGGTGCAGCAGATCGCGCCGGTCGTCGCCGCGCAGCAGCGCACGCTCAGCGGTGGCATCAGGGTAGCCCAGTTCGATGCGCATCAGAAAACGATCCAACTGCGATTCCGGCAGCGGAAAGGTGCCAATCTGCCGCGAGGGGTTTTGCGTGGCGATGACAAAAAACGGTTCTGGCAATTTTCGCGTTTCACCTTCGATGGTGACCTGGTGTTCTTCCATCGCCTCGAGCAACGCGCTTTGCGCCTTGGGTGTCGCGCGATTGACTTCATCGGCGAGCACCACCTGCGAAAAAATTGGGCCGGGGTGAAATTTAAATTGCGCGGTGTCGGCGCTGTAAACCGCGACACCCAACACGTCGGCGGGCAGCAGATCGCTGGTGAACTGGATGCGTTGAAACGCAAGACCCAAAGATGCCGCCAGCGCATGTGCCAGTGTGGTTTTGCCGACACCGGGTACGTCTTCAATCAGCAGATGGCCGCGCGCGATCAGGCACGCCAGGGCGAGGCGAATTTGACGTTCCTTGCCGAGAATTATGCGGCCGACCTGTCTGGCGGCATCGTTTATTTTTGTCATATAAAACAGAAAGTTAGGGTGATTTTTGTGCAGCGTATGTAAGCGCGGCCCGACCGCTGTTCGGCATTGTGCATTATACGGTGACGTACAAAACAAAACCCCGCCGAAGCGGGGTTTTGTTTTCACTGAGCCTTGTTGCAATCAGGCGGAAGCCTTGCGGCGGCGGCGCGCGGCGAAACCCAGCAGGCCAAGACCCGCGAGCATCATGGCGTAGGTTTCAGGTTCGGGAACGGCGGTGGTGTGCGGCCAGAACGCGTCGACGTTGCTGATGCCTTGCGGCAGGCCGTTGATGGTAAAGGTGTTGTTCACGGCATAATTCCAATCGAAAAACAGGTCGCCCTTACCGAAGTGTATATGGAGCAGGTCAAAGCCAGGCTGGAGGATTGAGAAGGTCACGGCACCTGTTTGCCCATCGCCGCCGGTCAGCGTCACTCCATCGGATACAATTGGAGCAGAGTTAAAAGGACCCGAAGAAGGCGTGCGGGTACCAGGAACGTCACCTTGGTCATAGCAACCACCGCCGGTTCCGGCTACACAGGAGCCTATCCAGTCCGCCAGCGTTGCAGTGTTCCACACCGTTCCCGAAACCTGTCCCTGAATGGCCGCAAGCACAGAGCCCAAGTCCTGCGGGTTTAACCCACCGCCCCGACTTTCATAGTAACCCCAGACATTCGCCGGAGCAGCGCCAACCGGCGTGCTGTAAGTGAACGTGATGCCACCCCAAGCGCAACTACCGAATGTAGTGCAGTTGGTGTTGCTTAGGTTAGTCCAGCCATCAGGTGGGGACGGCTGAGCTGACATTGCAGCAGAACTAACAACTAATCCCGCGACTGCTACTAGAGACTTTAGTGATTTGAAGGGATTCATGGCCGTTTTCCTCAATCAAAAATGTTAATGAACTTGGCAGGATAGCCAATGCAATAGATCACACACTCTAAGTTGCAAAATACAACATTCCCGATCCTTGAGCTTTATATCCCACAACTCTACACAAGAGTTTCCAAACGTTTTTCTACTATAGACAGAGTGAATGGTACCAGTATGCAACCACAAAGCAATAGCCCGTTTGGACTAATTTGCATGATCTTTCTCTAAAATTTCTAACCAACTCATGTATTTAATGGGGATTTTGAAATTACAGACTTTGTAGCTTACAGGTTCGGTCTAAGAATGCGTCGAGCACGAGAAAAGCCCTGCGAAGACCCGTGCTACCGGGAAAACTAAATTAGGACAAAAGACATCAAAAGCAAAACCCCGCCGAGGCGGGGTTTTTAGCTGGCTACTATCCGTCAATTGCTGCATTTGGAGAGTCACGCGGAAACTTTCCGCCGGCGACGCGCTGCGATGAATCCCATTAACCCCAAGCCTGCGGCCAGCATTGTGTAAGTTTCGGGTTCGGGAACTGGCGTGAAGACGACAAGATCTCGCGCAGCGATTAACCCTGTCGCTCCGTCGGGCGCCAATGCATCAGCGACGAACCACCACCCGCCGTTAAACAAACCATCGAAGTTCGACATGAAGCGGTCGCCCGTTCCAACGTGGTAATCAGACGGGCTGTTGTAATAGCCACCTACGCCAAAGAACGTAATGCCATTTGTGCTTGTTACCCGAAAGTCCAGTGGTGAAGGAACCGCAGCGCTACCGCCATTCGTGGCACAGCAATCAAGTCCGTAATTGAAACTTCCGTACGGATTATTTGTAGTGGTCAAAGGGTTGTGAGTTACCCAAGGACCGTCGCTTGAGTAACGCTGGCTATGGTTGGGTTAGTCAGGTTAAAGCCAAAGGGTACGTGATTGCTGTTGTTGCCGGTATCAACAAATTTCAGCCCGTAATAGAGATCGACGTGCACGTCTACATATGCGTTCGTACCTATACCACCCTCGGTCAATGTCACCAGGCCATAGTATGGCGGTGTATTTGACGTGAGGTTATTGGAGGATCCTGCCAAAGTGGCAAACGCCCCTACCTGCGTATATTCCAGATAGGATCTATAGGTGTTGGCACTAGCCTGGCCTGACTGGTTTTTTGTGCCAGGTTCATTGACGCAGTTTACTGCATAGCTTCTGCCTGTTCCAAGACGGGTGGTTGCGGGTTGATCGCCGCAGGTGCCGGTGGTCGGTAGCCCAGTG
>OMIN01000084.1 GCA_900299145.1 Betaproteobacteria bacterium | reverse complement strand
TGTCCTGCGAGTGTCCTCCGGGGTAGCAGTGGGCTCACGGGGCAAACCACTTCATCTTGGGCAGTGGCAACTGCAGCTTCGCTGTGGGCGTGAAGATTCATTAACTTGTCGAATGCGAGATACCTAGTGCGAAATCATTCTGACTACATTGGGGCCAATGGCTGCTCCCTGCGCCCAGAGCAATTCCGTTGGTGCAAGACCGCCACGATGCGTCGATGCATTTGGAGTAGCATCAACCGGGCCAAAGCGAGCGCGAAGGTAAGTAGAACTAGCTACGATCGATAACTATATGATTTAGAATGGATTTTATTTCTGGCATTCGGAAAAATGTCCTAGACAATCATCCCTGCCGCCTTAACAGAAGTGCGGATGGGTGATTTGCCCCACCATTTTTGGGGGAAACATGTCGCATTCCCCGATAGGCAGCCCTGTTAAATTCGCGCACGGAAAGTGCTCAAGCGAGACAGTGGGCGTACACGGGTGCTGCATGGTGATGGATCTATTGGCGTATTACGCGCTAGTGGCGATCAAGTAGGCGGAATCGCAATCACGAGTGCTGCTGTTGTCGGATACGGTACCGCTTGGCATGGGCAGCTATCGTCGCCACGTAGCGCAACTGCGATTCACATCAACCGCGTGAGCCGACTACCTGCAAGAGCTAGGTGAATAACCGTGCAACAGGCATTGAATATTTCTCTTCACGCGGGTCAATACCTCTGACGACAGAGTAGTGGAAAATAATCGGTGTAACCCGAGCTTCTCATTCCAGCAGATATATCGTATCGAGAATCGCAAATGACTTTCAGCGTTGACTAAGAGAAAAAATTTCTATTAAAAACAAATGCTTACGGCAATATTGCATTACCGAATGGAACCTATTTGGAGGCCGTCGCCGCAAATGTTTACTCGATCCACGTTAAGGACGAGAACTGATTTGCCGGTGGTCCGACCAACCCGGCCTTCGCTGAGGTGAATGCTGCGACCAATTGAATTGGATTTGATTGGGATTGGTGCGACCGAAAATGGATAGCTTCGGTATGTTTCAGAAAGCTATTAACTCTTATCAACAGCTAATATGAAAGCGGTTTCTCGAGGAAGCGTGGGCAAGAAAATACAATATGCGGCTATGAGTCAATAGTATGTAGAATGATGGGGCTATGCGAGGCCAGTTGAAGAAGTGTTCCGCGGGCAGGGGAATAAAGGCAAGTTAACGAGGCAAAGAGGTGTACCTAGCTAGTAACTCTTCGCGCTGACAACAGCTTCGGCAAAGCAATAAGTCTACTTCTTGACGTAACAGGTCAGGAATTCAGGGGCAAATCCATGGCAACTCCTACTGGTGGCGGTTCACTGTGGCAGTTCGTTTCCGAGAGTGGAAGTACTGTCATTGATGCATTGAGTTCGGGGGTACGATGGGGTACCAGTGGGGCGGGATCACCTGTCGCGTTGACTTTCAGCTTCCCGTCGGGAACAGCCTTTTTCGACACTGGGGATTACCCCTCGGGTAGCGAGGTAAGTAGCTATTCATCCTTGAACGCGACGCAACAAGCTGCTGCGCGCCTTGCGCTTCAGGCGTGGGCCAATGTCGCCAACATCACATTCACTGAAATTGCAGACAATGCAACTGTCGTTGGTGATATACGTATTGCGCTGAATCGGGGGGCAGCTAGTGAAAGTGGCCACGCCTACTTTCCAGGCGGTATTTATAACCCGGCTACCGGTATTGCCGTTCAGACGAATCCATCCGCAGGGGATGTGTGGCTTAACAGTTTGGATTCCTCGAACTTTTCGCCCGCGCTGGATACGGATGGTTTTCAGACGTTGGTACATGAAATTGGGCACGCACTTGGTTTGAAGCACCCCTTTTCTGACCAACCCACGCTACCTGCCAGCCAGGACAACTGGCAATACACTGTGATGAGCTATACGTCGAATGGCTATCTTTATCCGGTGACCCCCATGCTCGACGACATTCTGGCCATCCAATATCTCTACGGCGCGAACATGTCATATAACGCCGGCAACAACAATTACACTTTTACCGGTTCCGAGGTGCTGACTTTGTGGGACGCCGGAGGCACTGACACAATTACCGGAAGCGGCAATATTAATCTGACTCAAGGCAGTTTCAGTCTGGTCAGTGGCGCAAAAATCGCGATTGCATTTTCAACCGTGATTGAAAATGCGACAGGCGCCACCACTGCGGACAATATTATTGGCAACAGCGTCTCGAATAGTTTGCGTGGATTTGGGGGGGCTGACACGATTGCGGGCAGCGACGGCGATGACTGGATCGAAGGCGAAACTGGAAATGATCCGCTTCCAGTTGGCCAGGTGGCGGGTAACGACAACCTGAACGGCGAAAATGGCAATGACACCATATTGGGCGGGGCAGGCAACGATTTGTTGTTTGGCGGTGCCGGAATAGATTTTCTGATTGGGGAACTTGGCAATGATTTAATTTATGGTGGCAGTGAATTTGATGCCATTGATGGACGTCAGGGCAGTGATGTGTTGTATGGCGAAGGTGGAGACGACATCATCTTTGGCGACGGCTACTACTACATCTTCGGTTTTGCCAACGACAGTCTTTTTGGCGGCCCTGGTAACGACATCATGATGGGAGAAGCTGGGGAGAACAGCACATCGGGTAGTGGTGATGCCATTTACGGCGAGGATGGTAATGATTTGCTGGATGGCGGCGGTGGAGATGATGCTATTTTCGGTGGTAACGGCAACGACGTCATTGATGGTGATCACGGCAACGACTATATCGTGGGTGGCCCGGGTGCGGATATCATGCTAGGTAGCAATGCCGTGGCGTATGGCGGACCAACCACGGGAAGCGACTTGTTCGTGTATCAGTCCATGGGGGATTCTGGTGATAGCATTTTTGGTTTCGATACCCGTGCCGGAGATACGGATGGACTTGATTTGCGGGGGTTGTTCGACGCATTGGGTTATGCTGGTACGACGCCTCGCGCTGCGGGTACTGAAATGCTTCGAGTTGTGCAGTCCGGAGCAGATGCCCTAGTGCAAATCGATCCTGATGGCGCCCCTGGGCCTCAGGCGTATGTCACGTTAGTTTCCTTGGTGGGCGTCACCGCGACATCGATTACTGACAACTACTTTCTGTTTCAGTAGATTGAATCGCGGTTGTTGCTGGAAGCAACCTCTTGCCGGGCTGCAGGTCTTTTATTGTTGGATGGTATGTTCCCGGAGTGAATTGCGGTGGCGGTGGTAGCGAAAAGTGGCGCAAACCGTTGACGCCTCTGTTTGTCGCCATTACATTGTTCCCTTGTTGCTGCCGCGGATGAGGCTGCCCTCACAGTAGCCGCAACCCTTTGTCCGAAAGCTGCCCGTGCTTAAATTCCTGTTGCCGCTAACGTTACTTCTCGCTTTTCAGGTGCATGCACAATCTTATCCTTCGCGTCCGATACGTCTGGTGCATGGGTTCGGGGTGGGCAGCGCGATCGACGTCATGGGCCGTCCGCTGGCGGCAAAACTCACCGATGTGCTCGGGCAGCAAGTCATTGTCGATGCCCGCCCCGGCGCCACCGGCGGTATTGCCAATGAATTTGTCGCCAAAAGCGTTGGCGATGGTTACACATTGCTCACGGCCCCCGGCAGATCGCTGACCGCTTCACCGCATTTACAGGCGGTGCGCTTCGATCCGCTGCGTGATTTTGCACCGATAGTGCAGACCACGGCGTTTTCTTACGTGCTGGTGGCGCACCCGGCAGTGCCGGTGAAAACTGCGGCAGATCTGGTGGCGCTGGCAAAATCAAAACCTGGCATGCTGACCTACGGCTCACCGGGTGTCGGCACCGGTTTTCACCTGGCCGGCGAAATGTTCTGCAGCATGAGCGGCGTGAAAATGCTGCATGTGCCGTATCGTGGCGGTGGCGCGGTGGCGATTACCGATCTGGTGGGCGGACGGGTGGATCTGATGTGGGACGCGCTTGCGGTGGTGCGCCCGCAGCTGCTCGCCGGCAAGTTGAAAGCCGTCGGCGTGACCAGCACGCGGCGCGTGGCTGTGTTGCCCGACGTACCCGCCATCGCGCAAAGCGGCTTGCCCGGGTACGAAATGCTGGGCTGGCACGGCATGCTCGCGCCCGCGGCAACCCCGCGCGACATTGTTGAGCGTTTGAATGCCGCCGTAGCCAAGGTACTGGCCTCACAGGAAGTGCGAGAGCTGTGGGCCGCACAGAACATGGATATTGTTTCCACCACGCCAGCGCAATTCGGCGAATTGATGCGCAAGGACTTCGAGCGTTATGGGCGCTTGATTCAAACGGCGGGCATCAAGAATTAGCGCCGGGGCGGATGCGGGGGACTGCGGGGGGAAACCACGCGCGCGTGGCAGTCACTGCATCGTACAGTGCGCCTTTAAGCGTTAGACGCCATGACGACAGACGTACTGCTCGCCGTACTGCTGGCCGCGCTGCTGCACGCCACGTGGAACGCCCTGATCAAATCCGGTGGCGACAAGCTGCTGGATGTCATTGTGCTGTGCGCGGCCGGCGCGCTGCTGGCGTGGCCGCTGCTTGTGTGGTTGCCGGCGCCTGCGCCTGCAAGCTGGCCTTATCTCGCGGCGTCGGTGGCGATTCACGTGCTGTATTTTGCGCTGGTGGGGCTGGGCTACCGCAGTGCGGACATGAGTTTTATTTACCCGCTGACACGCGGTTCCGCGCCGCTCTTTACCGCGATCCTTGCATTCGCGCTGCTTGGGGAAGCGCCCAAATTAAGCGGCTGGCTGGGCGTGGCGCTGTTGTGCGTGGGCGTGATTACGCTTGCGCTCGACGGCCATCGTGCGGCCAACGTACCCGCGCGCGCATGGGTTATCGGCTTTTCCAATGCGGTGATTATTGTTGCTTACACCGTGATCGACGGCGCGGGCGTGCGCCTGTCGGGTAACGCGTGGAGCTACGTCTTATGGCTGTTCGCGTTGACTGGCCCGCCACTGATGGTGATGAGCTTTGCACTGCGCGGCCGCGCGATGCTGGCGTTGCCGCTTGCCACGTGGGGCAAAGGGGCGCTCGGCGCGGCTTGCAGCATCGCGGCTTATGGCATTGCACTGTGGGCCATGACCCGTGCGCCGATTGCTCTGGTGGCGGCGTTGCGTGAAACCTCGGTGCTGTTCGGCACGGCGATTGCCGCACTGCTGTTGCATGAAAAATTCGGGCGCATGCGCTGGATCGCGGCCGGGCTGGTGGTGGCGGGTGCAGCGGCGATGAAGCTGGGGTGAGCTTATGAAAACGGGGATAATATAAGTATTTGAATTTATTGAATTTTTAAGGCTCATGTCAGGCAAGTGTGTGCCCTAACACCCGCGGCGGCGACACGCTTTTATCGACTTGCATCACAAAATTGCACGGTGTTTCACGCGCGCAGTGTTCAGGGTCGCGCGCGTCGAGCGCGGCGGGTTTGCCAGGGCCATAAAATTTGACTGCGGAACGCGCGGCGAGGATGCGGCGCGCGATGTCGCTGGCGCTGACTTTGTTTTCGACTAGCACAATGTCCCGGATATATTCCGCGCAGGCGAGGTCATCATCATCGCTGGGGTGAGTCGCCACGATGTTGATGGTTGCGCCGGACTTGCCCGCTGTCAGCGCGCGCGCGTATTGCGCGGTGTTTCGTGCATTGGAAAATCCGGTGACCAGCACGTTGTCTGCCGCCAGCGCGAGCAGCGTGCCCTTGACGCCATTGGAGGTTTTCTGGATCAGCGTTTTGCCATGGATATCCGCCGTGGAAAACCGCTGCGGTGAATTGTCGAGGTCAAATCCGGCGATGGGCAGCCCGTCCACCTCACCGGCGAGCAGATAATCGGGGTGAAGTTTCCTGAAGGCGTGGGCTTCTTCGACGGTGTTGACGAGATAGATCTCGCGCACGCCTCGCAAAAAGGCAATTTGCGCCACCGTGAACGCACGGATGACGTCGATTACCACACTGACCGTGGCGGCGGGGTAGGGGGCGTCGGTGCCCTGAATGATGCGAATCGCAGGTGCAGGCATGGTAAGCGCTGTAATTCAGAACAATCAGGCACGTGTCTTGCGATCTGCCAGAAAGCCGGCGGTGCGCCGATTGTCGGGCTTGCGAAATGGCGCACGGCCCTCGATGGCGACGGCAAAATCCTCGCCCGTCGTGTCGTAAAGATGAAAAGTGTCGGAACGTATGCCTAACCGCAGTGTTTCCAGTGCGATCACGTTACTGAAAGCAATGTTGCCGAGATTCACATTCGGGCCAAAGGTGGAGATCAGTGTGGTTTGCAGTTTTTTGGTGGGTGCTTCCCAGATGGCGTCGGTGATACGAAAACGCGAACTGCCGATGCTTTGTACCAGCCCCGCGCGCAGATTGCCGGAGGCATCGCAAATGCCGCTCATGCCAGATTCCCGCGATTCGAGAATCACCTTTTCCGCGCCGGCGTAAAGGTCGTTGAGAATGGCTTCGATCCACGCCGACACCGGCATGTTGTCCGCCTTGTCGATGTCCTTTTTGCCGACTTCGCTGATGACGTGAAACTCCCTGGCGAAATCCTTGATGTGCCGTGCCTTCTCCGCCATGGCGATATCTAACGTGCCATCGGAGATTTCGACGATCTGGCAGTCATGCTGTTTCACAAACTGATAAAACGCATCAAGCTTTTTCTGCGAAAGGGCTTTCTCGAACAGCGTGCCGCCGAAATAGTAGGCGACATTGTGCTTTTTCAGGCACTCGATCTTGCGCCCTAGATCGTCCGTCACCATGGCCGTGCACCAGCCGAACTTCACCACGTCAACCAATTCCGGCGTGCTCTCGATGACATCCTCGAAATAGCGTGTCGGCACGCCGTTGTCGATCAGCGACGTGACGCCGATATCACGTGGCTTGCGCGCGCGCTTGGGCGTATTCAGAAAATTTGTGACCATCGTCTCGTTTCCCCTCGCGTTGCTGGATCGAATTTTATGCTGGTGCGACGCCTGCTCGCTGGTATCAATGTATGCCTCGTGTTGACGTAACGTCAAGGGCTTGCGCGAGGTGGCGTCGGGTTCGGACCAGCCGGCAAAGGCAATGGGCTAATCAGGATGACTACTGCTGTTGCTGCTTCCGGCTGAATCGCCGCTGCCCGTGGATTCGCTGCTGGCGTTGCTCCAGTCCCCGCTCGCGCCACCGCCACCGCTTTCCCCGCCGGATGAACTGGTCCCTGCGCTCGTGGCGTTTGAATCGTGCGAGTCATTGAAACTGGATGATGCGCTTTCCGAAGACCCGGCGTGCCGGCCTGCCGGCGTGGCATCCGCGCCGCTGGCGCCGCCGTAGCCATACGGTTCTTTTGACGTGAGTCGCTTGAGCAGCGCCACAGCCAGACTCGGTTCTTCGTCGGCGGGGGTGAGCAACGTTGGTTCTGTTGCGGATAGCGGCGGCGCCACGATTTTGCGTTTCCAGAATTGCCATGCGGGGGGCGGCTCGGCTTCTTCCAGACGGATTCTGAGCCGCTTCATGTCAGGCGGCTCATTGCCTTTGGTGAGCGCGCGGAGTATCGCCGCCATCAATTCATCGGTCAGACGAAAGCCGCCTTGCGTGCGTCGCATCAGGCCATCGGCGCCCGCCGCGCCGCCATAGGCCAGAAACGCCGGGCGGCCATTCATGCCCGCGAGCGCCGCCGCGCCGTACTCGCCACGGAATACCCACAACTCGAGGCCATACTCGGCTGCCTGTTCGGGCGTGGCCTGCAAGCGCCCCGTACAGTCATATGCGCCACAGGGCGGGTGTCCCCACGGCTTGTGTGTATCGCAATCCGCATTACCGTGACGCGCGCCGATTACGAGTGAAGCTGAAGCCACGGCGAAACCACGATACAGCACCGATTGGTCATACTCGATCAACGTCGCCTCGGCGCAGCCGCTGCGGTCACGCGGCACAATTAGCTGCAGGGTCAGCATGGGCGTGAGTGCGGATTGTCGTGGTAGAGCATTAGTATAAGTATTTAATTTTATTTAATTATTTTGTATTCCAATTTGCGAAGCCTTTGGACTCGCACGACAGCAATCCACCCAGGGGCAGCCGTAGGGTTGCGGTAAGATGCATGCTGCCGGACAACATTTGAGAGAAGGTACACCGAAATGGAAGATTCCGTAATCAGCCCCGTCGGCGGTGAGACCGTCGGCAAAACGGGCCTTGCAGCGCGGCCGGCCAGTCTGGATGGCAAGACCATCGGCGAAATCTGGAACGAGGATTTCAAGGGCGACGTGATGTTTCCGGCGTACCGCGAGCTGCTCAAGGCGAAATACCCCAACATCAAAATCGTGCCTTACACCGAATTGCCGCACGGCGTGCTGAAAGGCACGCCCGCGTATCAGCGCGACGTGCTGGCTGAAATTGCCCGTCAGCTCAAACACAAGGGTGTTGACGCGGTGATCTCCGGCAACGGGGGATGAGGCACCTGCACTCCGGCCGCGGTGCGGCCGGCTGCAGAAGCGGAAAAGCTGGGCATTCCCAGCGTGGTGGTGACGGTGCCGGGTTTTATCAACGTGGCGAAAGCGGCCGCGCGCGGTGCTGGCGTGCCGGGTATACGCCTGGCGGAATATCCGGGCGCGGTGGGCATCGATCACGCCGAGATACGCGCCAAGGTGAAGTCGTCGCTGTTCGATCAGATTGTCGCGGCGCTGACCGATCCGGTGAACGAGGAGCGCACGGCATCCCCTGCGGCGTGGAATGCGCGCGAAATTGTGTGCAAGGGCAGTCTTGCCGAGATCAACCGCTACTTTGCCGAGCGTGAATGGACCGACGGACTCCCGATTATTCCACCGACGCCGCAGGCGATTGATGAATTCCTGAAATACACCGACCGCGACGCGGATGAAACCATTGCCATTCTGCCGCAGGCAAACTTGCGCGCCACGCCGCGCGTGATCGCCGCCAACGGCGTAATGGCAGGCTGCCGGCCCGAGCACATGCCGATTCTGGTGGCGTTAACCGAAGCGCTGGGTGACGAGCGCTATAACCTCAACAACATCGGCACCACCTGGGGCATCGTGCCGTATCTCATCATCAACGGGCCTATCGTCAAGGAGCTCGGCATTCATTCGGAAGAGGGCCTCGTCTCGCGCGGGCCGAATCCGGCGCTGGGCCGTGCCATGGGCCTCATCATCCGCAACATCGGGGGCTACAAGCCGGGGCGCAGCCAGATGGGCACCTTCGGCTACCCGCTGCCGTTTGCGTTTGCCGAAAACGAAGCAGCGAATCCGTGGGAGCCATTGCATGTCGAACGCGGCTTTGAGCGTAATACGAGCACGGTCAGCATCGGCTCGACATTGAACTGGGGGTTTTCACCGTCACCCTACACGCGCGAGGATCGCGCCGGGGCGCAAACCGCGCTGGAACTCTTTTGCATCGAGGCGCGGCGCAAACCATGCCTGAGCCTTTTTGCCGAGAGCGGGCCGAAAAGTTTCATCAACGACATCACGTTTCTGATCGCGCCGCCGGTGGCAAAAGCACTCGCTGCGGGCGGCCTTAGCAAAGCTGCAATCAAGGATTACGTATGGCGCAACGCCCGCGTGCCGCTGCGCGAGCTGGAATGGGAGCTGCGCTATGGCTTGGCCGAGGTGCACACCGTGCGCGAGAAGGTTGAACTCGGCTTGTTTACCAAAGACTTCGACGTGGGTTCTGACGACACCGTGCCGATTATCCCCAGCCCAGATCTCATCAACCTGGTGGTGTGCGGCGACCCGGGGCGCAATCGCATCAAGACGTTTGATTCGGGATACACGCTGCTGACCACCAAGGCCATCAAGTTGCCCGCGCGTTGGGAGCAGTTGCCGAAGGGTTAAAGGGGAGGGCTGCTGCGTGGGAAAATATTCAATAAAAACAAATAGTTATAGTTTTTTGCTACATTGCGGCAGGTGGCTGCGCGTAAGCGTGTGTGCGCTGCCCTGCGCGATGACATTTGCGCTGCCTGCCACCGCGCTCGCGCAAGCGTGGCCCCAGCGTCCCGTGCGCGTCGTGGTACCGTGGGCACCCGGCGGTATCACCGACGTCCTCGCGCGGCTGACGGCCGAGCGGCTGGCGCAATCGTTCGGACAGCCCTTTATTGTCGATAACCGTGCGGGCGTTGCCGGCAACATCGGCGCCGAACTGGTGGCGCGCGCCACGCCGGACGGCCACACGCTGATGGGGACCAACCCCGGCGCTTTTGCCACCAATCAGTTTCTGTACCAGAAAATGAATTACAAGCCGGCGGATTTTGCCGGGGTTATTCTGCTGGGGCAATTTCCCAATGCGCTGATGGTGTATCGCGACTTACCGGTGAAAACGGTTGGCGACCTCATTGGCTATGCGAAGAAAAATCCCACCGCACTGAACGGCGCGTCTTCCGGCAGCGGCTCTTCCGGCCACCTGTCGCTGGAAATGTTCAAGGCGCTCACGGGCGTGCAGATGCAAAACGTGTTTTACAAAGGCGCGGCGTTGTCGAAGATCGATCTCGCCGCCGGGCGTGTGCAGGTGGCAATCGACAATATTCCCGGTTATCTCAGCGAATTGACCAGCGGCACGGTGCGCATGCTGGCGGTGGGCACCAAGTCGCGGTTGCCAGGCTGGCCGGATATTCCGACGCTCGACGAAGCGGGCGTAAAAGGCTATGAATCCTCGGTCTGGTACGCAATGGCTGCACCACGCGCGACAGCGGCAAATATCGTGCGGCGTATCAACGAGGTCGCGGGCAATGCCTTGCGCACGCCGCAGATGCAGGAGCGCTTCAAGCAACTGCACGGCATCCCGATGGGCGGCACGCCGGAAGATGCCAACCGCTATTTCGCGGAAGAAACGCAGCGCTGGAAAACCATTATTGCCGCTGCAGGCATCAAGCCCGAGTAAGGAAACATCAGTATGAGAATGGGGAACAAAGTTGGCATTGTTACCGCTGCGGCGTCCGGCATGGGCCGCGCTGGAGCGCTGCGCTTTGCGAAGGAAGGCGCAGCGGTAGCGGTAGTCGATATCGATCTGGAAGGCGCACGCCACACCGCGCGTGAAATTGAGCAAGCCGGTGGTCGCGCGCTGGCACTGACGGGCGATCTTTGCGAAGAAGCCTTCGCACGCAGCATCGTGCGCGATACCGCCAGGCATTTCGGCGCACTGGATTTTATGTGGGCGCACGCAGGCCATCCGGGTGCGGCGAGCGTGGAGGGCCTAGATTTTGCGCAGTTTGATCTCGCGATGAATCTCAATCTACGTTCGGTATTTGTCAGTGTCACCGAGGCTATTCCGTTGATGCGCGAGCGGGGCGGCGGCAGCGTGCTGTTCACCGCTTCGACATCGGGGCTGGTGGGGTCGCCGTTTTCACCAACGTATTCGGCGGGCAAGTTCGCCGTGATCGGCCTGGCGCGCTCGCTCGCCAAGCGTTATGGCCGCGACCGCATCCGCTTTAACGTGGTGTGCCCCGGCGCCACGGACACGCCAATGCTGCGTACATTCGTCGCGCGGCCCGATCAGCCCTCGACCGTGGGGCAGGACCCGGAGGAATTGGTGGCCAAGCGCGGCGGCGTCAATCCACTGGGCCGTCCGGCTCGGCCGGAGGAAATTGCCAACGCCGCGCTGTTTCTGCTGTCGGATGAAGCGTCGTTCGTTACCGGGGCTGCGCTGCCGGTGGACGGCGGAACGACCGCTTAGCGAGTCGAAGCCCATGCACGCGATCATGTGCATCGTCGGGGCCTGCATGGGCATGTACCTTGCGGCCGCCGTGCAGGCGCAAACGCCTGGGGAAACCTATCCGGTAAAGCCGGTTCGAATCGTCGTGCCGTACACCCCCGGCGGGTCAAACGACATTCTCGCGCGCACGGTGCTGGCGAAAGCCATCGCCGACATGGGGCAAACCACCATTGTCGATAATCGCGCGGGTGGCAACACCACCATTGGCACGCATCTGGTGGCGCGCGCAGCGCCCGATGGTTATACGCTGCTGACGGTGGACAACGCCTACACCATAGGCCCGAGCGTGCAGGTCAATTTGCAGTACGACACGCTGAAGGATTTTGTGCGCATCACCATGCTGGCAATGACTTCGTCGGTGTGGGTGGTGCATCCGTCCGTACCGGCGAAATCAGTCAAGGAACTGCTCGCGCTGGCGAAGGCGCAGCCGGGGCGGCTGACCTATGGCAGCACCGGCAGCGGTACCACCGGGCATCTGGCGTTCGCGCAGATCCGGCACGTCGCTGGCGTTGACATGGTGCACGTGCCGTACAAGGGCGGCGCGCCGCAGATCACCGCGTTGCTGTCTGGCGAAGTGTCGATGCTGCTGTCGGTGCCGCCGGCGCTGCTGACACACATCAAGGCCGGACGCATGCGCGCGCTGGCGACTTCCGGGGAAAAGCGCCTGCCGGCGTTGCCGCAAACGCCGACACTGCGCGAGGCAGGCGTGCCGGTGGCGGTCGAAGCGTTCTGGGGATTAAACGCCCCAGTGGGCACACCAGCGACAATCGTCAATCGCCTGTATGAATCGATTGCACGTGCCTTGAAAGCACCGGAGCTGCGCGCACGGCTTGAGGATTTGCAGTTGCAGCCGGTTGGCAGCACGCCCGCGCAGTTTGAAGCGTTTGTGCAGAAAGAAGTGACGCGCTGGGCGGACGTGGTGAAGGCCACCGGCGCCAAGGCAGAGTAGCCTTACGCATTGACGCGGCGCGCTGGCCGGCGCTACATTGGCCGCGATTTCGGTGAAGCGTAAATGGCGGGAGGGCCGATGGTGCGCGCGAAGTGGGTAGCGGTGATATGGGGTTTTTCCGGTGTACTGATGCCGATGAGCGCTGTTCAGGCGCAAACCCCGGGGGGTGAGGCAGCGTTCCCATCCAAGCTAGTGCGGTTGGTGATTCCGTTTGCGGTGGGCGGCAGCGGTGACGCCAGCGCGCGCATTGTTGCGCCGTTTCTGACAGAGCGCTGGAAACAGCAGGTGATTATCGACCCAAGGCCGGGTGCCGCCACGGTGGTGGGCACGGACATCGTGGCGAAAAGCCCGCCGGATGGCCATACGCTGATGGTCAATTCCACTCAGTTCACACAAAGCCCCGCGCTGATGGCGAAGCTGCCCTACGACCCGGTAAATGATCTGGTGCCGATCACGCGCATCATGCGCACGCCACAGGTGATAGTCGCGCATCCCCAGTTGCCGGTGAAGAATATCCGCGAATTGGTTGCACTGGCGCGTGCGAGACCCAGTCAGCTCAATATGGCCAACGCAGGGAATTCCTTGCCCACGTACTATTTCAACATTCTGGCCAAAGTCAAAATTGAAACCATTCCGTATAAAGGCGCGGGGCCGATGATGGTGGACGTGGCGGGTGGGCATGTGCCGCTCGCCATAGGTGCTGTAAGTTCGGTGCAGGCGGCGGTGCGTACCGGCCGCGTGTCGATGCTGGGGGTGACGTCGAAATCGGTGACGTTTCCCGACGTGCCCGTGATCTCAAGAGACGTGCCGGGTTTTGACGTGGATACCTGGTTTGCGATGTTTGCACCGCGCGGCACGCCACGTGAGCTGGTCATGCGCATACGGGACGACGTGGCCGCTGTTTTGCAGATCGCCGAAGTGCGCAAGCGGCTGCTGGACATTGGCGGCGAACCCAGCGGCGAGCCGGTCGATGAGTTTGCCGCACAGGTGCGCAATGAAATCGCGCGCTGGAAAAACGTGGCCAAAACGGCGGGTATAAAGCCACAATAGCTGATATAGCTGAAATAGCTGATGGCCGCAGTGGCCGCGTTGATTTCCTTCAATGCGCGGGCGCGCCTTTGACCATCGCGCGATACAGCACGCGGCGCAGCGGCGGTGCGTAGTTGTCGTCAACGCGATATTGCATGCTGCAGTTGTCCCACAGCAGCACGTCTCCAACCTGCCACACGTGGCGATAGTGAAATGCCGGGTTTGCAAGATGCTCGTGTAGCTGCGCGAGCAGTTCTCGGCTGTCGCGGTCGTGCATGCCGCGGACGCTGACGGCACTGGCCGGCGCGACGAAAAGGCATTTGCGCCGGGTGACAGGATGCGTACGCACCACGGGATGCACCGCGCCGCCGCGGAATATTCGTGTCATGCCGGCATCGGCAAAGTAGGGCGTCGTGCGCCATTTGTGCACCGGGCCGCCAGTGTGTTGTGCGTGCATGCCGGGTAGCAGTTGGCGTAAATCGGGCGGCAGCGCATCGTATGCGGCCCCGGTGTGCGCGAACACGGTATCGCCGAGCGGTGTGCCGCCATGTGCCGGAATTTCCACGGCGTACTGCACCGTCAGCCGGTGCGGCATTTTCTGGTGCGCGCCATCGCTTTGCCAGTGACGCCCGCTTTCCGGCACGGCGCCAGGTTTGCCGTCGTCGGCAACGTTGCTGTTGAGGATGAGCTCAGGAAAATCACCGTGTGACAGGTGCGGATAGGGATGCGCTACCAGCGGGCCGAGTGCACGTGCAAACGCCATGAATTTTGCCATGGTCAGTGTTTGCCCGCGCAGGAGTACCACGCCACGTTCATCCAGCGTACGCAGCAATTCAGCCACGGTTGAAGGCGGCAGGTTTTGTGCGCAATCCACGTTGCTCACTTCCACGCCCGTATGTGGCGTGAGGTCTCGCAAGTTCAGCATACCGCGTACCTTATGCAACGAACCAGAGTGCATCCGTAAAGAAACATATAACTATTTGTTTTTATTGAATATTTTTGAGTAAGAATTACGGCCCGGCTATTCGGGCTTGATGCCGGCGGCCTTCACCACGCTGGCCCACTTCATGATCTCCGAGCGCAGCAACTGCGCGAATTCATCGGCGGTCGTGGGCGCGGGATCCAGCCCATTGCGGAAGAATTGTGCGCGCGTGTCGGCCTCACTCAAAATTTGTCTTAGCGTGGTATTGAGCTTTTCGATCACGGCACGTGGTGTCTTGTCGGCGGTGAACAAACCATACCAGCCGTTGACTTCGTAACCCGCGAGGCCGGATTCCATGAACGTCGGCACATCGGGCATGGAAGCCGCGCGCTGCTTTGTACTCATGGCAACTGCGCGTAGCCGGCCACTGTCCACATGCGGTTTTAACGTGGCGATGGAGCCGAAAAACATGGAAACGCGTCCCGCGATCAAATCGGGTAGCACCGCGCCGCCGCCTTTGTACGGCACGTGCTGCATATTCAGCCCGGCGGTGATTTTCAATAACTCGGCGGCCAGATGCGGCGGGCCGCCGGTGCCGGTGGAGGCATAATTGATTTGCCCTGCTTTGGATTTGGCCCATGCGATAAATTCACTGACGGATTTTGCCGGCACGCCGGGGTGGATCACCATCAAATAGGGCCCGCCGGCGACCATGCCCACCGGCGCAAAATCGCGCAGCGTATCGTAAGGCAGTTTGCGCACGAGGCTGGGGTTGACCGCAATGCTGGCGGACACCATCAATAAAGTGTGGCCGTCGGGCGCGGCGCGCGCGACGATTTCGGAGCCGACCACGGTATTGGCGCCGGCGCGGTTGTCCGCGACAAACGGCTGGGTGAACTTTTCGGCGAATTTTTCCGCCACGATGCGGCCCAAAATGTCATTGGTGCCGCCGGCGGCGAATGGCACCACCAGCCGCACCGGGCGGGTGGGATAGGTGGAAGAGGGCGCTTGCGCGTGTGCCAATCCGTGCAGCACGAGAGTAGCCGCGAGGAAACCGGCGCAGTTCAAGTGTTTGAGTTGTTGTTCAAGCATGGTCGATGTTGCAAAAGCAGGCGTAAATTGTGGGCCTTGTGCCATTCGCCTCGCGCGCTGTCGCGGGGCGGCAACGGTACAACAGGCCGCTTGCTATAATTTGTGCCCACCCTTTCTTTTTCCACTCTGTCTTTTACCGGTTTATATCATGCTCAAAGGCATTTCCGATCTTGACGCGCACGAGGATATCCGCGACGGCGTTCGTGCACTGTGCGCAGAATTTGGCAGCGAATACTTTCAGAAAATCGACCGGGAGCATGCCTTTCCCGACGAATTTGTCACGGCGTTGACCAAGGCGGGCTGGTTGTCGGCTTTGATTCCGGAACAGTACGGCGGCTCCGGTCTGTCGCTCACCGCCGCGACGGTCATCATGGAAGAAATCAATCGCAATGGCGGCAACGCCGGATTTTGCCACGGCCAGATGTATAACATGGGCACGTTGCTGCGGCACGGCTCGGAGGAACAAAAGAAAAAATTCCTGCCGAAAATCGCCAGCGGTGAATGGCGTCTGCAATCGATGGGCGTGACCGAGCCGACCACCGGCACCGACACCACCAAGTTGAAAACCATGGCCGTGAAAAAAGGCGACCGCTACGTGGTGAACGGGCAGAAGGTCTACATTTCGCGTATGAACCACACCGATTTCATGATTCTGCTCGCGCGTACCACACCCATCGATCAGGTGAAAAGCAAATCCGAGGGTATGTCGATCTTCCTCGTTGACGTTCGCGAAGCGTTAAAGAGCAAGGGCCTCACCATCACGCCGATCCGCAACATGGTGAATCAGGACACCAACCAGTTGTTCTTTGACAACCTCGAAATTCCCGCCGAGAACCTGCTCGGCACCGAGGGCAAGGGCTTTAAGCACATTCTTGATGGCTTGAACGCCGAGCGCATCCTGATCGCGGCGGAATGCATCGGCGACGGCTACTGGTTCATCGACAAGGTGGTGAAATACGCCAACGAACGCGTGGTGTTCGGCAAACCCATCGGCGCGAATCAAGGCATCCAGTTCCCCATCGCCAAGGCCTACGCGGGCGTGGAAGCCGCCAACCTCATGCGCTACAAAGCGGCGGGCTTGTTCGATGAACACAAAGACTGCGGCGCGGCGGCCAACATGGCGCTGATGCTCGGCGCCGAGGCTTCATGGACGGCAGCCAACACCTGCTTGCAGAGCCACGGCGGCTATGGCTTTGCGGCAGAGTACGACGTCGAGCGCAAATTCCGCGAGACGCGGTTGTTTCAGGTGGCGCCGATTTCCACGAACTTGATTCTTTCGTATATTGGCGCGCATGTGCTGGGGATGCCGCGGTCGTTTTAAATAAGTCAATAAAAACAAATACTTAAGAAGTTCATTTCGGCAGGTGCTGTAGTCTGAAGGCGGCGTTAATTTACGATAAGCCCCGAACGTAAATTAGCGCCGTTGCTTATTTCACGATTGGCCGTACAGGCGTGTCCGCAAAGGAGGCGACGGACCGGAAATGATGGCCCCAAGAGGCCGACGACAGGCTATAACAACAATATCTGAAATCTAAAGAATCATTATGGCCATCAAGAAATCCGACCTCTATTCCTCGATCTGGGCTTCGTGCGACGAACTGCGCGGCGGCATGGATGCCAGCCAGTACAAGGACTATGTCCTGTTCATGCTGTTTATCAAGTATGTGTCCGACAAGTACGCCGACTACGACGGCTTTGAGCCGCCGATCTTCATTCCCAAGGGCGCGGGCTTTCGCGACATGGTCGCGCTCAAGGGCGACGCCGACATCGGCAACAAGATCAACACGCAAGTCATCCAGCCGCTGATCGACGCCAACACGCGCCTGGCGCGCAGCGATTTTCCGGATTTCAACGACCCGAACAAGCTGGGCGACGGCCAGAAGCGCGTCGAGACGCTGGGCAACCTGATCGCCATTTTCGAAAACCCCGCGCTCGACTTCGCGCAGAACCGCGCCGAGCACGACGACATTCTCGGTGACGCCTACGAATACCTGATGCGCCACTTCGCCAGCGAAAGCGGCAAGAGCAAGGGCCAGTTTTATACCCCGTCCGAGGTCAGCCGCATCATCGCCAAAGTGATCGGCATCTCGCCCGACAACACCGTGGCCGCCACCACCGCCTACGACCCCACCTGCGGTTCGGGCTCGCTGCTGCTGAAAGTCGCCGCCGAGGCCGGCAGGCACCTCACGCTCGAAGGGCAGGAGAAGGACAGCACCACCGCCGGCTTGGCGCGCATGAACATGATCCTGCACGACTTCCCCACCGCCAACATCGCCTCCGGCGGCGAGGGCACGCTGGTCAAGCCGCGCTTTCTCGACGGCGCACAACTGCGCACCTACGACTACGTCGTCGCCAATCCGCCGTTCTCCGACAAGACCTGGTCCACCGGCATGACGCTGGGCGACAGCGGCGAAGGCGATGCCTACCAGCGTTTCACCTGGGGTGTGCCGCCCAAAAAGCAGGGCGACTACGCCTACCTGCTGCACATCATCCGCAGCCTGAAAAGCAGCGGCAAGGCCGCGTGCATTCTGCCCCACGGCGTGCTGTTTCGCGGCAACGCCGAGGCCGTCATCCGCAAGAATCTCGTTCAGTCGGGCCTGCTCAAAGGCATCATCGGCCTGCCCGCGAACCTGTTTTACGGCACCGGCATTCCCGCCTGCATCCTGGTGCTGGACAAGGAAAATGCCGCCGCGCGCCGTGGCGTGTTAATGATTGACGCCAGCAAGGGCTTCCGCAAGGACGGCCCCAAGAACCGCCTGCGCGATCAGGATATCCACCGAATCGTTGACACCTTCCGCAAGCAGGACGAGAGCGACCCGCGCTATGCGCGGATGGTGCCCCGCGACGAAATCGCCGACCCCAAAAACGACTACAACCTCAACCTGCCGCGCTACATCGACAGCAGCGAGCCCGAAGACCTGCAGGACATCGACGGCCACCTGCGCGGCGGCATACCCGAGCGCGACCTCGATGTGTTCAAGGACTACTGGAAGGTCATGCCGGCGCTGCGCGCTGCGCTGTTTGAGAAGGTGCACGCAACTGAGCGCCCCGGCTATTCAAAACTGAAGCTGCCGCTGAACGAAGTCAAAGCCGCGATCTTCGGCCACGACGAGTTCACCGCGTTTCATCAGCGCGTAACCGGGCTGTTTGCGCAGTGGCGCGCCACCCACACGCCTGCGATGAAAGCCTTCGGCAAGGACGGCCACCCCAAGGCGCTGATCGAAACCCTGTCCGAAAGCCTGCTGGCCGACTTCAAGGCCGCGCCGCTGGTCGATGCCTACGACATCTACCAGCACCTGATGGACTACTGCGCTGAATCGTTGCAGGACGACGCCTACCTCATCGCCGCCGTCGGCTGGCAGGAAGGGGCGAAGCCGCGCGAGATCCGGCAGGTGAAGAACAAGGACAACAAACTGGTGTGGCCGGAGAAGGAGGATTTCCGGCGCGGCAAGCGGCGCTTCAAGGCCGACCTGGTGCCGGCGGTGCTGGTGATCGACCGATATTTTGCCGCCGAGCGCGATGCCATCGCGGCGCTGGAAGCGGAACTCGCGGCCATCGAGCAGCAACTCGACGAACAGCGCGAGGAGCAAAGCGGCACAGATGGGGATGAAAGCGGCCTGCTCGCCGAAGTGGTTGAGGGCGAGGGCGACAAACAAAAGATCTCCGCCAAGGCGATCAAGGCGCGGCTCAAGGACATTGGCAAGAACGCGGACGATGCCGAGGAGCGCGCGGCGCTAATGGCCTATGACAAGCTGCTCGATCAGCAGGCCGACAGCAAAGCGGCAATCAGGGCGGCCGAGGAAGCGCTGGAAGAAAAACTCGCAGCGAAATACAGCAAGCTCAGCGAGGGCGAGGTGAAAACGCTGGTGGTGGACGACAAGTGGCTGGCGACGCTCGCCGCTGCCGTGCAGGGCGAACTGGATCGTGTGTCACAAACGCTGACCGGGCGCATACGCCAACTGGCGGAACGTTATGCGATGCCGATGCCTGAGCTTGAGGGTGAAGTGGAGACGATCGCCGCCCGCGTTACGGAGCATCTCAAGAAGATGGGGGCGGTGTGGAACTGAGGTCGGGCTATAAGCAGACGGAGGTGGGGATTATCCCGGAAGAGTGGGACGCTGTTCCGTTGAGCAGAGTTGGACAATTTAAGAACGGCATTAACAAAGACAGCGAAGCTTTTGGGCGCGGGTCGCCATTCGTGAACCTGATGGATGTCTTTGGAGTGAGCAGCATCAAATCTGGCGATGGGTTTGGCCTTGTCAAAACAAGCGAGGCAGAACAGAAAACATACGACCTCAAGCGTGGCGATGTAATTTTCATTCGATCTTCGGTGAAGCCATCGGGGATTGGACTAACTGCTGTTGTGGAGGCAGACCTTCCAAATACGGTCTATTCAGGATTCCTAATTCGATTTCGTGACAACGATGCACTGGACATTGCTTTCAAAAGGCACTGTTTCTATTCTGAAAATTTCAGAAGCAAGTTGATTGGTGCGAGCTCGGTCAGCGCAAACACAAACATCAATCAGGACAATTTAAAGAAGCTTCTAATCGCACTGCCACCAACCGCCAAAGAACAACGTGCCATCGCGGAGGCGTTGAGCGATGTGGACGGACTGCTGGGCGGGCTGGATCGGCTCATCGCCAAGAAGCGCGACCTCAAGCAGGCCGCCATGCAGCAACTCCTCACCGGCCAAACCCGCCTTCCCGGTTTCACCGGCGAGTGGGAGGTGAAGCGGTTGGGGGATGTGCTCAAAGTTCGCCACGGAAAGAGCCAGCACGATATCACCGCGTCTGACGGGAAGTATCCAATTCTCGCATCCGGCGGAGAAATCGGAAGAACGAACACCTACATTTATGACCAGCCCTCCGTTTTGATTGGCCGAAAGGGAACGATTGATTCTCCCCAGTATGTAGATAGGCCATTCTGGACGGTGGATACGTTGTTCTTCACAGAAATCTCAAGCGAAGCGAACGCGAAGTTTGTTTTCTACAAGTTCACAATGATTCGCTGGCGCAGTTACAACGAGGCTTCTGGCGTGCCCAGCCTGAACGCCAAAACTATCGAGAATATCGAGGTGACGATGCCATCGCTTCCTGAGCAAACCGCCATCGCCGCCGTCCTCTCCGACATGGACGCCGAACTCGCCGCGCTTGAAGCCCGCCGCGACAAGACCCGCGCGCTCAAGCAGGCGATGATGCAGGAACTGCTTACCGGCCGCACGCGGCTGGTCTGAGTCATCGCCCCCGGGTCCTCGGTAGGGCGCATTAAGCGCAGCGCAATGCGCCGTATGGGATATTCCATTCCCGGCATTGGTGCAATGTGCTGCGCTTGTTGTACCCTGCGGATCGGCGCAAGCCACGCGTCCCTATCGCCTGGCTTTTATTTCAACGTGTTGATTTCGCTTGAGTTTTATAAGTATCTGTTTTTATTGAATAAATTGTTTCTCGTTCAAGATGCCGGAAATCGCCATTGCAGATAATCAAAACCTTTCCGACCTGCTGGCGCTGCGTCTGGCTGAGGCGCCCTGAGGTACCAATAGGCAATTGGACGCTGCTGTAATAGGCAATTGGACGCTGGCGTTCCCGGCGAGGCGGTGGCTGCCGCAGCCGCCGCAACCGTGGCTCGCCCCGCGCGCGGCGCGCCGCAGCCCGCGGCATTCCACATCGGCCGGCGCGGGTTTTAGACATAATCCTTTTGTCGTTAATATTTTAAATAATTGATTTTATTAAATTTATTGTTTAAGAATTACAGATGTCTTTTGGTGGAATCACAGATAAACTAGCGCCATGCCCGCCTTTCGCCACAACGATCTGACGTTGCTCAACCCGGCTTTCGATTCGCCGCTGGTGGACGTGGTGACGGAACTGGAGCATCTGCGCCGCCTG
Organism: Betaproteobacteria bacterium; assembly: GCA_900299145.1. Classification (GTDB taxonomy): domain Bacteria; phylum Pseudomonadota; class Gammaproteobacteria; order Burkholderiales; family SG8-41; genus UBA5216. The sequence continues at coordinate 36,288 of OMIN01000084.1, read as the reverse complement.
CAACTGCAGGGCACCACGCCCGAGCAGGTGTTTGTTCAGATCAAGACCATTTTCCACATGCTTGAAAGCCTGGGGTCGGCGCGCATCGAGGGCAATCACACGACGCTCGCCGATTATGTGGAGAGCAAGCTCGATGGTGCGCCGCATGCCGCCTCGGACCAACTGCGCGAGATGGAAAACATCGAGGCGGCGATGGGTTACGTCGAGGAGGCGATGACGCCCGGCGCGGCGCTGACCGAGCATTTCATCCGCGAGGTGCACACGCTGACGGTGCAGGGGCTGGTGCGCGAGGGCGATGCGACGCCCGGTGCGTATCGCCAGACGGCGGTGCGCATCGCGCAGGCCGAGCATCTGCCGCCGGAAGCGATCCAGGTGCCGCAGTACATGCAGGCGCTGGTGGCCTTCATCAACGAGCCGCACAACGCGAAGTACGATCTGATCAAGGTGGCGCTGGCGCATCACCGCTTCGGCTGGATACACCCGTTCGGCAACGGCAATGGGCGGGTGGTGCGCTTGCTGACGTATGCGCTGCTGATCAAATACGGTTTTAACGTGAAGGCCGGCGGCCGGGTGCTGAACCCGACAGCGGTGTTTTGCAACGACCGCGATCGCTACTACGCCATGCTGGCGCGCGCGGACGCGGGCACAGCGCAGGGCCTGGAAGACTGGTGCATCTACGTGCTGCAGGGCATTCTGGAGGAACTGCGCAAGGTGGACCGGTTGACCGATTATGACTATCTGAGCGAAAAGATACTCGCGCCCACGCTCGCCCATGCGAAGGAGCGCCAGCTTGTTACCGCGCAGGAAGAGGCGATATTGCGCATCACCGCCAAAAAGGGCGTGGCCAAGGCGGCGGACTTCGCCGCCGCCATGCCCGGCATGACGGCGACGCAGCGCACCTACCAGATCAAGAAGCTGGTGGAGCGCAAAATGCTGCAGCCGATCCAAAGCGGCGCACGGCAGTACACGCTGGGTTTCAGCAACAACTATCTGATGCGCGGCATCATTCGCGCGTTGTCCGAGGAAGGCTTTATTCCGCAAACCCTGAGACCCGTGCCATGAAAATCTGTGCCTGCGCGGGTTTCGCCATGAATCAACACGATCATGGCTGAGCGCGCCCGCTCCGAGCGCCGGACGCAGAACCGCGTGGTTGCGCTGTTCACCGACGCCGCGCGTGCGGATGGACTTGGCTACCGTTACCTTGGCGAGTGGAGCAAGCGCGACAATAACCGCGGCATCGAAGCCGAGTTGCTGCGGACCAACTTGCAGGCGCGCGGCTATTCCGACGCGCATATCGCCGGCGCGCTGCAAAAGCTGTTGGCCGCGGCGGATGTGACTGGCACCACGCTGTATCAGGCGTCGCTGCGCTGCTACAAGCTGCTGCGCTATGGGGTCGAGGTGCAGGTGGCGGTGGGCCGGTCTTTCGAGACGGTGCATCTGATCGACTGGGCGCAACCGGATAGCAACGATTTCGCGCTGGCCGAAGAGGTGACGCTGAAGGGCGGCCACGAGCGGCGGCCGGATGTCGTGCTGTACCTCAACGGCATCGCCATCGGCGTGATGGAATTCAAGCGCGGCTCGGTGGAGGTGGCCGACGGCATCCGCCAGTTGATTACCAATCAGGAAGGGATTTTCAATCAGGCGTTTTTCCCCACGGTGCAACTGCTGCTGGCGGGCAACGACACGCAGGGCTTGCGCTACGGCACGGTGACCACGCGCGAGGAATTTTTCGTGGCGTGGAAGGCGGCGCCGCTGCCGGAAGGTACGCCGGGCGCACCCGTGCCGCCGGGTGCGCTGCTGGATCGCCCGCTGGCCGAGTTGTGCGACAAGGCGCGGCTGCTGGACGTGATGCGCCACTTTGTGCTGTTCGACAATGGCATCAAGAAGGTGCCGCGTCAGCATCAGTTTGCGGGCGTCAAGGCTGCGCAGGAGCGCATGCGGCGCCGGGAGGGCGGCGTCATCTGGCACACACAGGGCAGCGGCAAAAGCATCTTGATGGTGCTGCTCGCCAAGTGGCTGCTGGAGACCGACCCCGAGGCGCGCATTCTGGTCGTCACCGATCGCGACGAACTGGACAAGCAGATCGAAGGGGTGATGAAAGATGCTGGGGTGGTGGCCGAGGATTCGCCCAGCCCGCGCATTACCACACGGGCCGAGTTCGTCGCCAAGTTGGGCGCGACGTCGCCGCGCCTGCTGTGCGCGCTGATCCACAAGTTCGACCCGGCCGACCTGAAAGGCCCGCCGCCGCCGATTCACGGGCGCTTTTACGTGTTTGTCGACGAATGTCATCGCACCCAGGGTGGTGACATGAACAAGCAGATGAAGCGCTGGCTGGAAGGGGCGATCTTTGTCGGCTTCACCGGTACACCGCTGCTGCGCAAGGACCGGCAGACCACGCGCGAGGTGTTCGGCACTTACATCCACACCTACAAGTTCCACGAAGCGGTGGCGGACAAGGTGGTGCTCGACCTCAAGTATGAGGCGCGCGATGTGCCGCAGCGCATCACTACGCCTGCGGCGATCGAGGCGTATTTTGCGAAGAAAACCCGTTCGCTGAACAACTTCCAGAAAGCGGTCTTGCGGCAGCGCTGGGCCACCATGCAGGAGCTGATGAGCGCGGGCGAACGCAAGCAACGCATCATTTTCAGCATTGTTCAGGACTTCGATCTGAAGGAACGGCTGAACAATGATCGCGGCACGGCCATCCTGGTGGCGGCCAGCATTTACGATGCCTGCCATTACTTCCGGTTGCTGCAGAATACGCCCCTCGGGAAACACTGCGGCATCGTTACCTCGTACGAGCCGAATCACAACGCCATCTCGCGCGAGCCGGCCAACAGCGACGAACGCTACAAGTTCGACACCTATACCGAGCATGTCCTCAAGAAAGACCAGACTACCAAGGCCTACGAGGACGAAGTAAAGCGAAGGTTCATCAAAGAGCCGGCCAACATGAAGTTGCTGGTGGTGGTGAGCAAGTTGCTGACCGGTTTTGATGCACCGAGTTGCACCTTCATCTACCTCGACAACGATTTGCACGACCACAACCTGTTTCAGGCGATCTGCCGCACCAATCGTCTCGATGGCGAAGACAAGGATTACGGCCATATCGTTGATTTCAAAAAATTGTTCGAGGACGTGCAGCAGGCGATAGCGGTTTATAGCTCGGACGAGCTGGATATTGATGAAAGCGGGGGCGGCAGCAACAACGTTACGCTGAAGGACTGGCTGAAGGAAGGCCGGCGGCAGTTGGATGCTGCACGCGAGGCGCTGCGTTATCTGTGCGAACCGGTACCCTTGCCGCGAGAGGTGGAGCAATACCTGCACTACTTCTGCGGCGATGCGGAGAACGCCGAGGCTCTGAATGAAACCGAGCCCTTGCGCATCGCGTTCTACAAGACGGTAACGACCTTTGTGCGCGCCTTTGCCGACATTGCGCAGGATCTGGAGGAGGCGGGCTACAGCGCAGCGGACGCAGAATCGCTCAAGCAGGAGGTGGCGTTTTACGGCGACACGCGCAACGCCATCAAGAAGCATTCGGGAGAGGAGCTGGACATCAAGCCGTTTGAGGCGGATATGCGGCATCTGCTCAATACCTATGTGCAGGCCGATCCGGCTGATGATTTGGGCAACCTGAGCGCCTTGCCGTTGACCGAACTGATCATCAAGACCGGCATCCATGACGCGATTGCCCGCAAGCTCAATGAGAAGGGCAAGCTGTCGAACAAGGCGATTGCCGAGGGCATCATCAATAATGTGCGCAAGGTGATCATTCAGGAGCGGCTGACCGATCCACGCTTTTACGAACAAATGTCCAAGTTGCTGCAGGACCTGATCAAGCAGGCGCGCGATGATGCGGTGGCTTACGAGAAGTTTCTGAAAGATGCCGAGGCGCTGGTGCGCAAGCTGGCCGACAAGCACGACGTGGCTGGTGTGCCGGCCGAACTGCATGGGCATCCAGAAGCCATCGTTATCTTTCGTAACTTGCCGATGATACTTTCCGGTACGGCCAACGTTGCCCGTCAGGAGCCGGCGTGGGAGCGTAGAGCACACGCCGAACTGGCGCTGAAAATCGACCAAGCCATGCGCGTGCAGGCGCCCGCGCGCTGGAAGGGCGATCCCGCTCGCGAAGCGAAGGTGCGCGATGCGCTGTTTCCGATCATGGATCGCAACCGCGAAGCGACACAAGCCTTGTTTGAACTTATCAAGCAGCAACCCGGATACGCATGATCGATACGATCCGGTTGGGTGAGATTGCCATCTCAGTGACGCGCAAGGCCGTAAAGCATGTGCACTTGTCGGTACATCCACCCGGTGGGCGCGTGACGCTGGTAGCGCCAACCCATACGCGATTGGAGGTCGCGCGCGCGTTTGCAGTCACCAAGTTGCCTTGGATACGCAAGCAGCAGGCCTTGCTGCGTGCACAGGCACGCGAGGCGCCACGGCGGTTCGTTGGGCGCGAGACGCATCACGTGTGGGGACGGCGTTATTTGCTGGAACTGCGCACCGAGGCGGCCAAACCAACCGTGGTGCTGGATCATCGCCGGATCCTGCTGACGGTGAGGTCTGGAACCGATGCGGACAAGCGCGCCGAGGTGCTTCATGCATGGCACCGAACACTGTTGCATGGTTTGTTACCCGAGCTGATTGCCAAATGGGAGCCAAAGCTGGGCGTCAAAGTCAAAGCCTATTTTCTACAGCGCATGAAAACACGATGGGGCAGCTGCAATGTAAGGGCGGGACACATCCGCCTCAACACAGAACTGGTCAAAAAGCCGCGCGATCTTCTCGAATACGTATTGGTACACGAGATGATTCACCTACTGGAGCCTACGCACAGTGAGCGTTTTGTATCGCTGCTTGGCAGACATTACCCATCGTGGCGCGAAGCTCGGGCGGAACTGAACGAGTTACCGCTCAGTGCGGAACTCTGGCGGGAGTGAGCGCAGCAATCGGTCTGACTTGGTCGTATACTGTGGCGCACAATTTTTTGCATAGACAAGGAACCAATCCCGTGTCCGCCTTACCCCTCTCCGGCCTCACCGTAATTTCCATGGATCAAGCCGTAGCTGCGCCGCTGTGCGCGCGGCAACTGGCGGAGCAGGGTGCCCGCGTGATCAAGATCGAGCGGCCCGGCGTAGGGGACTTTGGGCGTGGTTACGATCAGTCGGTTTATGGGCAGTCGGCGTATTTTGTGTGGCTCAATCGCGGCAAGGAAAGCCTTTCGCTGGATGTTAAAAAACCTGAAGCAAAACAGATACTTGCGAAACTTATTGCGGGGGCGGATATTTTTCTGCAGAACCTCGCACCCGGCGCGGCCAAGCGTCTGGGGCTGGGGGCGGATGAGTTGCTGGCGAAGCATCCGCGGCTGATTGTCTGCGATATTTCCGGTTACGGCGACAGCGGGCCTTATGCGAAAAAGAAGGCATATGACCTTTTGATACAAAGCGAGGCCGGCGTGTTAAGCGTGACGGGCACGCCGGATTTTCCCGCGAAAGTCGGCGTGTCGATGACGGATATCGGCACGGGCATGTATGCGTATTCCGCGATCATGGGTGCACTGTATCAGCGCGAGCGCACGGGCAAGGGGCAACATGTCTCGGTCACCATGTTCGAGGCGATGGTGGAGTGGATGAATCATCCCATCATGTATAACCATTTCGGCGGCACGCCGATCAAGCGCACCGGCACCGATCACGCCATCGTGGTGCCTTATGGCCGCTTCACGGCGGGCGATGGCAAGGATGTGATGCTCGGCATTCAGAATGAACGCGAGTGGGCGTCGTTCTGCAAGATCGTGCTGGGCCAGCCGGAACTGGCCACTGACGAACGTTACAACAACAACACCAAGCGTAATGCCGCGCGTGCCGAGGTGGTCGCATTGATCACGAAAATATTTGCCAATATGACGGCGGAACAGGTCGTCGCCAAACTCGACGAAGCCGGCATCGCCAATGCGCGCATGAATACGCCGGAGGAGGTATGGGATCACCCGCAGCTGAAGGCGCGCAATCGCTGGCGCGAAGTGGAGACGCCCAAGGGCCGTGTTCCGGCGCTGTTGCCGCCGATGACGTCGTCTGAATATGAGCCGACCATGGGTAAAGTGCCTGCCGTCGGCGAACATACGGATTCGGTGCTGCGGGGCATCGGCTATGGCGACGCAGACATCGCGCGGTTAAGAGCCGAAGGCGTGGTGTAGTGGTTCGGAGTGTCTGAAAGCACGCGTAAATTTTGAGAGAGAGCAATGGATAACACGACCAGAAAACTGGCTGAATACATCACGCGTCTGGATTACAGCGCACTGTCAGCACAGGCTGTGCATGAAACCAAAAAGCGTCTGGTCGATGCCATCGCTTGCGCCATTGGCGGGTATGCCAGCGAGCCCGCGGACATTGCGCGCAAAGTCTCGGCCAACGTCAGCGGCACGCCCGCCGCGCGTATTTTCAATACCGGCAAGACCACCTCGATCGACATGGCGGCCTTTACCAATGCGACCATGGTGCGCTATCTCGATTTTAATGACACCTATATTTCCATCGGTTCCGGGCATCCCAGCGACATGATTCCGGCCATGCTGGCGGTGGCCGATGCGCATCATTTGGGCGGCAAGGAATTGCTGCTGGGTATAGCGACGGGCTATGAGGTGTTCACCGCCATGGCTGACCAGATCGGCCTGCGTGACAAGGGCTGGGATCAGGGCTTTTTCCTCGGCATGAGCGTGGCGGCGGGCGTAGCGAAAATGCTCAAGCTGAATCTCGAACAAACGGCGAACGCAATAGCTATTACCGTGACGGCCAACGTACCCACGCGCCAGTCGCGCGCAGGTGAGCTGGCGATGTGGAAGGGCGTGGCGACTGCCGCTGCGGCGCGTTCCGCAGTGCAGGCGGTGCTGCTGGCGCAAGCGGGCATGACAGGGCCGACGGCGGCGTTCGAGGGCAAGGATGGCATCTGGGATAAAGTCACGGGAAAATTTACATTGAATGAACTTGGGGGCAACGGAAAGCCCTTCGGCATTGAGCGTACCAATTTGAAGTTTTTCCCGTCGGAGTATCACTCGCAGGCGCCGATGTGGATTGCGCTGGAACTGCGAAAGAAGGTAGCGGTGACGGATATCGAAGCCGTCAACGTTGAAACCTACTTCACCGCGTGGAGCGAAATTGGCAGCGAGCCGGAGAAATGGCATCCGAAAACCCGCGAGACCGCGGATCACAGTTTGCCGTATTTGTTGTCACTGGGCTTCATCGACGGCGGTGTCAAGCTGAACAGTTTTACGCCAGAGCGCATTGCCGATCCGGCGCTGCACGCGTTGATGGCGCGTATCAAGATCAGCGAAAACAAGGCTTTCACGGCGGCATTCCCGGAAGCCCTGACGACCCGCATCGAGGTGGTGACGAAGGGAGGGCAGCGCATGATCGAGGTCGCGGAATACCCGAAGGGGCACCGCAAGAATCCAATGACCGACGAGGACGTCAACAACAAGTTCGCCATGGTGTGCGAAGGCGTGATGCCGGCGGCACAGCGCGATAGTTTGCGCAATGCGTTGTGGAGCGTGGATCAGGCGCCGAATCTCAATCGCGTGTTTGAATTGCTGGTGCCGGGCAAGTGAGTGCCGTTTCGGTCAACGTCAAAACCGCGCGCGCGCGCCTCGGCGTGATTTTGCCGAGTGTCAATACCGTGGTCGAGCCGTGGTTTGGCTGTGCTGTACCGCAGGGCGTGACGGTGCATGCCTCGCGCATGTTCCTCGATGCCAATCTCACGCGAGAGGCGCTGGTGCGCATGGATCGCGAAGAAGGCATGCTGGGCTTGAAGCAATTGATGAGCTGCAAGCCCGCCGCAGTGGCGTATTGCTGCACGGCTTCCAGCATTGTGCAGGGGCTGGAATACGATGGACGGTTGAATCATGAGTTGCAGCATGCGGCGGGAGTACCCGCCTTCACCGCAACCGGCGCCATTATCGAAGCGTTAAAGGCATTGGGTGCAAAACGTATCGCCGTGTGTTCGCCATATACCCAGGCGATTGATGATGCCGAGCATGAATTTTTTACCGCTGCGGGGTTTGAGATTGCCGGTTCGGCGCATCTGGGCATTGCCGATTCGTTCAGGCTCGCCGACCCCACGGCGGAAGAGATTTACGCACTGTGGCAAAAATCGTGGCAAGCCAGTGGCAACGCTGGCGCGGTGGATGCCTCGCTGATCACCTGTTTGAACATGAATTCGCAGGATGTGGTGTCGCGCATCGAACATGAAACCGGTAAACCGGTGGTGACGTCGACGCAGGCAACGCTGTGGAAACTCCTGCGCGCGGCGGGCGTGAACGACGCCGTACTGGGCTATGGCTCGCTGCTGACCGAATTTTAAAATATTAATTAAATCAATTACTTATAGTAAACCTTGCAAGCATGAACGATATCATCGAAACCCCGCCTTCGCCGTACTGGATGCTGCATTTCATCGTCAAGCACGGTGACTGGATTGCCATTGTCTGCGGGCTGTTGCCGTTGATCGCGGCGATTGGCGCGATGCTGATTTGCCCGATGACACCTTGGGTGATTGTTGCGGGCGCAGGCGCCAGCGGGTTTATGTTTTTGCTGATGCGCGCGTTCGTGGAATTGGTGCGGGTAATTGTGGATATGCTGTTGCCGAAGTAGCCTGTCTACAGGAACGGTGTTCCGTGTGATTTACCCGCGGTTAAACGGGGTTTCGTGCTGCATTTTTGCCGGCGATACGCCCTGACACAAACGCCCATCCCAAATGATGCCCGTGTCCTTCGAGCAACATGCCGCTTTGCCCGTTCGCACCTGCGGCATACAGACCGGGAATGACATGCCCCTTTTCATGCACGACTTCAAGATTGTGCGTGACTTTGAGGCCACCATTGGTAAAGATAATGTAGGCCTTGGCAGGCCCTAGCGCGTAGAACGGCGGTTTGACGATGGCGGGGCGATCTCCGCGCGCAGGCGCGTCCGTATGGGTACGGCCTGCGTTGTAATCGGCGAGGGTTTTTTCAAATGCACCGCGCGGCAGCTTCATGCTGTCAGCCAGCGCCCCCAATGTATTCGCGCAATGAAAAATATCCTTGCGCGTACGGCGGTAGTCTTCCAGGTAGGCATAGCCGATGGAGGGCGCGGTGGAGATGAAGTGCGGCCATTGTTGATATTGATTCGCCACGGTGCTGTCGAAAATTATCCACGCCAACCCGTCTGGACGCAGTGCTGCGCTGCGCGCGGGCTGGTCGCGTTCATCGCCAAATCTCAGGCCGTCTTTATCGACAAGGATGGCGCCATGTTCGTAAAGGCTTTTCTCGGGGGCCAGTGCGGTGGTGAGGTAGTTCATCAGCACCGGCCGCAGGATGCGCTTGGGCAGGTGATCAAAACCCCAGTGCAACAGCTTGGTGATCGCAGGGTGGGGCGGCAGGCGTTGCTCCAGCGTGGTGTGCATGGGCGGCACAAAGCGCAATATGGGGCCGCGGATGTAGTCGCCGTTGATCACCGTGCCGCCGGTCTCCATTCCCATGCGGATGCCATCGCCGGTGTTGGTGACGTTAATGGCATCGACGTTGGCGATGAGTTCCGACGAGAAGCGTGCCTTGAGCTCGCGTCCGCCGCTGTAGTCACCTGCAGCCAGTACCACGCCCTTGCGGGCGATGTATTCGGTGTTCGAACCATCCGCTTCCCGCGCGACCACGCCGAGCGCGCGGCCGCCATTCGATTTATCCAAGATAAGGCGTTGCGCTTCGGTGTTCAGGTGTATATCCACGCCCTGCTTGCGGCAATGCCGCCCCAGCAGCCACGGAAACGCGCGCGAATTGGGTAGCACATTGTGCATGCGTGCCACGCGGTGCGGTGGTTCAGGAAACGGACCGACGAATTCAAGGCCGGTGGAGAGCAGCCACTCGAACATCGCTGGCGAGTGATCGCACAGCAGGCGGCCCAGCTCGAAGTTGTCGCGGTGTTCGAGCTTGAGCGCGCGTGAAAAAAGCCTGAGGTCTTCGAGGTGATCTTGCGGGTTGTCGGTGATGCCCGCTTTTTTTTGATGCGGGGTTTGTGTGGCAGTGACGGAGCCTACTGACCACGCCGTTGAGCCGCCGAGTTGCGGGTTTTTTTCGAGGAGTATGACTTCAGCGCCTGCGCTGCGGGCTGAACTGGCGGCTGCGAGGGCCGCCCCGCCACCGCCCACGACCACCACATCGGCTTCGTGCCTCATGGCTCAAGCCTCACGGCTTGTACGGATATTCGTTAAAACGTTCTTCCCAGTCACACTCGTTTTCTTTGGTGTAATCCAGCGCATACCAGCGCGGGAAGCCGTGCAGCGTTTGTCCACCGTCGATCATGATGCCTTCGCCGTTGATGTAGCCGGCATCATCGGACAGCAAGAACGCGACGAGCTTGGCGACATCCTGCGGCTTGCCCCAGCGCCCCACGGGCGTTTCACGAATCAGCATGCGCTTCATGCGCTCATCGCGCAGCATGGGCGTGGTCATGCCGGTTTCCACAACGCCGGGCAGGATGGCGTTGACGTTGATGCGGTAGTTGCCGAGTTCGGCCGCCATATGCTTCATCAGCATTTCCACCGCCGCCTTGGAGGCACAGTAGGCGCCCAGCTGATCGGCAATGACCTTGGCGCCGGAGGACGCCGTCAGCACCATCTTGCCGCCCTTGCCGCGCGCAATCATGCGCTTGGCTACCTCCTGGCAGACATAGAACGTGCCATTGAGATTCACCTGCATGATGAAATCCCAGTCGGCCTTTTTCATATCCACGATGGGCACAAACTTGCCAGTGCCGGCATTGGCGAACAACAGATCAATCTGTCCGTAGTGCGCGACGACCTCGGCGACCATCGCCTCGACGCTTTCGCCCTTGGCTTGATCGAATACGAAGGCCTTACTTCCCGAGCCCGATTTGTTGCACAACGCTGCGGTTTCTTCCGCCATTTCCAGTTTGCGGTCAGCTATGGCGACCTGTGCGCCGCGTGACGCAAGCTCGACGCAGGTGCCTTGGCCAAGGCCGCGGCCACCGCCGGTCACCAGCGCTATTTTTCCTTTAAAATCATTCACTTAGGCCACCTATGCGGATTTGGCTACGTACGTTGAAGTCGGGGACATGCCCAGCGCCTCACGATACTCAGCAGGAGTCATTAGCTCACGGCCCAAGAGTTGTGCGATTTGCTTCATCTGCAAAAAGTGATCGACATTGCGCTGGATGATGTCGTCGCGGTGCGGGTAGGGCCACAGCGTGTCTTCCATGCCCACGCGCACATGCAGGCCCAGCAACATGGCGAACGTGGCGAGATAGGTACTCGCGCGCCCGGCTGCACACACGAGTATGAAGCAGTTGGGATCGATATCACGAATGGTGCGCACCATGCGCATCAGCGCATCCACCATCTGCTGCGGGTTGTGCATGGGGCTGCAACCGGGCAGGGCCGGCAGGATCAGCCAGTAGTACGGCGGCTTGAGCAATTTGCTTTCAACGAGGAAGCGCCGCGCGTTGTCGATATCGCCATCATCGTAGACCGAGATGATGGGCTTGGCGCCGTATTCCTGCGCGAGCTGCGCTTTTTTGATGACCACATGCGGAGCCTTGAAAAACATGCTGTCGCCGCAGCAGATGGCCGTGGTGTTGACGGGCAGGGCGTCGAAGAGGCCGGTTTTCATGGTCGATTCCATTACGGCCGATTCCTTGTCGTTCACTGCGACCAGACAGCCGTCGAACATCGTGCCGGGATACTTCTCGCGTAGCGGCGCGATGACATCGTGAAAGCGCTGCGGGTCCAGTGCGTTCCAGCCGCCATCGTCGCGCACATGGATGTGGATGTTGGGCGCGCCGGCCTTGATGCATTCCTCGGCGGAATTCCGGATTTCTTCGACGGTGATCGGTTGATTTGGATTGCTGCGCTTGCTGAAGAACGCCCCCGTAATGGTGGTAGAGATCATCACCTTTTGCGGGATGTCCCACTTGGGCATCGGGTCGATGTCGGCGAAGCGGCTGGTAAATGGATCCAGCACTTCGGGCATGCCATAGGTCTGCCAGTTGGTTTTCAGGCCGGCGCGGCTGACCCACTTGTTGACCTGATCCCATTTGATCTTGTCGTCGCTCACAACGTTCTCCTCAAATGCTTTTCTGTTTGACGGGGTTGCGCCTTGCGGCTCGCCCCTGACGCCTTACTTCTTGGGCACCGGCCGTTCTGCCTTGCCGGTGTAATCACAATCTTCATCACGCACGATACGTAAAGGCTTGCCTTCCTCGATTTCCTCGATCACGTGCGCCATGATGCCCGGCACCACGGCAATCAGCGCAACCGCCGCCATCTGCATCGGCCGGAAGCCCATCTCGCTCATGATCGCGCCCAGCATGCCGTCGACGTTGATGCACAGGCCCTGGCGATTAGTCACGCGCACAAATTCGGCGTGGATCGATTCGAACATCTTGATCTTGTCGCCGAGAAAGCCGTTGTCTGCTGCGATCTTGCGCAGTTTCACGGCACGGAAATCATCGCCTTTGTGCGTGGGGTGGCCAAGGCCGGGAATGCGCTTTTTCTTCGCGCGGATGTCGGCCACCACGCGTTTGGCGGTTTCCTCCATCGTGATGTTCTCGGCCTTCATCATTTTCACCGCGTTATCGAGAAACTCGGCGGAGTGCTGCGGCGAGATGGTGTTCGAGCCGGCGGTCAGTAGGCCGGCCGCCGTACCCGGCACCAGTTGCGGATTGCCGGATGCTGCATAGCGCGCCGCCAGCACGCTGGCTGCAACGAAGCCGTGATCCAGCAGGCTGTTCAGCATGGCGTCCATCATCACGCTTTCCTGCCTGGTGGGCAGTTCGCCGCGCAGCGTGAGGAACACGCCATCAGCGTAGGTGTAATCGCCAATCAGTCCTTCGTGTGAATAGCCGTGAATGATGACTTTGCCATCCATTACTCGGCTGATCTTGGTGGCCCATTCGTGTGCCATGGAGACTCCTAACTATCTGATTTTATTGGATTATTTTATTACTTACGTAACACGCCCTGGGCGTCGATGCGCGTGCGCAGCACCTGCAACTGTGCGGACGTCGGCGGTTCCGTGGTCGGTACTGAGGACGGGATCACCAGTTCAAAGCCGGTGTTCTTCTTCACTTCATCGATACTGACGCCGGGATGTAACGATTTGAGCCGCATGCGCTTGCTGCCGTCCTCGAAATCCATCACACATAGCGGCGTGACCACATAGCGCGGGCCACCACCAGGTAATCCCAACTTTGTGCGCGCATCATCGCCGCCACTGCCCCAGCCCAAGGCCGAGATGAAATCGCACTTCGGCACAAAGATGCGCGGATCGTGCGAGTTCACCACCAGATGAAAGCGGCTGTTCATCACCGTTGCGTTGCACACGCCAATGGCACCCGGGCCGCGGAACTTGAGCGCCTTGTAATCCTTGCCGATGCCAATGAGATTGCTGTTGCCGTACTGGTCAATCTGCAACGCGCCCGCGAAGAACACGCCGCGCTTGCGGAACTTCATGTTCTCGACCAGATCGTTGTGCAAATAATAAGCCTCGGCCCAGCGGGTGGCGCGTTGATCGGTGATGAGCTCGAATTCCTCGATCACCGGCTCGTTCAACACGTTGGCCTTGGTCATGGCGATCATCACCGTCATGTTCGCGCCCCACATCAGGTGCGCCAGTAGGACACCGGCGCGCGGCACCGGCAGATTGGCGCCGACCTCCACCCACTCGCCATCGACCAGGTCGCGCGCGAGTACGGTGGCCATGATTTCTTTTGTTGTCGCGTTCATCATGGTCTCCTAATACTCATTCAGCGATAGCAGTTTGCGCAGGCTCACGCGTTCCAGATACTCCACGTGGTCCTTCGGGCCGAATACAAACTCGTCGAGGTAGGCCTTTAGCGGGCCAAAGTCGTCAGACTTCGCCCAGGCCGTTGCGGCCTGCACATAGCGCTTGATGTGTTCTTTGTCCTCCACGTAGTGGCCGGGGCTGGCATACGGGTGCGCGCCAAATGCGGCACGGATGATGCCGTCCGCGCCGGGGATCGCCGTTCTAAGCGGGTCGGCCTTGATCTGTTCGTTGGAAACGACCTGTTCCACCTGAACATACGTCTCGTCAGCGGCCGCGTAAATCGCGCGATCGCCGTAGCCGTGCCCGATGTATTGCACGTTGCCGTAAGGGTCGGACATCGCGGCGTGCAGAAATGCGATGTCGATGTTCACGGCCGGTATTGCCAGCAAGGTTTCACCGTTGATCGGATCCTTGAATTCCTTGATCGCCGGGTTCATCTGCGGGAACGAGGTGCCCACGCCGGAGCGCCACGGGTTGAACGGCACACGCTGCGCGGCAGCGCGCAGTGCCGCGTAATACATGGCTTCATCGAGTTCGAAAATCTCCACCTTGCCACGCTCGGCGGCGGCACGGAATGCCGGGCCGATGGGCGCCAGCACTTCGCCGCCGACATAGGGCGCGACGACTTTCTTTGCCACGCCTGCGGCGATCAGGAGGTCAATTTCGAGACCGGACGAAGCCGGGCCGACCACCGTGAGGTTTTTCAATCCGCGTTTGATCAGCCCGCGAACCACCAGCATGGGATGTGCGGCGTTGATGAAGCCGCCGATGGCGATGGTCATGCCATCCTTGACGCGGGCGAGGGCATCGTCCAGTTCGATGATGCGCTTCTTGCGTTGTGGGGTGTCACTCATAGGTTTTTCCGTGAGGCGTTAGGCGTGAGGGGTGAGGCGTAACACCAGACTAAAGGTTAATTCAATTTGTCGAATTCAAGCGTTTACGGCTGCGATTAACGAGAAAGGGGGCGACCCGCATGCTACGAAACCACGCCTCACGTCTCACGCTTCACGCCTCACGCATTCAATCAGTGCGCTATCTGCCCGCCATCAATCACGTAAGCCTGCCCCGTGACAAATGACGACTCATCGGCGGCGAGATACACGGCCATCGGCCCAATATCTTCCGGCTTGCCGAAGCGCCGGAGCGGAATTTGCCGCAATCCGGCATCGACAGTCTTCTGGTCCTGCATATAAGGCTTGGTGAGATCGGTCTCGATCCAGCCCGGGCAGATCGCGTTGACGCGCACGTTATAGCGCGCCCATTCCACCGCCAGCGCTTTGGACAATTGTGCCATCCCGCCTTTGGTCATGCAGTAAATTGAATTCCACGGCGCCCCGACAAAGCTGTAGATCGACGACATGGTAATGATGGAGCCGCTTTTTTGCTCGACCATGCCTTTGCCCACGGCCTGCATAGTCATAATCGCGCCTTCGAGGTTGGTGCTGATGAGGCCGCGCCAGTCTTCGGGCTTCATGTCGAGGAAGGGCTTCAGCTTCTGCACGCCAGCATTGCACACCAGCGTGTCGATCTTGCCGAATTCTTTTACGGTTTGTGCCACCGCAGCGGCGATGCTGTCGGCGTTGGTGACATCGGTCTTTAGTGTCAATGCGCGGCGACCCGTGGCCTTGACCGCCGCCAGCGTTTCTTCGAGCGCAGTGGTGTCACGACCGATCAGCGCCACATCCGCGCCCGCCTGTGCGAGGGAAACCGCCACGCTTCTGCCGATGCCGCGGCTGGCGCCGGTGACGAATGCGGCCTTACCTTTTAAATCAAACATGCTCTTCCTCAAACGTTAAACTACTTTTGGCGAAACTGCTGAAACGCAGGGCAGGATACGCTACGCTGCTCCCGCCCTACGGTTATTTTTTTCATTGGCGAATCTATCCCACGTCGCGGGTGTAAACGGTGCTTCCCGCAACACATTTTTGCGCACCTTGTTGGTTTCCGTCTTCGGAAGCGCTGCGACAAACTCTACATAGCGCGGCACGGCAAATCTTGGCAAGCGTTGTTCCGCATGCTGAATTAGTGTTTCAAGCTTGGGTGTCGTACCGGCCCGCGCCACCACCACGATTTTAATATCGTCGCCGCCCAGTTCACAGGGTACGGCAATGGCAGCTACTTCCATGACACCTTCGACTTCGGCAATCGCCTGTTCCACCTCGAAGGCCGACACGTTTTCGCCGCGCACGCGCATGGCATCCTTCACGCGGCCGGTAAAAAACAGATTACCTTCGGCGTCGAGGTATCCCGAGTCACCCGTGTGAAACCACAAATCCTTCCAAGCGGCGACGGTGGCGGCATCATCTCCGTCGTAGCCCAGCATCAATGTGCACGGTTCGCTGGCGCGCACCAGAATCTCGCCGCTCTCACCCGGCGGCAGCGGATCGTTGCTGGTATCCGCGATGCGCACCTCAAAGCCCGGCAGGGGACGGCCAACGCTGGCGAGATTGGGCTTGTCGTGCGGTAAATAGACGCCAACATTCCCCTCGGTCGAGCCATAACCGGTGCGCATTTCAACGCCATGACGCGAGGCAAATGCCGTGAAGTCGGCGGCGGACGCGCCGATCCCCCAGCCGATGCGCAGCCTGCTTCCGGCTCCGTCGGCAGCGCTTGTGGATTTGAGCAATATGCGCAATGTTTCGCCAATGTAGTAAAACGCCGTGCAGCCGTGCACGCGAACGTCAGACCAGAAGCGCGTGACACTGAAACGCTCAACCAGTACCATGCGTGCGCCGGTGAGCAGTACCGGCAGCGTGATCATCGCCTGCGCGGTGTTGTGAAACAGCGGAAAGCAGTTGTAGTAAACATCGGCCTCGGTCAGCGCCATGTCGTTGACGATATTGCGGCCCAGGATGTACTGCTGCGCATGCGACAGCAACACGCCCTTCGACGGGCCGGTGGTGCCGGAGGTGTTCATGATCGCACCCACGTCGGCGCCGTGGACGGTGACAGCAGGCGCAGGGGTGCCTGAAAAAATATCCTTATAAAACAGATACTTATGTTTGACTCGCGGCTGGGCACTACCGAGTACGACCAGCGCCTTCAGCGGAGCAAGCTGGCCGATGATGGTTTCCAGTTCCGGCAGCAGTGCGTCTTCAACGACCACGGCAGCGACCGGCGCCCGTTTCAGCGTGTGCAGCAGTTGCGCGCTTTTGTAGGCCGTGTTGAGTGGCAACTGAATCGCCCCGATGCGCGACAGGCCAAACCACAAATCCAGATATTCCAGCCGATTGTGCAAGAGCAGCGCCACACGCTCACCCTTGCCGATACCCAGCGCGTGCAGGGCCGCCGCCACGCGGTCTGCGCGGCGGTCGGCTTCAGCGTAGGTGATACGCTCATCCCCGCAAACCGCAAATACGCGCTCGCCGATACGCTGCGCCTGTTGGCGCAGGATGTGTGCGGCGACTTGCTGCGACAGCGGCAGCCCCGACAAGAATGGCGTCGTCACGAAGGCATCATCCCAAAACCCGCCATCATTCCGGCTTGATATTGGCGTCGCGGATGACCTTGCCCCACTTGGCCATTTCGGATTTGATGAATGTGCCAAATTGGTCCGGCGTGCTGCCCACCGGTTCTGCGCCCATGGCGAGCAGGCGCTCCTTGATATCCGGCGCGCGCAGGGCCTTCACCACTTCGCCGTGCAGCCGGTTGCGGATGTCCGCGGGCGTGGCGGCGGGAATCATCAGGCCGAACCAGTTGGTGAGTTCAAAGCCCGGCAGAAAATCCTTCATCAGCGGTGTGTCGGGCAGCAGTGGCGTGCGCCGGGCGCCCATTACCGACAGCGCGCGCAGCTTGCCGGATTTGATAAAGGGGAGCGACTGCACCACGCTGTCGTAACCGATTTGCACTTGGCCCGCCATCAGATCGGTCATGCCGGGACTGCTGCCTTTGTAGGGAACATGCGTGGTTTTGACGCCGGCCATGGCATTGAACATTTCAGCTGCCAGATGGGGCGCGCCGCCCGCGCCGCTGGAGTAGTAATTCAATTCACCCGGCTTGGCTTTGGCGAGTGCAATGAGTTCGCGCGGCGTTTTCGCCGGCAACGATGGGTGAATCATTTGCACGAACCACACGTCGACCACTTGCGAGAGCGGCGCGAAATCACGTTCCATGCTGAATGGCAGCTTGCTCCCCCAAAGCACCGGGTTGACCGCGATATTGCCGAGCGTGCCCATGAACAGCGTATGCCCGTCGGGCGGTGATTTGGCGGCGATTTCAGTGCCGACGATGCCTTGCGCCCCCGCGCGATTGTCAACCACCACTTGCTGTCCCAGCGCTTCGGCCATTTTGGGCGCGATCAT
Source organism: Betaproteobacteria bacterium (assembly GCA_900299145.1). GTDB lineage: Bacteria > Pseudomonadota > Gammaproteobacteria > Burkholderiales > SG8-41 > UBA5216. The sequence goes on along the minus strand of OMIN01000084.1, from coordinate 18,156 downwards.
GCGCGCGACGATGTCGGTGCCACCCCCCGGCGGGAAAGCGACGATGATGCGGATGGGCTTGGAGGGAAAGGTTTGCGTTTGGGCGCCGGCGCTCACGCACGCGAACGTGCTAAGAATCAGAAAAAGTCGCGAGACTGGCATGGAAGGTTTCCTCGGAATGACATACTGTGGAACGCAGGACACCGGCGTGGTGCGGGATTATAGAATAGGCGGATGACTTCCATTCGATGTGTTTGGCGGCGGGCGAGGCATTGCGGCCTTCTGGTGTTGGCCCTGTTGTTTTCAGTGTTCTCACTGTGCGCGAGCACGAGTGCGCAGGCGCAAGGCGCAAAGCCCGTGTTTCCGGCAAGACCGGTGCGTTTTATCGTGCCTTTCCCGCCCGGTGGCGGCGCGGACGTCTTCGGCCGCGTGTTGGGGCAAAAGCTCACCGACAAATGGGGGCAGCAGGTCGTGGTTGACAACCGCGCGGGTGCGGGCGGCAACATTGCGGCGGAGCTTGCCGCCGCTGCGCCGGCGGATGGGCACACCCTTTATCAGTACAACATCGCCAATGCCATCTCGGCGAGTCTTTACAAGAAGCTTAACTTCGATCCGGTGCGTGATTTTGCGGCAGTAACGCTGCTCGGATCGTCGCCGTTTGTGCTGGTGGTGCATCCGTCACTCAAGGCCACCAACTTGCAGGAATTCATCGCGCTGGCCAAGGCGCAGGCCGGCAAGCTGTCTTATGCCTCGTCCGGCAACGGCGGCCCGTCGCATTTGTCGACCGAAATGCTGAAGGCCATGACCGGCATCCAGTTGACCCATGTGCCCTACAAGGGCGTGGCGCTGGTGATGAATGATTTGTTGGCTGGGCAAATACAGGTCATGTTCACCATCCCCGGTTCGGCGATGCCGCATGTGCGCACGGGCCGTTTGCGCGCACTGGCGGTAACCACGGCCCGGCGCAGCGCGACGGTGCCAGACATTCCCACCATCGCCGAATCGGGCGTGCCGGGCTACGACTCGGCGACATGGTATGCGGTGGTGGCGCCCGCAGCCACGCCACGCGTGGTGATCAACCAGTTGCATGCGGATTTTACGCAGGCCCTGCAGTTGCCCGACGTGCGCGAGCGGTTGTCAGCGATTGGGGCGGATTTGATCGGCAGTTCGCCGGAGTTCCTTGCGCAATTTATCAAGTCTGAAATCGCCAAGTGGGCGAAGATCATCGAGTTTTCCAAAGCCAGGATCGATTGATGAAATTTGACGTGGTGGTGGTGGGTGGCGGCGGCACGGGCGTGGCAGCGGCGATAGGCGCGCGTTCCGCGGGCGCGAGCGTGGTTTTGCTGGAGAAAAACGCCACGTTGGGTGGCACGACCGCGCGTTCGATCGGCTCCATCAGTGCGACGCAAACGGCCGACCAAAAGCGCGTGGGCATCGTCGACACGCCTGCCGAGCATTTCGAAGACATGGGCAAGTTTTCGCAGCATCACGCCGACCGGCCCGACAATGGCGAACTCGCGCGTATCCTGTGTGACAATGTGCCGGAATCAGTGCGGCTGCTGGAGGAATGGGGGGCCGTGTTCCTGGGGCCTATGGACGAGCCGCCGCACCGCAAGCCGCGCATGCATCAGATCATGCCGAATTCGGCGGCATATATCTTTCACGCGGAAAAGCATGCGCGCAAAATCGGCGTTGAAATACTGACCAACGCCCGCGCGCGCAAGCTCCTCACGGCAAATGGCGAGGTTAGTGGCGTGGAAATGCAACGCGACGGCAATGCAGAAGCAATAAAGGCCATAGAAGCAACAAAGGGTGTGATCCTCGCCAGCGGCGACTATGCCGCCGACCCCGGCTTCAAGGCGCAATTCGTGAGCGAAGCAGTTGCGGCCACCGAAGCGGTGAATCCCACGAACACGGGCGACGGCCACCGCATGGCGCTGGATTTGGGCGCGCGCATTATTAACCCGGACATGTACGGCGGCGGCATGCGCTTTGTGCGGCCTGCCACGCCAGCCTGGCAAAGCCGGCTGCCGCCGTCGGCTTGGTTGATGCGCCTCTGCAATGCCGTGATGCGCCACGCGCCGCAGTCGCTGGTGCGCCATTTCATCATGAGTTTCATGACCACAGTGATGGTGCCGGAGCGGAAAATGTTCCAGCAGGGCGCAATACTTATCAATGCGCGCGGCGAGCGCTTCGCCGATGAGAATCAGCGGATGGTGTTTGAACTTGCCCTGCAACCGGAGGGCGTGGGCTACATTTTGCTCGACGCGGCTACCGCGAAAAAATTCAACCAATGGCCAAATTATGTGTCAACCGCGCCGGGCGTGGCGTTTGCGTATTTGAGTGACTACGAACGCACGCGGCCGGATTTGTTTCATCGCGGTGCGACGCTGGATGAAGTAGCGCGTTTGCTCAACATGGATGTTGGCGTGCTCATGCAAACCATTGCCGCGTACAATCGTGGTGAAGGCCTGCCAGGGCGCGCGATAGGACGAGATGAGCGCCCACCCGTGGGTGATGGCCCTTATGTGGTGCTCGGGCCCGTGAAGAATTACATCAACTATACGGATGGCGGCCTGGCGGTGAATTCGCAATTGCAGGTGCTTGGTAAAAACGATGTGCCGATTCCGCGCCTGTACGCGGCCGGCGCAACAGGGCAGGGTGGCTTGCTGTTAAAGGGCCATGGCAACCACATCGGCTGGGGCTTTACGTCGGGACGGCTGGCGGGCCAGTATGCGGCAGCGCTGGCGCCACGTGCGGAACAAGTATCGTAGGGCGGGAGGAGCGTAAGCGCATCCCGCCGAATTGGTGGTATACGACAGGTTGGCGGGATTCACTTAGTTTCTCCCGCCCTACAAGTAACGATTTATCCAAGGACAAACTGAAATGGCAGAACAAAAACAGGGCAAGGGCTTTCTGATGGTGACGATGGAACCCACACCCGCGTACGACGAGGATTTCAACGATTGGTACGACATGGAGCACGTGCCGGATCGCACCTCGATACCGGGCTTTGAGACGGGGCTGCGCTTTGTGTGCATCAACGGCTGGCCGCGTTATCTGTCGATGTATGACCTGACGAGCATCGATGTGCTCGAAGGCGACGCCTACAAGAGCCGCGCGTGGAACGGCTTCTCGGCCTGGACCAAGCGCATGCTGGGCAAGGTGCGCGGGCAGTGGCGCGGCAGCGGCACGCAGATTTACCCGGGGCAGGCATTGACCGGGCATTTTGCGCGGCTGACGTTTTTGCGCTTTCACAACGCGCCCGACACGCTGGCCGACCGTATTACGCAAGGCGTGCGTGCGAATTTTGAGAAGCGCCCGGAGACGCTACAGGTTCGCGTGCTGCGCTCGAATTACAACAACCAGATCGATTACATCGGCTGGATTGAGGCTTGCGCGCCGTTCAACGCGCCGATAGACGTGACGCTGTTTGGCGACGCCGCCCGCTATCTGGATATCGTCAACGAATACGTGCCGTACTGGACGCGCGGGCCGCTGGCGGGCGTGTATGGCGACAAAAAGTAGCGTTTCAGGGGGTATCGTAACTATTTGTTTTTATTAATAAAAATTTCAGAAAACTATTTACTCCGCCGCACGCCGAACTTGTGCAATACGCGGTAGTCGCCCTTGAACCACGCTTGTTGCGCGAGCCGTGCGCGCCACGGCGTGGCACGCGCTTCGTCGCGTTCTGGCGATTCCAGCGCGCGTAAATCGTTAAGGTAATGCAGCGCAATATGTGTCCAGCCGCCGGCCGCGGGTGCGTGGATTTTGAAGCGGCGGCACATCGGCCAGTGCGGACTTTTCAGCAAAATGCCCAGGTGCTCTTCGTCGTACCAGGCGTTGAAATCCTTTTCGCCCTCCCTGTCATCGGGCGGCACGCCGAACAACACGGGATACAGAATCGGCGCGTCGGCAAAGGGATTGCCCGTGTTGGGCGCCTGCTGCTGATTCATGAAGGTGGCGACGTGGCGCTCGCTGGTGACAATTGATTCGTGTACGGGCGCGGGCAGTTTGCCGTGCAGGGCAGCGGCACCGGCGTTCGATTCAAACACCGCGACATAGGTCGCACGCAGCGGGCTGCCGTAGCACTGCACATTGAGCATTTGACCCGCGGCAAGCAGTGAAGGAACATAGTGGTTCTGATGCCACACGTCGAAAGCGAAGCCGCCTTCGCGCTTGACGGTGATGGCATCGTAAACAATGGTTTGGCCTTGCATGAAGATTCCCGGTTGGCTTCGTTGAAAGGCTTATTATCGCGCCATTGCGTCATGCGAAAAAAATTTAATAAAATCAAATGCTTGTGGCAATGGTCGGTGCGCTTGCTGTGCGTGCTGTGTGTTTTGGGCGCGGCAAGTTTGCCGTCCCATGCGGCGTATCCCGACAAGCCGTTGCGCATTGTCGCGCCCAATCCGCCGGGCAGCGTCACCGATCTCATCGCGCGGCCATTGGCGCAGCGGCTCACCGAAGCGTGGGGAGTGCCAGTCGTTGTCGACAACCGGCCGGGCGCGGGCGGTAATCTCGCGGGCGACATCGTGGCCAAGGCGCCGCCCGATGGGCTCAGTCTGTTGATGGGCACCGTCGGCATACTCACGGTGAATCCATTTCTTTACATCAAAATGCCCTTCGACGCGCAGCGCGCGTTTGCGCCGGTGACGCAGACGGCCACCACAGGCATGTTGCTGGTGGTGCACCCTTCCACGCCTGCAAATAACGTGAAGGAACTCATTGCGCTGGCGCGCGCGCGGCCCGCGCAGCTCACGTATCCGTCATCCGGGGCGGGCACCACGCCGCATCTGGCGGCGGCGCTTTTTCTGTCGATGACCAACACCAAAATGATCCACGTCGCCTACAAGGGCAGCCCGCAATACGTGATCGATCTGCTCACCGGGCGGCTGGAACTGGCGTTCGCCAGCATGGCCAATGTGATTCCGCACATCAAAACGAACCGCTTGCGGCTGCTGGCGACGACCATGGACAAGCGCGATCCGCAATTTCCCGAAGCGCCCACCATTGCGGAATCCGGCGTCCCCGGTTACGACATGCGCGCGTGGTACGGGCTGTTAACCACGGCGGGCACGCCGCAGGCCAACGTGGACAAGCTCAACGCCGAAGTGGTGCGCATACTGGCGCTGCCGGAGGTGCGCAACCTGTATCAGGTGGCGGGCATGTACTCGGCGAGTTCAAGTCCAGCCGCGTTTGGCGCCTACATCGTCGCGGAGCGCGAAAAGTGGGGCAAGCTGGCGAAATCGGCGGATCTGCGACCGGAGTAATAAAATGCACGCATCAACGAGGAGTAATCATCATGGACCAAAACACCGTTAATTCCCTGGCTGGCGCCAAAAGTGAAACCCAAACGCTGTGCGAATTTCTCGCCGGCCTGCGCTATGAGCAAATACCCCTCGACGTGGTGGCGCGCACGGAGGATTTTTTTCTGGATTGGCTGGGCTCCGGGCTTGCGGGCAAGGGCTCGCGCCCGGTGCTGGTGCTGGAGCAATTCGCCAAGGCCATGGGGCCGGCCACTGGCCCGTCGGAGATACTCACCACGCGCGGACGCACCAGCCCGTTTTTTGCGGCGCTGATCAACGGCGCGGCGTCGCACGTGGTGGAGCAGGACGACGTGCACAACGGCTCGGTCTATCACCCGGCCACGGTGGTGTTTCCGGCAGTGCTGGCGGCGGCGCAGGAAGTCGGCGCGACGGGTAAGGATTTAATTGCCGCTTCGGTCGCTGGCTATGAGTGCGGCGTGCGCGTCGGCGAGTTTCTCGGGCGCTCGCACTACAAGGTGTTTCACACCACCGGCACCGCCGGCAAGCTGGCGGCGGCGGCGGGAGTGGCGCACATCCTCAAGCTCGACGCAAAGCAGATGCAGCATTGCATCGGCTCGGCGGGCACCATGGCGGCAGGGCTGTGGGAGTTTTTGCGCGATGCGGCAGACTCCAAACAATTGCACACCGCCAAAGCTGCGGCTGATGGGCTGATGGCAGCCTATATTGCGCGCGATGGCTTCACTGGCGCGCAACGTATCCTCGAAGGGGCGCAGGGCATGGCAGCGGGTATGAGCAGCGATGCCGATCCCGCAAAACTCATCGATGGCCTCGGCACGCGCTGGGGTTTGGCCGAAACCTCATTCAAGTTTCACGCCTCGTGCCGCCACACGCACCCGGCGGCCGATGCACTGCTGAAAGTGATGCAGGACAACAAGTTGAAGCACGACGACATCACCGCCGTGACCGCGCACGTGCATCAGGGCGCGATTGACGTGCTCGGGCCGGTGACCGACCCGCAGACCATCCATCAATCCAAATTCTCCATGGGCTTTGTGCTGGCGCTGGCCGCGCTGCACGGACGCGCGGGATTGGCGGATTTCACCGAAGCCGCGCTGAAAGACAAAGACACGCGCGCCTTCCACGACAAGGTGAAAATGGCGCTCGATCCGGTGGTCGATGGCGCCTACCCCAAACGCTGGCTGGGGCATGTCACCGCGACCACCAAGGATGGCCGCAAGCTCGAAGGTAAGGTGTCGTCACCCAAGGGCGATCCGGACAACACGCTGTCGCGTCCGGAGATTGAGGACAAGGCTGTGCGGCTGGCGGGTTACAGCGGTGGTGCGGGTGAGTCGGAAATGGGGCGGGTGATACAAAGGGTTTGGCGGTTGCGGGATGAGGGGAGTGTGCGGGATTTTCTTAAAGGTTAACTTCTTAGACGATTTAGCCGCAGCTGAACGTAGACAAGAGATCTGCTGAATGGAAACATTGACACTCTATCGTCCTGTCGGCCCCAAGGAACTTGAGCTCATCAAACAGTCAGGGTTTGCAGCTTTCCCGCCGCGTCTTTTTCATCAACCGATCTTCTACCCGGTGATGAACGAAGAATATGCCACGATGATCGCTCGCGACTGGAACGTGAAGGAAAGTGGCTCAGGCTATGTCACGCGGTTTCAGGTAAATAAGAACTACGTCGCCAAGTTCGAGGAGCAGACTGTTGGTGGCGCGATCTGCAAAGAGCTTTGGGTGCCAGCTGAAGAACTGGAAGAGTTCAATCGAAACATTGTGGGCAAAATTGAAGTCATTGCTGAGTTCAAATGAAATTGTGGTTGCTTATATGTGCTTAACATATTGTTTTTAAAGGATAATTTGTGTGACCCTCGTCGAGAAAATCACCCAATACGCGACCAACCTGCGCTACGAATCCTTGCCGCCGGAGGTGATCAAGACCGCCAAGCGCGTCATCATTGATTCCATCGGATGCGCACTGGGTGGCTACGATAGCGCACCGGAGAAGATCGCGCGCGATCTGGCGGGCATGACCAGCAGCAGGCAACCCGCCACGGTGATGGTTAGTGGCCTGCAAACCTCGCCCGATCTAGCGACCTTCGCCAACGGTGTGATGATCCGCTTTCTTGATTACAACGACGGCTACACCAGCACCGGCGAATCCGGGCATCCGAGCGACAGCATTGCTGCGGTGCTGACGGCCGCGGAGATCAACAGGCGTTCAGGCAAAGATGTGATCACCGCCACGGTGCTGGCGTATGAGATGTTTTGCCGCATTTGCGACACCGTGGATTTGAAGCCGCTGGGCTACGATCACGTCACGGTCGGCGGTATGGCGAGCACGGCGGCGGCGGCTTGGTTGTTCGGTTTCACGGGCAAGCAGTTTGAGCATTGCATGCAGCTTGGCATTGCGCCCAACAACGCGCTGTATCAAACGCGCATCGGCAATGTGTCGATGTGGAAGGGCTGCGCCTATGCCAACGCCTCACGCAATGCCATGTTCGCGGCCATGCTCGCACAGCGCGGCATGACGGGGCCGTCGCCGATTTTCGAGGGTGTGGGCGGCTATTTCAAGGCGGTGGCGCGCAAAACATTGACGGTGGATACTTGGGGCGGGGTGAACAACGCGCCGTTCAAGATCATGGAGTGTTTGATCAAGCGCTTTCCGCTGGGGCAGTATTCGCAGACGGTATGCGAGGCGGCTTTGCAATTGCGCGAGAAGATTACCTCGCCCGATGATGTGGCTGAAATTTTTATCGAAACCGTGACCACGGCCTGTGTGTTGATGGCCGACACGCCGGAGAAATGGGAGCCGCCCAATCGTGAGACGGCCGACCACAGCATGCCCTACACGGTGGCGGTGGCGCTGATTCATGGCGACGTGCAGGAGGAGCACTTCGACGACGCGCATGTGTTCGACCCGGCAATTCGTGCGTTGACGCGCAAGATCAAGATCAAGCCTTCTGCCGAAGCCGACAAGCACATGCCGCATGCGATGCGGGTGTTTTTCAAGCTCGTCACGAAATCAGGGCAGACGTTTGAAACCGTCGTTGACCATCACAAAGGCCATTGGAAGAACCCGATGGACGATACCGATATCGAGAAGAAATTTCGTACGCTCGCGCGCAAGGTATTGCCCGACACGAAAATCGACGAACTGCTTGCGCGGTTGTGGAAGCTGGAGAATATTTCTGACGCGGGTGAAATTCCGCGATGGATGATCGCATGAGTCGGTTGCTTTCCCAACGGTGCCGGGATCGCGTGCGTCCCGGCCACCGTCGTACCACTGCGAGCGAGACGCCTGCGATCCCGGATGATGGTACTCGAGGTTATTTCGTAAGTATCTGTTTTTATTCAGTATTTTTTTCAATGCTTGGTTGGGCTTTCGGTTCCCCAACGAACGCCCAGGCCGCCGACGCCTACCCCACGCGCCCTATCCGTCTGCTCGTGCCCTTCGCCCCCGGCGGCGGCGCTGACACGCTCGCGCGCATACTCACACCGAAGTTGCACGCGGCCATGGGACAGGCTTGGGTGGTGGATAACCGGGGTGGGGCGGCGGGGAATCTTGCGACCGAAATCGTGGTGACTGCGGCGCCGGACGGCCACACCGCGCTGATGGGTTTCAGCTCGGCGCTCACGGTGAACCCCGCGCTGTACAAGCTGCCGTTTCGCGTTGAGCAGGATCTTGCACCGGTGACGCTGCTTGCCACGGCGCAATATATTCTGGTGCTGCATGCAAGCGTCGCCGCGGGCAATCTCAAGGAATTCGTTGCGCTGGCCAAAGCGAAACTCGGTGGCTTCAACTACGCGTCGGCGGGTGTGGGCAGCCCGCTGCATCTGGCATCGGAGCTTTTCCAGAAGCGCGCGGGCATCAGCATGGCACACATTATTTACAAGGGTGGCGGGCCGGCGGCCGCTTCGGTGCTTGCGGGTGAAACGCAGGTGCTGTTCGGCAGCGTGGCCTCGTCGCTGCCGCACGTAAAAACCGGCCGCTTGAAGGCGCTGGCCACCACCGGCATCCAGCGTACGAAAGTCGCGCCCGAATTGCCGACCATTGCCGAGCAGGGTTACGCCGGCTTTGACGTGAGTTCATGGTACTCATTGTTGCTGCCGGCCAAAACCCCGGTGGCGATTGTGAACCGCGTGCAAGGCGAAATGCTCAAGGCCGTCGCGTCCGCGGATGTGCAGCAGGCGATGTCGCGTCAGGGCCTGGAGCCGGACACCGGCATGCCGCGTGAACTCGCCGCACGCATCCAGCGTGAAACTGCGATGTGGGCTCAAGTGATACGCGACCCCGGCATCAAGGGCGAATAAGCACAAGAAATTACAGGCAAGCCCGGTTCATCCGGACAAGGTTCACACAACAGTCGGGGCGATATGGCCATTACGTTAATCGAAAACTTCCGCGCGGTGTTTTACACGCCCTTTTACGCGGCGTTCGCGCTGCGTGCCTATGAAGCCGAAGGCATCGAGGTGCGGCTGCAAACTTCGACGTCTGCAGACCAGACGCTTAACGCCGTGTTAAGCGGCACGGGGCAGGTGTCGTGGGGCGGCCCGATGCGGCTATTGCACGCGTGAGACGACAACCCCGATAACGGGCTGGTGGTGTTTTGTGAGGTGGTGGGGCGCGACCCGTTTTATCTGCTGGGGCGCAAGGCGAATCCGGCGTTTCACATGCGCGATCTCACCGGGAAGCGCGTGGCGGTGGTGAGTGAAGTGCCTACCCCCTGGTATTGTTTGCAGCACGACATCCGCCTCGCGGGTATTGACCCGGCCACGATACGCCGCACCCCCGCGCGCGGCATGGCGGAGAATGTGGCCTTGCTGCGCGCCGGCGAAGTCGACGTGATTCAGGTGTTCGAGCCGTTTGCGCGGCAACTCGTGGAAAGCGGTGCGGGCCACGTGTGGTACACCGCCGCCAGTCGCGGGCCCGCGACGTACACCACGCTGAACACCACGCGCGCGTTCATTGCAAAAAACGAAGATACGGTGTTGCGCATGACGCGCGCCATGTACCGCACGCAGCGCTGGATCGCCGCACACGACGGTCGCGCGTTGGCGGAATTGGTCGCATCCTGTTTTCCGGATATTCCGCTGCCGGTGCTCGCGGCCAGTTGCGAAGGCTACAAGGCGAGCGGCATCTGGAACGCCGATCCGCTGCAACAGCGCGCGGGGCTGGAATGGCTGCGCGATGCGATGCTCGCCTGCGGTGCGATACGCAGAACGGCGACGTACGAAGACCTGTCGGACATGCGGTTTGCGCGGCAGGTGATGTCAGAAGATTTGCCGCCGCTCAAGATCTAGCACTTAAGATTTCGCCATCGTAGATTTGTTCAGCGACCGTGGATCCCGCCTGCGCCAGCGGCCGGAATCCACTTGTGCCAGAAACTCGGCGACTATGCTGTTAAATAGCACCGGCTCTTCCAGATTTACCGCGTGACCGGTGTTGGGCACGACGGTCAGCATGGCGCTGGGGCAGACGCGCTTGATGAATACGCCGGGGTCAAGACAGTTGTCGTCTTCATCGCCACTCATGATGTGCAGCGGCACACGGCATTTACGTAACGCCGATTCAAGGCTGTAGATTGTTGGGCTCTTGCCCTGCACGCCGGTCAGGGTGTTGGCGGAACCCAGTGCCGAGTGCTTGGCGAATTCAGCGCAAAAATGCTCGAAGCCGCGCGGATTCTTGTTCTGAAACTGCACGCGTGCCGGGCCAATCTGATAGGGCTTGACCGCTTCCGCCGTGCCGAGTTCCAGGAAGCGCTTGATCATCACGTTATTGTCGTTGAGAAACTGCGTGCGCTTGTCCGGGTCAGAGCCATAGCCCGCGCCGACCACCGTGCACGAGATCGCCAGGCGCGGATAACGCAACGCAAAATGTAACGCCGCGTATGCACCCATCGAGCAGCCGATGACGTGCGCCTTGCGGATTTTCAAATGCTTCATCACGTTGGCGATGTCGTCGGTGGCGATGGCTTGCGAATACTTCGACGCGGCCTTGGGCACATCTGACGGCGGATAGCCGCGCGCGTTGTAGGCGATGCAACGGTAACGGCGGCTGAAGTACTGCAGTTGCGCTTCCCAGCCGTTAAGGTCGTCGGCAAATTCGTGCACCCACACAATGGGCGTGCCCTTGCCGCATTCTTCGTAATACAGATTCACGTCGCCGGATTTTGCGTAAGGCATGACTGCTCCTAAGTGATATGTATAAGTATTTGTTTTAATTTGGGTTTTTATTCAATGCTATTCAATACGCAAGCCGGCGGCGCGTACCACCTGCGCCCATTTTTTGATTTCCGCCTTCACGAACGCCGCGAATTGCGCGGGCGCGCTGCCAACGCCTTCTGCACCCATGCCCGACAAACGCTCCTTGATATCGGGCAGCGCCAGCGCCTTGACGGTTTCGGCATGCAGCCGCGACACGATGGCATTCGGCGTGCCCGCGGGCACGAACAATCCGTTCCAGCCGACGATGTCGTAACCCTTTAGACCCGCTTCGTCGAGCGTGGGTACGTCTGGCAACAGCGCCGAGCGTTTCAGACCGCTCAATGCCAACAGGCGCAGCTTGCCGGATTTGACGTGCGGCAGCGTGCTCGGAATGTTTTCCAGCATCAGTTGCAATTGCCCACCCGCGAGATCGGCGAGCGCCGGCCCGCCGCCCTTGTAGGGCACGTGCGTCATTTGCAGGCCGGCCATGGATTTCAGCATCTCCCCCGCCAGATGCGGCGTGGTGCCTGGGCCGCCTGAACCAAAATTGAGTTTGCCGGGATTCGCTTTCGCGTGGGCGATGAAGTCCTTCAGGGTTTTAACCGGCAATGAGGGATGCACCACCAGAATCAGTGGCGCCGAGGCCACCAGACTGACGGGCGCCAAGTCCTTTTCCGTGTCGTAGGGCAGCTTTTTGAAAAGACTGGGGTTGACCGCAAAGGTGAGGCTCATCATCAGCAGCGTGTAGCCGTCGGGCACTGCCTTGGCCGCCAGATCGGTGCCAATGATGCCGCTGGCGCCGCCGCGGTTGTCGATGACGAATTGCTGCGTCACGCTCTCACCGATTTTTTGGCCAATGACGCGCGCCATGATGTCGTTCGAGCCGCCCGGCGCAAAAGGCACGATCAGGCGTATCGGCTTGTTGGGATAATCACTTTGCGCGGCGGCTGGGGCACCGGCACAGGCACACAGTACGGCGACCCAAGGCAGGCGTAGCGGAGTTACGGTCATGGCATCCCCGGCGGCTTCAAATGATGGAGCCGGCATTCTACCGCTGCTTCCCGTGTGACAGGATTCAAGCAGGATTAAAATACTCTCCGGAGGAAATGCCATGTCTGACCGCACGCCGCCGCCGTACCTCGTCACACTTGCTGAATTTGCCGCCCATACGCGGCTTGAGGATATCAGCACGGCGGCGCGTGAACGCGCGCGCTGGGTGACAGCGGATTGCATCCCCGTGATCGCCGCGGGCATGCAGCAGCCGGAGATGAAAAAGTTCGTGGCCATGCAACTGGCCGGCGCAGCGCCGGGCGCGGCTTGGGTAATCGGCGCGGGCCGGCGTGCCAGCGCGCTCGACGCGGCGTTGCTCAATGGCACTGCAGGTACCTGGCTGGAGCTTGACGAAGGCAACCTCTTCGCCAAGGGGCATCCGGGTATCCAGGTGGTTCCGGCGGCGGTTGCGCTGGCGCAGGCGTTGGGGAGCAACGGCGCGCAAGTGTTGCGCGCGGTGGCGCTGGGCTACGAAGTGTCTGCGCGCATCAGCCGCGCGGCGCAAATGCGTCTTACGTTTCATCCGCACGGCACCTATGGCGTGATCGGCGCGGCCATCGCTGCGGGCGTGTTGCAGCACTTTGACGCCGCGCAAATGCTGGAGCTCATCAACTGCGCCGCGACCATGGGCATGGCGAGCAGCCGGCAAACTTTGCTTGACGGCGCGACAGTGCGCAATATTTTCACCGGCCATTCGGGCTACATGGGCCTGACGGCGGCGCGGCTGGTCGAGTGCGGTTTCACCGGTGAGATCGACAGCGTGGGCACGGTCTACGGCAAGGGCCTGTATTCGGACAGTTTTGATCCGGCGCTTGCGGTCGACGGCCTGGGCAGCGAATGGCTGATTGCGAAAAGCTATTTCAAGCTGCATCCGATAGGCCGTTACGCACATTCTGTTATTGATGCACTGGAGGATTTACTGGCCAGGGCGCCCGGCGGGCGGCTTGATGCGGATGGTATTGAGCGCATCGACGTTGCCGCCTACATGCTGGCGGCGAGCCTGAACGGCAAGAACATCGTGTCGAGTTTCGGCGCGCGTTTTTCCGTGCCGTTTGCGCTGGCGAGCATTTTGTACCACGGACGTTCCGGCCTGAAAAGCTTTGATGACGAAGCCGTGGCCAACCGCCAAGTGCAGGCGCTGGTGCAGCGCGTGTTCGTGCACGAAGAGCCTGCGTTTACCGCCCGTTTCCCGGCCGAGCAGCCGGTGCATGTGCGCATCACGCTGAAAAATGGCACGGTGATGGAAGGACGTTGCACCGTCACCAAGGGGGAGCCGGCCAACCCGCACACGCCGGAAGACTTGAGTGGCAAATTTTTCGAATTGGGTGAGGCGGTATGGGGCAAGCCCGTCACGCATCAACTCCACGAACGGTTGATGAAAATCGAGGGGATTGCAGATTTTGGCGTGCTGGCGGGCGAGATGCTCCTATGAGAGCATGAAATGTGAACGATTGGGTTTTCGCTTGAGTAAAGCGTGTGTAAAGCGTGTTCATCGAGGAAAAGCATCATGACAGGTGTTCGGGTTTATTCGTTTGTTGCCGTCGCCACTGCCTTGCTGTGTCCGGGATTGATGGTCGCAAGGCATGCCGCCGCGCAAAAATATCCCGAAAAAAACGTGCGTTTGGTGGTGCCCTTTACGCCGGGCGGTGGTGCAGACATTTTTGCCCGGCTGCTTGCACAGCGTTTTTCAGAGGTTTATGCACAGCAGTTCATCGTTGATAACCGTCCCGGCGCGGGCTCCACTGTGGGCACGGAATTTGTAGCCCGGTCCGCACCCGACGGTTACACATTTCTGGTGACGTCGGCGTCTTTCGCCTTTTCGCCTGGGCTGTATCCGAAACTGCGATTTGATGCCGTTAAAGATTTTGCAGCGGTATCGCAGATTGTCAGTGCGCCTTACGTGCTTTGCGTATTGCCGACATTGCCGGTGAAGGACTTGCAGGGGTTCGTTCGGCTTGCGCGCGAACAGCCGGGCTCGGTGTTTTATGCCTCTTCCGGGCCGGGCAGCGCGATGCATCTGGCGGGCGCCCTGTTTGCGGTAGTTACCAAGACACAATTGGGGCACGTGCCTTACAAGGGTGGCTCTCAGGCGGCTGTCGCTGTCATGAGCGGTGAAACCACGTCCGCGTTTAACACCTCGGAAACGGTCATGGCGCTCTTGCGATCAAAGCGCCTGCGTGCGCTCGCGGTGTCGACACGCGAGCGGGCTGTCGCGCTGCCCGATGTGCCCACGGCGATAGAGGCGGGGGTCAGGGAGTTCGAGGCAGCTGGATGGTTTGGTGTGTTTGCGCCGGCTAATACGCCGTCGGCAGTGGTCGAGCAAATCAGCGGTGAGGTGGCGAAAACCATGGCCATGCCCGTGATTCGCGACCGTACGGTGCAGGACGGCGCGAAGCCCATGGGTAGTACGCCGGCGCAGTTCGACCGATTTGTGCGAGACGAAATCGCCAAGTGGACGCGGATTATCCGCGATGCGGGCATCCGGCTGGAGTAGCGCGGCATGGGACGTGAAATTGAAGCTCTGGCGAAATTTGTTGCTGAAACACGTTGGGAGGATGTTCCCCCGCCGGTGCAAAAGCAGACAAAACTGGTGCTGCTGGATACGCTGGGCGTGGTTCTCGCCGGTTCAGTGCGCCCCGAAGTGAGTGCCGTACGTCAACGGATGGCGGCCACCGCCGGCACGGGCGCTACGGTGTACGCAAAGGGCTGGCCGACGCAGGACCCGCGCACGGCAGCGTTGCTCAATGGGATTGCGGGCCGCGCCATTGAATTGTGCGAAGGGCTGCGGCTGGCGTCAGGGCAGCCGGCAATCCAAATTCTGCCCGGCATGTTGGCAGTGGGAGAGCATGCAAAGGCCAGCGGGAAGGAACTGCTTGCGGCGCTGGCGGCGGGCTACGACGTTGCCGCGCGCATTGGCATGGCGTTTACGCCGCGGCCGCTGGCCCATCAGAACGGGCAGGCGATGCTGCTGGCTGCTGCCGCAGCTGGGGCGCGCATGCGGGGGCTGGATGCGGCAGGCGTGAGCCGTGCCATGCGCATTTCGGCGGTACTGATGATGACGCCGAGTTACATGAACACGGGGGCGGGTGCCACAGCACTTAATATCGCAGGTGGCATGAGCGGATTCGCCGGTGCGCTGGCCCCTGATCTCGCACTGGCAGGCATCGAGTCCAAGGACGATGCCATCGAGGAAGCGCTGGGCAAGATGGTAGGCGATGGGTTCAGCACCGAACACTTGCTGGATGATCTCGGCACACGCTGGGAAATCACGCGCAATTATTTTCGGCTGCATGCCTGTTGTAATCCGATTCACCCGGCGCTGGATGCGTTGAAAGCCGTGCTGACGGAATGTAAGCCGCGCGCCGCCGAGGATATCGAACGGATTGAGTTTTCTACCTATCGATTTGCCTCGGTGATGCGCGGGCCGAATCCGCCAAACTTTTTTGCCTCAAAATACTCGTTGCCCCATGCCGCGGCCGTGATGGTGGTGCGCGGCCATGCACGGCATGCGGATATTGACGACAGTGCGCTCGCCGATCCGGCGATTTCGGCCTTGCGCGCGCGCGTGAGTGTCACTGAAGACCCGGCGATGAGCGCACAGGTACCGCGGTTAAAGCCCGCGCGCGTGACGTTGACGCTTAAGGACGGGCGCACATTCACGCATGCATGCGAAAGTCACGAAGGGGATTTTCATCAGCCGTACGCCGAAAGTGTATTGCGCGGCAAGTTTCGCGAACTGGCCGGGCATGTTTTGAATGCGCCGGCGGTTGCGCAAGTGGAGCAGGCCGTTGATGAATGCGAGAAGTGGACGAGCGTCAGTGAATTCGCTGAACTCTTGCGTGGTTTGTAAAAAAGTCAATTAAAACAAAGGGTTAACTATGTTCGATCTGGTGATACGCAGTGACCGCGTGGTGACGCCGGCGGGGTTGGCGGCGTGCGATCTGGCGATACGTGGTGAGAAAATCGTAGCGGTGGGTGCGGCGGGTTCGTTCGGCGCGGAAACCACCCAACGGCTGATCGACGCCACCGGCAAGATCGTCATGCCCGGCGGTATCGATCCGCATGTGCATCTCAAATGGTATTCGCCGCACCCTGACGGCAGCGTGACGTATACCGATCCGCCCTCGGTGGTGGGGCGCGCAGCTTTGTGTGGCGGCACCACGACGATGATCGACTTTGTGCGCTGGACGCATGGCAAAACCATCCGGCAGGCCATTGATGACCGGCACCGGGATTGGACCGGCCAATGCCAGTGCGACTACAGTTTTCACGTGATGGTGGAAGGCGCGTTGCCGCCTGAGATTTTCGGACAGCTCGCCGAAGTGCTGCGCGCAGGCTACCCGACGGTAAAAATGTTTACTACCGACATCACGCCCAGCCGGCGCGGGCGCATGGTGGATTTTGGCGACATCTGGGAAGTGTTCAAGGTGGTGGCAGATGCGCATGGCCTGTGCGTGATTCACGGCGAAGACAACGATATCGTGATGCACATGTACGACAAGGTGATTCGCGAAAACCGCGCGGGCTTCGAGAACATGGCCGAGGTGCACAACGCCATGTCCGAGGATTTGTCGTTCCGCCGCGTGTTGGGGCTGGCGAAAAACGTGCCGGGTATCGCGCTGTATTTCATGCACGTCAGTGCGGCGTTTGGTGTGGAGGCGATTCGCGAGGCGCGCGCGAAAGGACTGCCCATCTATGGCGAAACGCTGCATCAATATCTGATGTATACGTCCGAGGATTACAAGCGGCCCAACGGGCAGATCTATCACACCTATCCGTCGATCAAGGCACAGTCGGATCAAGACGCGTTATGGACTGGCATGGCGAACGGCACGATACACTCGGTTGCTACCGACGAAGTGTGTTGCTCCCTGAAAGACAAGATTCAGGGTAAACGAGTGGACGACACGACCGGTGGAAACGTCGGCGTGGAGCCGCGCGTGTCGCTGATGTATTCCGAAATGGTGGGACGACGCGGCTATTCAGTCGAGAAATTCGTCGATCTCGTTTCCACCAACGCGGCGAAAATCATGGGCCTCTATCCGCGTAAGGGTGCGCTTGCCGTCGGCTCGGACGCGGACGTGGTGGTGCTGGATACTTCGAGGCGCTTTGTGCTGACGAAAGACATGTTGCACGAATCGGATTACTCGCCGTGGGAAGGCCATGAAATGCTGGCGTGGCCGTCAACCACGGTGTTGCGCGGGAAGGTGGTGGTCGACGGCGGGCAGTATTGTGGCGATTTGACGGACGGCAGATTTTTGCCGCGTAAAATTTCCGAAGACATACGCAGTGGTGCGATGTTGTGAGCGGCGTGAATTGCGCGATGGCTTCAGTGGAAGATACGCGAATTCGCGCTTTGCTCGAAGAGAGTCTTGCGTTGTGGCAAGTGCCCGGCACGGTGCATGGAGCTGCCGTTCCAGTGGTCGCCGAGATTCGTGCCGCCAGCGGTGCTTTGGTATGGGTGGAACGCGCGGGGACAGATACGCCGTTTCGCTGGTTCGTGCGCTGGCGCTTGGCGGGTGAAGCGCCGGGCGGCGTGCGTGAAGTGCGGCCACGTGTCTGCGGCTCGCTGGTGGGTTTGCTGGCGGCGGCGCGCCGCCGCCAGCAAACCCACCAGCGAGCCGCAGACACGTGGCCGCACTTC
>OMIN01000083.1 GCA_900299145.1 Betaproteobacteria bacterium | reverse complement strand
GTTTGCCGCCGCGGCCGATGTGCTGTCGGCTGGCTGTGGTGCTGAAGCCCCATGCACCGGCGGTTACCGCTTCGCGCAGCATCATCGCGATGGATTGCGTTTCTTCCGTTGTTGCAGCGCGTGCGTTAGCTTCCGTGCCGATAACGTAGGTGCGCAGCGGCGCCAGCGGCACAAGGAATGCGAGGTTGATCGCGCTGCCGCGTTGCGCGGCGGCATCCATGAATTGCGGAAAGGTTTCCCAATCCCAGCAGATACCCTCGGTCAGCACTTCGTTGTCGATGCCTTCGACAGTGACCAAATCTTCGGTGAGCAGCTTGCGCACTTCAGGCCGGCACGGCGCAATGCCCACGCCGCAGTTGCCCATCATCACCGTGGTGACGCCGTGCTCGCTGGAGCTCGACAGCAGCTGATCCCAGGTGATTTGCGCGTCGTAATGCGTGTGCGGGTCGATAAAGCCGGGGCAGACGATCTGGCCTGCGGCGTCGATGGTGTTCCGGGCGGCGCCATCAATCTTTCCGATGGCGGCGATTTTGCCCCCCTGCACGGCAAGGTCCGCGTGAAAGCGTGGCTTGCCGCTGCCGTCGACAACCATGCCGTTTTTTATGAGTAAATCGTACGCCATACCATGCTCTCCGCGCTGCCCGGTGAAAATGTATCCGAAGGGAAAATATCGAAGGAACGTTTTCTTCAGCGTGTAATCATAAACCGTGACAGAAGCCGGCGCACAACGCCGCACGAGTTTGTCACCCGGCGGGGTTTCAGGCCATACTAGGGTTCATCCAAAAAAGCGAGGAGTCAGGCATGAAGAGAGCGATTACACTGGCCAGCGCGCTGATCGTGGCCGCGCATGGCGGCGGGGCCGCCGCGCAGGGCAAGAGCGCGGGCGCCGAAGCCCTTTCAAGCTATCCCAGCAAGCCAATCCGGCTGATCGTGCCGCAAGCGCCCGGCGGCAGCAACGACATCATGGCGCGTTATATCGGCGGGCAACTCGGCGAGCGTTGGAGCCGCCAGGTGGTGGTGGATAACCGCCCCGGTGCGGAAGGCATCATCGGCAGCGAACTGGTGGCGCGCGCCGCGCCGGATGGTTATACGCTGCTGATGGCCTCCACCGCGTTCACCATGAACCCGGCGATGATGAAAAAGCTCCCTTACGATCCGATCAAGGATTTTGAATTTGCCGCCACCTTTGGCCGTGCCCCGGTGCTGATCACCGTGGGGCCGTCGCTGCCGGTGAATTCGGTCAAGGAGCTGGTGGCGTTGGGCAAGGCGAAGCCGAACTACATCACCATGGGTTCCGCGGGTGGGTTTATGCACTTTGTGTCGGCGATGTTCCGCAGTCACGGCGGCTTCGATGCCACGATTGCGCTCTACAAGGGCGGAGGCCCGGCACTGACCGACGTAATGGGCGGCCACGTGCACATGGCCGTGGCGACTGTGCTTACTGCGGCGCCGATGCTGCGCACGGGCAAACTCAAGGCGCTGGCCACGGGCGGCGCCAAGCGGCTCAGTACCATGCCGGAATTGCCCACCGTTGCCGAGGCGGGCATACCGAGTTACGAAGCGTCGATCTGGTGGGGCTGGGCCTCAGCGGGCGGCACGCCCGAACCCATCCTGCAAAAGATCAATACCGAAGTCGCGGCCATACTCAAACTGCCGGAAACCGGCAAGCGCATGGCTGCCGAAGGTGCGGAATCCGAAGCCAGCACCATCCCGCAAATCCGCGAAATGATCAAAGCGGATCTCGTGAAGTGGGCGAAGGTGGCGGCGGACGCGAAGATGCCCAAGATTTAGGAGGGATGGGGGCACGTTGGAGAGTATTAGGCATGCCCTGGATACCTGCACCGGCGAGCGTTACGCCAGTCTTTAACTAGGCGCAGAAGTGCACCCTGAGCGACGTGTATTGAAGTGGTTGCTTGGCGTCCTGTTTGTTATCGCTGGCGCCAATCACTTTCTTAACACGCCGTTCTACCTGAACATCATGCCACCGTATCTGCCGTGGCATACGGCGCTGGTCTATGTGAGCGGCGTGGCGGAATGTGTGCTGGGGGCGATGCTATGTACGCGCCGGGGCGAGCGGCTTGCGGCGTGGGGGCTGATCGCGTTGATCATCGCGGTAACGCCGGCCAATGTGCACATGGCAATGCACCCGGAACTGTATCCCCAGTACAGTCCGGTTTTGCTGTGGCTGCGTTTACCGCTGCAAGGGGCTTTGATTGCGTGGGTGTACTGTTACGCGCGGGCGCCCCGCATTTCCTGACGTTTTGCAGACGCACGGAAGCTCAAGGACTAAGCGTTCAAGAACCGCCCCACGCTCGCCGCGAACGCATCCGGCTGATCGGTAAACAGCGCGTGGCCGGCTTTTTCGATGCGCTCGACCGTGCATTGCGGCATGGTTTGCCGAAGCTGTTCAGCAAGTTCTGCTGAGACGACTTTGCTGTGGCTGCCGTATTGCAAGAGCGTGGGTGTCGGAATCGCTTTGACCATCGACCACAAATCAGTCGTGGCAGGCGCGCGCTTCAATATCGCGGGATCGTATTTCCAGGTGTAACGGCCCGATGGTGTTTGACGCATGCCGAAACGCACGCTTTCTTCGATGACGTGCGCGGGCGCACGGGACAGAATTTTGCCCAGATAGGCGATGGCTTCTTCTTCAGAATCAAAATCGCGCGGCCCCGGCGTTTCGGTGATGCGGGACAAGTCCGCGCCGGGTGTAGCGGCAGCCGGCCGGCCCGGTGTGATATCGACCAGCACCAGGCGTTCAAGTAGTTGATGATGACGCGCGGCATACAGCATTGATACGCGCCCGCCCAGCGAGTGGCCGATGAGCGTGAAGCGCTTGAGGCCCTTCGCCTCAATCACCGCCTTCAAGTCCTGATAGAAATCTTCCAGGTCATACTGGTTGCGCGTGCACCAGCCGCTGTCGCCGTGCCCGCGTTGATCGACGGCGATGATGTGAAAGCGATCCTTGTAGCGGTTGCTGAAGTCATTCCACACATGCGCGTGCAGGCGGCTGCCGTGCACCATCACGATCGGGTGGCGGCCCTCGTTGCCCCAATCCAGATGATGCAGCTTGACGTCGTCGCGTGTCAGTGTGTGGCTTTTGGCGGGAACGGGTGTCATGGTTGTTTCTCTTTATGGAAATCGGGATTCATTGTGCAGCCGCCGCATTATCGCAATAGTGAGTCAACATTGCGTCAATAATGCGGCGGAATTTCATCCAGCAAATTGCGCCGTTCTTCCGGCAGCGAAGCACGCAACTGCTCGCGTAGTGTGAGGATTTCTCGTTGCAGCCGTTCAATTTCGCGCTGTTGGTGGTAAATCGTTTTGTTCAGTTCGTCGAGCAGGTCTTCCGCCAGGCTCAGCTTGCTTTCGATTTTTTCGAGGCGTTCTTCCATGGGCGCGGTTGCCGGCGGCTATTCGCCACGAATGTTGGCTTCGCGGATCAGCTTCGCCCACATCGCCGTCTCGGTACGCTTCTGTTCGGCGTATTGGCGCGGTGTGTTGTTGGCGGGTGCGTAGCCAATTTTATTCATTAAATCAATGACTTCCGGTAGAAAGGCCGCCTTGGCTGTTTCGCTGTAAAGGCGCTGTACGATGGCCTCCGGCGTGCGCGCTGGCGCGTCAAAACTGGCCCATGCCTGCACATGGTAATCAGGAAATCCTGATTCCATCATGGTCGGTACTTCAGGCGTGACCGCGGCGCGTGTCTTGCTTGTGACCGCCAGCGCGCGCAGGCGGCCCGCGCGAATCAGCGGTAACGTCGCAGCGAAACTGCCAAAAAGGATTTGTGCCTCGCCGGCAATCACGGCGGTGGCAGCGGGTGCGCCACCTTTGTAGGCAATGTGCACGAGGTTGATGCCAGCGCGACTTTTGAAGAGCTCGCCGCACAAATGCAGCGGACTGCCAAGCCCCCCGGAGGCGTAATTCAAACTGGCTGGCTTGGCCTTGGCCAGGGAGACGAGTTGACTGACGCTGCTGGCGGCGACTTGTGGATTCACCGCAAGGATGAACGCCGCCGTGCCGAATAGTGTCACCGGCGAGAAATCCCTGAGCGAATCGTAAGGCAGTTTGAGCAGACTCGGCGTGGCAGTCACCAGCGTCGACGAGCCCATGAACAGCGTGTGGCCGTCGGGAGCGGATTTGGCGACGAGTTCCGCCGCCGCAATGCCCCCCGCGCCGGGGCGATTGTCGATAACAATCGGCTGGCCCAGTGCCTGACTCATTTTTGGCAGGATCACGCGCGCGAGCCCGTCAGTCCCGCCGCCCGGTGGAAAGGGCAGCACCATGCGGATGGGTTTGTCGGGATAGGCGATTGATTGCGCGCCTACCGTGCTGGTGGTGAACACCAGCAGTGCCGCCAGCGGGAGTGCCTGAATGCGTGGCGCCTGCATCATCAGTTCACCGCGATCTTCGCCGCCTTGACCAGCGCGGCATTGATACCGATTTCGTTCCTGATGTAGGCGTCGAACTCGCGTGGCGTCATCTGCATCTGCTCCGCGCCGAGTTTTGCCATGCGCTCGGTGATGTCCGGCGTTTGCAGGGTGCGAATGGTTTGCTGATGCAACTTGCTAACCACGCCAGCAGGTGTTTTCGCCGGCACCACCATTCCCACCCAGAAGTTGTAATCGGAATTCGCCACGCCAGACTCCAGCGTAGTGGGCAAGTCCGGCAGCGCGGTGGAGCGTTTGGTGCTGCCAACGGCAAGGCCCAGCAGGCGGCCTTCCTTGATAAGCTGAATCACCGATATCACCGGGCAAAAATAAATATCGATGCGGCCGCTGATAATGTCGGTCAACGCTTCCGGCGTGCCCTTGAACGGCACGTGCACACCTTCGAGGCCCGCGCCCATACGGAACCGTTCGGCATTCAATTGCGTGGCGCTGCCCGCACCAGCCGAGGCATAGGTCAGCGAACCGGGTTTGGCTTTTGCGCCCGCGATCAACTCCTTTACCGAGCGGATGTTTTTCGACGGCGCGATCACCAGCACGTTCGGTAGATTGGCCAGCGGCGTGATCCCGGCGAAATCCCGCAGTGTGTCATACGGTGCATTGGGGTACGTCGACGGTGTGACAGTGTATGACGACGAATGCACCAGCAGCGTGTAACCATCAGGGTTCGCCTTTGCAGCCACGCCCACGCCGATGGTTCCACCCGCGCCCGGGCGATTTTCAATCACGATGGTGTAGCCCAATTGCGCGCCAAGACGCTCGCTGACAATGCGTGCGACCGCGTCGGTGGCGCTGCCGGCGGTGAATGGCACCACCGCGCGGAGCGGCTTGTTGGGCCAGTTGGCTGCGGCGTCTGGGGATTGTGCGCGTGCGTTCACCGCGAGCGTCAGTAGAACGGGCAGCAAAGCATTTAGAGGATTCATTTGTAAGTATTTGTTTTGATTGATTTATTTTTCAATTTTGTTTTTGACCTGCGCAGCCGCCATCGTATGCCAGTACGCCAAAGCGCGTCCTGCGTCATCGGTTGAATTCTCGCGCTGACGCATATCGGCACGGTTTTCGCCAAAGGTGGCCGCTCAGTCGACCTTCATCCCCGAAGCCTTGACTACCTTGCCCCAGCGCATGATTTCGTCGCGCACTTTCGTGCCAAATGCGTCAGGCGGCATGAACGCGGGTTCGCTGCCGGTGGCGATGAGTTTTGTGCGTATGTCGTTATCGCGCAGGGCATTGGCGAATTCGCTGTTCAAACGTTGCACCACGGCAGCGGGCGTGCGAACTGGAACGAAGATGCCACTCCAGCCCTCGGATTCATAGCCGGGCAGCGCTGCTTCGGCGATGGTGGGCAATTCAGGGAATACCTGCGAACGTTTACCATTGGTCACCGCCAGCCCGCGCAACCGCCCGGTTTTGATGTAGGGCACCACCGCAGGCGCACTGAGAAACGCCAGTTGCACGTGGCCGGCCACCTGCTCGATCACCGCCGGCCCGCCGCCCTTATACGGCACGTGCAGCAGTTTGATGCCGCTCATGGTTTTGAGCAATTCACCCGCGAGATGTGACGGCGAGCCGTTGCCCGCCGAGCCGTAGATGATTGGCGTAGTGCTCGATTTCGCCAGCGTAATGAGTTCCTTCACCGACTTCACCGGCAGCGACGGGTGCGCGGTCATAATGCTGGTGGTGATAAAGAGCTGCGCCACGGGATCGAAATCACGCACCATGTCATACGGAATTTTCGGAATCAGGCTGACGTTGATGGTGTTGGTGACGGTAGCGAGCAGCAGCGTGTAGCCATCGGGCGGCGATTTGGCGACGAGGTCAGAGCCGATGATGCTGCTGCCGCCGGCGCGATTGTCGATGAGCAGGTTTTGCCCCAGCGCCTCGGTCAACTTGGGTGCAACAATGCGCGAAGTGATGTCCGACGGGCCGCCGGCGGGGAAGGGCACGATCAGGCGAATCGGCTTGGTGGGGTAGTTTTGTGCGTTGGCGTGCGCAGCCGCGAGCAGGAATAGCACACAAAACGCATGGCTGGCGGCGGGATGTGGCTTATCCATAAGTATCTGTTTTTATTGAGTTTTCATGCGGCGATGGCTACGTGCGCTTGCCGCCGGTAAGTTCCTTGTACAGCGCGCTGAACTCCTGCGACAGCTTGTGGCCGCGGTCAAAATGAATCATCGGCGTGGCCTTTTGATGTGACTCCTTGATGCGCACCGAGGCCGACAGCAGCGTTTTCAGCACGGGCAGTCCTTCGTCGCGCAGCTCCTGCACAATCTTCATCGGCAGATTGGCGCGTGGCTGGAACTGATTGACGATGATGCCTTCCACGCGCAGCGCGTTGTTGTGGTCGGTGCGTATCTCGGCGACGTTATCCAGCAGCGCATACAGCGCGCGGCGCGCGAAGTCATCGCAGTCGAACGGAATCAGACAACTGTCGGCGGCGATCAGCGCCGAGCGCGTGTAAAAATGCAGCGCGGGCGGCGTGTCGATCCAGATTTCGTCGTAGCCTTCCAGCGCGTTGAGTGTTTCCTTGAGCTTGTAAATTTTATAGCGCGCTTCGAGTTTGCCCTGCAATTCCTCAAGACCCGCATCGCCCGGCAGCACGGAAAGGTTATTAAAGCGCGTGGCGGCAATGAAATCTTCGGTGGGCTTGGGCCATAGCTTCATGCTCAGCATCTGATCGCAAAACGCGCTGCCGGTGTTCTCAAGTTTGTCGGCGGCTTCACCCAGCAGATAGCGCGTGGAGTTGCCCTGCGGATCGAGATCGACCACCAGCGTGCGCTTTCCTGCGGCGGCGGCCACCGCCGCAAGATTGCAGGTGATGGTGCTCTTGCCCACGCCGCCCTTCTGATTGAATACCACGCGTTTCATGCTGGTCTCCGAGGCGTCGAAGTGAATGTTGGTGTTAACGAAGCAGGCGGGCGGCGCATCTTGCTCAGGCAGCCGCAAGCCCCGCCGCGCGTCGTGCAGCCCGCTCGCGCGCTTTCTGGCCAAAGGCCTTGTATAGCGCACTGGAAAGCGCATGTTCGTCGGGCCGCCATTCGGCATGCCACTGTACGCCGACCACAAACTGCGAGTCATCGTGATAGCGCACGCCTTCGATCACGCCGTCGGGGGAGACCGCTTCCACAATCAGCCCGTTGCCCAGGCGATCCACACCCTGCCCGTGCAACGAGTTGACCATCATCTCATCGTGGCCGGTGAGCGACTGGAACAGCCCGCCAGCCGTAAATTTGACCAGATGGTTGGGGCGAAAAATCTCCTCGTGTGTCACGTCGTCACGTTGAGGGCGGCGGTGATCGTTTTTGCCATCCAGTTGATGAATGCGGTAGTGCAGGGAACCGCCAAGCGCGACGTTAATTTCCTGTATGCCGCGGCAAATGCCAAACACTGGCACGCGTGCGGCAATGCACGCGCGCACCAGCGGCAACACCAGCCCATCGCGGCCCGGGTCAATGACTTCATCCGGCGGAAACGCCGGGCCGTCGTAATGGTGTGGCTCGACATTGGCGCGGCCGCCGGTGAGTACAAAGCCATCCATGCGCGACACCAGATCGGCGACATCCAGCGCCGTGCCCATGGGCGGCAGCAACACCGGGATGCAATCCACCATTTTCATCAGCGCGTGAATATTGCGCTCGCCGGTGGCGTGCACGCGGTTGCGCCGCTGGATGGCTTCCATGGCATTGGCGGATACGCCGATCATCGGGCGGGGGGTTGGGGTTTTCATTGCGTGGTCATTTTTAGTGCGAGTTCCTGTGCGGCTTCAACAAACTGATCCATCTGTGCCACCGAATTCCACACACAGGCGTTGGCGCGCATGACATAACCGAAGGGCGCGGGCGCCAGCGACTGTGGGTTTCGGTTGGGCACCGTGCCTTCCGGGAATGCCGCCGCTTGCGGATCGGGCGCTCGAGTCAATCCCTCGGGGCCGACGCCACCGCCAGAGATGCGAATGCCGTATTCTTCCAACAGCCTCTTGCGAAACGTCTGATTGAATTCGGCGTCCTGGCGTTGCTTCACATCCGGAAACGGGCTGAACGCAACGATGGCTGACTTCAGCGCAGGGTCGGCGGTGGGCTGCAACAGTGCTTCGTCGCCAAACGCGGCCGCAAGGCGTTCACGCAGGTAGTTCGCGAGCGTGATCGTCCACGCTTCAATGCGCGCGCGGCCGACTTCATCCCACAGCGTGCATACATCACCCAGCGCACGCCAGTCCGCTGATTCCTCAAATCCATAGCGGCTCAGTGCCGCGCCGATATCAAAGCCCTCGGGCCGGCTGCCATCGAACGGAATATCGCGGGCGGACGTACGTATCAGATGAAAGCGCGGCAGCGGTGTGGGGTTGGCTGCATTGGGGTGGTTGCGCACATAGAGGATACCCGTGCCGCCCGGTCCGCATTGCCATTTGTGCCCGGCAATGGCCCAGAAATCGACGCCGGTTTCGTTAAGCTTGGGATCGATCATGCCGCCGTAGTGTGCGCCGTCGGCCACCGAAATCGCGCCGGTTTCCTGCGCCAGTTTCGCAATGCGTTGCTCCGGCATGCGCTGGCCGTTGGGCCATAAAGGGCTTGAGAAAAACAGCACGCGGGTGACGCCTGGGTTAAGGCGCTTTTTCACCGCCGCCACCACCTCATCAGCGGTGGCGGCGCGGTGCACCGGCACGCCCCATTGCACGATTTTTACGCCAAAGCGCGCCGACAGCCGCAGCACCGTGGCGAGCGCGGCGGGGTGTTCCATCGGCGATACGAGAATTTCATCGCCGCGCTGCCATTCAATGCCCATCAGAATTTGCGACAGCGCGTCGGTGGTGTTGCGTGAAATGGCTATTTCGTCCACCTGCGCGCCGTAGCCCTTGGCAATGCGCGCACGCGTTTCCGCCGTCGGCTCCAGATGCACGGGAAACGGATCGCGCGCAATCTGATCCAGCCCGTCGCGGTAACGCTGCCGCACACTGTTGGGGATGGAGCCTTTTTGCCCGGCCATCAGATAGATGACTTTGGGGTCCAGTGAAAATTGTTGGGCAAAGGCCTGGAAGAAGGGCGCTTCCCGGGCAAAAAAAACGGCCTGATCAGGACTCATGAGTCGAGCGGCTTTGCGTCTTGCCGGGGAGGGAAATGTCTAACGCCATGAGCCAAGAGAGTACCGTCGGCGCTGCTGACGGTCAATAGCGCGTGGGGAACAGTTTGGCGCCGTGCGGCTTTGTGGAACCGTCGTTTACGAGCCGCCGGTGCGCGGGTTTGGTGCGAGAATCCGTTCTTCTGATTACCCGAGCCAACTGGCGCTTATGAAAATCATGGTCAAAGCATTGGCAAAAATAGCCGTGTCTATGGCGGTGCTCGCTGCGCCGTCAATAGCCGCGGCGGCGGAATACCCCACAAAACCCATCCGCATGTTGACCGGCTTCATAGCCGGCGGCGGTTCGGACATTGCCGCGCGTGCGGTGTCGATCAAGCTCTCGGAAATCTTCGGCCAAAGCGTGGTGGTCGATAACCGCCCCGGCGCCACCGGCGCAATCGCTGGCGAAATGATCGCCAAGGCGCAGCCTGACGGCTACACGGTGATGATGCTGGCCGTGGCGCAACTGGTCGCCAACGCCATCGAAGAAAAGCTTGTTTACGACGTCGAGCGTGATTTCGCTGGCGTGAGCTATGTCGCGCGTAACCCCTATCTGGTGGCAGTGCAGTTGGGTTTGCCGGCGCGCAGCGTGCGCGAGTTCATTGATCTGGCGAAGGCTCAACCAGGGAAATACAACTACGGTTCCAGCGGCGTCGGCGGCTCCAATCACGTGGTAACGGAAATTTTTGCCTCGGCGGCCGGCATCAAGCTGACGCATGTGCCCTACAAAGGCCCGTCGGCGGCGATGGCCGATGTCGCCGGCGGACAATTGCATCTCATGATCGCCAGCATTACCTCGGCGCTGCCGCTGGTGCGCGCAAACCGGGTGCGCGTGCTGGGCATCACCTCGCTGACGCGCTCGAAAGTCGTGCCTGATGTGCCCACCGTTGCAGAAACGCTGCCGGGGCTGGAATTGATCGGTTGGTACGGCGTGGTCGCCCCCAAGCGCACGCCGGCGCCAGTGGTGGCGCGGCTGAACCGCGCGATCAACGATGCCCTGCGCGCGCCGGATGTGCACGAACGCCTGATGGCGGATGGCTCGGAAACCGTGGGCGGCACGCCGGCTGCGTTCGAGCAGCACATGCGCGGCGAACTTGCGCGCTTTCGCAAGGTGATCCGCGAGGCAGGGATCAAGATGGAATAGCGGTGAGGGCGTTGTATTTTAAGTATCTGTTTTTAAACAATATTTCAGGATATGTTGCTGGCGTCAGTCCGTCACTGCAAACGCTTCGCCAGCAATCCTTCTTCCACCGCCTTGATCTGCAGCGCGACATAGCGTGAAAAAATCCGGCAGTTGGCAAAGCTGCCGCCGACGAACCACAGGCCCTCTTGCGCGGTACGCTTCCACATATTATTCATTTCACCGTCGGGGCCGAGGCCCCACACCGTGCCGACTTTTTTCGCGGTGTCTTCGCCGAGCAGTTTGCCGACCAGCACTTCCTGTGAAACGAAGCCGGTGGCAAGCACGATCAAATCCGCGGGCACCACCGAGCCGTCTTTCAGCAGCGCGCCGCTTTCGTTGAAGCGCTCGATGTCTTCATATTGCAGCAAGCCGATGTCGCCTTTGATGATGAGGTCAGCGCAGCCGGCATCAAGGTAATAGCCGCCGTAGCGCTTGCGGATCATCATGTTGTGGCCCGTGTGATCGTCGCCGTCGTGCCACTTGAAGCCGCGCGCGACAAGGCCGTCGATCATCTTGCGGTCGTTCTCCACCATGCGCTTGGTGATGAGCTGCAGCGTGCGCGTGAGCACGGGCAGCGTGTTGGTCATCGCCAGCAGGTCGCCATCGTCCAGCGGCACATCTTGATACACGCCGTAGGTCAGTTTCGCGCTGGGGTCGATGGAGAGCACCATGGTCGGCCCACGCTGGATGAGGGTGGTGTGGGCGCCGTAGCTGTGCAGCTCCTGCGCCACGTCGTGCGCGCTGGTGCCCGTGCCCAGCACCAGCGCCTTTTTGCCGCGCCATTGCGCACCGTTGGTGAACGCGGTGGTGTGCATCACCTTGCCCTTGAATGCCTTCATGCCCGGCAGGTCGGGTATGTGCGGAAAGCCCACCAGACCGTTGGCAAACACCAGATGCTTCGGGTGCAGCGTGCGTTGCTCGCCGGTGACGGAGTTGCGCACCACGGCGGTCCAGCGGCCGGATTTTTCATCGTAGTGACCGCTCGCCAATTCGGTGCTGGTCCAGAAATTGATTTCCTGGGCCCACGCGTAGGATTCAAACCAGTCGGCCACCATGTCTTTGGACAGATAGACCGGCCAGTTCGGCGGAAACGGCATGTACGGCAGATGGTTGTAGTCGGTCGGGTTGTGCAGCGCCAGCGAGTGGTAGCGCGTGCGCCAGCAATCGCCCACGCGCGGTAGCCGGTCGATCACCAGCGTGTCGACCTCCATATGCGTAAGCCGCGCGGCCAGCGAAAGGCCGGCTTGCCCGCCGCCAACCACCAGCACCGTCGGTTCGCGATCGGTGTAGGTTTGCGTGGCGGCGCGCTGCTCCTTCCAGTTGATGCCGCCAAAATTGCGCGAATACGCCTCACCGGTGCGGCGGCGCTTGCCGACTTTTTCCTCGAAGCCCTTAAGCTCGTGCAGGCTGGTCATCAGCTGAAAAGCCTTCGGTTGCGCTGCCGGTTCCTTCGCCAGCAGCCTCAGCACGCCACAGCCGCGCCCGATGGCCGTCTCGAACTGGAAAAAAGCTTCGATGAGATCAAGCCCGGTGCGCGTGACGCGCCGTGGCGGCGTGCGGTCTTGCGCGATAGTGAAGCCGCGCGCTTTAGTTGCCGGTTGTTTATCCAGCAGCAATGCCGCAATGGCATCCGGCCCCTGGCAAGGCGTGAGCGTCCAGGTGAAGGCATACATGTCGCGCCAGTGGCTGTCGGCATTGAACAATGCGGACAGTGCTGCCGGATTGCTGCCCTGCAGCGCGGCATCGAAGCGGGTGAGCCATTCTTGTACCAGTGTGCGGTCAGCGTGTGCGGCGGATTTTTCCAGAATGGCGGCGTCTGTGTTACCCATAAGTTTCTCCGTTGCTTCCTGTACGTGGCGGGCATGTTAGGCGAATTCTCAGAGTCCCGCAGCACGCACAAGATTTTGCCGCTGGCCTGACATTTCGGTGTCGAATTGATTCGATGCTGCCCGTGTTTATTCTGCCTAAATGCGGGGATACCAGATGTTGGGTTGGCTCGCGTGCCCACCGGTAACAGGTGTTCGCGTGGGCACAAAAGGCGTGCCCCCTTGCTTGCTGGAGTGCGCTCTGATCTAGTCGACGAACAGTATCGTTTCGCGCCTTGCCTTTTGCCCCTGGCAGCGGACCGTTCAACGCGCCAGCGGCTGCGCCACCAGCCGCACCCCCAAAGCCGCGCAAACGCGGCTGATGGTATCGAACCGCGGCTGCGCATTGGGCCGTAACGCTTTGTAGAGTGCTTCACGCGTCAGGCCCGACGCCTTGGCGATTTCACCCATGCCGCGCGCGCGGGCGATATCGCCCAACGCTGCCGCCATCATCGCCGGATCGCCATCGGCCATCATCGCTGTCAAGTATTCGGCGATCGCCTGTTCATCGTCGAGATACTCGGCGGCATCAAACTCGGGCAAATCAGCTACACGGATTTTTTTGCGCATCGCTTGGTCCTCTTCTAGTCCTCTATTTGTACTGCCAGCTTCACTGCTTTTGCAATGTCGGCGGCCTGTGTGGATTTGTCGCCGCCCCCCAGCATCACGATCAGGATTCTGCCGCGCTTCGCGTAGTAGAGCCGTCAACCCGGGCCGAAGTGTTCGCGTTTTCGAACACGCCGTCTGATAGCGCTTTGACATCACCGAGGTTGCCCAATTGCCGCTTGCGCAGGCGCGCCACCAGCCGCCGCTTGGTCACGCCATCGCGTATCCCCGCGAACCACGCATCAAACTCGGCTGTTCGCTTGATTGTGAACATGGTTTCATTGTAATCGAACGATTACATATGGGCAACGGCTGGAGCTTGCCAGGCGCAACGGCAAGGGGAAAAGGTTTTCGGCGGAAGCCGACTAACGCACATCAAATCAAGCCGAGACTCACGCATCGGGACAAGAAAACAATATTCAATAAAATCAATTGCTTAAATGCTAATCGAAATCAAATTGACATTGACCCCTTTGATTCTGACTCTGCCTCAATTCAGGGAACCAGACTTAAGGTGGCAGGTGTGTCCACCGGCAACAAATATTCGCGTGAGCACATAAGGCATGCCCACCATACTCCCGCTATCACTGAGGATTAATGCCCGCCGCCTTAATAACTTTCCCCCATTTTTCGGTTTCCTTACGAAGGAGTACCGTGAACTGCTCCGGCGTGCCGCCCATGGGAGTGCCGCCACGGTCGACAATCAATTTCGACACCAATGGCGATTTCAAGGCCTTATTGATTTCTGCGTTCAGCCGCAGCACGAGGTCACGCGGCGTGCGTGCGGGAACCGAGACACCACCCCAAACCGTGTGTTCATATCCTGCTATGCCGGCTTCGTCGAGGGTGGGTAGCTCGGGCAATACCGCAAGCCGTTTCAGTGACGTGACGCCGAGCGCATTTACCCGGCCGCTCCTGATATACGGAAGCATCACTGAGGAAAACTCGCACACAATATGTACTTGCCCACTGATCACATCCGTGATCGCCTGCGGCCCGCCTTTGTAAGATACGTGAAGCATGTTCGTATTTGTCATGTATTTAAGCAGTTCCATGGTAAGGTGCTGTGACGACCCTATGCCGGCACTTCCAAAAGACAGTCCGCCCGGCTTTGCCCGAGCTTGCTCGATCAATTCCTTTACCGAGCGGACCGGCAACGATGGGGTGAGCGCCAGAACATTTGCACCGGATCCTGTTTGGATAACTGGTTGAAAGTCCTTGGCGCTGTCGTAAGGCAGCTTCAAGAACAAGCTTGGACTCGTAGTGAAACTCGTTGTTATGTATCCAAGGGTGTAACCATCGGGCGCCGCGTGAGCGAGCATCTCTAAGCCAATAATTCCGCTTGCACCGGGACGATTGTCAACCACCACTTGTTTGCCCAATTGCAAGCTAAGTTCGCCTGCTAATGTACGTGCGGCAATGTCCGCCGAGCCGCCAGCTGCGGACGCTACGATAATGCGGAGCGGCTTGGTCGGGTAGTTTTGTGCCGCGGCCGGATAGGCGGTCACCGTTCCGAACGCTAGAAAGAAAAACGCTAATTTGGTTCTGATGGCCGTACCCATTCGTGGCTCCTTATGCAGTCGCGGGCCTCTTGGGTGAATTTTTCGCTTCACGTATCGCCCGCCAAATCCGCTCCGGCGTAGCCGGCATTTCAACGTGCTTCACACCAAACTCTGACAACGCATCCACCACCGCGTTGATCATCACGCCCAGCGCGGGCGTAGTGCCGCCTTCGCCGCCGGGGCGGATGCCAAGCGGGTGGGTGGTGCAGGGGATTTCGGTGAACTCGGCGGTGAACGACGGCAGTTGATCGGCGCGCGGCATGGCGTAATCCATGAACGAGCCGCTCAAGAGTTGTCCGCTGGCCGCGTCATAATGCACGTTTTCCCACAGCGCCTGCCCCACGCCTTGCGCGATGGCGCCGTGCACCTGGCCGTGCACGATCATCGGGTTGACCGCGAGGCCGACGTCGTCGATGGCGGTGTATTTGACGATTTCCAGCGTGCCCAACGCGGGGTCGATTTCCACTTCGACGACGTGGCAGCCATAGGGAAAACTCGGGATGTGGATGGTTTCGTCGCTGAACGCGGTCAGCGGGCCGCGCAGATCCTCGGGTAGGTCGGGCAGGCGTTGCGCGGCGGCGGCGACTTCGGTTAGGGTGCGGGTTTGATCCGTGCCCTGCGCGCTGAATCGCCCACGGAAAAATCGCACCACGCTGGGGTCGCACTCCATCAGGCGTGCGGCGATGCGCTTGCCCTTTTCGATGATTTGGTTGGAGGCGTTAAACATCACGATGCTGCCCAGCCGCAGGCCGCGCCCGGAGTGCGTGCCACCGCCGACTTGCACGATGTCGGTGTCGCCGACGATGAGACGCACTTTTTCAATGGGCACGTCAAACCATTCGTTGATCAACTGCGCGAACGAGGTTTCGTGCCCCTGGCCGTTGGAGACAATGCCGAGCACCACGTCCACGCGGCCATCGTCGTGCACGGTGATTTCGGCGCGCTCACGCGGCACGCCGGTGGCGGTGTCGACGTAGTTGGCGGTGCCGATACCGCGCAGTTTGCCGCGAGCCTTGGCCTCGGCGCGGCGCGCGGGAAAGCCCGCCCAATTGCCGAGCGCGAAGGCCTTTTCCATGGCGTCGTGGTAATCGCCGCTGTCGTAGACCATGCCGAAGGCGTTGGTGTAGGGCAGCTCGTGTGACTGAAGCAAATTGCGGCGCCGCAGGGCCTGCCGGTCGAAACCGAAGTCGAACGCGGCGATGTCGATCAGCCGCTCCATGATGTACATCACTTCGGGCCGGCCCGAGCTGCGATAAGGGCGTGTCAACATGGTGTTGCTGACCACGCCGCGCGCCCTGAAATGCGCGCACGGCACGCGGTACAGGCTGGTCATGATTTCCACGCCTTTTTTGAGCTGCCCATAGTTGGAGGGCACCGAACCGACGTTGCTCAGGTTCGAGCCTCGCATGGCAAGAAAATTGCCTTCGGCATCGAGTGCGAGTTCCGCAGTGCAAAAGAGATCGCGCGCCTGATAATCGGAGAGGAACGCTTCGCTGCGCTCACACGTCCACTTCACCGGGCGGCCCACGCGGCGAGCGGCCCACGTTACGGCGCCGAACTCGGGATAAATCATGCCGCGCGTGCCGAAGTTGCCGCCGATGTCGTCCATCAGCACGCGCACGTCGTTGGCGGGCACATCGAGAATTTTTGCGAGGTCTTGCTTCAGGCGCACCGCGCCGCCGCTGCCGGCGTGCAGCGTGTAACGGCGTGTCGCAGTGTCGTACTGCGCCACTGCCGCGCGCGGCTCCATGGGCACGCCGGTGACGCGGTTCACCTGCGTCTCGAATTTGGCTATGTGCTTGGCGCGCGCGAACGCAGCCTCGGTGGCGGCTTTGTCGCCGACTTCGGCATCGATGCTGATGTTGGAATCCGGGCTGTCCCACAGTTTGGGTGCGCCCGGTTGCGCGGCGGCGGGCGTGGCGCTCACCGACGGCAGCACTTCATAGTCGACTTCGACGGCTTCCGCGCCGTCCTTGGCAAGATTGACGCTGTTGGCGATGACGATGGCGACCGCTTCGCCGACGTAGCGCACGTTGTCCACGGCCAGCACGTGATGCGGCGCGATCATTTCCTTGAAGCCGGGCGGGCTGACGAGATTCGGTTCGTGCGGGTTTGCGGCATCCGGTACATGCGGCACAGGTTTCAAGCCATCCGCAAGAAGCTCCTTGCAGGTGAGCACGGCGAGCACGCCGGGAATCGCCAGCGCCGCGCGCGTGTCGATCGCGCCTATGCGTGCGTGCGCGTGCGGCGAACGCAGAAACACCGCATACGCCTGATTCGGCCAGTTCACGTCGTCACTAAAACGGCCCTTGCCGGTGATGAGCCGCAGGTCTTCCTTGCGGCGCACGGGTTGGCCTATGCGTTCATTTCGCGGATTGCGATGATGTTCGGCGGGAGCATTCATGTTTGTATGTATTTGATTTAATTGAATATTTAATTCGATCCGCCTTGGCCGAGTGCAGCTGCAACCGCGCGCTTTGCCATCTCCACCACCGCATGCGCGCGATACACGGCGCTGGCGTGAATATCCGAATTCAGGCCGTTGGCGTCGAGTGTTACGCCTTCCAGCGCCGAGGGATCAAAGCGTTTGTTAAGGGCTGCTTCAGCAGCGGTGAAGCGAAACACTGATGGCGCAGCACCGGTAACCGCCACGCGCACGCCGGCAGCCGTTTGCACGACGAATACACCCACCAGTGCAAAGCGCGACGCGGGCTGGCGATATTTGGCGTAGCCCGCGCGCTGTGTTAGCGGACCACAGGGAAAGCGCACGGCAGTGATGATTTCGCCCGGCTGCAAAGCCGTTTCAAACACGCCCTTGAAAAAATCCTCGGCGGCGATGCTGCGTTGTTGGGTGACGACGGTCGCGTTCAGACCAAGCACCGCCGACGGGTAATCCGCCGCAGGATCGGCATGCGCGATCGAGCCGCCGATGGTGCCGCGGTTGCGCACCAGCGGATCGCCGATGCCTTCGGCGAGCACGGACAGTGCGGGCAGCGCCTGCCGCACCAGTGTGCTGCCGGCGACTTCGGCGTGCGGCGTCGTCGCGCCGACAACCAGCGTATCGCCCTCGCGGCGGATGCCTCTCAGTTCAGCAATCGCGCCGAGGTCAACCAGCGCGGCGTGACGGTTCAAGCGGAATTTCAGACTGGGAATCAGGCTCATGCCGCCGGCAAGCGGTTTGTGTTCGGCATTCGCGAGTTGCGTGCTGGCGTTGGCGAGCGTGGCGGGGCGGTGATAGGTGAAGTCGAACATATCAGGCGCCTTTCATCGCGGCGGCGCCGGCTTGCACCGCCCGCACGATATTGTGATAACCGGTGCAGCGGCAGATGTTGCCTTCGAGCTGCTTGCGGATGGTTTTTTCATCGAGATCGTGGCCTTTGGCGCGCACCATTTCCACCGCCGACATGATCATGCCCGGCGTGCAAAAGCCGCATTGCAGTCCGTGGTGTTCGCGAAACGCTTCCTGCATTGGGTGCAGTTTGTCTGCCGTGGCCAGCCCCTCGATGGTGACGATGTTCGCGCCTTCGCAGCTTAACGCCAGCACGGCGCAGGATTTCACGCCCTTGCCGTTCAGATGGATGGTGCAGCAGCCGCACTGGCTGGTGTCGCAGCCGACGTGCGTGCCGGTGAGGCCCAGATGCTCGCGCAGGAATTGCACCAGCAGCGTGCGGCCTTCAACCGTGCCGCTCACGGCTTTGCCGTTGACGGTCATGGAAACAGTGGGCATGGTCAGTGACTCCGAATGACAGTGTTCAAATGAGTTCCTTTGTGGAGGCGCGAGTTTGAAACGGGCGTGTAAGCCTGTCAACGGACGGCGGCGCCGGTTGTTACGCTGGTTGTTTGCGGCGCTGGCATGGGGGATGATCGTGGGCGTGAATGCGTCATATTGAGAATATCCCTGGAACAAGACACGATGTTAATGATGCCGTGGAAAGCCGTGTTGTGGCGGGTGCCTGGTTGCGTGGCGATCTTGCTGCCATGCCCGCACGCCGCCGCGCAGCCGGTTCCCATTGCTGCAGGGCAAGCCTGGCCGGCCAAAACCGTAAGGCTGGTTGTGCCGTATCCGCCGGGCGCGGGCTCTGATTTGCACGCGCGCGCCATGGCGCAAAAGCTCACGGAAAATCTCGGCCAGACCGTCATCGTCGACAATCGTGGCGGCGCGAACGGCGTGCTGGCGATGGAGTTCGCCGCCAAAAGCGCGCCAGACGGTTACACGCTGGTGTATGCGCTGCCCGCGCAGTTCGCGGTGAATCCGGCGCTGTATCCGAAGTTGCCCTACGACCCGATCCGCGATTTTGAACCGGTGATGCTGGTGGTGCGCGCCCCGCTGGTGCTGTTCGCGCATCCGTCGCTGCCAGTGAAAAGCGTGACGGAACTGATTGCACTGGCGAAGGTACGGCGCGATGCGCTGGTGTTGGCCTCCGCCGGCAACGGCTCGGCCGGGCACTTGTGCCTTGAGCTATTCAAGAACCTCTCGCGCACGCAAGTTTTGCACGTGCCTTACAAGGGCGCGGCGCCATCGATGATTGATTTGATTGCAGGGCAGGCGCAGTTGTCGTTTCTGGCGTGGAGCACGGCGGGCCAGTTTGTCAAAACCGGCAAGTTGCGCGCGCTGGGCGTGACCTCCGCCAAACGCGCGGCGGCAATGCCGGATTTGCCGGCCATCGCGGAAACGCTGGCGGGTTACGACATCGCCAACTGGTATGGTCTGGCTACGCCAAAAAACGTTTCAAAACAGATAGTTACGAAAATTCATGCGGAAGTGCTGCGGGTGTTGCAACAGCCCGAATTGCGTCAGGCGTTTGAGAGAGAAGCCATCGACGTCATCGGCAGTTCGCCGGAGGTGTTTGGCGAGTATCTCAAGAGCGAGTTGGTGAAGTGGGGTGGGCTGGTGAAAAGCAGCGGAATGAAGGTGGAGTAACGAGCGGTAATTCGTCAGAACTTCAGATTCTGCGCCTGAATCACCTTGCTCCAGCGCGCGTGTTCGTCGCGCATCATTTTCGTGACGGCTTCCGGCGCGGTGGGCGAGGCTTCCGCGCCCTGCAGCAGCAGCGATTCCGCGATGCTGCGGTCGCCGAGTGCGCGGTGCAGCTCGGCGTTGACCTGATTGACGATGGCGTCGGGTACGCGTGCCGGGTAATGGAACCCGTACCAGGTGACGTACTGAAAATCCGCCATGCCCGATTCGACAAACGTTGGCGCCTGTGGCGCCAACGCTGTGCGTATCGACCCGCAACTCGCGAGAATCTTCAATCGCCCCGATTGCACATGTGCGCGCACTGCCGGGAAGTTGCTGAAGCTGTAGGTGATTTCGCTGCTCAGAAGGGCCGTCATCGCCGGGCCGCCGCCTTTATACGGCACGTGGATCACTTTGATGCCGGCATGGGCATTGAGCATTTCAATGGCGAGGTGATGGCCGCCGCCGGTGCCGCTGGAGCCGAAGGTGAGTTTGCCCGGCGCTGCACGCGCGGCCGTGATGACATCCTGCACGGAATTAACTGGATTTGCCGCCTGCGTGACCAAAAAAGCCGGTAGCAGCGCGGCGAGGCTCACGGGCCTGAAATCCTTGTGCGGATCAAAAGGCACTTTGCCCATTACCAGCGGCGCGCTTACCATTTGCCCGCCGGTGGAGAGAAACAGCGTGTAACCGTCGGGCGGCGCGATGGCCACCATGTGCGCGGCGATGACCCCGCCGCCGCCGCCGCGGTTGTCCACCACCACCGGCTGGCCCCAGGCCTTGTTGAACGCGGCCGCCACCGGACGCGCCACGGCATCGGTGCCGCCGCCAGGCGGGTAGGGCGTGATCAACCGGATGGGCTTCACCGGGAATTGTGTGGCCAGTGCGCAATGTGTGCACGCCAGTGCCGTCAATGCAATCGCGATGCGCTTCATGGACCAAACTGTCAGTGTATCAACCGGAACGCGTGGCGACTCCGGCAGCGAGTAATTGAAAACCAATGAACGCCGCGGACCAACATCGCACTCCGACCCACTCATCCTCTGCGTTTGCGTAATTCGGTTGCTTCTACTTCGCGCCCGCATTCACCACCGGCGTGAAGTGATCCACCACCGGTTTGTATTCTGCCTTGCCGGATAAATCGGCGAGCACGGTTTTCGCGCGCGCGAAATCCCGCAGCTCAACCAGCCCTGACAATAGATACACCTCGGGCGTGGTGTCGCCTGCGGCGGCATTGCGTTTCAGATCGGCGTATTGGTTGTCGAGGTGTTTCGCCGCGTCCGGGTTGCCCATGGAACGCATGCGTACCATGCCGGCTTTGCCCTGTTGCCCGACAGGCGGCGTTTTGGCGAGCTGGTTGATGACCAGCGGCGGTAGTTGCGAGACTTCCGGTTTCAGGCTGCTTTTGCTCTCAAGACCGCCCACTTCGATTTGCCCGCCGCCTTTCCACGTCTCTTGACGGCCGTTGCCAAAGTAGACGATTTTCATTTGCGCGCCGTTGGTCAAATTAATTTTGTCACCAGCGGCGATTTTCAAAAACGGCACCACGGGTTGCGAGCTGCTATTGGCGCCGCCACCGGTAATGGACGCCTCGCCGTTTAGCTGCGTGATCATGCCGGCATCGGTTTGAGCGAAGGCCGATGCTGCTGCCCACAGTGCCGCCGCCATCATGAGTTGAATGATTCGCATATTGTTCTCCTTGTCGATACGCTAAGCTTTGATCTCAACGATTTCGTAAACCTCAACCGGTTCGACGCGGCCCTTGACCTTGAGTTCATCGTGCCGCCCGGTCACCACTTTGTCACCCGCCAGACGCACGGTTTCAGCGCTGGCTACGATAACGCAACTCAACGTCTTTGTCTCGCCTTCGAGCCGCGAGGCGACGTTTACCGTGTCGCCGATGGCCGTGTATTCCCAACGCTTAAGTTCAATTGACCCCAGATTGCCTACTACCGCATTGCCGGAATGTATGCCGATGCCGACGCCGAATTCGGGTAGCTTTTTGTCTGGAAAACGGTTGCGCATCCAGCTTTTGAAATCTTCGGCGACTGCGCGCATGCTGGCGGCCGCTCGCAACGCGCGCATGGCGTGATCTTCAAATGGAAACGGCGCACCGAATTCCGCCATTACTGCGTCACCGATAAACTTGTCTATACGGCCGCCTTCCGCCTTGATGACCTTGATCACACGCTCAAAATAGACGTTGAGGAATTCAACCGTTTCGGTGGCGGTGAGTTGTTCGGTGATAGTGGTGAAGCTGCGAATGTCAGAGAACAGCACAGTGATGTTCATGGATTGTCCGCCCACTTCCAGCTTTTTCTCGCTGGCGAGCAACATTTGCACCACCTCGTCCGACATACAGCCCTCAAACATGCCGCGAATGCGCGCCTTGTCTCTTTCCTCGCGTGTTAGACGCAAGCCCAACACCAGCAAAAATCCGGCAGCCAGCCCCAGTTGCAAATGCGTCGCCGGATACAGCACAAACTGCTGGAAGGCGCCGTAGCCGATGGCAAGCGCGATCAGTGATCCGCCCGCCGCAACCGCCACACCCGCCCACGGCGAAACGCGCAACATCACGCCCACCGCCAGTAACAGCAACAAGGCGTTGACGGCAACACGCACGGCATGCGGCGCGGGTCTCGTGGTGTTGCCGGAAAGCAGGGTTTCAACAATATTGGCGTGAATTTCCGCGCCGGGCATGCCGGCAGCGCGCGCGCGGCTGGTGAGCGAACCGTTCAACGATCCACTCAACGATCCACCATAGGGGGTAGTGTGCAAATCATTGCTGCCGAAATAATCGGCGCCGATGATGACGATTTTGCCGCGCAGCGCTTTGACGGCAGGATCGTTTGCCGCATCTTTTTCCAACAACTTGTAAAACGGCACACGGGGTATCGTGCCGGGCGGGCCGGTGTAGCTGATGGTCTCGTGCATGCCGGCGGCAGATGCGGATGCCTCAGAAGGCGGTTTGCTTTGCGCCCGCTGCGCCAACAGCGCGGCAAAACTCAATCTCGGCGCACCGGCGGCCACATCCTTAGCCAGATTCAACGCCGGTGAGCGCACAAACCCGCGCACCGTGCCGTCCTCGTCAAATTCCAGATCGGCCAGCCCCACGCCCGCCTGCAAATCCATATTCGGCAACGACAACAGGTAATCCGGATGAGCGAGTAACAGGCTGTCGGGCTTGCCTGCTTCACCGCGCAGGATGGAACTGACCAAAACCATCTTGCCCTGATTCAACTCCTGCCGGAACGCGAGATCATACTGTTGCAACGCTTCGTTCTTTGCCAGTCCATACTTGTTGAACCAATTCTCCGGCGTGATGGAAAACAGAAAATCGATTCCGATCACCGTGGCGCCGGCTTCACGCGCGGTAGCCGCCGCGCGCGCGAACAGCGGCGGCCAGAATACCAGCGGATCATCGGGGTAGCGCGTGAGCGAAGGCTCATCCACCACCACAAACGCGGTATGTTTGGGTGCGTATCGCATGCCGCTCTGGCGATGCCAGAGGTCAGAATAAGTGTTTTCCAGAAAGTTGAGTGCACCCGAGTGGTAGGCTACTTCGGCCAACGCAAGGGCGATGGCTGCCAGCACCAGCAGCAAACGCATAGAATGCTGGTTATTGAGCGCCGCTTTCGGCGAAGGTATCTGGGTCGTCACGCGGTTATTCTATTCCCCTTCATTTGCCTTTCCTACCGGAGGCGTTTGGTAGTGGTGGTTCTACGGGCGTGGCTGTACTTCAGGAAAGGTTATGTCATGATATATTTTCTTCGCGGTTCGATTACAACGACAGGACAAGTAATCCCATGATGCCTCCGTCACTTTACGAGAATCGCCGCCGCTTGCTGAAGGTGAATCTCGCAGCGGCCTCGCTATTTTTGCCTTTGCCCTACGCCCAGGTGTGGGCGCAATCCGAAGGTGCCATGAAGCTTCTGCGCTTGCCGAAGCTGGCGCTGGTCATGGGCAACAGCAACTATAAGAATGCACCCGCCTTGGGTAATCCGGGCAACGACGCCAATGCGATAGCCGATGTGCTGCGTCAATCTGGGTTTGAAGTCACAATGAAGCTCGATGCCACGCGCGATGATATGGCTGCTGCGATGCGCGCGCATGTGCAAACGCTGGCAGCGCGAAAGGCTGTCGGTCTCTTCTATTTTGCCGGGCATGGCTTGCAACTGGCGTGGCGTAACTATCTGGTGCCGGTGGATGCCGCTATACGAAAGCTTGATGACATCCAAACGGCTTGCGTGGATTTGACCAGCCTGATTGAAGGCATCAACAAGGCGTCCAATCCGATGAACCTGGTGATCCTCGACGCTTGTCGGGAAAATCCGTTTGGCGACATTCGAGTGGAAAATCGCGGTTTGTCGCAGATAGATGCTCCGCATAGCACGCTATTGGCGTACGCCACTGCGCCGGGCAATGTGGCGAGCGATGGTCACGGCGTCAACGGGTTGTACACGGAAAACCTGCTGCGTGAAATGCGTGTTCAGGACGCCAAGATCGAGGATGTATTCAAGCGCGTTCGGCTCAATGTGCGCAGGCGCACCAACGGCCAGCAGATTCCGTGGGAGAGTACTTCGCTGGAAGAAGATTTCTGGTTTGTGCCGCCGGCAGAGCTGAAAAAAGTTTCAGACGCCGAAGCCGCGCGTGAGTTTGAAGCGGAGCTGGCGATTTGGGAAAGTATCAAGGAAGCTACCGCACCTGCGCCGATCGAAGAATATCTACGGCGTTATCCAAGTGGCCGTTTTTCAGAGTTGGCGCAATTGCGCCTGGATCAGGTGCTTGCACGGCAGGGCGAGAAGAAAGTGCGAGTAATTTCGTCGGTAGAAAATCCCTACAGCAAGGGCACGGTGGTTGCCAACACTAATCGGAAAGTCGGTGACACCTACACGATTCGTGAAGTTGATTTATATACGAAAATCGAGAACAGGACTTTTACCAAGACCATTATAGAAATCACCGATACGGAAGTGATTTACCGTGGGGGCGGCCGTACGGACTTACTGGGAAATCCTCTGCGCACGCCGTGGGGTGCGCCCAGCACCGGACCTCAGATTTGGGGGGTAGAGTATGCTGTCGGGAAACGCTGGACTTCGCGGCACCGGCAAACGAATCCCAAGGGTGTGCCAGTCGAAGTTGAGCTTGCTGTCCGCGTGGTCAAACGCGAGCGTATTACCGTACCTGCCGGCACATTTGACGCTTTTGTGTTGGAGATGAAGGGATATGCGCAGGGCTCCGGCATCAATACCAACGTTGAGAGAAGGCTTTGGACGGCGCCGGACCAGATCAGGGACCTTATTGCTCTTGAGGTAGTGGAGCGCGGCCTCAAGGGCCTGGTGCAGACTTCGTTCCGGCAAGAATTGGTATCTTACAATCAATCGTGAGATTGAGTCGGTGGCGTAGCTGAGCGCAAATATTACTCCGCGCGAATGCCTGCCTCCCGCGTCACCTTCCCCCACTTAACGATTTCCGCCGCGATGTGCTTGCTGAACTGTTCGGGCGACATATTGAGTGGTTCGGCACCCTCGCCGGCGAGGCGCTTTTTGGTGTCGGGCATATTCATCACGGCGTTGGATTCGCTGTTGAGCTTGCGCACGACCGCGTCGGGCGCGCCGGCGGGCGCCAATACGCCCCACCAGTTGTTGGCTTCGTAGCCGGGCACGCCGGATTCGGCAATGGTGGGCGTGTCGGGCAGCGTGACCGAGCGCGTGGCGCCGCCGGTGGCGATGATGCGGATTTTGTTGGCGCGCAGTTGCGGCAGGATGACGATGAGTGAGGCAATCGACATCTGCACTTGACCAGCGATAAGGTCGATGACGGCGGGGCCGCCGCCTTTATACGGCACATGCAGAATGTTCACACCCGCCATGGACTTGAACATCTCGGAACTCAGATGCTGAAACGTGCCAATGCCCGCCGAGGAATATTGCAGTTGGCCGGGCCGCGCCTTGGCGAGCGCGATGAGCTCCTTGATGTTTTTCACCGGTAGCGTGGGGTGAATTGCGAATCCGTTGGTGCCGGTAGCGAGCAGCACCACGGGTTGAAAGGCCTTCATCGGGTCGTAGGGGAGCTTGTAAATCGCCGCGTTCATTGGATACGCCACGGACACCACCAGCAGCGTATAGCCGTCGGGCGGCGATTTCCACACCATTTCCGTGCCGACGAGGCCACCCGCGCCGCCGCGATTGTCGACGACGAATTGCCGATTGAGGCGTTCCGACAAATGTGCCGTGAGGATGCGGGCGATGATGTCATTGCTGCCGCCGGGGGCGAAGGGCACCACTACCCGCACCGCTTTGGCGGGGTAGTCTTGCGCGTAAGCGCCAACCGAAACCAGCGCCGTGCACGCGCACAGTCGGAGCAGATGCTTCATGTCATTCCCCCTTGATCCCCGCCAGCTTCGCCAGTTTGCGCCATTTGTCCATTTCGTTGGCGACGTGTTTACCCAGAAATTCGGGGGTATTGATGGAGGGCTCGGCCCCTTCGCCTCGCAGGCGTTTTTCGACGTCTGGCGTTTTCAGGATGACGTTGACTTCCTGATTGAGGCGCTGAACGACGGCCGGTGGCGTGCCGCGCGTGACTGCCAGCCCCCACCAGTTTTCGGTTTCGTAGCCCGGCACGCCAGCTTCGATCATGGTCGGCACATCGGGCAGAATGTCAGAACGTTTGGCGCGGCTGGTGGCAAGCGCGCGCAGTTTGTTGTTGCGAATGTGGCCCACGGCCTGTATCAACGAGGCGAGACACAACTGCGCCTGTCCGGAGATGGTGTCAATCAGTGCCGGGCCGCCGCCTTTGTATGGCACGTGTACCATGTTGGTGCCGGTCATGTGTTTAAAGAGCTCCGTGCTGAAATGCGCGTTGCTGCCCACGCCTGTAGAGGCATAGATGATTTGCCCCGGCCGGGCTTTCGCAAGCGCGATCAGCTCCTTCACGTTCCTGGCAGGGAGGCTTTGTGTCACCGCCAGCACGTTAGCGCCGACGCCCAGCATGGCCACCCAGTCAAACGATTTCAGCGGATCAAATGGCAGTTTGTGGATAACCGGATTCGTGGTGTAGGCCGTCGAGA
Source organism: Betaproteobacteria bacterium (assembly GCA_900299145.1). Taxonomy (GTDB): domain Bacteria; phylum Pseudomonadota; class Gammaproteobacteria; order Burkholderiales; family SG8-41; genus UBA5216. The sequence continues at coordinate 3,528 of OMIN01000083.1, read as the reverse complement.
TAATCAGCAGCGTGTGGCCATCCGGCGGCGCATTGGCGACCAGCTCCGAACCAATGATGGAGTTGCCGCCCGCGCGATTGTCGGGGATTACCTGCCGGCCAAGGCGCTCGCTTAAGGATGCCGCAACCACACGGCCCAGAATGTCATTGCTGCCGCCGGGCGGAAACGGAATCACAAAGCGCACGGTTTTCGACGGATACCCCGGCGCCGAAGCCTGTGCGTGCGCACCACTGTGCGCCAGCGCGCCGGCGCACAGTGCCGCCAGCACGAATGGCTTGTGTAAGTATTTGTTTTTATTCATATTTTTACTGATGCGTTTACTGCTTGAAGGCCGGATGTTGCGCAAACCAGCCGCGGATCTGTTCAAGCGTTTCATCAATCGAAAAACTTGCCACCATGTTGCGCGAATGCAGCACCACCAGCGCGTTGATGCCCGCGTCGTTGGTGATGGCGCGTTTCAGGCGCTTGGCGAATGCTTCGTTCAGTGTTTCGATGTCGGCAAAGAAATCAGCCAGGCCGTCGAGTGTTGGCGGCTTGCCCGCGAGGTGGCAGGCCAGCAACTGCATGGCGGCGATGCGATACACCACCTCTGTCTCGGTTGGGAACGGCAGATGCGTGCGCGCGAGGGGCCGCATGCGCCCGAGGATCGGGCAGCCGCTGCTGCCGAGGATCAGCCCCATCAGCGCGCTCAACGCGGTTTGCGTGTCGGTGTGCTTGCTGACCTCAAACTGCTCGCGCAATACACGCACATCCACCGAATCGATGGAGGCCAATTGCGAAAAGCGCTGGACAATCGACACCAGATCCGCCGCCGCCGGGCAGCGTGCGCCCGGCGTGCTGGGCAGCGGGCAATTCGGGCACTTGTGCGTGTCGAGCAGCGTCCAATCCGGCAGATTGCCGCTGGCGGGCGCACGGTCGAAATCCACTTCAAAACGGTGCTCGGTCCCTGACTCCAGCCGGAAAATATAGGTGATGCCATTGCTCATGGTTTGCCGGTCTCTTTGGTTACACAGGGCGCCTGCCGCGTGCCGCCCTTGGGTGCATGAATTATGCGCCTGTTGCGGCAAACGCCGCTATAAACCCGTCACGCCTGCGGCAGCAATGACTTTCGCCCACTTGGCCGTTTCTTCGCGCAAAAACCGCTGATACTGTTCAACGCTGAAACCGGCGGGATCGGAACCGTCGGCTTTTAGGCGCTCGATCATCTCCGGTGTTTTGACAAGCCGGGATACGTCGGTATTGATTTTATTGACGACTTCGCGTGGCGTGCGGGCGGGTGCGATCAGGCCGTTCCATGCCACTGCCAGAAAACCCTTCATGCCTTGCTCGTCGAGCGTGGGCACATCGGGCATGGCACCCGCGCGCGCAAGGCTGGTCATGCCCAGTGCGCGCAGCTTGTTGGAACGGATGAGCGGTATCGCTGACGTCAAGCCATTGAACACCACATCGACGTGCCCGCCCAGCAGATCGACCAGCGCGGGCGCGTTTCCCTTGTACGGAACGTGCACCATTTTCACGCCGGCCATTGAGTTGAACAGTTCGCCGGCAAGATGGTTGGAGCCGCCACTGCCGGACGAGCCGAAGTTCAACGCACCGGATTTTGACTTTGCCAATGCTGCGAGCTCGCGGATATTCTTGGCGGGCACACCGGGGTTGACCACCACCACCAGCGGCGTGGTGTTGATCAGCGTCACGGGTTCAAAATCCTTTTGTGGATCGTAGGGCAGCTTTTTCATCAGACTGGGCACGATGGTGAACGGCGCGGGCGTGACAAACAGTGTGTGTCCATCCGGCGGCGACTTCGCCACAATTTCAGTCCCGATTACCGTGCTGCCGCCGGGGCGGTTGTCCACCACCACCGTCTGCCCCCACAATTCCGTCAGACGGGGTGCCAGCGTACGGGCGACGATATCCGTGCTGCCACCGGCGGCGAATGGCACCACGAGGCGCACGGACTTGCTGGGGTAGGGCTGGGCACTCGCAAAAACAGGTGATAAAAATATCAATAAAAACAGATGTTTACGCATGTATTGCTTATTGCCTTTCTTGTTGGGAATCGACCGGATCATTCGCTTTGGCCTGCTCGCTGTCTTGTGTAAAGTACGAACGGTAACGAAGGCCGTGTGCGATGTTGACCGTTTAAGCCACGGGCTGCAACCAGCGAGGTTACTCAGCAATGAAACGCAAACGCGCCAGTAAAGTCGAACTTGCCGCCAAGCGTGCAGCGTTGAGTGCGCGCCGCGTCGCTGCGCATGAAGCTGCGTTGCTGCGCGGTCGCACCAAAGTCAATGCCGCCTTGCTGAAGCCGGACAACAGTTACAGCACGCCCGACTACGTGTTGCGCGGCTACTACCTCGACGTGCCTTTCAGCTGCAAGGATTGCGGCAAGGCCGAAGTGTGGCGCGACACGCAGCAAAAATGGTGGTACGAAACCGCGAAGGGCGGCGTGTGGACTACGGCCACGCGATGCCGCGCGTGCCGTCGGCGCGAGCGCGAGAGGGTGGCGGAGGCGCGACGGGTGAGTCTTGAAGGCAAGGCGAAGAAGAAAAACATAAAATAAAACAGATGCTTGCGTATGGCTATCGGAAGTCCCCGACTAACGGCCGCGCACTGAAGGCACAGCCCGCACCCGGTAGGTAGGAAAACTTCCGTACTTTTTCGCCAACGCTGTCATGCCGACGTAGTCACACACAAACGCGCGCACGGCTTCCGCCTCGGCGAGTGCGGCGAAGGGTTCGCTGCAATACACCTGCCCCGGTGGCGTTACCGGCTCGATGCGGGCGGCGCGGCTGACATTGGAACCCATGAAATTCAGCTGTTTGATCACCGGGTCCATTGTGCGTATGGCTGGTCCCGCATGCAGGCCGATGCGGATATTCATGTTGTCCGGCAGTCCCAACGCGGCCCAGTCACTGCGCGAGCCAACCTCGCACAGCTTCAGGGCAAAGCAGCCGGCGTCACTGGCTGACTTGAAGGTCATGTAAATCCCATCGCCCCACGTGTTTGAGGTCAACGGGCGGCCCGTGCCCGATGCAGCCAGCCGCCCCACCGGGCCGAGAAAATGTCGAATGAACAAGGGCAACTGAGTCTCGGTCAGTTTGCTGAAGCCGGTGACATCGGCGAACAACAGCGCTACGGTTTCGCGCTGGCCGTACTTCGGCGTTGGCGCATCATCAAAATTGGTACGGGCGCCCTTCAATGGGCGCGCGGTTCCGGTCAACGGGTCAATCACCGTCACCGGCACGCCGGCGGCCCGCCAGTTGGCGATGGCGGAGCCGGTGCCACCGGCCTTGCCCGATGTGCCGTCCCACAGCGCCAGACCGCGGACCTCGCCATCAACCCGCCGCGCCCGTGCGCGTGCCAGGCCGATCGTCATGCGATTGGAGAAGCGGTACGCCTCGCCATCGGTGATTTCGTCGCCCGCCACAATCACACTGGTCGCCGTGGCGATGTGCTTTTGATAGCGGGCGACCCAGGCTTTACCGGCCGGCCGCACGCTGTATTGTGTGAAGGTATCGTGGTCATTGG
>OMIN01000082.1 GCA_900299145.1 Betaproteobacteria bacterium | reverse complement strand
GGTGGGCATGTGGTGCATTACCCGGTGCATCGCGGCGAATACATGAACTTCAACGGCATAGTCGAAATCGACGGCTGGCAGGTGGAATCGTGGAGCGCCAAGGGCACGCACGCCGAATGCCACGCCTGCTTCAAGGGCTGGAACGACGACATCCATGCCATGATCGATCACTTCGCCACGCCGTACAAGTGGGCGCTGTTCGCGCGCGAGCCGTTGGCGCACTGGTGTGTGGGGCGCGTGACGCTGCTGGGCGACGCCTGCCATTCGATGTTGCCGATGCTGGCGCAGGGCGCGGTGATGTCACTGGAGGACGGTTACATCATCGGCCGCGCGCTGGAAGCCGCCGGCGGCGACGTGGTGCAGGGCTGGCAGCGTTACGAGCGGGCGCGCATAGAACGCACGACGAAAGTGGTCGCGGGCTCGGCTGAAAACGGCAAACGGTTTCAGAGCCGCACGCTCGGTAACGCCGAAGAAGCCGAGGCGTACGTGAACCGCGAGTGGACGCCCGAAAAGGTGCGCGCGCGCTACGGCTGGCTGTTTAGTTATGACGTGACAACGGTGGTGGTGTAGCGGCCGATTTAAAATTATCAATAAAATCAAATAGTTATGAGTTTAGGCCCTGAGCAACGCCCGGCCCAGCGCGGCTAGGCATGCGCGTTGCTTGATGGGTCGTGGATACTGTACGGTTTAAATTTGCATCATGGATCATGGCTAACGCCTCACATCTCAAACTGGTGACCTCAGGCAACGATGCGCCGCCGGCGCGGATCGACGCGGCTGCTGACGCCACCATCGACAAAGTTGCCGCGCGCGAATCGGCAGCGGCGGCGGACAAGTTACGTGCCGCCCTGGCGTATGTCACGCCGCTCTACGAAGGCCGTCAGTTGCCGCAGGGCGAGGCGATCATGCCGCATGTGCTGGGCGCGGTGTCGCTGGTGGATGAGCTGCGGCTGGGGCACGAAGCCGCCGCCGCCGCTTTACTGTGGCCGGCGCTGACACTGGCTGAAGGCGCCGCGCGCCGCGTGCGCGACAAGTTCGGCGTGGCAATTACAGACCTGGCGGAGGGCGTGTTGCGCATGAGCGCGATGGGGGCGCTGGGTACACACGGTACGCATGGTACGCATAGCGGCGGCGCCAGGCCGGAAGACCAGCCCGCGCAGCTTGAAGCCCTGCGCAAAATGCTGCTGGCCATGGTGCAGGACGTGCGCGTGGTGCTGATTAAACTGGCCGATCACACGCAGGATTTGCGCCACGCCGTCAAGAGCAGCGATGAAGCCGCGCGCCGCCAAACCGCCCGGCTTACGCGCGATATTTTCGCGCCGCTGGCGAACCGCCTTGGCGTGTGGCAGCTGAAGTGGGAAATGGAAGACCTCGCGTTTCGCATCCTTGAGCCGGCGGCGTACAAGGAAATCGCGCGTCTGCTCGACGACAAGCGCGCCAACCGCGAAAGTTATATTGAACATGTGATGACGCTGCTCAAGGATGAGCTCGCGCGCGCCGGCATCAAGGGCGATGTGATGGGCCGTCCCAAGCACATCACCAGCATACACAACAAAATGCAGCGCAAGGGCATGGATTTCGAGGCGCTCTACGACGTGCGCGCGGTGCGCGTGCTGGTCGATGACGTGAAGGATTGCTATGCGGTGCTGGGCCTCGTGCATAACTTGTGGTCGCCGATCCCGAAGGAGTTTGACGATTACATCGCCAAGCCCAAAACCAATAATTACCGTTCACTGCACACGGCGGTGATCGGGCCGGAAGGTAAATCGGTCGAGGTGCAGATCCGCACGCACGAGATGCACCAGAATTCCGAACTGGGCGTGGCGGCGCACTGGCAGTACAAGGAAGGCGGCGGGCGCCAAAAAGGCCATCGCAACGACGACAGGGAATACGGCGAAAAAATTGCCTGGCTGCGGCAGGTGCTGGATTGGAAAGACGAAGTAAAGGACACCGGCGAGCTGGCCGCGCAGTTTCGCACGGGCCTCTTCGACGACACCATTTACGTTTTCACGCCGCAGGGCAAGGTGGTCGATCTGCCGCAGGGCGCCACGCCGGTGGATTTTGCGTATCACGTGCACAGTGAGCTGGGGCACCGCTGCCGCGGCGCGAAAGTGGATGGCGTGATGGTGCCGCTCAATACGGTGCTGCGCAACGGCCAGCAAGTGGAAGTGATTGCCGCCGCCGCGCACGACAAAGCCGGCCCCAGCCGCGACTGGCTCAACCCGCAGTTGGGCTACATCAAGAGCCCCAGCGCGCGTGCGCGGGTGCGGCAGTGGTTCAACCGTCTGAACTTCGACGCCGACGTGGCACAGGGCCGCGCCGTACTCGAAAAGGAGTTGCAGCGCAACGGCTTGACGGCGCTCAATCTGGACAAGCTCGCCGAAGAGCAGGGCTACGAAAAGCTCAACGATTTTCTTGCCGACATCGGGCGCGGCGACGTGGGGCCGAAGCGACTGCAAGACGCCATAAAGCCGCTGCCCGCCGAGCCCCCGTCGCAAGCCGTGCCGGCGATGCCGGTGTCACGCAAGCCACGTACGAATAATCAGGGCGGCGTGCTGGTGGTGGGCGTCGACAAACTGCTCACCGTGCCCGCCAAATGCTGCAAACCCGCGCCACCCGAACCCATCATCGGCTTTGTGTCGCGCGGCCGCGGCGTGACCGTGCATCGCGCGAACTGCGCCAACGTTAAACGGCTTGATGCCGCGCGCATCGTGGCCGCGGAGTGGGGCGCCGCGACCGGTGCAACGTTCCCGGTGGAAGTAGACATCGAAGCGCTCGACCGCACCGGCCTGCTGCGCGACATCAGCGAGGTGTTCACGCGCGAGCGGGCCAACGTCACGGCCACCCACACCATCACGCGCGACATGCTCGCGCGCATGCGCTTCACGCTGGAAATTGCCACGCTGGATCAGTTGCAGCGCGTGCTGGCGATGGTGCGCGAGGTGAAAGGTGTGATGCGGGCGGCGCGGCGCTAGATAAAATATCTATAAAAACAGATAGTTATTGTAGTTTCTGGCAGGGCGAAATCCTGTTGCGCCGGACAGGCATGGTGCGGGCTGCAAATGGCGCAAAAGAGCTGCGCCTTGCCATTGGCAATTCAAAAGCAAGGAGCGGAGTGTTTGCGTCTATGGATAGCGCTACAGTCCAGCCATCGAAACCGTGACTATGGCGGGCCATGAAATCTTCAGCGAACACTGCGCGACCGGCGGCAAAAATTCTGCATGATCCGCGCTGGCAAGCCGTAGCTTTACGCGATCCCACGGCGGACGGCAAGTTCTACTACGCGGTCAAGACCACCGGCGTATATTGCCGACCTTCGTGCGCGGCGCGGTTGGCGAGGCCAGACCACGTAAGTTTTCATGCAAGTTGCGCGGAAGCCGAGCGCGCAGGCTTTCGCGCGTGCAAGCGTTGCAAGCCAAAGGATCCGCCATTGCAGGAAGCCCATGCCGCCACGATTGCGAAGATTTGCCGTCACATTGAGCAGGCACAGGACGCACCCAGCCTTGACACACTGGCACGGCTGGCGCAGATGAGCATTTACCATTTTCATCGCTTGTTCAAGGCCGCGACCGGCGTTACACCCAAAGCGTATGCTGTGGCACATCGCGCAAAACGACTGCGTAATGAATTGCGTCATGGCGGGAAGATCACCGAAGCGATATACGGCGCGGGATACAACGCCGGCAGCCGCTTCTATGAAAAGGCCGATGCCTTGCTCGGCATGACACCCAAGAGCTATCGCGCGGGCGGTGCGGACACCGCTATCCGCTACGCCACTGCCCCGTGTTCATTGGGGACTGTCCTCGTGGCGGCAAGCGTAAGGGGCGTCTGCGCGCTGTGGCTGGGTGATGAGGCTGCCGCGCTCACGCAGGAATTGCATGACGTGTTCCCGAAGGCGCGGCTTGCCGCTGGCGATCGGCAGTTCGGGCTATGGGTGGCGCGGGCCGTGCGGCTGGTGGATACACCCGCGCGCAGCGTGAACCTGCCGTTGGACGTGCGCGGCACTGCGTTTCAGCAGCGCGTGTGGCAGGTGCTGCAAAAAATCCCGCGCGGCGAAACCGCCAGCTACCGTGAAATCGCGGCGCGCATGGGTTCGCCCAAGGCCGTGCGGGCGGTGGCCAGCGCCTGCGCCGCGAACACGCTGGCGGTCGCGATCCCCTGTCATCGCGTGGTGCGGGCTGACGGTGAACTGGCCGGATACCGCTAGGGGGTGGCTCGGAAACGGGCCTTGCTGGAGCGAGAGAAAAAGCTGCAAAAGCCTCTAAGGCGGTAGCGCAGGAACAGCGGGAATCCAGACGAACGACTGGAACTACTGCGCGGGGCTCCGCTGCATTTGCCGCAATTCATCCGGCGTGTTGATGTTGCTGAATGCCGCAGCTTCATCATCAAACCGCACTTCCACCACTTTGAGCGCCGCGTACCACGTATCGATCTTGCGCCCGCCGCTTTCGAGAAAAGTGGTGAGCCCCGGCAGCACCGATTTGTGCGTGAGGCAAAACACCGGATGCGGCTGATCGCCGGTTCGGGCGACAGCGAGTTCGGCTTGATTTGTACTTAGCGCACCGTACAAACGCGCGATCAAATCCAGCGGCAGGAACGGCGAATCACACGGCACGGTGGCAACGAGTTCATGCGTGGCGGCACTCAGGCCGCGATGTAACCCGGCGAGCGGTCCGGCAAAACCGCCGATGGCGTCAGGCACGACTTTGTGGCCCAGCGTCTGATATTGTGCGACATTCTGATTGGCGTTGATGATTACCTCATCTACCTGCGGCGCGAATCGCTCAAGTACCCATTGCACCATGGGTTTGCCGTCAAGCCGTTGCAAGCCCTTGTCGACATGGCCCATGCGCCGCCCCTGGCCGCCGGCGAGTATGACGCCGGTGATGCTGGGGCGGGGCAGGGCGGCCGGCATGAGTGCGAATTACTCCGTGGGAACTTTTGCGTCGCGCACAACCTTGCCGAAGCGCTCGTGTTCGCTCTTCCAGAAAACGCCGAAGTCTTCCGGCGATTTGCTGGTAACAATGGTGACGCCGCTATCGGCCATGCGCTTCACGACTTCCGGGTGGCGCATGGTTTCGTGCGACACGTCGAAGAGTTTTTTCACCACGGCGACCGGCGCGCCCTTGGGCACATAAATGCCTTGCCACGAACCCACCGCCATGTTGAGGCCCTGCTCACGCATGGTGGGCACGTCGGGTAGCGCCGGGACACGCTCTGCGGCGATGGCGGCCAGCATGCGCGCGCGGCCGGTTTTCACGTGCGACACTGAAGATGAAAAGGTGGTGAACATGACCTGCACTTCGTTGCCAAGAAGGCCAATCATTGCGGGGCCGGCGCCGCCCTTGTAATTGACCTGCTGCGCCTGTGTGCCAGTGGCCAGCATGAACATGTGCATTTCCAGCGTGTTGGCACTGCTGGGCGCGGGCGAGCCGTAATTCAGTTTGCCCGGATTCGCCTTCATGTGGGCAATGAGTTCCTTGACGGATTTTGCCGGCAGGGCGGGGTGTACCACCAGACTGCCAGCGACATCAACCACTTGAGTGACCGGCATCAGGTCCGCCAGCGGCTTCACGGGAAATTTGGTGAAGATATTGGCGTTGATTGCCATGGTGCCGACATTGCCGAGCAATATCGTGTAGCCGTCGGGGTTGGCCTTGGCCGCGACTTCCACGCCGATATTACCGGCGGCGCCCGAACGGTTGTCGACCACGACCTGCTGCTTCAACAGTTCCGTAAAGCGCGGCTGCAAAATGCGCGCGACCAGATCAGAGGCGCCGCCAGGGGCGAACGGCACCACCATGCGCAGAGTGCGGCTGGGATAATCTTGCGCCGCTGCGCCGGTGCAAAGGATTGCGGCCGGCGCTACTGTAAGTATTTGTTTTATAATATTTTTTTTCAAATCATTCTCCTCGGTGAATCCCTGCGAACAGGCAATGGCAGATCACCAACCGCAGTCAGTCTTGCCACACCAGAATGATGGCCTGGGTGTGCTGTGATTGCTCATCATGCCGTTGCTTTTTCATCTTCCGGCGTAATCGGCAGCTTCACCGGACGCTTCAACTTCGCGGACAGATCGATGGCCTTGGTCAGCATCAACCGGTTGTGGCCTTCGCGCGCGGTGGCGTGCTGCGTGGGTACGCCAAGTGAAACGCGATTCAACCATGAGTTGGTTTCTTCGCGCATCGGGCCGCGCAGTTCGCCCAGCGCCATGTCGCCCACCGGATAACTCGTCAGAAAATCGACGTGCCGCCGTTTGTCTGGCGCGTAACCTTCTGCCTGAATCAGATTAGTGGCGAGCACCATGTCGCGGTGTGTGTCGTCGATGGTGAGTACCCCTTCCGTGCCCACCGCGCCGACTTCGAGTGAATACACCGCGCCCGGCCAGATTTCCGGCAGCGCCCAGGAAATCACGCCGTGGTAAATCGCCCCGTCGTCGAAACTGATGGTGTAGCCCGTGCCGTCCACGCCTTGCCAATCTTTGCCGAGCGCCTTGTTGACCGAGCGCGCGTAAACCTCCACTGGCGTTTTCGCTTCCATCAGCCACATCACGATATCGAGCGCGTGGGTGCCGGAAATCACCATCGGCGTCACTTCGGCGCGGTTGTCGCTGCGCTTGTAATTGTCGATGGCCACCAGCCGGTTCATGAATGCGCGCGAGGTGACCATGGTGACTTCACCAAGTGAACCGTTGCGCACTTTTTCTTTTGCCACCAGCCAGCGGCGGCGGAAACGCTGGGTGTAGCCGATAACCGCATCCACGCCGGCCTTTTCGATGGCGGCGAGCGTTTGTTCGGATTCCGCCAGGTCAGTTGCTAGCGGCTTTTCGATCAACAACGGCAGATTGCGCTCCGCTGCCATGATGACTGGATCGACGTGCAGATGTTCATCGGTGCAGACAATCACCGCGTTGACTTCAGGCCGCGACAGCAGGTCTTTGTACGACGTGGTGATGTAGTCGGCGTGGCATTTGTGGCCGACGATTTCGCCGCGTTCGGGCTGCTTTTCGGCGATGCCGATCCAGCCAACGGAGGGGTGGCGCGAGGCCAGTTCTCCGCGAATCAGGCCGACGCGGCCCGCACCGATAATGGCGAGGCCGATTTTTTTGAGGTCTTTTTTCATCCTTAAGTCCAGTTCAAAAACTTGGACGCAGATTCACGTAGATGAACGCAGTTTAACGCTCGGGTTTTATCTGCGAAGATCTACGCAAATCTGCGTCAAAAGAGGGTTTGCCTTTCTTCGACTACCGCGCCGCCCCTGCCGCCCGCGATTCCGGCAACGGCAAATTCACCGGCTCATTCCGCTCTGCCGACAAATCGGCGGCGATGTAAACCTCCATCACGTCGCGCGCTTCTTCGCCGGTGACCAGCACCGGGCGGTCGCAGGCGACGGCCTCTAAAAAATGCACGGTTTCAGACGCCATGGGGCCGGCGTAGGTGTGCGCCACCGGCTCGCCGGGCATGGTGGACATCGGGTGAACGATGCCAGATTTCATGGTGGTCAGCTGCGTATCGCGGTGCGTGTCGTCGATGATGAGCGCGCCTTCGGTACCGATCATCTCGATCCATGTCATCGAAAAATTCGGATAGGCGGGTGGCAGGCTCCAGCCCGCGCATACCACGCAAGATACGCCGTTATCGAAGGTGACCGTGATGTACTGCGTGTCGGGAATATCCGCGCCCGTCGACTCGCGCATGGCGCCGTAGTTCACCGTGGAATACACGCGCACCGGTTTCGCCGGCTGCAAACACCACATCACGAAATCCAGATCGTGCGTGGCTTCCATCGCAGCGGGCGAAAGCTTGGAGCGACCCGTAATTTTTTTACCGAGGCCGCGGCCAATGTGGCGGCTCACCAGCGCGCTCACCGGTTTGCCCAGTGTGCCGTCTTTCAGTGCCTGCTTCACATAAGCGTACTTCGGGTTAAAGCGTTGCGAGTAGCCGATGGTGAATTTGAGATTATTCTTGCGCGCGAGATGATTCAGATCGTCGGCTTCGTGCAATTCAATGGCGATGGGTTTCTCCAAGAATACATGCTTGCCCGACAACAGCGCTTCGCGCGCCATCGGATAGTGCAGCGCCTCCGGCGTGGCGGAGATCAGCACCGCCTCGATATCGTCGCGTTTAATGATGTCACGGTAATCGGCGGTGGCCGTCTTGGCACGAGTCTTGGCACTGATTTCCGCCAGGCGTTCCGGCCGGGTTTCGACCACATGCAGGTCGTTCACCAGCGGATTCATGGCACAGGTTTCCGCTCGTATGCCACCGCACCAGCCGGTGCCGATAACGGCTACATTGATTTGTTTCACGAATCTATCCTTCAGAGGGGGGGTAAAACGAAGGCGCGTATTTTAGCCTAATGGGGTTGCTACCCAAGTCTTATGGCGTGGATTGTGGTGGGGCTTGTCAAGAAGCCTGTGACCGCGCGGGAGGATAGCAGCAAGAGGTAGCCGACGACAAACCAATGTATAGGGGAAATATCAATTAAAACAGATGGTTATAGGTATCCACCAGCGGTTTCGTTCCGCGTGCATCTGCGTTAATCTTTGCTGTCGCTTATCTGCCGTTCCTTGACACCGATGACTTTCATACTCGCACTGGATCAGGGCACCACCAGCTCTCGCGCCATTGTGTTCAATGGCGCGGGGGCCGTGCGCGCCATGGCGCAGCGTGAGTTCCGGCAAATATTTCCGCGGCCCGGTTGGGTCGAGCACGATCCGTTGGAAATCTGGGACACGCAACTGGCTGTCGCGCGCGAAGCCTTGGCTCAAGCCAGGCTCAAGGCGCGGGACATTGCCGCCATCGGGATTGCGAATCAGCGTGAAACCACCGTGCTTTGGGATCGCACCAGTGGCTTGCCACTGCACAACGCCGTGGTGTGGCAGGACAGGCGCACGGCCGCGGCATGCGATGCGCTCAAAACGGCGGGGCTCGCCGATGACATCACGCGGCGTACGGGGCTGGTGGTGGATGCCTATTTCTCGGCGACGAAGATTCAGTGGCTGCTGGATAACGTGATCGGCGCGCGGGAGCTGGCGGCGCAGGGCCGGTTGGCTTTCGGCACCATCGACAGTTGGCTGGTGTGGAAGCTTTCCGGCGGTGCGGCGCACGTGACGGATGTATCGAATGCTTCGCGAACGTTGCTTTACAACTTGCGCGAAGGCGCGTGGGACGAAGTGCTGTTGGCGCGTTTTAACGTGCCGCGAGGCCTGCTGCCCGTCGTAGTACGTTCAAGCGGTGTGGTGGCGCATACGGCCCCCGGCGTGTTTGATGCGCCGATAGCGATTGCGGGAATCGCCGGTGATCAACAGGCCGCCTTGTTCGGTCAGCGCTGCACTGCGCCTGGCAGCGTGAAGAATACCTACGGCACCGGCTGTTTCATGTTGATGCACACCGGCGGCGACGCCATGGCATCGCGCCATCAATTGCTCACGACGTGCGCCGCACAAGCAGGCGCGGCGCCGCAGTACGCGCTGGAAGGCAGCGTCTTTATCGCCGGCGCAGTGGTGCAGTGGCTGCGCGATGGCCTGGGATTGATCAAGTCGTCGGGGGAAATCGAAGCGCTGGCGCGCGGCGTGCCGGATAACGGCGGCGTGTATTTCGTGCCCGCGTTCGCCGGGCTGGGCAGCCCGCACTGGGACCCGCACGCGCGCGGCACGATCAGCGGGCTTACGCGTGGCAGCACGGCGGCGCACATTGCGCGCGCCGCGCTCGAGAGCATTGCCTATCAAACTGCCGACGTGCTGGATGCCATGCAAGCCGACGCGGGTGCCGCCATCGGTGAACTCAAGGTGGACGGGGGCGCCGCGCACAATGATTTTCTGATGCAGTTTCAGGCTGACATCATGGGCGTGCCGGTGGTGCGTCCGCGCGTCACCGAAACAACGGCGCTGGGCGCGGCGTATCTGGCGGGACTGGCGGTCAACTACTGGAAAGACGGCGCGGCGATCGACGCGCAGTGGCAGGTGGATCGGCGTTTTGAACCGGCAATGGCGCGGGATCAGGTTAAGGCGCTGCGTGCCGGCTGGGGGAGAGCGGTGGCGCGGGCGAAATAACGAGATCTAATAAAAATTAATAAAAACAAATACTTATGAAATTCCCGATTTGCTCTACGCGGCACTCGCTTCCAGCGGGCACGGCAACAGCCGCGCGGCGATTTCATGGGGCGCCATGGGCCGCCCCAGGTAGTAGCCTTGCACTTCGTCGCAGCCGGCTTCGCGCAGAAAATCCAGTTGTGCGCTGGTTTCGACGCCTTCCGCCACGACCTCCATGCCCAGGCTGTGCGCCATGGCAATCAGCGCCTTGGTGATGGTGGCGTCGTCCTGATCGTCAGGCAGGTCCTGAACGAAGGAGCGATCAATCTTCAGGGTCTGTGCGGGGAAACGCTTGAGATAGGCCAGCGAGGAATAGCCTGTTCCAAAATCGTCGATGGCGATGTGCACGCCAAGCCGGTGCAGTTGCAAGAGTATATCCAGCGCCCGCTCGGGATTGGCCATGAGCAGACTCTCGGTGATTTCCAGCTCCAGCGCATCGGCCTGTAGCTGGTTGGATGCCAGCGCCTGCACCACTTCTTCGACCAGTCCGTCCACGTTGAACTGCCGTACGGACAGATTGACCGCACAGCGCGGCGATTGCAGCCCTTCGCATCGCCAGTCGTGCACCTGCCGGCAGGCGGCCTTGATCACCCACTGGCCTATCGGGCCGATCAGGCCGCATTCCTCGGCCAGGGCGATAAATTCCCCCGGGGATATCAGCCCGCGGGTCGGGTGCCGCCAGCGGATCAACGCTTCCACCGCGACCATCTTGCCCGATGCGATATTGATTTTGGGTTGATACAACAACTGGAATTCCTCGCGCTCGACAGCCTGACGCAAATCACTTTCCAGCGAAAACTGTTGCTCGGCCCGTTCCGCCAGTTCAGTAGTGTAGAACTGGAAATTATTCTTGCCCTTGCTCTTGGCGAGATACATGGCGGCATCCGCGTGCTTGAGCATGGTGGCCGCATCCTGGCAATCCTCGGGGTACATGCTGATGCCGATGCTGCCTCTCACCTGAAAGCAGCAATTTTCGATGCACAGGGTTTCATTGATCGCTGAGAGCGCCCGCGTGGCGATGTTGGCGAGCATGGCGGCATCGATGCAGTTTTCCAGTAACACCACGAATTCGTCGCCGCCGAGCCGCGCCACCATATCGGTTTTTCTCAATAGCTGAGTCAGCCGGGTGGCTATCACTTTCAGCAGGGTATCACCGGCGGCGTGCCCGAGGCTGTCGTTGATGTTCTTGAAGCGGTCCAGATCAATGAAAAACACCGCGAAGGGTACGCCGCTGCGGAGCGATCGCTCCAGCGCGCGGTCAACCTCGACAATGAACGAGCGGCGATTGGGCAAACCGGTAAGGGCGTCGTAGCTCGCCAGGTGCGCCACCTTTTCCTCGGCCAGACGCGTTTTGGTGACGTCGGAGGCCACGCCGCGGTAGCCCTTGAAGACATTGAACTCGAAGATCGGCTCGCCACTGATGCGCATATAAAAGCGCTGGCCCGCGGCATCGTTGTACCCGAAAGTCAGATCGCGAAAGGGCCTGTGCACCCCGACGCAATCGAGATAGGCGGATCGGTGGTCCTGTGCTGCATGGTAGGGCTCGCCTTCCATGCAACGCGTACCCAGCAAAATGGCGGGGTCGATGTCCGTGGTGACCGAATGTTGTTCCGAAAAATAGGTAAAGCACAGGTCTGCGTTTTGTTCCCAAACCCAATCCGATGACAGGGAAACGAGACTTTTCAGACGCCCTTGGGCTTCGCGCAACTCCCGATTAAGGTCGTTCATCTCGCTGGACGACACGGCCTGCGAGCGCTCCATCAGGTAGCGTTCCTGTTCGGCCTCGGTGTAGGCGCGGCTGACTTTTTCCAGCAACTGCCGCCAGATTTCCGGGGCAGGCGGCATTGCCGGATTGGTCAGGCCCAGGCGCTTGAGCTGCCGTTGCAGCAGTGTATTGAGCGCCGGTCTGGACTCGGGCGTCATGGCCTCACACTTCAGTTAGCAGCGTGACGGTCATGGTTTGATTGTGCAAGTCGCTTACGCCGCCAGACACCGTGGGAGAGATTTCGCCATAGGAATAGAATCCGATGTGCTGCGAACCGGCCGGCGCGCCTTCCAATATGGTTTCGACTTCCTCTTCGGTACGTTCGCCCAGTACCAGCCGGCGGCCAACACAACTGACGGAAATGACCAGCGCACCGCTCTGAGCGCCGATGCCGTCGTGATTCGCGCTGGCAATGGCGGCGCTGGCGCTGTCGATCAGGCTGTCATCGCTCGCGCGCATGAGCCGCGCAATCGCCCCCACGGGCATGTCACCCGCAAATGTCATCGACTTTTGCGCTTCATCGACGCCCAGAATGGTTCGCACCAGCGGCAAGGTTTCGTCTTCACTTCGGCGTATGGCCAGCGGAAAGAGCAATGCGTTTCCCGGCAGTCCGGACGCCAAATCACCCAGATAGTTTTTGTAGAGGTCAAGTGCGGGTTTTCCGTCCAGCTCATGCAGGACATTGCCTTCCGAGCGTGTTATTCGGCGTTCCGGGCCGAAATCGGACCAGCCGTGATCGCACCCATGGCCGATGCGGAGGCGGTCTCCGTAAAACCCTATGGCACACACGCGGTTGCGTCTGGGTACGGCGTTGTCAAGCACCCACGTGCTGGAGAAATGACTGCCGTCGCCGGCCAGCCCGCCAAATATTGAGACATCTTTTTTCAGACCGCCAGCCAGCCCGGCGACCAGTGCGGTACCGTTAACCACGGTGCCGTCCGAAAGTACCAGTACCGAACGCAGATCGTCGCCGTCAAGTGCCGCGGCCAGCTGTGCGCCTGCCCGTGGCGAGTCGTTGGCATCGGATACTTCCGCGATGGCACGCCGCAGGCGTGTATGCTCAAATCGGCTAACAGCAATACTGATGCTGTTATCGTTCACACACGCGCCGGAAATCTCTCCCGACGTTGAACAGCCCGCGATAACGGACTGGGGAAACGCGCCTCTCAAGCCTTCAAATGGCGCGGTGTTGTTTTCGAACGCTTTCGCGCCAAAAACCAGGATCAGGGTTTGCGGACTGTCGAGTGCCACGGGATGCGGCTCGGACCAGCCCGAATTCAATTGAAAGTTACCAGAGTGAACTTGCATGGAATTATTTGGCGTAAGTTGTCGATGTCATTCCGTTTTGCACGGTTCCGCAAAGCCTTATCGGCAAAGCCATTTGAATCTTGAGTACCCGGCAAGGGCGGCGCGTGAAGCAGTCGCCGGTTCCGCGTAAACCGGTAGGGACTTGTGTGTAGCGCGCGGATTAACCACCATTCAGTGGTATGTTTGGCGCGACACTTCAAGGTCAGCCAAGGTTTCGGAATTACTCTAAGAATGCCGGCCGGAAGCGTGTCGCTGCCAGGGGCACAATCACAGGACGCAACTTAAAAAATACGTTAAATCAAATACTTACATGAAAAAGCCAGTAATGGTAGGGCAGGTTGGTCTGGGCATCATGGGCGGCGCTTTCGCTCAACATTTGCTGACGGCAAGGTTTGGTGTAATCGGCTTTGATCCCGACACAAAAGCGCGCGCGGCGCACGCCAAACGCGGCGGCGATTGCGCGGCGTCAGCGGCGGCGGTCGCGCGGCAGTGCAGCGTGATTATCACGTCGCTGCCGAGCGTCAAGGCAATGGAAACTGCGTTTTTCGGCAAGGAGGGCATTGCCGCCGGCGCAAAAAAAGGTACGATCGTGATCGAAGCCAGCACCATGCCGCTGGAGGTGAAACACGACATTCGTGCGCGTTGCGCGGAGCTCGGCATCACGGTGCTGGATTGCCCGATCAGCGGCACCGGGGCGCAGGCGGCGGCGAAGGATATTTCAGTCTACGCCAGCGGCGATGCAGCGGCGGTGAAGCGCTGCGACGCGGTTTTCAAGGGGTTCGCGCGCAGCATGCATTACTGCGGCGAATTTGGAAATGGTTCAAAGCTCAAATTCATCGCCAATCTGCTGGTGACCATTCATAACTTGTCCGCTGCCGAGGCGATGGTAATGGGGTTGAAATCGGGGCTGGATTTGAATCTGGTTTACAAGGTCATCAGGGACGGCGCGGGCACGTCGCGCATGTTTGAAGTGCGCGGCCCAATGATGATCAAGGGCGATTACAAAGCAGCGACCATGAAGTGCGAGGTATATCAGAAGGATATTGATATCATTGGCGCGTTCGCGGCAGAGATGAATATTCCCGTGCCGCTGTTCGAGGCGAGCAAGGCGTATTATTCGGCAGCGCTGTCGCAGGGGTTTGCGAAGGAAGACACCGGCGCGGTGTGTGCGGTGCTCGAGCGCATGGCGGGCAGCCCGCGCAGAAATCGAAAAAAGGTTAAATAAATCAATTGGTTATACTCAATCACCTTAACACCAATCACAGGAAAACAGGCCCATGAGCGAAGCAAAATCGATGTCACCGGCCAGCCAGGCCGCACAAACGCTGGCTTTCAACATGAAGCAGATTGCGCAGCATGAGATGCAGGGCTTTGGCGGCATGGGCGAAGGCATCAGCATGCAAAAGGCGAAGGACGGCCGGCGCATCCTGTGGATGGCGCATGAATCCGCACCCAAAAACTTTACCGCGCTGGATGTGACCGATCCGCGCAATCCGAAGTTCGTCATTCAGACCGATTTGCCGCACGGCGATATGCGCTCGAATTCGCTCGACGTGGTGGGCAACACCATGGCGGTGGCGTATCAGACCAAGGGCTTTGACATGAAGCCTGCGGGCTTTGATTTGTTCGACATTACCGTTCCGGAAAAACCCAAGCTGATTTCGCACTTCGACGCGTCGGGCAAGTTCTCGCGTGGCGTGCACTGCGTGTGGTTTGATGATGGCGAGTATGTGCATATTGCCAGTGGTGCGGCGGATTTTGAACCGACCAATCCCAAGGATGATCAGTTTTATCGCATCATCGATGTGCGCAATCCCAGCAAGCCGACAGAGGTCGGGCGCTGGTGGATGCCGGGCACGCGCGTAGGCGACAAGGAGGCACCGCCGCCGCGTCTCAAACTGGACGGCGGTTACCGCGCGCACAATACCAATGTTTACTCGAAGCAGCGGCCCGACCGCGCCTATGTCGGCTATATCGACGGCGGCGGTTTTATTCTCGATATCAAGGACAAATCCAATATCAAGACGGTGTCGCGCTGGAAAAATTCGCCGCCGTTCAACGGCTTTGTGCATACCATGATGCCGTTGTTCAGCCGCGACCTGGTGATTGCCACGGAAGAGTGTGTGCGCGACAACGGCGCGGACTGGCCGAAAATGACCTGGGTGCTCAATGGCGCGGATGAAACCAATCCCGTGCCGCTGTCCACTGTGCCGTTGCCGCCGGTGGAAAGCTTCGCCAAGCGCGGCGGCCGCTTTGGCTCGCATAATCTGTGGGAAAACTATTCCGCCGAGACCGCGTGGCGCTCGGACAACATCATTCTGGCCACCTTCTTCAACGGCGGGTTGCGCGCCTATGATTTGAGCAATCCATACCAGCCGCAGGAGGTCGCGTACTTCGTGCCTGGCACGCCGAAACTGTCGCCCAAGGGCGCGGTGCAAATCAACGACGTGTGGGTGGATGACCGCGGGCTGGTGTATTGCCAGGACCGGTTCACCGGCGGGCTTTATGTGGTTGAGTGGACGCAGTAACCACGCGCCTCACGCCTAACTTCTCAATTATTACGCAAACATGGAAGCTCCCGTTTTAGGCCGTAGCGCGCTCTCTGGAAGAATTCCGGTGAGTGTCATCACCGGTTTTTTAGGCAGCGGCAAAACCACGTTGGTCAACAAGCTATTGAAGCGCCCCGACATGAACAAGGTCGCGGTGATCGTCAACGAACTCGGCGAACAAGCGATCGACAACGATCTTGTAGAGGTGTCGTCCGAGCAGATGATGTTGCTCAACAATGGCTGTCTGTGTTGCGTGCTGCGCGGTGACTTGCAGGAAACCATGCGCGATCTGTTCATCAAGCGGCGCAACGGCGTGATCATGGATTTCGACCGGCTGGTGATTGAAACCACCGGGCTGGCGGACCCCGCGCCGGTGATGCAGACGCTGATGACCGACACCATGCTGCAGTCGCAATACCGGCTGGATTGCGTGGTGACGCTGGTCGATGCGGTGAACGGCCTTGAGCAGTTGAATACGCTGTCGGAACCGGTGAAGCAGGCGGCGCTGGCGGATCGTCTGGTGATTACCAAGACAGATCTCGTCGACGAGGCCAAAGCCGCAGCGCTCGAGGCAGCGCTACAAAAACTTAACCCGCGTGCCCCGGTGAAGCGCGCGATCAACGGTGAAATCGAACTCGCATTTCTGATCGATGTGGCGCTGCGCAGCATGCAGTCGCGGCTGGAAGACGTCGAGCGCTGGATGGGGCCGGAGGAGCATGAACACGATCACGGCCATTACGGCAAAGACGAGCACGGTCATTCCCACCGTCACGACACCAGCGTGATTTCGTTCTGCCTGCGCTTCAAGGAGCCGTTTACGTGGGCGTCGTTTTCGCAGTGCATGGAAGTGTTGGGCACGCTGCGTGGTGCTGATCTCTTTCGCGTGAAGGGCCTTGTCAACGTGGCGGGGCACAAGGGGCCGCTCATTTTGCAGGGGGTGCAGCACCTCTTTCACCCGCCCATCGAACTGGAAAAATGGCCGAGCGACGACCACGAAACGCGCATCGTGTTCATCACGCGCGGCATCACACAACAGACGGTGAATAACCTATTCTCGGCGATTGCGTCGGTCGCTGCCGTGCCGGCGTAACGCACATAAAATTTAATTAAATCAAATAGTTACGGATGGGTTACATTCAGTGTCAGGGCGCGGTTGGGGGCAGCCTGCAACGCAGCGGCTGATGGTGGCGCAACGTCGGGTGTGATGATTTCGATATGATCGCGGCTGACGTTGATGAACGGGGCCGCCATGATGAGCCGGCCGTCGTGCCCCCAGATTTCCACGTGGGTTACCGCGACGAAATTTTTGGAATCGATCATGAAATCGGTCACGCGCGCGCCCGGCTGCAGGTGAATTTGCCCCCGGATGCGATAGTTGCTCGTCAAAATGATGACCTTGGTTTTAGCTTCTTCGTCGCTCATGTTTTATCCCCTCGTTGGCGTCTGGTCGCCGGTGGTCTTCATGGTAGCCGCTTCGCGTGCTCGAAGCAATCAGGCATATGGGGTGAGTCAAGAAGTTTCATAATAAAAACAGATAGTTATCAGGTTCTTTTTCAGGCATTCAATGGCGCGGCTAGCGGAATAGGGGAGAAGCCGCCGTTCATCTGACGGGCGCCGTGACGGGAAAGTGGACGGCGCCACTTCGCGTTAAAATCCGCCAGCTAACCGGTTTGGCCAGCGATGCATTCCAGCGCAGGCCGAAAATCCGGGACCCTTAAACTACAGCCCAGACTTGGTCTGTATCCCACTAATTAACCAGGAAACCTTCAAGGAGCACGGCATGGACAACAACACTCGCCCGGCATTTGACCGCGCGGCGGAAGACATCGGCAATTCAATTTGGCTGGAGCACACCAACACCATGGTGCCGGATCAAACAACTGCCGTGCTGTTTTACATCAGCGGCATGGGCTTGACGCGTGACCCGTACATTATGACTGGGCTGGAAAACATGTGGGTGAACATCGGCCGCAGCCAGATCCACATGCCCAATCGCGGCACGCAGGTGCTGCGTGGCCACACCGGCATTGTGCAGCCCGACCGCGCGGCGCTGTTGCGGCGGCTGGAATATGTCGCTCCCAAGCTTGCCAACACTAAATTTGCGTACAAGAATTGCGGCGAATATGTCGAAACCACGTGTCCGTGGGGCAACAAGTTCAAGGTATACGAGCCCGATCCCTCGCGCTTTGGCGGCACGCAATTGGGCATCCCGTACGTTGAATTTGACGTGCCCGCTGGCGCTGCCGATGGCATCGCGCGTTTTTATAATCAGGTGATCAAGGCGCCGTCGAAGGTGAAAGACGAACCGGCAGGGCGCGCCGCACACGTTATGGTCGGCCATCATCAGTATCTGATTTTCCGCGAGACCAGCAAGCCGCTTCCGGAATACGATGGCCACCATCTGCAAATCTATATTGCCGATTTCTCCGGCCCGCACAAATGGCTGAAGGATCACAATCTGATCACCGAGGAAAGCGATCAGTATCAATACCGCTTCAAGGATATCGTCGATCCGGCCGACGGCAAGTTCCTCTACAGCATCGAGCACGAGGTGCGCAGCATCACGCATCCGCTGTACGGGCGGCCGCTGGTCAACCGCAACCCGGTGCAGACCAACCGCAACTACCGTCCCGGCTACGACGCCGGGCAGTGGGCGACGCCGCATAACAGCTAATTGCAACCGGATTCTGACGTGAATCGCGCGGGGCGGGCTGGCATTTCAACCGGTTCGCCCCGTGTTTTTTGTGTGCGCGTTGCGAGTGGTGTGGTGGGGGCGTTGGCGTGCACTGTGGCGCAGCCGCAGTCATGGCCAATGAAAGCGGTACGTGTCATCGTGCCGATGGCCGCGGGCGGCGGCAGCGACAGCGTGGCCCGCATCATGTCGGCCAAGCTCGGCGATGCGCTGGGGCAGCAATTCGTGGTGGACAATCGTGGCGGCGGGGGCGGGCTGATCGGCATCGGCATGGCGGTGAAGGCCGCGCCGGACGGCTATACCTTGATGCTGATTTCCGGCAGCGTGCCCGCGACCATTGCCGCGCACAAACCGCCGTATGACGTTATCGGGGGATTGAGTGGCGTGATCCGCGTGGGTTATTCGCCCCTGACACTGGTGGTTCACCCGTCGATTCCGCCAAAAACGGCAAAGGAATTAATCGCCTTCGTGCGCGAGCGGCCAGGGCAATTGTCGTTCGTGGTGCCCGGCGTGGGCAGTCTTACGCATCTGGCGATGGAATATCTGATGAGCCTCACGCAAATGCGCATGCTGCACGTGCCGTACAAAAGCACGGGGTTGGGCATGACCGATCTGCTATCCGGTCAGACGCAAGTGATGATGACCGGCATGCTACCGGTGCTGCCATACGTACAGGCGGGGCGCTTGCGCGCAGTGGCGGTAAGCACCGCGCAACGTTGGCCCGCACAAAAGGCCATTCCCGCGCTGTCCGAAACCGTACCCGGCTTTGACGTGGAATCCTGGTTTGCGTTTGTTGCGCCCAAGGGCATGCCATCAGCGGTGATTGCGCGGCTGAACGGTGAAATGAACAAAATGTTTCAGGATGCCGACTTACGCAAGACGCTGGACGCGCAGGGCATGGCAGTAGCGGGCGGCACCGCCGAAGACGTTGAACGGCGCATGCGCGTCGAGCATGACCGCTGGGCGAAAATCCTGCGCGAGTCGAATATCAAGATCCAAGGTTAGGTGCGGTTAACGCGTGAGCGACACGTGATGCAACCAATGGCAGTTCTGGGACTGGGAATGCTGGCCGTTAGCATGGCGGCTACGGCGCAGACCGGTACGTTTCCGGTGAAGCCCATTCGCGTGATCGTGCCGGTGCCGCCCGGCGGCAGCATCGATACCATCATGCGCGTGATCGCACCCCGAATGAGCGAGAGCATCGGTCAGAGCGTGGTGCTTGAAGCGCGTCCCGGCGCGTCCACCAATTTGGGTACCGAACTGGTGGCGCGTGCGCCTGGCGATGGCTATACGCTGCTTGCCAACACCGTAGGGCTGGTGGCGAATGTGTCGATGTTCTCCAAACTCGGCTATGACCCGGAGAAGGATTTCGCGGCCGTGTCGCTGATTGCGTCGTCGCCCAGCATGATCGCGGTGCATCCGTCGGTCCCGGCGAAAAACGTGCGCGAACTGATCGCGCTCGCGAAACAAAATCCCGGCACCATCAAATTCGGCACTTCCGGCGCCGGTACGCTCACGCATTTGGGCGTCGAATTGCTGGCGACACAAACCGGCGTCAAGTTTGTACACGTGCCGTACAAGGGCGGTGGCCCGGCGCTGATCGCGCTGATGTCGGGAGAGGTCGACATGAGCGGGCTGGCGGTGGTGGCGGCGGTGAGTTACGTCAATTCGGGGCGCATGCGCGTGCTGGCGGTGACCAGTCCCAAGCGCCTGCCCATGCTGCCGAATATTCCGACAGTGCTGGAATCCGGCGTGCCGTATCAGTTTGAAAGCTGGGTCGGGGTGGTGGCGCCAGTGGCAACGCCTGCGCCGATAATCAAAATACTCAACGAACACATGGTTCGTGCCGCGCGTTCGCCGGATATCGTTGAACGTTTCGCCAAGGATGGCGCGGATGTGGTGGCGAGTTCGCCCGAGCATTTCAGGAAAGTGATCATCGAAGAAGTGGCGATGTGGGGGCGCGTCATCAAGCAGGCCGGCATCAAGGCGGATTGAGGTTTGCGCAACAGCTAAGCAGGGCGCTGGCGCGCACTGCTTGACAGCTTCCGTCCCCGCATTATTTAATAATAAAAACAAAGACTTATAAACTATGTGGTGATTTCCAATGAACCGCGTAGTGACGAGGAGCATCGCGCATGAAGCGTGGAAGTGGATTTCGGTCGCGATTGCGTTTGCCACGCCGCCTGATGGTCGGTCTGCTTGCGGGCTTGTTGTGCCTGCCTGCCTATGCGCTGGATCCGCTGACGCTGTTGTTGCTGCGCGCCGTGCGCGACAAGGTGATCAGCGCGGGTATTGAATCTTCAGTGGATCGCGCCACAGCGCCGTCCAATGCGCGTCCGCCGGTGTCCGCTCAGCCGGGCTACCCGCTGGGTATGGACGATACGCAATTGCGGCGGCTGATCGATGAAGGGTTTGTGTACTTAACGGAAGGGCAGCGCGATGAGGTCTATCAGCACGTGCGGCGGATTCTGCAGGATCCTAAAAACGCCCCGGAAGTGCCCTCGATCATCGCGGATCTGGCGGTGAAAGCCTCGGCGGTACGGCAGGCGCACGAGGCATTGAACAATTTGCCGATGGCGCGCAAGCAGCGTATCGCTGCCGAGGCGCGCGAGGAATACGAACGCATGCCCGCCGATACGCGCGAGGAGCTTGCCGGTGTGCTGCGGGCACGGCTGGTGCCGATGCCGACGGACTTGACCGACATGATCCTCGCCGAATTTGACCGCGTGCGCGACAGAACAGCACAGCCCTGAGCTCAAATCGCATCACGGCTTGTCCGGTTCGTATCCCTTACGGCTGATCACACGACGCGGCGGTAACCATTCTAGCTGTACCGCCGCGCGGTCGCGGCTATCCCGTTACTGATGCTTCAACTTGCCGACAGTAGCGCCGGTTGCCGGGGCCACGGAACCCAATTTACGCAACTTGCTCACTACCCAGAACGCAGTACCGACGAGGGCTTGTGCAATTTTCAGTGCGCCCACGGCTTCTTCCCGCGCCAAGGGGGACAAGTTCAATGCATAAATTTTTTTATATAATTCTGAACTTTCGGGTGATTTAAACGTCTTTTCCATGCTGAGTCTCCTTTTTTATTTAAATGTGTCATTTCCAACGGATTTGCATTAACTATTAAAGTTCAATTACTTACTGCTAATCCATAGACTGTAGTTTGCAGAATTTGTTGCATCGCATCAACTGACTTATAATCCAGATTCAATTGAGATAAATTTAATCTGCGAAAAAGAGGTGAAATCATGCCGGTACGTCTGCCACCGCTGAACTCACTCAAGGCCTTCGAATCGGCCGCGCGCAATTTGAGTGTGAAACGCGCCGCCATCGAGCTGAACGTGACCTCCGCCGCCGTCAGCCACCAGATCCGCGCGCTGGAGGAGTATCTGGGTGTGCAATTGTTCAGGCGCTACAACCGCGCACTGGAACTCACCGATGTGGCCAAGGCGGCGCTGCCCAAGCTCGGTGAAGGCTTCGACTGCATGGCGCAGGCGGTAACCATTCTGCGCAGCCAGCAGGGCGGTGGGTCTCTGACGGTGAGTGCCGCGCCGTCGTTTGCCTCCCGGTGGCTAATGCCGCGACTGCACCGCTTCATTGCCGCGCACCCGGAAATTGATGTGCGTATTACCGCGCGCATGCGCCGCGTCAGCGTTGATGGCAAGGGCGACGTCGCCGAGCGCGCCACGGTCGAAGCATGGCTCGCCGATTCGGACGTGGCGATCCTCTATGGCCGGGGGCATGTCACCGGTATTCTGGTTGAGCGGCTGCTTGATTTGAGCATTACGCCGATCTGCAGCCCGAAGCTGCTGACCGGTGAAAACCCGCTGAAAACCGCGGCCGATCTGAAACACCATCTGCTGCTGCACGACGATACCGGCGAGCTTTACGACAACGAACCCTTCTGGGGCTTGTGGTTGCGCGAGGCGGGCATCGACGATGTCGACGCCAACAAGGGCCCGCATTTCAGCCACGCGGTGCTGGCGTTCGAAGCGGCCATTGATGCCGTGGGCGTACTGGCGAGCATGCCGGTACTGGCGGCCGAGGATATCGCCACTGGCAAGCTGGTAGCGCCGTTTGATCTAACGGTCAAGCTGCCTGACGGCTATTACATGGCGAGTAACGAACATGCGGATGAGCGGCCCGCAGTAGCGGCGTTTCGCGCATGGCTGCGCGAGGAAGCGGGACGTTCGCGCAGCGCTACGACCTGAAACGACAGAGTGCTGCGAACGCGCTCAAAGCTACGCCACAGAACCGGCCGCACGCGGTATTTGCCGCTCGTCCACCGGTAGTGTCAGCAGCGCGGCCACGACGCCGGCGGCTATGATGATCCACCACATCAGGGTGTAGGAACCCGTGGTGTCGAAAATACGCCCGCCGATCCAAACACCGAGAAAGCTGCCGACCTGATGGAACATGAAGGCGCAGCCAGACAGCGTCGACAGATAGCGCGGGCCGAAAATCTGCGCGATGAGCGCGCTGGTGACTGGCGCGGTGCCCAGCCATAAAAATCCCAGCGCCGCCGAGAACAGATACACCGACATCGGCGACAGCGGCGCAAGAATGAACGCCATCACCACCATTGCGCGTGTGAAGTAGAGTGTGGCGAGCAGATATTTCTTGGTGTAACGCCCGCCCAGCCAGCCCCAAGTGTAACTGCCGGCGGTGTTGAACAGCCCGATCAGCGCCAGCGCGATCATGCCGGTGGCTGGCGTCATCTTTTGGTCGATCAGATATGCCGGAAAATGCACGGATACAAACAGCAACTGAAAGCCACAGACGGTATAGGAAAGGCACATCAGGATAAAGCCGCGATGGCTGAACGCCTCGCGCAGCGCCGCTGGAATGGATTGTTTTGAGGGCGTTTTTTCCCTCGCAGCGGGGTCTTCCACCAACGCGGCGGACAGCGGCAGCAGCACCAGCACGGTGACGGCCAGAACCAGCAGCGCCTGCTGCCAGCCCAAATGATTGATCAGCACCTGCCCGTAAGGCAGCATCAAAAACTGGCCAAGCGAGCCCGCAGCACCGACGATACCCATGGCGGTGCTGCGTTTTTCGGGTGCGACCGTGCGGCCGATAACGCCGTACACCGTGCTGAAACCGCAGCAGCCCATGGCCGTGCCGACAATCAGCCCGGCGCTCAGGTTGAGTTCCATGCCCGAAGTCGAATGCGATATCAGCACCAGCCCGATGGCGTAAAGCACCGTGCCGCCAGCCATTACCCGTGCCGCGCCGAATTTGTCGGCAATCATGCCGGTGAGCGGTTGGGAAAAGCCGTATATCAGGTTCTGTAGCGCAATGGCGAAGGCAAACGTCTCGCGGCTGATGCCTAAATCGAGTGTCATGGGTTGCAGGTAAAGGCCAAAGCCATGCCTTATGCCCAGCACGATAGTCATCGCCAGCCCTGCGCAGGCAATGACCAGGCCCGGAGTACGCCAGTTTTTGGATTCCGTCATGAATCAGGTCGGCTGAGCCGATCAGTATTGTCCAGTTTGCCAAGTCTACGCGAACTGGAATAGGGCACCTCTGCGGGCCGGTGCAGCCTGAAACGCGGCAAATGGGCTAAAATACAAACACGTCAGGGTGTAGCGTAGCCTGGTAGCGCGCCTGCTTTGGGAGCAGGAGGTCGTGAGTTCGAATCTCACCTCCCTGACCATCTTCCCTTATTTGCCCGGCGCTGAACTGAGTGGCGTATCAATCCTTCAAATGAAACGGATTGAAATCGGTTTGACGGTCGTAGTAGTCCTCATTTTCGGCGCGCTTTAACCAATTGACGAGCCAGTACGTAAACGGCGTGAAAATTACTTCGACGCTGACTTTCAGTACGAACTGTGCGAGCATGACCATCGGCAGTTTCTCATCCGGGATGATGCCGGTGCCGTAAAACGCCAGCGGGTAAAACAGCGCCGAGTCGACGGCCTCACCGAAGATGGTGGAACCGATGGTGCGGCTCCACAGGTGTTTGCCCTGCGTCAGGATTTTCATTTTCGCCAGCACCAGCGAGTTGACGAACTCACCGCAGAAATAAGCGATCATGGATGCCAGCACGATGCGCCACGTGGAGCCGAAAGCTACCTCGTATGCGGCTTGATGCTTCCAGAACGGGGCGGGGGGCAGGGCAACGACCATGCTCGCCATGATCGAAGCGAATGCCAGTGCACCAAAGCCGCTCCAGATGACACGCCGTGCGCGCGAGTAGCCGTAGACTTCGGTGAGTATGTCGCCGAACACATACGACACCGGGAAGAAGAGCACGCCTGCGCCAAAGGTGAGCAGGCCCCACATCGGCAAATCAATCTGCGCGATCTTTGCGGGGCCAATCAGATTGGAACAGATCAACACCGTGACGAACGCCACCATGACAAAGTTGAAGTAGCGGTATTCCTGCCGGGGGTTGTTCATAAGTATTTGTTTTTATTTAATAATTTAAGATTGCGCTGGAGAGGGCCACATCATGTTGCTGGCATGTTGCGCCAAGCGTACCACGCATTGGCGGCGCAGGCCTATTTGGCGGAGCACGCGGTGACTATGCTGGCATTCCGCCAGATCTGCGGGCAATCTCGATTATGATCCGCCGCCGGACTGACTTTGTGGATGAATGCCATGCAACGCCAAGGGCGCATACGACTATTGCTGAACATTTTGCCGCCGCTTGCCGCGTTGGGTGCGCATGCGGCGGATGGCCTGGCGCAAAGCTACCCCGCGCGCCCATTACGCATGATTGTCGCGATTGGCGCGGGCGGCGGCACGGATGTCACTGCGCGCATCGTGTCGCAAAAACTGTCGGAGCAAATCGGCGTGCCCGTGGTGGTTGAAAACCGTCCCGGCGCTGGCACGATTATCGGTACCGAGGTGGTGGCGAAAGCCGCGCCGGATGGCTACACGCTGATGACGGCCTCGCCGGAGATATCCATCAATCCCAGCCTGCACGCGAAACTGCCGTACGACACGGTGAAGGATCTGACGGCGATTTCGCAACTGACGACCGGGCAGTATTTTCTGTCGACGCACCCCAGCGTGCCGGTGAAAACGGTCAAGGATTTGATTGCGCTGGCGAAGGTGCGGCCGGGCAGGGTGACGTATGGTTCGTCGGGCAACGGCAGCGCGAATCATCTGGGCGGCGTGCTGCTGCAATACATGACGGGAACGACGCTGGTTCACGTGCCTTACAAAAGCGCTGCGCAAGCTGCGACCGCCTTGATGAGCGGCGAAACCGATTTCATGATGAGCAGCACCACGGCGGCCATCGGGCCGATCAAAAGCGGCCGCTTGCGCGCGCTGGCGGTCACCGGGCCAAAGCGGCTTGCGCTAACGCCGGAAATTCCCACGGGGTCGGAATCCGGCGTTCCCGGCTATGAAGTCACCGGCTGGTACATGATGCTGGCGCCGGCGGGGGTGCCGCGCGACATCATGACGCGGCTCAATAGCGAAATCGCCAAGGCCGTGCAAAGCCCGGCCGTGAAGGATCGCTTCGCCGCGCTGGGCACCGAGCCGGTGGGCAACAGCGCAGAAGCGTGCGGTGAATTCCTGCGTGCGGAAATCGCCAAGTGGACGAAGGTTGTGCGCGCGGCGGGTGCGAAGGCAGATTAGATAGATGCCGCCCGTTCAATAGGACGTCAAGCCGCCATCCACCAGTAGCGTTTGCCCGGTCACATAATCGGCCGCCGGGCTGGCGAGATAACTTGCGGCGCCCGCTACGTCGGCCTCGGTGCAAAAGCGCTTGAACGGAATACGCTCAATCAGCGTCTGCCGCCGCTTCGGGTCGGCGTCGAACGAGGCCTTGCGCGATGGCGTTTCCGTGGTGCCCGGGGCGATGGCGTTGACGCGAATCCCGTGCTCCGCCCATTCGATGGCGAGCATGCGCGTCATGTGTGAAATCCCGGCCTTACTGATGCCGTAGGCCGACGTATTCGCGATGCCGAGAAAGCCGTGGGTGGAAGCGATACTGATGATGGCGCCCTTGCGTTTGCCACTGATGAGATGGCGGCCCATGGCCTGACTCATGAAAAACGTACCAGTGAGATTCACATCCATCACCGCCTGCCATTCCGCGCGTGTGATGTCGACGACAGATTTGCGCGACAGTACGCCCGCGTTGTTGACCAGCAGATCCAGCTTTCCGAAAGTTTGCACGACTTCGTGCAGGCAGGCCTCGATGCTGTCCTGCGAACGCGTATCGAGCGCGACAGCGTGGCCGCGCGCGCCTTGTGCAGCAATCTTGCCGAGCGTATCGGCGAGTGCGTCGGTTTTCAGTTCCGTTACAGCAACGTTGAAGCCGTCTCGCGCGAGAACTTCAGCGATGGCTGCGCCGATGCCATAGGAGGCGCCGGTGACAAGCGCGGTACGGCGGGTGATTAAAGTGTCAGTCATACTGCCGGTCTCAAATAAAAGTTAATTAAAACAGATACTTACATTATTTTCGCTTGATTGCCGCTGCGCCACGCTCGGCAATCATGTAGGTCGGTGCATTGGTGTTGCCTGAGGTGATGGTCGGCATGATCGAAGCATCGATCACACGCAGGCCGCTGATGCCACGCACTTTGAAATCGGTGTCGACCACTGCGGATGGATCGCCTGCACTGCCCATTTTGCAGGTGCCGACGGGATGAAATATCGTGGTGCCGATATTGCCGGCGGCTTTAATCAATTCTTCGTCGGTTTGGAAAGACGGGCCGGGCATGAATTCCTCCGGCGAATATTGTTTCAGGGCATCGCTTTCCAGTACGATTCGCCGCGTGAGGCGTATGGCGTCAACGGCAATTTTTCGATCCGTTTCGGTCGACAAATAATTCGGCGCGATCGCCGGCTGATCGCGCGGATCAGCAGATTTGATACTGACGTGCCCGCGCGACGTGGGCCGCAAGTTGCAGACGGCGGCAGTGAACGCGGGAAACTTGTGCGGCGGCTCGCCAAAACGGTCGAGCGAAATCGGCTGGATGTGATATTCGAGATTCGCCGTGCGCTGCGCAGGGTCGGATTTCACAAACGCGCCCGTTTGCGACGGCGGCATGGTCATCGGGCCGGTGCGTTTAAGCGCGTATTCCAGCGCGATCTTGGCCTTGTACCACCATGAATCGAGCAGGGTATTCAGCGTCATCGCACCCTGAATCTTGAAGGCAAGACGCAGCTGCAAATGATCCTGCAGATTTTCGCCGACGGGCAAATCGTGCACCAGTGGAATGCCCAACCCCCGCAAGAGTTTCGCCGGGCCGATCCCGGAAAGTTGCAAAATTTGCGGGCTGCCGATGGCGCCCGCGCTGAGTAAGACCTCTCGACGCGCCCCGGCGTACTGCATGCTGCGGCCTCGGGAATAGTCGACACCTTTCACTGTGCGGCCTTCGAGCCGCAGCTTGTGCGTCAGCGCGTTGGTGATGACCGTGAGATTGGACCGTTCCATGGCCGGGCGCAAAAACGCGCGCGTGCCGCTCCAGCGCATGCCGTTTTTCTGTGTGACATCAAAGCGCGCGACACCTTCGTTATCGCCACGATTGAAATCGTCGATGCGCGGAACGCCATTTTCCACCGCGGCGTCGCGAAACGCATCAAGGATTTCCCAACCGACACGCGGCGTATCTACATGCAGCTCACCACCGCTGCCGTGCTTTTCGTCGCCGCCTTTCCAGTGGTCTTCCATGTCCATGAAGGTGGGCAACACGTTTTGCCACGACCAGCCGGAGTCCCCGGTAAGCATGGCCCATTCGTCGTAGTCACGCGCCTGCCCGCGCAGATAAAGCATCGCGTTTATCGACGAACTTCCGCCCAGCACCTTGCCGCGCGGGTAATTAATTGCACGGCCGTTGAGTCCCGGCTCAGGCTCGGTCTTGAAGCACCAGTCAGTACGCGGATTGCCGATGGAGTAGAGATACCCAACGGGAATGTGTGTCCAGTGCCAGTTGTCCTTGCCACCGGCTTCGAGCAGCAGCACGGTGACATTGGGGTCAGCGGTCAGGCGATTGGCCAGCACACAGCCGGCTGAACCTGCGCCGATGATGATGTAGTCGTAGGCGTTGGACACGGGAAACCGTTGGATTGTGGGGTTAGAATTTATCGCGCACGCGCAAATAACTGGCAAATCGAGGCAAGCCGTTCTTGGTCAGGCCACGATGCGTGTAAGTAACCAAGGCGCCGACCGGCGGCGGATTGGCGCGTACAGCGTCGCTAAAGCCTGTGCCGATCTGAAATCGTTTGCCGTCTGCGGTTTCGACTTGCAGCGCGCCCATTTTGCCCTGGTACTTGCCTTTGCCCGGCACGTGTGCGATCACCGTCGCTTCGGCATCATCCAGCGGCTTGAGTTTGAGCAGTGCATCGTTGCGGCCAGTGACATAGGGGGCATCGGCCCGATGCAGCATCAATCCTTCGCCGCCGGCGCGAACGATTTCATCGAGTTTGCGTTTCAGCGCGGCATTGTCGGCAAGCCGAAACTGCTCGATGGCGATCAGCTGGGAAAAATTTGCCTGCGCAACAATGCGCTTGATTTGCTCATAACGCTCGGCGAATGAACCGGCTGCGCCCGGCAATTCGAACACCAGATACTTGATCTTACGCCATTCGTCGTCCTGCGGCGTGGCTTTGCGCACGGCGCCGGACAACTTCTCGAATTGTCCACGCGCGATCCATAGTTCGCCATCAAGCGCCTGTTTGGGCAGCTTTGCGGTAAACCACGCGGGGGCGGCAATTACGTTACCCGCGCGGGTGCGTAGCGTTTGCCCATCCCACAGACCGCGCACGCCGTCGTACTTTTCGCTTACCAGATACAGCTTCGGGTCGATATCATTTGGCGCCACGTTCGCGAGCAGTGGCTCCATCGGTGTCGCGCGCTGGGCATGCAGCGCCGCGGCGAACGCCGCCAGCCACATACATACTACGAAAGCAATCAACCGCGAGCCGGGCATACTCATGGCCTAGAGCCGGATTGACTTGGACAGTTTCAACAGCCTCGCGGCATTGCCGCTGATGATTAAATCCTTTTGCTGGCGGGTAAGATGTTTCGCCCTTTCTACAAAATCCACCGGCTTGTAGTAGCCCATGTCGTAAGGGTAGTCAGTGCCGATGACCACGTGATCTGCGCCATAGAGATTGACCAGGTGATCCAGTTGCGGCTCGCCGAACACCATGGGGTCGTAGTAGATTTTCTTCATGTAATACGATGGCGGGCGGCTGATATGGTCGTGACATTCGGGCCGCACGTTATAGGCGTGATCCATGCGTGCGGGGTAGTGCGCGAGAAAACCCCCGCCGTGGGCGGTAACTATTTTGAGTTTCGGGTAGCGTTCCAGCACGCCGCCAAACACAATATGCGCCAGCGCCACCGTGGTGTCGAGCGGGTTGCCGATGACGTTGGTGAGAAAGTGTTTGGTGAGACGCTGCGGTGATGTAAAGCCGATGGGGTGCAGGAACACCACTGCACCGAGCTCCTCGGCCTTGGCCCACATTTTTTCGTACTGCGGATCAGCGATTTCTGCGCCGGCGACATTGGTGCCGATTTCGATGCCCTTGAAATTGAGCTTCTTCATGCAATACACCAACTCGTTCACCGCATCCTTCGGCGACTGCATCGGCAGCGTCCCCAACGGCGCAAAGCGCTTGGGGTGAGTGGCGGTGACTTCCGCCAGCCTTTCATTGACGGTGCGGGCAATCTTGCGGCCCAGTTCCGGCTCGACACCGTAGTAGTACTGCAGGGGTGAACTGGATATGGCTTGCACGTCAATATCCATTTTGTCCATGTCGGCAATGCGCTGATCGACATCGGTGAGCTTTTTGTGCAAATCCTGATGCAGTTTCTTTTGTTGTGCTTCCGTGCGCGGGTTGCCGTAGCGCGCGATGGGCGAGGCATTGGTCTGTGACTGTTTTGCGATGCCATCAGCGGCATCGGTATGAATGTGGCAGTGCAGATCAACAGAAAGGGCTTTATGCCGGTTGTTGACCTTGACGATTTTTCGGGACAAGGACATGAGGGGCCTTTGAGTGACGTAAACGCGAACAGAGCGCGCATTATGCGGGGAGCGGCGCGAAATGAGAACCGCCGGCGGCGCGAAGCAGTTGCACCACCCGGCGCACGCGTGTACGCTCTTTCGTCAACAGTCGCTTGTTGCGGCACATAACTATCGAGGAGCAGTGTCTGATGGTATTCGGGAAAACCAATGGGACCAGCCGTTGCATGGCCGCAGCGCTTGGTTTACTGGCCGTACACGGTGCATTTGGCGCGGAATATCCCACGAGGCCGATACGCCTTATTGCGGCCAATTCCGCCGGCGGCGGGCTGGACTTGGTATCGCGCGCTGTGGCGCCCAAGTTAAGTGCGGTTTTCAAACAGCAGGTGGTTGTGGACAATCGCGCGGGGGCGGCGGGCAGCGTGGCATCGGAGATTGTTTCCAAGGCTGCGCCGGATGGTTACACGCTGCTGTGCAGTTCGGTGGGCGGGCTCGCGGTGAATACGCATCTATACAAGGGGTTGAATTACAACCCGCTGCGCGACTTTGCGCCGCTGACTTTCGCCAGTTCGCAGGGCAATCTGGTGGTGGTGAATCCGTCGGTGCCGGTGAAAACCCTGCAGGACATGACCGCGTTTATCAAGAGTAATCCCGGCAAGCTGACTTATGGCTCGTCGGGCGCTGGCAACGCCGGCCATCTGGCAACCGAGTTATATCTGAACATGATCGGCGGCAAGGCGGTGCATGTGCCCTACAAAGGCGGCGCGCCGGTGATGGTGGATTTGATCGCGGGGCAGGTGCAGCTGGTGTTTTCGTCCGCCGCCACGGCCGTGCCGCAGGTGAAAGCGGGCAAGATACGCGCACTGGCGGTGACTACCGCGCGGCGTTCCGCAGTGTTTCCCGAATTGCCGACGGTGGCCGAATCCGGCCTGCCCGGCTACGAAGCCGACAACTGGTACGGGTTCGTGACGGTGGCGAAAACGCCTAAACCGTTGCTCGACTTGCTGCACGGCGAACTGGTGAAAGCCCTGCAATCTGCGGATGTGCGTCAGGCCCTGAGCAATCAGGGGCTGGATTTGCGCGTGAGCTCGCCCGGGGAATTCGGCGCGTACATCAAATCCGAATTCGAGAAATGGGCAAAAGTCATCAAGGCAGCCGGGTTAACGGCCAACTAACGGTGATCAGGCAAGCCGGCATGGGGCGCGCGGTGCTGTGCCGCTGGTGCGCGGGTTGTTGCCTGGGTTTGCACATGGCCTTGACTGCCGTGCTCGCTGCCGCGCAGCTGGCATGGCGGCCCGACAAAGCCGTCGATTTCACCGTCGGCACCGTGGCCGGCGGCAACAGCGACAAGATCACACGGCTCGCGCAAAAAATCCTGCAGGACCGCAAGTTGGTGACAACCCCGATGGTGGTGATAAACCGCACCGGCGGCAATCAAACGCTCGCCGCCAATTTCATGGCGCAGCACACGGGCGATGCGCACTATCTGATTTTGTCGAACCCGGTGATTTTCACCAACGAGCTTTCAGGCCGCGGCAAGGTGCGCCATACCGATTTGACGCCTCTTGCGCTGCTGATGATCGAAAACACCGTGCTGGCGGTGCGCAAGGAGTCGCCCATCCGCAACATGGCTGATCTGGCGGCGCGGGTCAAAGCGGACGTGGAGTCCGTCTCGTTTGCATTACCAACGCGCGGCGGCCAGCCGCATTTGAGCGCGGCGATGGCGCTGCGCGCGGCTGGGGCCGATCCACGTCGCATGAAAGCCGTTTTGTTCAAGGGCAGCGGCGAATCCATTGCCGCGGTGCTCGGCGGGCACGTGGATGTGATGGTGTCGTCCTCCGGCTCGGTATTGCAACTGGTGCAAAGTGGGCAAATGCGCGTGCTGGCGGTGGCCGCCGCGCAGCGCATGGGTGGGGTGTTTGCGAATGCGCCAACGTTCAAAGAGCAGGGGCTTAACACCGTGGGCATTGCCGCGTGGCGCGGCTTTCACGGCCCGAAGGGCTTGACCGCCGCGCAATTGGCGTTCTGGGACGACGCGTTGGCGAAGGTTACCGATTCACCCGAATGGAAAAAGCATCTGGAGGACGGCGATCTCACGCAAAGTTTCATGAAAAGCCGCGAGTTCGCGCGCTACCTGGAAGGCGAGTATGCCGCTACCAAGGCAATGCTGGCGGACGTGGGGATGCTGAACTAGGCTGGGTCAACCGCGCAATTAAGTTCAAAGCCGAAAATTCATAAGTATCTGTTTTTATTGGCTATTTTTGGCGACAGTGCGGCCGGCATTGTGCTGCTTTTCCACGTAACATTGCGCAGCATGCAGCGCCATTCGACACGCAGGGAACAAACTTGACCAACGCGGCTACCCGCGCCCATCCATCGGGGACGTTTCGTGAAGAAAAAATTCAGTTTACGGTTGTCCGGCGTCATATCTCTAATATTCACCACCACACTGGCAGGCGCGCAGGACTATCCCACGAAACCCGTGCGTTTCATCGCGCCGTTCCCGCCCGGCGGCACTACCGACGTACTGGCGCGCGTGCTCGCGCAAAAGCTCGGCGATGCGCTCGGCCGGCAGTTCATAGTTGAAAACAGGCCCGGCGCTTCCGGCAATATCGGCGCCGAGCTCGCCGTGAAGGCGGCGCCGGATGGCTATACGCTGGTATTGCTCGCGAGTTCCGCGCTTGTGATCAACCCGTTTCTTTACAAGCGAATGACCTTTGATCCGCTCAATGATTTTGCGCCGATCAGCATGGTCGCCGCCGGCGGGCAGGTGTTTGTGGTGCACCCCAGCGTGCCGGTAAGGAGCGTGAAGGAACTGATTGCGCTCGCGCGCGCGCAGCCGGGCAAGCTCACTTTCGGCTCCGGCGGCAAGGGCACGCCGGCACACGTTGCCGGTGAAGTGCTCAAAGCCGCGACTGGCATTCAGATCATTCACGTGCCGTATAAGGGCACGATACAGTCGGTGACCGACCTTGTCGCCGGGCAAATCGACATGGTACTTTCCGACATGGTGCCCGCCGTGCCGCAGATTCGCGCGGGGCGGCTGCGCGCGCTGGGGGTGAGCAGCGATCAGCGCTCGCAGGCGCTGCCCGATGTACCGACGCTGGCAGAGTCTGGCGTGAACATCACCATTCCGCAAACCTGGTGGGCGGTGTTGATGCCCAAGGCCACGCCGCCGGTTATCATCAACCGGCTCAATGGCGAGTTGGCAAAAATACTGAAGCAGCGTGACGTGCTGGAGCGTTACGCGAGTCTCGGTATTTTTGCCGTGCACACCACGCCGGAAAAAGTGCTGGAACAGATCCGCACGGAATCCCCACAAATCGGCAAGGTGCTGAAATCAGCCGGGGTGGAGCCGGAATAGACAAAGCCATCTGTCGACTTTGACTTTTTAGAACCCCATGCCTGAATCCCTTCCTACTGAACTGTTGCAGTTGCGGCAACGCGCCGAGCGCTTCGCCGCCGAGGTGCTGGCGCCCGAACAGGCGGCGGTGGAAGTGGCCGGTGAGGATCACGCTGCCGTGCGTGACCGAGTAACGCGTGCCGCCCGAGAAAGTGGATTTTTTTCCATGACCCAGCCTAAATCCGCGGGCGGCAGCGAAGCTGGACTGCTGGCGCTGACCGTCGTGCGCGATACGCTGGCGGGTTACAACACCGGGCTGGACCGGTTCGTGTTCGGCCCCGGCCCTGGCGTACTGGCAGACTGTGGCGAGCCGCTGCGATCACGGTATCTGCAACCGCTGCTCAACGGCGAAAAACGAGGCGCATTTGCGTTTACCGAGCCTGATGACGCTCAACACTATACGCGGGCCGTGCGGGATGCCGATGGTGTTTTCGTCGTTACGGGCCGCAAATCGTATGTCACGCGAGGGGGCGATGCGGATTTTCTGAACACGCTGGTGGAAGTTGAAGCGGACGGCAAGAAGGGCCGAGCGTTGCTGGTCATCGATGCCCATGCGCCGGGCGTATTGATCGAGCAGCGTTTTGAATCGCTTGATGGCAGTCATCATGCGGCGTTTCGCTTTGACAGCGTGCGCGTTCCTGCCGAACATCTGATCGGCAAGCCGGACGATGGCCTGCCACGTGCCATGCGGCAGATAGGCGATACGCGCCTTGCCATTGCCGCACAAGCCGTGGGGCTCTCACGCTGGGCCATCGCCTTCACCCACGCCCATTTGCAGGCGCCACACCACTCGGGCGAACCACTCGGTGCGCGCGAAGGCGTGCGCCTGCGTTACGCGGAGCTGCGCATCAAGACTTTCGCCGCGCGCAGCATGTTGTATCGCACGGCGCGCATGGGAGAGGCTGGTGCCAATATTATCAACGAGGGCATGGCGTGCAAGGTATTCACCACCGAAACCGTGGGCGAAGTCACCGATACCGCCATGCAGCTGGTGGGCGGCAAGGCGCTGACCGTGGGTCATCCACTGGAACGGCTCTACCGGGAAGTGCGTGCATTAAGGATTGCCGAGGGTGCGAGCGATGTGCTGCGCCTCAATCTCGCGCGCGGCAGTCTGGATTTGAACAAGGGGATATTGTGACAACTGGCGTAAAAAATTCCGTAACCGCAAAAGTCATCTGTCTTACTGGCGGCATCGCCTCCGGCAAATCGTCTGCCGCGCGATTTTTGAAAGAGCAGGGCGCGCATGTCATTGACGCCGATATCCTCGGCCATCAAGTCTACGACCCGGGTATGCCCGCACACGCGCAGGTCGTAGCAGCCTTTGGCAACGAAGTGCTGGCGGCCGACGGCAAGATCGACCGCAAGGTGCTGGGCGGTAAGGTATTCGGCAAGCCCGCGGAACTGAAAAAGCTTACCGACATCGTATGGCCCGCGATAGGCGCCATGGCCGAAGCCGAGATCGCCCGCGCCCGCGGCGCTGGCACGGCACGCGTCATTGTGCTCGAAGCCGCCGTGCTGTTTGAAGCCGGCTGGCACGACCGGGGCGACGAAACCTGGGTTGTCGTCGTCGACCGCGAGACCGCCATCGCGCGTGCCATGCAACGTGACCATAGCACGCGTGCCATGGTCGAAAGCCGGCTCGATGCACAACTTTCCAACGCCGAACGCGTGGCGCGGGCCAATGTGGTTATTGATAACAATGGGGTGATGGAGGAAATGCTTGCGCAATTGCGCAGGCATTGGCAGCGACTCAACAGCGCTGCATTTCCGGGGAACGGTAATGCAGCGTAATTTGTCATGTTTGTGCCACGCTGTGGCAGCGATGCTATTCAGCGGGCTTTCCCTTTGTGGGACAGCAGCAGAAACCAGCTATCCCCAACGCCCCATCCGCTTTGTCATCCCGCAATCGCCGGGCGGCGCGTCGGACACCGTGGGACGCGTGGTGGCGCAAAAACTCAGTGAAAGTCTGGGCCAGCCGTTTGTGATTGATAACCGCCCGGGTGCTACCGGAAACGTCGGTGCGGAGTTGGTGAAGAATGCCCCCGCTGATGGGTATACCATGTTGCTGACGGCGGCGAATCTCGTGACCAGCCCAGGCCTCTACGCGCGCGTGCCATTCGATCCCATCAGGGATTTTGCGCCGGTGTCGCAACTCGCGCAGTCCCCCAATGTTTGGATTGTGCATCCGTCGTTTAGCGCACGTTCGATGAAGGAGTTGATCGACATTGCCAGGGCCAAGCCGGGGCAGATCGATTTTGCGTCATCCGGGCATGCTTCGACACAACATCTGGCGGGCGAGCTCCTGAACTTCATGGCGGGCATCAAGCTCATGCATATTGCCTACAAGGGCGGCGGCCCGGCGCTGATTGATCTGCTGGGCGGGCGCGTGCCGGTAATGGTGTCCAGCCTGCCATCGGCGATTCCGCACATTAAGACCGGCAAGACGCGAGGACTTGCGGTGACGAGTGCGAAACGTTCTGCTGCCATGCCGGACTTGGCGACTGTTGCCGAAGCCGCGGGGTTTGCGGATTACGATGCGGTTACGTGGCAAGGTGTGGTGCTGCCAGCAGCGGTGCCGCCTGTCATCACTGTGCATGTGTCGTCGGCCACCATCAAAGTCCTGTCGCAGAGTGACGTGAAGGAACGTTTGTTGGGCCTGGGTTATGAGCCGGTCGGTAATACATCAGCCGCGTTCACGGCCTTTATACGTGCTGAACTGGCGCGTTGGCCAAAAGTGTTCAAAGCCGCACAGATCAAGGGTGAATGAACAGACTTTCGATGTCGGGGAGGGCAGAGATAAAGCCCTGTTCATGCAGGTCCTGTGCCAGACGTTCAACCACGCGGCGATTCTGGGGGGTAAGTCCATAGGGCAGGGGGTCGCCGTCGAAAATTTCGAACGTGCGTGTCCAGTGTAGCTTACCCCAGGGCATCAGTGTTGCCCCCAGTTGTCGCTGATACGCACGCGCTTTCGCCGAGACGTAGGCTTCGTTCACAGTAGCAGCCAGCGTTGGGATGCGTGCCAATGCATCATTGCGGATCACAACACAGTGATTGATGGGGTAGATGGCGGTGCGCCGGTAGTAGTCCAGCTCCACGGCCTGCGGATCGGCAAGCAGGGTGCGCAACCGGCGCTGTGGCGGTGGCAGACGGGCATCCTTCACGGTGAAGGCCAGCATGGCGTCGATGCCGCCATTGAGCAGCGTGTCCTCCAGATCGTTGGATGTGAGTTCGACCGTGGCGTCACGAGGCAGCGGCAGGCGCTGCTTGGCGTACGACACCCATGTGATGGAGCGATGGTCAACGCCGTACTCCTGCTGGAGCAACCCGCGAAACCAAACCGCAGCGGTCATCGAATAGTCTTCGACGCCCACGCGTTTGCCGGCCAGTTCAGCGAGGTCAGTGAGCTTGCTGTCGCGGCGCGTGATCACACCGCCATGACGAAACGCACGAAACGGGAAGACGGGGATGGCGGTGAGCCAATGTTGCCCGCTTGTACGCAGCACGATGTAATTTGCCAGCGAAAACTCACAGACTTCAAAGCAGCGCGTTTCCAGCATGGCCACGAAAATATCCTGCAAGCGCATGGTTTCGTAGCCAAGGTGCACACCAGCGTATTCGCCGGCGATGCCCAACACGTGTTCATGATCGCCACCGCGGAGGATGATTTTTGGCTGTAGCGTGGCAGGCACGGCGTTAAAATATTCAATAAATACAGATGCTTACGCTTACTTCGCAGCCTGAATAAACTTTAACGTCTCCTTCGCACAAACATCTGCATCACTCGCCGCCGCATGATACGAATCCCCCGGCAGCACCAACAGCCGTGAATTGGGAATCAACACCTGCCACTTGCGCATTTCGTCGACAGAGCCAAGCGCGCTGCCTTCGGTGGTGATGACCAGCGTCGGGCATTTGATCTTTGGCAGGTCGGGGGTGATGTCGGCTTTAGGGATGTTTTTGACGAACGCAAGTTGCGTTGAAACCGGCGTGCGGCCCATCATCTTGATCCACCACTCCATGCCTTCGGGCGGGAAATTTTTGCCGAGACGTCCGCCCATGGTGCGGCGCGCCCACGGCTTAATGCCGTTCTCCGAAATGTCTTTCGTCAGCGATTCCACGCGTGCGGCGGTGTCGTAAATTGGTGGAGGGGTGCCGATGAGGGTCAGCGTGCTGACGCGATCCGGAAAGCGCGCGGCCAGCCGGCGGGCGATAAAGCCGCCGATCTTGGCGGCGATGAGGTGAAATTTCTTGACGCCAAGGTGATCCATCAGCGCCATAGTGGTGTCGATGGGCAGATCAATCGTCCACGGGTAATCGGCGGGCACCGGCGGCGTCGATTGCCCATAGCCGTGCATGTCGGGGCGGATCACGCGGTAGTGGCGTGCGAGATGAGGCACCCACGCATACCACGCTTGTCCGCATTCGAGGTTGCCGTGCATCATCAATACGACTTCGGGCGTTGTCCACGGGTCGGTGTAGTCGTCGACTTCGTAATGGATCGACAGGTCGGGCGGCAGTAGTGCTTTTGGCATGGTGGTGTCCGGTTGTGTTGCGCGGGTGCGCGCGCGTATGGCGTATGATAGCGGCTTTAACGCAATATGGAGTGCGGGATGGATACAGGCCTCAAGGGCAAAACGGTATTGATCACGGGCGCGAGCCGCAACATTGGCGCCGATGCCGCGATCGAGTTCGCGCGCGAGGGGGCGAATCTGGCGATTTGCACCAGTTCCAAAATTGAACGCCTTGATGAGGTCGCCGACAAGGCGCGCGCATTGGGCGCGAAAGTGGTGGCCGAGCAGGTGGATGTGGCAAATGGCGAATCTGTCAGGCGATTTATTGACAGGACAGTTACCGAACTCGGTACGGTGCATGTGGCGATCAACAACGCGGTGGATCGTGGCGCCGAAGGCGGGTTTCTTGCGGTGAGCGACGAAGCGTGGGAGTCGAATTTTCGGGTGAATCTGGGCGGGCCGCGCAATATTTGCCGGAACGTGCTGCCGTTGATGATGAAACAAAAGTGGGGCCGCATTATCAATTTCTCGGGTGTTGATCCGTTCCTTGGTGGTAGCGTCACCAAGGGCATGGCCAAGCTCGGCATCATCGGCTTTACGCGCGGCCTCGCGCGCGAATTTGGCGAGCACGACATCACCGCCAACTGTATCGGCCCCGGTACCATCGATGTTGAACGCGATGCCTTCCAGAAACCCAAGGGACTCAAACCGCAACAGCCGATCCGCCGGTTGGGCAAGCCCCGGGAAGTGGTGTCGCTGATGGTGTATCTGGCGAGTGAGGATGCCGGCTATGTGACGGGGCAGGCCTATTTGATGAATGGCGGGTTGTACTTCCACTAGGAACATCATTCCACGGAGAATTGCATGGCACGCATTAAAACCACCATCGTCGGCAGTCTGCCCAAACCCTCCTGGCTGGCGGAGCCCGAAGTGTTGTGGGCGCCGTGGCAGCTTGAAGGTGAACGGCTGGCTGAAGGCAAGCGCGACGCGGTGCGAACCGTACTTAAAATGCAGGAACAGGCCGGCATTGATATCGTCGGCGACGGCGAGCAGACGCGAGTGCATTTCGTGCACGGGTTTTTGCAGGGCGTGGCGGGAGTGGATTTCAACAAGGTACGGCGTATCGGTATTCGCGCCGACCGCTATGAAGCCGATTGCCCGACTGTCGTGGCGCCGGTAAGCTGGCGCGCCCCAGTGCATGCGGACGACGTGAAATTCGCGCGCGCCAACACCGCGCACAAATTCAAATTCACGCTGCCCGGCCCGATGACCATGGTGGACACACTGGCCGATGATTACTACAAGGATCGATCCAAGCTGGCTTTTGCGCTGGCGGACATTCTGAATGCTGAAGCCAAAGCGCTGGAAGCGGCAGGGGCGGACACCATTCAGTTTGATGAACCGGCGTTCAATGTGTACCTGGAGGAAGTAAGAGATTGGGGTGTGGCGGCGCTGGGGCGCGCCGCGGCGGGCCTCAAATGCACGACCGCAGTGCACATTTGCTACGGTTACGGCATCAAGGCCAACGACGACTGGAAAAAGACGCTCGGCGGCCAGTGGCGTCAATACGAATCGACGTTTCCCCTTCTCGCGAAAAGTTCGATCAAACAGGT
The DNA here is from genome assembly GCA_900299145.1 of Betaproteobacteria bacterium. Classification (GTDB taxonomy): domain Bacteria; phylum Pseudomonadota; class Gammaproteobacteria; order Burkholderiales; family SG8-41; genus UBA5216. Next base: position 10,320 of record OMIN01000082.1, on the reverse strand, counting down.
GTCGCTGGAGTGCGCAAATTCGCGCGTGCCAATTGATCTGATCGGCCTGCTGAAAGGAAAAGACGTTCTCGTGGGCGCAATCGATGTGGCATCCAATGTCGTGGAAACCCCGCAGCAAGTGGCGGCAACCTTACGCGAGGCGATGAAGTACATTCCCGTGGAGAATATTCATGGTTGCACCAACTGCGGCATGGCGCCGATGGCGCGGCCCATTGCAGAAGCCAAGTTGCAGGCGCTGGCCGCGGGCGCGCGTTTGCTGAGTAGAGAATTGGGGTTGGTTTAATGGAATAAGTATTTGTTTTTATTGATTTTTTACGGAGGAGTCAAAATGCAGCGTCGTTCATTTATTGCACACACGGGTTTGGCCGGCATACTCGCCGCAGGCGTGGCCCCGGCATTCGCGCAGTCAGGCGAGGTACGCTGGCGCCTGGCTTCAAGCTTTCCGAAAAGTCTGGATACGATTTTCGGCGGCGCAGAGACGATCTCGAAGCGTGTCGCCGCAGCCACCGGCAACAAGTTTCAGATTCAGGTGTTTGCAGGCGGCGAGATCGTGCCGCCGTTCGGCGTGGTGGATGCCGTGCAAAACGGCACCATCCAGTGCGCGCACACCGCGCCGTATTACTTTTTCGGTAAAGACCCGACGTTCGCGTTCGGCTGCGCCATTCCGTTCGGCATGAACAATCGCCAGCAAAATGCGTGGATGATGCATGGCGGCGGACGCCAGCTTTATAACGATTTTCTCAAGGAATACAACATCGTCAGTTTCGGCGCTGGCAATACCGGCTCCCAGATGGGCGGCTGGTTCCGCAAGGAAATTCGCACCGTGGCCGACCTCAAGGGTCTGAAGTTCCGCATCGGCGGCACCGGTGGTCTGCCGCTGCAAAAACTCGGCGTGGTGCCGCAGCAGATTCCCGGCGGCGAAATTTATCCCGCGCTGGAACGCGGCACCATCGACGCGGCCGAGTGGGTCGGCCCCTACGACGACGAGAAACTGGGCTTTTACAAAGTTGCCAAGTTTTACTACTACCCCGGCTGGTGGGAGGGCGGTCCGGAACTCGACCTTTTTGTAAACATCAAGGAATACAACGCGTTGCCTGCCGAATACAAGGCGATCCTCGAAGCCGCGTGCCACGAAGCCAACATCTCGATGATGGCCAAATACGACGCGCTGAATCCCGCCGCGTTAAAGCGCCTGATCGGCAATGGCGTCAAGCTGCTGCCCTTCTCCAACGACATCATGGCCGCGTGCTACAAGGCGACTCAGGAAGTTTACGAAGACATCGCCGCCAAGAACAGCAAGTTCAAAACCATCTATGACTCGTGGAAACCCTTCCGCGACGAGCAGGTGCAGTGGTTCGGGGTGGCGGAAGCGCGCTTCGATACATTCATGGGGGCGGCATCGCGGCTGCGGAAGTAAAGCGCATCCGTCGTTCATTGCACAAAAACGGCGTGCTTTCGGGCACGCCGTTTTGCGTTGGGGTGCCCTGCTGTGGGGGGGGGCGTGGGCTTGCCTGTTGCGCTGATCGCGCCTTATTCCGCTTTGGCTCCTGCTTCCTTCAGTACCTTGGCCCATTTTGCAATCTGCTGTTTGATAAACGCGCCGAACTCTTCCGGCGTGTTGCCCACCGGCTCGAAGTCGATCACGGCGAGGCGTTCCTTCACATCCGGCAGTTGCAAAATGCGTGTCAGTTCGCCGTGCAGTTTGGCGATGATGGGCTTGGGTGTACCGAGCGGAGCGACCAACCCGGTCCAACCGCTCATTTCATAACCTGGCAGATTCGCCGCCTCTGCCACCGTGGGCAGTTCGGGAAACGACGGCGAACGCTTCTTGCCCGTAATTCCGAGTGCCCGCAAACGCCCGGCCTTGACATTCGATAACGCGGCTGACGCCGAATAAAACGCCACGCCGGTTTCGCTACCCACCGTGCCCGCGATGGCGGCTGCCGTACTTTTGTAGGGCACGTGTGCGAGTTTGATGCCCGCCATGCTGTTGAGCAGCTCCGTGCAAAGGTAAGCGCCGCCGCCGACACCGTTCGAAGCGTAGTTGATTTGCCCCGGCTTAGTCTTGGCGTACGCGATCAGTTCATTGACCGATTTCGCCGGCAGTGACGGGTGCACGGTTAATAAAAACGGATATTCGATCAGCAATGACACCGGCGCAAAATCCCGCACAATGTCGTACGGCAACTTCTTGTGCAGGCTGGGGCTGACGCTGTGACTGATGGTGACGACCATCAGCGTGTGGCCATCGGGCGCTGCGCGCGCGGCGAGTTCCGCACCCACGATGCCACTTGCGCCCGCGCGGTTGTCAACCACCACCTGCTGCGCGATAGCTTCGGCGAGCCTGGTGCTGAGAATGCGCGCGCCGATATCCGTGCCCGCGCCCGCGGCCATCGGCACCAGCAGACGAATCGGCCTGTTGGGGTAGGGGGCTTGCGCTTGCGCGCGTGCAGTGGACCACTGCAACAACGAGGTCAGCAGGAGCATGCCGACAATCTGGACTGGCTTCATGAATATTCCTGATGCGATGGTAATCTTTGCGTGAACCCTTCCCGCGCGGATTGTGCTAGCCTTTTTCTTGTCACGAAACGCGAAGGACGCAACCATGATTTACGTGAAAAGCGGTGCGGAGGCAATAGACGGTTTCTACGTCAAGGAATATCCGCAGTTTGACAACAAAAAGCACTGGTGCTCCGACATATTCGGCCCGCGCTATTCCCACGCCAAGGCGCCGGGGCCGCAGGCGCTGATGGTGGACATGGAGCCGGCGGAGGTGGTGCGTCCGCATTTTCATGGTACCGCGCAGTTCCAGTTGTTCCCGGCAGGGTCGGGGGCCATCGGCCGCAAGAATGAGCCGATTCAATCGCTGATGGTGCAGTTCAAGGATCACCATACCGCCTATGGCCCACTGGTGGCGGGGCCGAATGGCCTCACGTTTATTTCACTGCGCGTGTTTACCGGTGCGTCGGCGCCGGTGTATCTGGACGACCCGCAGTTGCGCGAAAAACTGAAACCCAGCAAGCGTCGCAACTGGCTGTCGCCGCGGCTGGAACTGTCCACGGTGTCGATTTTGCGGCATCGCGCCGAGCCGGCGTGGGAACCGTTATGGGATCCGGCCACCATCGACGATGAAATGAACGCGCAATTGCTGCGTCTGGGTGCCGGGCAGACCGTGGCGGGACCGGATCCATCGCGAGCGGCGGGATACTATGTGTTCGTCGTCAACGGCAGTCTGGTGCACGGGGGGCAAGACTTGGGCACGTGGTCGATGGTGGTGGTGGAGCCGACGGAAGCGGCGTTCAATATCATTGCTGGCGAGAGAGGGCTGGAAGCGCTGGTGCTGGAGTTCCCCAAGGACTATGAATAGGCAAAGGACGGAAAAATGGTGACGGAAGAACAATCCCGCATGCTCGATATCGTGGCACGATTTCAGCCGGGGGTACGCCAGCGCTTTGAGCTGCGCTCGAAGCTGGATCCGGCGTTTGCACACGCGTATCTGCGCTATGCCTCGCGCCTGTTGAGCCGCCCCACACTGGATGCCCGTACACGCCTTTTGGTGATGACCGGGCAGTTCACCATGGGGCGCCGTCATGCGCGCCTTCGCGAAACCTTTGTGGCGGCTATTGCCGCGAAGATCAATCTGCGCGAAGTGCTCGAAGTGGTGTTTCAGTGCGCGATTTACGGTGGCGAGTCGATCACCGACGAACCATTGACCATCTTTACTGAAGAACTTTCCAGGGCAGGTCTGCTGGAGCAAATCAGCGAGCAGGGCTTGCAACCAGGCAAAAGCTCAAAGCCGCGCGATCCGGTCGAGGAGCGCTCGCGCTGGCACCCCGAAGACGCCGCCGATTCTCGCGCGGAGCAGTTGACGGCCAAATACGGCTGGCACGGCGTAAGCATGGCACTGATTCTACGGCCGCGGCATACGCTCAATAACGCAGAGTTTCTCGGCGGGCTGGATGAAGGCTTCACGCAGGCGTTTTACGACATGGGCTACGGTGACATGTATGGCCGCCTCGTGCTCGATCACAAAACACGGTTGTTGTGCATGATCGGCAACACGCTTGCCATTGGTGAGATTGTGCAGTGCCGTCACCACATGCGCACGGCGATCCAGCAGGGCGCGACACCGCGCGAGGTGCTGGAAGTGCTGTTGCAATCAGTTCTGGTGGTGGGGCACCCGAACGTGGTGCCGGAGCGCATCCGCGATCTGGTGGCTATCGTCAAGGATTTGGGTCTCAAGTTTTGAAACGCATTCTGATCGCCGGTGCTACCGGGCTGGCGGGCGCGCAAGCTGTCAGGCATTTTGGCGCGCTGCCGGATTGGAACGTCACGGCGCTGTCGCGCCGTTCCCCCGAACTACCCGAAGGCGTGACGCATCTCTCCGTGGATTTGACCGACAGCGCCGCGTGCGGTGCGGCCTTCGCGGCAGCCGAACCGTTCACGCACGTGCTGTATGCCGCGCTCTATGAAGAACAGGATCTTCAGCAAAGCTGGCGCAGCCATGATCAGCAAAACGTCAATTTCGTGATGCTGCGCAGCGTGCTGGAAGGTGTCGAGCGCGGCGGGCGGCTTGAGCACGTGACCCTGCTACAAGGCGGCAAGGCGTATGGCTCGCATCTGGGCCGCGTGCCGGTGCCCGCAAAGGAGCGCTGGCCGCGCATGGCGCACGAAATTTTTTACTGGCCGCAGGAAGACCTGCTGCGCGAGCGTGCGGCCGCCGGTGGCTGGTCGTTCAACATTTTGCGGCCGCAGATGATCCTCGGTCATGCGCTGACAAGTCCGATGAACATTGTTGCCGCGATTGGCGTTTACGCCAGCGTGCTGCGAGAGGCGGGTGACCCGCTGTCGTTTCCCGGCGGTGGCATTTATGTCACCGCCTGCTGTGACAGCCGGCTGATTGCGCAGGCCACCGAGTTTTGCGCGGCCACACCCGCCGTTACCGGCGAAACCTTTAATGTCGTCAATGGAGATGCCGTGGTGTGGCAGGACATGTGGGCTGCCATCGCGGCGTTTTTCAACATGCCGATGGGTGAACCCAAGCCCGTGTGTTTGGCGGAAATCATGCCCGCGCGCGCGAACCTATGGGGGCGCATTGTCGCGAAGCATGGCTTGCAGCCGTTGACCATGGATCAACTGGTCGGCGCGTCGTGGCAGTTTGCGGATTTGACGTTCGGCCATGGCAAGGCTCGCGCGCCGGATCGCCTGATGAGTCCGATCAAGTTGCGCAAGGCTGGCTTTTCGGGATGCGAAGACACCGAAGACGCGGTGAAATACTGGCTGCGCGAAATGCAAAAGGCGCGGCTGCTACCGTTTTAGCATGTTTGTTAAGTATCTGTTTTATAAGGTGTTTTTATGAAGGCATTCAGGATGTTCGGCGTACTGCACTTCGTCCTCGCATTGTTGGGCGCCGGCGCGAACGCGCAGGAATGGCCTACGCGCCCGATTCGCGTCACGGTGCCCGCGTTGCCCGGCAGCGGCCCAGACATGACCGCGCGCGTACTCGCCGAACACATTGGCAAGAACCCCGTTAGCCCACTGGTGGTAGTCAACAAGGCTGGTGGTTTGGGCATACCGGCGATGATTGAATTGGCACGCGCCACGCCGGACGGCAACTCGCTATTGATCGGCAACATCAACACCAACGGCCTCGCGCCCGCGCTGCACGGCAAAAGATACGGTTTCGACGTCAAGAGTGGTATCCAGCCAGTAACGCTGCTGTCCGACGGCCCCAGCGCGCTCATCGCCAGCCGCGCCGTGCCCGCGACGTTTCGTGAATCGCTCGAATTGTGGAAAAGCAGTCCCGGCAAATATGCCTACTTCGGAGCAGGCATTGGCGCCATTGGCCACGTGTGGTTCCTGAAACTGCTACAGCAGCGTGGTTTGAATCTGCTGTATGTCCCGGCACCGAGGGGTTGCAACTGCTGTACGAGGGCTCGGTGCACTACGCCTACGCGCCCGCCGTGTCGATGGTCGGCCCGATGCGCGACGGCAAGGTGCGCACCTTGTTCGTCACGGGGCCGACGCGCTCGCCTGAGTTTCCCGATGTGCCGACGCATCGCGAGGCGGGCCTTTCCGATGACTACGACATCAACGCCTGGGTGGGGCTGTTCGCCCCGCCGGGGCTGCGTGCGGATGTGTTGAAAACGGTGCATGCCACCTTTACTGCAGCCGTCAACCGCCCCGAAATCGGTGACCGCTACAAAAAGCTTTTCATGCAGCAGCGCGTCAGCGCCTCACCCGCGGAATTCAAGAAATATGTCGACAGCCGCATTGATGATTACCGGCTGATCGTGGAGCAGGCGAAGCTCAAGGTGGATGAGTAGCGTCTGGCGGCACTCATGAGTTGCAGGCTTTTTTTCCCTTGACGCTGGCCAAAACATCTTCGCACCGTAGACCGGGTGACCCTACGCCGCCATAAGCATCGAGATCGCCGTCCACGCGCAGTCCCGCTGGCAGGCGCGCTATCAACGTCTTATAGAGGATCAGATTGCCTTCGACGACCAGGTCTTGCGGCAGGGTTTCGATTTGCGTGCCGCGTATGACGAGATTCCCCTTGACCGTAAGGGCAGGGGGCAAGGCGCGAATATCGCCCTCGACTGTGAGATTGCCGGCAACCATGCAACGCCCGGCATTCAAGGTTGCTGCCTGGAGTGCTTCACAGGCGACAGGCGTATTCTGATTCCAGCCCCAATGCCACGCGCCAGCCGCGAGCGCTGCTGTAGCCAACGCGATGCTCGCTTTCTTCAAAGCGAATGGCCGTGAGGCAATCAATCTCCCTTGCGTTCGTAAACCACCCGCCCATCCTTCACCGTGGTCTGCGCGATCAACCGCCGCTTGGCAGTGATTACGTTACCGTCGGCATCCTTCAAGTCAAAATTCCCGTCGCGCAGTTCAAACACTGCTACGTCGCCATTTGCGCCGGGCTTTAGGGTACCTACCGGGCCTTCGTAACCCATGATGCGCGCGGGCGCGGCGGTGGAGCGCCGCACGACTTCTTCCAGCGGCAGACCCAAATGCAGCAGCTTCGTCATGGTGGTGGGCAGATCCCACACCGGGCCTTGCGTGTAGGTGGTCATGGTGAGGTCGGTGGAAATGGTGTCGGGCAAAAAGCCCTGATCCAGCGCTTTTTCAATCATGCGGAAATTGAAGTGATTGCGCCCGTGCGCGCAGTCGAAAATGATGCCGGCACGCTGTGCTTCGATGATTTCCTTCAGCACGAATTGTTTTTCCTGTCCCATGATGCCGTGGTTGCGGCCATGGTAGCAGTGGGTGACGATGTCGCCGGGCTTCATGTGTGCGATCAAATCGGGCAGCGGCACGGGCGAATCGGTGATGTGCATCATCATCGGCACGCCAGCGCCCGCCATGTCCGCCGCGCGGCGCGCGAGTTTCACCGGCTCGGCGGAGTATTCCCATACCAGCCCGGGGCCGAAGCGCAGCTTCACGCCAAACGCCAGATCGGGATTTTGCTTGATGGTGCGCGCGCAGCCTTCCGGGTCGGCATACGGAAAATGCGCGAGTTCGCCTCCGCGCGATACACCGGTAATACCGATGGCCGAGAGGTTGACGAAAGCGCGGATGCGGGTCTGCACATGGTGATCGAGTAGATTACGCAGGGCAGGTAAGGTGGCCGAACCGGCGCTGCCCGCGTCACACAGCGTGGTAACGCCGCTGCCACGGCAGCAGCGGTCGGTATTCATTCCCATGTCGTGGCCGTTGAGCAGCACGTGCGCATGCATGTCCACAAGGCCCGGCATCACCAGCCGGCCCTTGGCGCTGACACTTTGGTGAGCCTCGCTCGCGGGAATGTCAGGTGCGACAGCCGCGATCTTGCCCGCCGCGATGGCCACATCCATGACGCCACGCAAACCGGCGGAAGGGTCGATGACATCACCACCTGTTATCAACAAATCGTATTTCATCTCGGCTCCTGTTTGGCTTCGCTGCCGCGCAACGCGCGTTCCAGCGCTTTCGTCGGGTCGTCTTCGTCGGTGCTGCCGGGCGCGCCCTTGGCGCCGCCGCGCGAAGGGTCGGTGGAATCCACCGGCACTTCAATGCGCACTTTATTGGTGTCGATGACTTTTTCCTTGTCGAGAAATGCCGTCACCAGCCCTGGGCAAAATACCAGTATCGCCACCAGTATCAGCTGGAGTATCACCCACGGAATGGCGCCCCAGTAAATGTCGGAACTCTTCACTTCCTTGGGCGCTATACCACGCAGGTAAAACAGGGCAAAGCCAAATGGCGGATGCATGAACGAGGTCTGCATGTTAGCGCCGAGCAGCACGCCGAACCAGATCAAGTCAATGCCGAGCTTGGCCGCCACCGGCGCCAGCAGCGGAATGATGATGAAGGCGATCTCAAAAAAGTCGAGGAAGAATGCCAGCACGAATACAAAAATGTTGACGAATATCAGGAAGCCGGTGACACCGCCGGGCAATGACGTCAGCAATCCTTCGATCCACACATCGCCCTGCACGCCGCGAAACACCAGCGTGAAGAGGCTGGAGCCGATAAGGATGAAAATCACCATCGCGGTGATGCGCATGGTTGAATCCATGCCCTGGGAGATCAGCTTACGCAGTTCAACAATAATGGCGGCTTCCAACAGCACCGCCGCAAGCGACAGATAAAACACGAAAAAGAGCGGCGTTTTTACCATGCCCATGAAGCCGTTGGCGGCGGCAAGCAGCCCGGCAGGCGCACGCTCGTCGAGCCAGATCACCAGCCCCGGAAACGCCAGAACCAGCGCGACCACTCCCCCGATACGCGCGGCTATCAAGGCGCGGCGCGAACAGGCTTTGTGTTGAAGCACCGCCAGTACAATGGCGCCGACCGCACCCATCGCCCCAGCCTCGGTGGGGGTGGCAAGGCCCATCAAAATGGTGCCCAGCACCAGGAAAATCAGTACGAAAGACGGAATCATGCCAAGCAATATTCGCCGGTAGAGCGGCCAGCCCTTCATGGTCAAATCCTCGCGAGGCAAGGGCGGCATGGCATCGGGTTTGACAACGGAAACCAGGGCGATAAAGCCACAAAACAACGCCACTTGCACAATGCTCGCGCCGATGGCGCCCGCGTACATATCACCGACCGATTTGCCGAGTTGATCTGCCAGCACCACCAGCACCAGCGAGGGCGGAATCAGTTGCGTAATCGTTCCAGAAGCCGCGATGACGCCGGTGGCAAGCCGCATGTTGTAACCGTAGCGCATCATGATCGGCAGCGAGATCAGGCCCATGGCGATTACGGAGGCTGCCACCGTGCCGGTGATCGCGCCCAAAATCGCGCCGACGATAATTACCGCATAGGCGAGCCCGCCGCGAACCGGGCCGAAGAGCTGCCCCATGCCTTCGAGCATGTCCTCCGCCAGCCCGCAGCGTTCGAGGATTGCGCCCATGAAGGTAAAAAACGGAATCGCCAGCAACAAATCGTTGGACATGATGCCGAACACGCGCTCGGGCATGGCTTGCATCAGCGAAAACTGGAAATTCGGAAAGCCGGTCTCAATGGCAATAAATGCAAACGTCAGTCCAACGGCCGCCAGCGAAAAGGCGACTGGATAGCCGATGAGCATGAAAATCACCAGTGCCCCGAACATGATCGGGCCCATCATATCCATCGGGATCATTGCAGCGGCCTCATTGGAGTGGACGCTCGTAATGCAGATTGGCCTCTAGATCGCCGGTGAGCATCGCCACGCGCTTGATGATTTCGGACACGCCCTGCAGCAGCAGCAGGCCGAAGCCCAGCGGCAGAAAAATCTTTACGGGCCAGCGGACAAGGCCACCAGCGCTGCTCGAAACCTCACCGCTCACCCACACGCTGTAAAACACCGGCCACGACAGCCAGGTCAGTATCGCGGCAGCCGGCAGCAGAAACAGCAGCCCGCCCAGAAGATCCACCCAGATTTGCGCACGCGTGGAAAGCCGCGCGTAGAAAATATCGACGCGCACATGTTCATTTTTAGCCAGCGTGTGCGCCGCGCCCAGCATGAACATGGCGGCAAACATGTACCACTGAATTTCCAGCCACGCGTTGGAACTTTGATTGATGCCGTAGCGCACCAGCGCGTTACCTGCGCTGACCAGACAGGAAATCAACACCAGCCAGCAAGCGATTTTGCTGATGTGCCGGTTCATCTCGTCAATGAGACGTGACAGTGATAACAGGGACTTCATGGGACTGTTCCGTATGTGACCGGCGGATTATAGCGGCTATGCCAGATGCACGATGGGTTACACTCGATGCACCTGTCTCTTATACACATCTCCGAGCCCACGAGACGTAGAGGAATCTCGTATGCCGTCTTCTGCT
>OMIN01000081.1 GCA_900299145.1 Betaproteobacteria bacterium | reverse complement strand
GTTTCTGCCTCGCAGTACGCGCGCGAGCGCGAGGCCAGCAAATAAGTTGTTCACCCCGCGTCTGCACTTCGGCCCTTGCAGACAGAAACATCAGCTCAGTGGAATGGCCGGAATCGAGCATATTGCCGAAGCTGAGTTACTGCTTTGACTGAACGGACGCATTAATCAGTGATAATAGACGCCACTCCGGCGGTTTGCCGGCGTGTCGACCGGGCAATTCCTGATTTCGCGCAGCTCAAGGCCTGTTTGGCCGAACATGGCATCGATGTTGAAGGGATATAGCAAAATGGCTGACTATTTTACCGGTGACCACTTCAAGCTGCTGAACAAGTGGAAGGGGCAAAAACGCGACGAGTCGAACCCCGAACAGAACCGTGCTTTCGAAGACCTGAAGAAGGCTTACGAGGTAACGGAGGCATGGGCGAAGGAGGTGCAGGCGACGTTGTTCCCGACGGGCACGGTCAAAGTTCGCAAGCGTCCGACCAGTCAGGCCAACTCGTTCCTGCCCTACAACTGGGCGCGGATCTATCCATCGGCGGAAGCGCCTGAGGAACTGGCCTACACGGTTGGCATCGATGCCGAGGCCGGCTTCATCGTCAAGATCGACACGGTGCAGGCCGACCCGGCGCTGCGCGCGCGGTACGAAGAGGTGCGCGGCGGCATGAACAACCAGTCACCCATCGTGGCTGTCTTGCCTACCACTGAGGGCCTGACCAAGTCGTTCGCCGAGTTGGTAGCGTGGAGCGTGGCGACCATCCGCAACTTTAAGCTGCGTGGTCGCCAAGCTGAACCTAGGCAAAACGCTGAGCGACGAGGACCTGCTCAAGCACTTCGACGGTAAGCCGGTCTTCAAGACATTTCGCGCCTCATGGTCTCCCCAAGACAAGGCACATTTCTGTCGGCTGGCGCGAGCCGTTCACGCTGCCGGCCTAGACTGGTGGCACATGGGCAAAGGCGTCCAGGTGCGTTTTGGCCGAAAGAATCCTGGCAGTGAGCGTGCTGTCGGTGTACTCGGCGTGATTCGGGGCACTCGGACGCGGAAGATCTCATGGACGAGAGACCTCGGCACGGTACCCAAGCTCAACCGCGAGCTGTTGACGGAGGATCTAGTCGCGAAAATCGAGGCAGCCCTGTCGGCTGAGCGTGATTCACTCGACGACTGGCTGGTGCTCGATACGGAGCGGCCTGGCCTGTGGCCCGATGAACTGCGCGACGACCCGGTGGAGCACGGAGAGGACTCCGACGAGGAGGAAGTAGTCGATACCGATGCAATAAGACAGCCCATCAACCGCATTTACTACGGCCCGCCGGGGACGGGAAAGACCTACGAGTTGTCGAAACTGCTCAAGCGAGAGTACGAGCAGGCTATGACCTCGGTGTCCAGGGAGGAATGGCGAAATCAGTTTGTAGCCGAAAAAATCGCGGGTCTTACCTGGTGGGAAGCCGTTGCGACTGCTCTCTGCGATCTCGGCGGGAAAGCTAGCGTCGACGCACTGCTTGATCACCGATTCATGAAAGCTGTTGCCGCCGCCAAGAGTGCCAACAAGAATGTGCGTAACACCGTTTGGGGCGCTCTGCAGTACCACACGATTGAATCATCAGAAACCGTCAAGATGAGCAAACGGATGGCGCCGGCTGTGTTCGATAAGCTTCCGGACTCCTCTTGGATCCTGGCCGGGGATTGGGAGGAAGCAGCTGCCGATCTGAAGCGACTGGTGATCGAGTACAACGCTGGTCCACCGGTGGCCGAATACATCAAACGCTATAGCTTCGTTACCTTCCACCAATCCTACGGTTACGAAGAGTTCGTCGAGGGACTTCGGCCGGTCCTCGACGGCGACGCGGCGGCTGGCGAAATCCAATACGAGATCCGACCGGGCGTTTTCAAGGAGTTGTGCCGTCGGGCACGGTCGGCGCCGAATCAGCGATTCGCGATGGTGATCGACGAGATCAACCGGGGAAACATCAGCAAGATCTTCGGCGAGCTGATCACCTTGATCGAGTCTGACAAGCGAGAAGGAGCCGAGAACGCGGTTTCGGCAACCTTACCGTATTCCGGCGAGAGCTTTTCCGTGCCACCTAATGTCGACATTGTCGGTACGATGAACACGGCAGACCGCTCCCTAGCACTGCTGGATACCGCGCTGCGCCGCCGGTTCGAGTTCGTGCCGGTGACGCCGGATGCTCGCAATGAACCGGGCGCGCCGCTCGCGGGCCTGCGCGTCACTCTGGGCGAGCAGGTAATCGACGTACCTCGCATGCTCGATGCGATGAACCAGCGCGTCGAGGTACTCTACGACCGGGACCATTGTGTCGGCCACGCGTACTTTACTCCGTTGGCGAAAGTGCCCGATGGTGACGAACGACTGGTGGCGCTGCAGCAGGTGTTCAGCACGCGCATCCTGCCCCTGCTCGAAGAGTATTTCTTCGAGGACTGGCAGAAGATTCGTCTGGTTCTGGCCGACAACCAGAAACCAACAGCTGCACAGTTCGTGGTGGAAAGCCAGGATCACGAGGACGATCTGGCTCACCTGTTCGGTAGTGACCACGGACTGGAAAGCTACGCAACGAAGCGCCGCTACGCGGTGCAGGAAGCTGCGTTCTCGAATCCGGATGCCTACGTCGGCATCTACCAGACCTTGTTGACCTAATCGTCGGGGCGCGGGTGAGCGGCATCACGATTTGCGAATTCGACGCACTGACCGCGGCAACGCCGGGCCTTGCAGGGGCCGATGGCTTGCACACCGTCCCGGATACGGTCTATGGGTGGCTTGAGACCCAGTGCTTGCGGGCCGCCGAGCAAGGCGAGGGAGCGTGGCTGCGCCTGGCCCAGCGTCGAGGGCGTCGTGTGGTTCAGGTCACCAGTTTCGTCGGCGTGATCCGCGCACCGAATGGTTTCCAGATCGAGGTGCTGCCCAAGGTCGGCAAGGCGATAGGCGGCGGCGCCGTCGAGGCGCGACAGCTTCTGATCGAAATGCTCTGCTGCCTTCAAGGTTTTCGCCACATTCAAACCGACAGCGCCAAGATCTCGGCGGCACGCATGCCCTTGCTGGAGGTCTTCATTGCGGAGTTCCTGCGGGCGGTGAAACAGATCGTCAAGCGTGGGCTGCGTAGCGACTATTCAAGCAGGCAAGACAATCTCTTCGCCCTTAGAGGCAAGCTGCTGATGGCCCCGCACTTGCGGCAGAACCTGTTTCGGGCCGACCGATTCTTCGCCGAGCACGACGAGTTTTCGATAGACCGGCCGGAGAACCGTTTGCTGCACGCCGCGTTGCGGCGCGTGTTGATGTTGTCTGCTTCGCAGACCAACCAGCAACTGGGCCGCGAGCTGGCGTTCGTGTTTGCGGATATCCCAGCGTCGGCGCAGCCCCGGATCGATTTTCAGCGGGTGCGGCTGGACCGCGGAATGGGTAACTACGCGGATACGTTGGCTTGGGTGCGGCTCATCCTCGACGAGGAATCGCCCTTAACTGGCACCGGCGGGCACCATGCGCCGTCGCTTCTGTTTCCGATGGAGGCGGTATTCGAGGCATTCGTCGCCAAGCACCTGTTAAAGCAACTGGCGCGCCGCCTGATCCTGAAGACCCAGGCACGTAGTCATCACCTAGTTCGCCATCTTGAACAGAACTGGTTTCGGTTGAAGCCAGACCTGCTCATCCGGAATGCTGACCGGGACTCGCTGGTACTGGATACCAAGTGGAAGCTGCTGGACGGTTTGAAGGCGAATGGCACGGACAAGTACGGCCTCTCGCAAAGTGACTTCTACCAGTTGCAGGCCTACGGCCAGAGCTACTTGGACGGCCAGGGGGATGTTTTCCTGATCTACCCGAAAACGGACACGTTTGACAAGCCGTTGCCGGTGTTCGAGTTCCCAAAGGTAGAGGGCCTGCGGCTGTGGGTACTGCCGTTCTGTCTGAAGTCGCGCCGGCTTTCAGTTCCGCATGGCGCTCAGTTTATCAAGGCGTTTCCTGACAGGACTCCGGTGCATACCGCCGATGCAGAGGTGTCGGCTGTTGACTGACAACTGCCAGCGCGCAAAAGCCACTGCAATTACTCGTAAGCACGAAAGCCGTCTTCCGCTCGGTAAAATATCCGCTCCGTCGCTGACAAAAGAAGCCGATCAGATCGCGAATCCAGTCAATGTCAGCACGCTAGCCTACATCGGCCAATTGAACGAAGCGTTCACAACGGCAGCAATGGCCGACAAGCAGAAGGCCGTAACTACCGCGCCACCGGCAACTCATTCCAATGAGTTGTGTAGCGCGGTGAACGATTCCCTGAACGCATGGCCCACCGCTGTGTAACCCCTGCAGCAGCAGTGCGTAGCGTGCCCCGCCCCCAAACACGGTTCACAGCATCTATCGCCCCCATAACGCGCGCGGATCGTGCACGCGCCAGCGGATCATCGAACAGCGTTTCCTGCCGAAGGCGCTTGTCTTGCAGCTCCATCAGCATCACGCCGCACTTCTTGTAGGCATAACCGTCTCGATAGATACGCCGCAGCCCGTGCAATGCCGCCGCCGTCAGTGTCCGCGTATCGTCACTGACATCCGCCAGTGGAACCACCAAGCCGCCGCTGTATTGTGAATCACGCTCGCGAAATGGATTGGTGCGGATAAACACGTAAATCGCCCCGGCTGTTGAACGCTGTGCCCGCAGCTTTTCGCTTGCCGCATGCACATGCCACGCCACCGCCTCGCTGACCTGCTCAAGGGTGTGCTGCAACTCGCCAAAGCTGCGTGATGACATGATTTGCTGCTTCGCCGGGGTCACGTCCTCCAGCGCCAGACAAGATACCCCGCGCAATTCGCTGACTGTCCGTTCCAGCACCACGCCGAACTCCGCTCGTAGCCGCTTGATGTCAGCGGTAACAAGATCGTGAACGGTATTGACCTTCCACCTCGCCAGTCGCTCGGTAAGGCGTCTGCCCACGCCCCATACCTCACTTACAGCTATTCCCCGCATCCATTGTTCGAGTTCGCCTTGTGACATGGCCGCCACATCGCAGACCCCATCAAAGCAGGCATTCTTTTTGGCCAGATGGTTAGCAAACTTCGCCAGCGTTTTGGTTTCGCCAATGCCAACGCACACCGGCAAGCCCGTCCACCGCCGTATTCGCCGGCGTATGACATGACCCATCTGCACCGTGCCGCCGTAAAGGTGTGCGGTATGTTCGACGCGCAAAAAGCTCTCATCGATGCTGTAAACCTCAATATCGGGGACCAGATCACGCAGGACGGACACCACTCGGTTGCTCATATCCCCGTAGAGCGTGTAATTGGAGGAATAAGCCACGATTCCGTGCTTCTTTTGCAAGTCCTTGAGCATGAACCACGGCGCCCCCATCCTCACGCCGAGCGCCTTCACTTCGTTGCTGCGGGCAACCGCACAGCCGTCGTTATTTGACAACACAACGACCGGAACACCCTCCAGTCGGGGATTAAACACACGCTCGCACGAGACGTAGAAGTTGTTGACATCGACCAACGCGAACAACGCCGCCTTGTTGGCAATCTGGGCCGGTTCCATGGCCGGTTGTCACGCTGGATACCGGCGCACGACGCCGCAGACCACCCCCCAAACCTCCAGCTGGGTGTCGGCAGCGATGGCGATGGGTGGATAGTTCGGATTCTCCGCCCTTAGCTCAATCCCGGAGCGCGACTTGTGAAGCCGCTTGATCGTGCATTCCCCATTCACCACGGCAATCACAATCAGGCCGTGCTGGGGCTCCAGCGAGCGATCTACCGCTACGATGTCGCCGTCCAGGATACCGGCCTCTCGCATGGAATCCCCCTGCACCCGAAAGAAGAAGGTGGCTGACTTGTGCTGGACGAGGAACACGTTCAGATCGAGTTCGTCCTCCATGTAATCGTTGGCTGGCGAGGGAAACCCCGCCGGCACCTTGCACAAGTAGAATGGTGCTGTGCGAATGCTCTGATCCAGAGCAAGCTTCAAGGGTGTCTGGTGCAGCGTGCGACCGGCTTCGTTGGCTAGATTCATGTAAACCGCGTTAACTGGTGTTTTATACAGTATTTTGTGAAGTATACCCCATTCACGGCCATGCCGATCACTGACCCAACCCGCCGCAACGGCATCGACTGATCAATTTCATGTGCTATTCCGCCCAAGTCTGGGACGCCTACCAGAAGTATCAGCGCACCTTTGGCGCAAAGATCGACTTCCAGGAGTTCGTGCGGCTCTACGGCATCCGGAACGATGCGGGCAGCATAAAAGCCCTGCCTGGCATGGATCGTTCATTCGAGGCGCCGGAAACCCCGGAGGAACGGCAAATCAGGTCGCTGATCGACGCTTACGAACTGACAGAAAAGAACCGGCTCGAACTGGAGGTGTTCCAGCAAAAGCAACGACTGGTCGAAGCAGAACGCAAGCTGGCCGTCAAAGAAACCAAAGCGGCTGCTGAGAGCAAACGCATCGCCACCGACAAGATTGAGCGAGCACGGTCACGGTTAACGGATTTGACGCGTGCAGATGTCAAAGGCCGTGATGCCCGCATCTACCCCGGTTACCATGTGCCGGTGATGATCTGGCGTGACGGGCGCCGCACAGTCGTGCCGATGCGCTACCGCTGTCGTCCGGCGGGCAAACCCGCGTTCTACGACACCAAGTATCCCGGCACATATAACGCCCGCTGGGACAATCTGGAGGGCTTCTGGAAGGCGCAATTTGGCGCTACCCACGGCATCATGGTTGTGAACCGCTTCTACGAGCACGTTGATGGCAAGGTGCTGGAGTTTGCCCCAAAGCAGGGCCAGGACATGCTGGTTGCGTGCCTGTGGTCACACTGGACGGGTAAAGGAGAACCCGATCTGTATTCGTTTGCCGCCATCACCGATGAGCCGCCGGCAGAAGTCGCGGCTGCCGGACACGACCGCTGCATCATCCCGATCAAGCCGGAAAACGTTGATGCATGGCTCAATCCGGAGGGCCGGTCAAAGCCCGAGTTGTGGGATTTACTGGATGATCGGGAACGACCCTACTACGAGCATCGGTTGGCGGCGTAGTAACGATGCTATCGATCATGCGCTTACTGCTGGTGGTGTTTGGGTTTTTGGCCGGCGTAGTCCACGCGGCGACTCTCGAAGGCAAAGCCATTAATGTGGCCGATGGCGACACTATCACTTTATTGGACGCCGCCAACAAACAATACAAAATCCGCATTGGCGGAATAGATGCGCCGGAGCGAAAGCAACCTTACAGCAATCGTTCCAAACAGCACTTGGCTGATATGGTGCATGGTAAGGAAGTTGCTGCCAACTGCCTTAAGACAGATCGTTATGGCAGGCAGGTGTGCAAGGTCTGGGTGCGTCCTTCAGACTGCCCCAAATGCGGCAAAACCCTGGACGTAGGTCATGCACAAATAGTCGCGGGCTTGGCTTGGTGGTATCGCGCTTATGCCAAAGAACAATCAGCCGAAGACCAAGGGCGCTATGAGTCAGCGGAGCAGGAAGCGAAGAACAGAAAAATTGGATTGTGGCAGGACAAGAACCCTGTAGCACCTTGGGATTGGCGAAGGAAATCGAAATGAAGATTGCCCAGCCTTTGGCCACAGCTCGGCTATATCTGCAACTCAACCCAAATGAGGTAGAAAACCGCGCCCTGCGAAAGCTGCTGGCTGCACTGGCAGACTTTGAAAACGCGGAGCCAATACGGGATACAGTGCTGTTTCAAGGCGAATTGGGCGTACTCACTGCAGCACTGTTGAATGCGCGAACAGACGGCATGTATACGCTTGAGCAATGGAGGCAGGCCACTACCTACTGATTGAAACCATATTGGTGATAGCGTTTACTTTGAATGGCGCGGTCTGCCAAGACTCATCCACAAATCTTCCTGAGTCGTACCATGAACGAATTCAGGGCAAGACCTGCTATCAGCATGGCGTAGGGCTCGAGGATTTCGGCTATTGCCGTTCAGGACTCGCAGTTCTAGCTAGATGGTCAATTCTTGCCCCCACCATTGCCCCCATCACCGGCCATTGGAAAACCATTATCTATTAAAATCAATTAGTTAGATATATATTTGACATTTTGGGCAAAAATCACCCCTGCCGCGTTGTGATCCAGCGCGCGCTTGACCACTTCGCGCGGATAAACGCTGGTGTGGGTGAGCGTACCGGCAAATAAATTTTCCACCGCCAGCACGCGGTTTTGCGCGTCGACGAACACGGCGACGAACACTTCGCGTGGCTGGTTGTGCAGCCGCAGCCAAAGAAAATCGCGCACGGCCCTCGGCGAATGCAGCGCCTCGCCGCGCTTGAGTGTTTCACCCAGCGCGCGCTGCGCCATTTCCAGCACCGCCTGCAGTTGCACGAATTTGGCGACGCCCAGCCCATGTATTTTGCAGAATGCGGCCTGATCTGCGCCGCACAGCGCGGTGAGCGAACCGAACTCGTTCAACATGTCGCGCGCGAGATCAACAGCGGACTTCCCGGTAACCCCGGTGCGCAGGAAAATCGCGACCAACTCCGCATCTGAAAGCGCTGCCGCACCCTTTTGCAGCAGTTTTTCGCGCGGCCGGTCGTCGGCAGGCCAGTCGGTGATTGCCACTTAAAATCCGTGAAAAGTGAAACGTTAGGAGTGAAATGGGGTGAACGGGTGACGGTAGCGGCGGTGTACTGCCACAGCGCCTGATATGCCAACTACGTCTCACTTTGATGTCATGTTGTTGGCTTCCGGCGCGCGTTTCACATTTGCCAGCGGTACGGCTACACTCGCATCTGGCGGCAGATAGAGCAGTGAAAGAGCGCTATATGACTGATATTAAAAGCAAAAAAGTGGTATTGGGCATTACCGGCGGGGTCGCCGCCTACAAGGCTGCCGAACTGGTGCGCCGCCTGGGCGACCAGGCCATTGACGTGCACGTGGTGATGACCGAGGCCGCGTGCGGGTTTATCACGCCCGCGACACTGCAGGCGCTGTCAGGCCATCCGGTTTACACCGACATGTGGGACGCGCGCATCCCCAACAGCATGGCGCATATTGAATTGTCCCGTGACAAGGCCGTCATCGTGATCGCGCCCGCCACCGCTGATTTCATGGCGAAACTGGTGCACGGCCATGCAGATGATCTGCTGTCGACACTGTGCCTTGCGCGCGATTGCCCGCTGATTGTCGCGCCCGCGATGAACCGCCAGATGTGGGAAAACCCCGCCACGCAACGTAACGTGGCGCAACTCGAAAAAGACGGCGTCACCATTCTCGGCCCCGCCAGCGGCGATCAGGCCTGCGGCGAAACCGGTAATGGACGCATGCTCGAAGCGCAGGAAATTGCCGACGCGGTAGCCGCCTTCCTCGCACCAAAATCACTCGCGGGCGTGCATGTGCTGATGACGGCAGGCCCGACATTCGAGCCTATCGATGCGGTGCGCGGCATTACCAACCGCAGTTCCGGCAAAATGGGTTACGCCATCGCGCGCGCGGCCATCGGCGCGGGTGCGAAAGTCACGCTGGTTTCCGGACCATCGAGCCAGCCCATACCCGCCGGCGCCGCGCTGACGCGGGTGGAAAGCGCTGCCGACATGTTCGAAGCTGTGAAAAAACACGCGAAGCATGCGGATATTTTCATTGGCGTCGCCGCCGTTGCCGATTATCGCGTGGAAACGCCCAGCGAACACAAGATCAAGAAAACCGATGACTCGCAACTAACGTTGCGGCTCGTTCCGAACCCCGACATCCTCGCGTGGGTCGCGGGGCAGAAACAGCCGCCGTTCACGGTGGGCTTTGCCGCCGAGAGCCGGAACCTTGAAAACTATGCGGACGAAAAACGCCGCCGCAAAAAAGTGAATCTCATCGTCGCCAATCTCGCGCAAAACGCCATCGGTGCCGACGACAATGAAGTGATGCTGCTCGACGACAGCGGCACGCACAAGCTTCCGCGCGCGCCGAAGGAAACGGTGGCTAAGGACATCGTGGCGCGGATAGCGACGTTGTATAGGGCCGCGAAAAAACGGCGTTAAAAGTCAATTGGCCACAGTTCTTTACGTCAAAAAGCCAGACTGTTTGCTGCCGTAACCCATGCCCCCATCAGCCGACAAAGAGCGATTTCCGGGAAATCCCTATTTCCCTTGGAAATTTGTTGTGGAAGTCTCGTTGGCACTACCGAGCGTATTTTTATTTCTTGAGTTAGCTTGGCATTTCTTGGTATCAGCTTTTGTGTTGGGCGTGCTTTACTTTACACATCCAATTTACCGGTTCCTCCGAAAATCTACCGATTGGTTTGCGGTTTGTAGCGTAATCGTTGTCACCTCAACCCTCCTACTAGGGGTACTCGGTGGATATATTGCACCTGGCTACAAGGTTTTGTGGGTAATACTTTGGATACTCATTTTGATGGGTGAAAACATACTTTCTATTAAGGCTTGGTACAAAATACGAATGGAAAAAATCAGGTCTTAGCAATTTCCGTTTAGATGAAATCACTCGACGTAAAAATCCTCGACGCACGCCTGCGCGACCAACTGCCGCAGTACGCCACCCCTGGCTCGGCCGGCCTTGATTTGCGCGCGTGCATCAACGAACCGCTTACACTGAATCCGGGGCAAACTGAACTCATCCCCGCCGGCATCGCCATCCACATCGCCGATCCCGGCTACGCGGCAGTGATCCTGCCGCGCTCGGGCTTGGGTCACAAACACGGCATTGTGCTCGGCAATCTGGTCGGTCTGATCGATTCCGACTATCAGGGCCAGTTATTCGTGTCGACGTGGAATCGCGGCAACGCGCCGTTTGTCATCAACCCGCTGGAGCGTCTCGCGCAACTGGTGGTGATCCCCGTGGCACAAGTCGCGTTTAACGTGGTCGAAGAATTCAGCGCGTCTGATCGCGGCGCGGGCGGCTTTGGCAGCACTGGCAAAGGCTGACTCGCGCTTTATTGCGCCGCTGGCTTCCCGTTAACGAACGGCTTCAACGCCGTGCAAATAAAATCAATCGCGGGCGTGGGAACGCCGTGGGTTTTGCCCAATTCCCGCACGCGCCCGGCAAGCCACGGCAACTCCAGACGATTCCCCGCCACGGTATCGACCGCCATCGAGGGCATCACCATCGGCGGCCCACTGCGCGCCTTTTCGAGCCGCACCGCCGTCTTGTCAGCGGGTAGCGCGATACCCGCCGCGCGTCCTGCCGCAACCACCTCGTTGAACACCTTGCTGTAAAGCGCCCAACTGTCGTCGTCCTTTTGCACCACGCCCATGGGCGAGCGCAGCAGTGCGCATAGCGAGCTGTTCGACACCAGCCCGATAAATTTGTCCCACAGCAGGGCAGGGCCATCGTTGCCGACTTCGAAAGAAATGCCCGCGCCGTTGAAGACCGCTTTGACTTTGGACAGGCGGTCGGACGCGTTGCCCTGCTTTTCCGCGACGGTGATGCCGTAGTGCGGGTTTCTCTGGCGGATGACACCAGGCTCTTCAATTGCCGCATTCATGTTGGCGGAGCCGTAAACGACATGTTCCCAGCCCAGTGCCTGGGCCAGCACCTCCGGCGCATCAATGCCGTTTTGCAGGGGAATGACAGCAGTGTCTTTGCCGAGCAGGGGTTTAAGCGTGGGCGCCAGCGCCTCGACCGCCCACATCTTTACGGTCACAACGACGACGTCCACCGGGCCAATGGCCGCCGGATCGGTTTCAGCCGGAAGCTGCACGGTAAAGCGCCCGTCCGGGCCAATCACGGTCAGGCCATTGTTTCGGATCGGCGCCACATGCCGCTCGGTGACCAGCAAGCTGACATCAACGCCTTTGCGCCGCAACACCGCGGCCAGCAAGCCGCCTACGCCACCCGCCCCGACTACGCACACCTTCATGGATAACCTTTCTGGATCAGCACGTACGCTATTCGAACCCGCGTCACGTCCCTGCTTGTCCGATGTTTCGCATTATCGCAGAGTGGCCGCGCTTGCGGTGAGCGTACCGGCAAACGCAAGTATCGTTTCCCGGGACCTCCGTGGCCGGGCAGAATGCCCGCCGGACTACGCCAGCCGCAACCGGATATCCACTTCCCGGTCGACGAAGCGCCATTCCGGCGATGCACGCAACGCTTTCAGCAGATCGTCGAATGCGGCTGTATCGGCTTCCGCGAATTCGAACCATGTGATGAAATCAAAGGGCTCATCAGACCCCAGATCGCGGCAATGATGCAACCGGCGCGCAATCGCCGGGAGGTAGTTCATACCGATGGCTATATGCCGGGAGTGTTCCTCGAAGATTTGCCGCCTTTCGTCCTGCGTCAGCGCCCACCAGCTGGCGGATTTGCGCAGCGGGATGAGCGCGGCGCAGGTGGCGAATGGCCTTCCCAGACCCTGCTGTTGTTCGGCCAGCCGGTTTTTCTCGTCGCGCGTGACATAACGTTCATTGCTGGTAATACCGCGCAGCACCCAGCGCTGGCCGGGTGCGCGGTCCGCATCGCTGCCTTGCAGATCAATGATGTCGATGGCGTCCACGCCCGCCAGCGGTTCGCCGGCGAGTGTGTTCATGCACAGCACCCGCCAGCGCCCCGTGGTGCCGCCGGCAAAAGCGAAGAGTCTGCTTGTCACGGACGCGGGTTGCCGAAAGGGGCTGTCTTTGGCGTGGCGAGGGCTTAGGCCACCTTGATCTTGAAGCCCCCCGCGTACTGCGCGGGGTTTTTGCCGTCCCACACCACGCCGTCCATGAATTTCGAGGTGCGCATGGGGTCCTTGGGCACATTGGCCTTGGCTGCTGTAGCGGCCTGCTTATAGATATCGATGCGGTTGATCTGCTTTGCCACGGCCAGATAATCCGGATCCTGTTTCAACAAACCCCAACGCCGGTGTTGCGTGAGAAACCACATACCGTCGGACAGGTACGGGAAATTTACCGCGCCATCGTTGTAGAACTTCATGTGATTCGGGTCGTCCCAGGTCTTGCCCAGCCCGTTTTGATAGCGGCCGAGGATGCGCTGGTTGATGACATCCACCGACGTATTCACATACGCCGTGTTCGATACCACCTCCGCCATCTTCATGCGGTTGGAGAGTGACGAATCAATCCAGCGCCCGGCGTCAATGATGGCCGCCGTCATGGCGCGGCAGGTGTTGGGGTATTTTTTGGTGAATTCATCGGTGCAGCCCAGCACCTTTTCCGGGTGGTCCTTCCAGATGTCCTGCGTGGTAATGCCGGTAATGCCAATACCGTCGGCGATGGCACGGTGGCCCCACGGCTCGCCCACGCAATAGCCGTCCATGTTGCCGATGCGCATGTTGGCCACCATTTGCGGCGGCGGCACTGTAATGATTTTCACGTCTTTCATCGGATTAATGTCGTGTGCCGCCAGCCAGTAGTACAGCCACATCGCGTGCGTCCCCGTCGGGAAAGTTTGTGCAAACGTGTATTCGCGCTTTTCCGTGGCGATCAGTTTGGCCACTGAAGCGCCATCCACCGCGCCCTTGTCAGCGAGCTTTTTCGACAGCGTAATCGCCTGCCCGTTGGTGTTGAGCGTCATCAGGATTGCCATGTCCTTGCGCGCGCTGCCGGTGCCCATATGCACACCGTATACGAGGCCGTACAGCACATGCGCGGCATCGAGTTCGCCATTGACCAGCTTGTCGCGCACGCTGGCCCACGAGGCTTCCTTGGTCGGGATGATCTTGATACCGTATTTTTCGTCGAACTTGTTCACGGCCGCCATCACCACGGAGGCGCAATCGGTGAGCGCGATGAAGCCGATACGCACCTCCTTTTTTTCCGGTGCATCCGAGCCTTGCGCCCATGCCGCCTGACGCACGCCGGGCGCCACCAGCGACATGATCGATGCACCCCCCAAGGCGGCGGTGGTTTTAAGGAACCGCCGGCGGCCATCACGCGTGGCCGCAGTTGTGTGGGGATCGGCGGGTAACTTCGTGCTCATTTATCGCTCCTTGATTGGGTTGAGGCGTCGCTGAGTGGCGTCCTGCCAATTGCATTGCAATAACAGTGCCAAGGAGAAAATAAAATATAAGTATTTGTTTTAATGAATATTTATCGAGAGCACCGGTTTTGATTCAGTTACTATTGGTGCAATGCACCAATAGTGGGATGCAAACACATGCTTCGCTACATCAGAGCGCTCAATCTGGTGCGGTCGCGCAAGGAGATCGGAGCTCACGCACCTGGAAGAGGTAGTCCCCGTTTCATGTTCGGCTGGTAGATCGCCGTGAGCGGCATGCACGACTATTCGGTCGCATTAAATGGGGGGGCATACCGATGCACATACTTTTTTTAAGTATCTGTTTTATTTGTGTTTTATGTGATCACAAAAACGGTGCCCGCCTGCACGCACGCCTGAAATGCCGCGACGCGAACGCCGGGCTCTTCGAGACATTGGCCCGTAACGAGATTGAAATGCTGCTTATAGACGGGCGAGGCCACCACCAATTCCCCTTTCAGATCACCGACAATGCCTCGTGACAACACGTTTGCCTTTGCGAACGGATCAAAGTTGGCAATGGCGTGCACGCTGCCGCCGTCCTCACCATCACCGCTCAGCCTAAACACCGCCACTTGCACGCCGTTTACCAGCGCGCATACGCCGGTGTCAGGCACGATGTCATCAAGTCTGCACACCGCCACCCACTCGCCGAGCCTAAGATTCGGGCGCGCAGTCATGACGCCGGCTCCAGCGCGGGCTCATGGTCGGCTTTGCTGCTGTTGTACGCTTCGTCTGGTTTGTGCTTTTCGTCGCTTCTCGCCGGCCGGATTTGCCCGCGCTCGACAGCAAACACTATGTTGTGGTCTGGTGCTGTGCTATTCACGAAATGGCGGAAGCGCTTCAGGGTCTCGGGATCGCTGATCGCCTTCTTCCATTCACATTCGTAGGTATCGACGAAGCGCTGCATATCGGCTTCCAGCTCAGCGCCAATGCTCAACGAATCCTCACACACCACCTTGCGCACATAGTCGATGCCGCCTTCTAGGTTATCGAGCCACGTCGCCGTGCGTTGCAGCCGGTCACCGGTGCGAATGTAGAACATCAAAAAGCGGTCGATAAACTTCACCAGTGTGGCATCGTCGATGTCTTTTGCCAGCAGGTCGGCGTGGCGCGGCTTGATGCCACCATTGCCGCACACATAAAGGTTCCAGCCTTTTTCCGTGGCGATAATGCCCACGTCCTTGCCTTGCGCTTCCGCGCATTCGCGGGTGCAGCCCGACACCGCCATTTTGAGTTTGTGCGGTGCGCGCAAACCGCGGTAACGGTTCTCGATATGCACTGCCATCGTCACCGAGTCCTGCACGCCATAGCGGCACCAGGTACTGCCTACGCACGACTTCACCGTGCGCAGCGCTTTGCCGTATGCATGCCCTGATTCAAAACCGGCATCGACCAAATCCTTCCAGATCAGCGGCAGTTGCTCCACGCGGGCGCCAAAGAGATCAATGCGTTGAGCCCCTGTGATTTTGGTATATAAGCCGAATTTCTTCGCCACTTCGCCGAGCACGATCAGCTTCTCCGGCAGTATCTCGCCGCCGGGCACACGCGGCACGATCGAATACGTGCCATCCTTCTGCATATTGGCAAGGTAATAGTCGTTGGTGTCCTGCAACGGCGCGTGCTTGGGCTTTAACACGAATTCATTCCAGCAGGCCGCCAGTATGCCGGCTACGGCGGGCTTGCAAATATCGCAGCCCCGCCCGCGGCCGTGTTTGGAAATGATCTGATCGAAAGTTTTCAGGCCGCCGATTCGCGTCAGATGAAACAACTCCTGCCGCGAGTAATCGAAGTGCTCGCACAGATAATTCTTTACCTCCACCCCCTGCTTCTTCAACGTGGCGTCCAGTATCTGCTTCACCAGCGGGCCGCAACCGCCGCAAGTGGTCGCCGCCCTTGTGCATTTCTTGAGCGCCGCCAGACTGGTGGCACCATCCGTAACGGCATTGCACAGTGCGCTCTTGGAGACGTTGTTGCACGAGCAGATCAGCGCAGAGTCAGGCAACGCATCGACACCCAGGCCTTTGCTCGCGCCACCCTCACGCGCCGGCAGAATCAAATCCTCCGGGTGTTCCGGCAGCTCAATGGCGTTCAATGTCAGTTGCAGCAGGCTGCCGTAGTCATTGGCCTCGCCCACCAGCACCGCACCGAGCAGGCGCTTGCGGTCACCCGATACCACCAACTTCTTGTAAATGCCGGAAGCTTCGTCGGTAAACACATAGTTCAATGCATCCGGCGCCGCGCCATGCGCGTCACCGATGGACGCCACATCGACACCCAGCAACTTCAACTTGGTACTCATGTCCGCACCGGGAAAGCGCGCGTCTGTCTCACCAGTAATATGGCGCGCGGCAACTTCAGCCATTTGGTAGCCTGGCGCCACGAGCCCATACAAGCGCCCGCTCCACAGGGCACATTCGCCCAGCGCGTAAATATTGGAGTCATTGGTCTGGCAATGATCGTTCACCGTAATGCCGCCGCGCTCGCCGACGGAAAGCCGCGCCGCCTTTGCCAATTGATCACGTGGACGGATGCCGGCGGAAAACACCACGATGTCGGTTTCCAGCGAACTGCCATCGGCAAACAGCAGTTTGTGACGGCAGGTTTCACCTTTGACGATTTCCTTGGTGACTTTCGACGTATGTACCGACACGCCCAGCGCTTCAATCTTGTGACGCAGCAGTCTGCCGCCCGAATCATCGAGCTGCACGGCCATCAACCGCGGCGCGAATTCCACCACATGCGTCTTGAGCCCGAGGTCCTGCAGCGCCTTCGCTGCTTCCAGCCCCAGCAGGCCTCCACCGATCACCGTGCCCACCTTGGCGTTGCCCGCAGCAGCGCGTATGGCTTCAAGGTCTTCGATGGCGCGATATACAAAACAATCCTGCCACTCAGTACCTGGCACTTTCGGCACAAACGGATACGAACCGGTGGCAAGCACCAGCTTGTCGTAGCGCAATTCCTGCCCGCGCGCCGAGCGTACCACCTTGCGTTCACGGTCGATGGCCACCGCCTTGTCGTTCAGGCGCAGCGCAATGCCGTGCCGCTCGAAAAAACCTTCCGGCACCAGATTGAGTTCGGCGGGCGATTTGCCGGAGAAAAAGCTGGTGAGCTGCACGCGGTCATATGCCGGGCGCGGCTCGGCGCAGAACACGGTAATGTCGACGGGATGCGCTTCGGCACGGCTCACCAGTTGCTCCAGAAAGCGCTGGCCGATCATGCCATTGCCGATGACGACAATTTTTTCGGGCTTCATGCTGATTTCCTCTCGGTATCCTGCAATGCAATGCTGTGGGCAAACCGCACAACCTCACCCACCACCACCAATGCCGGACTGGCTAACGCCGCGCGAGCAACTGCCCCGGCAATTTGATCCAGACGGCCAACCACACTTCGTTGCGTGGGCAGTGTGCCCTCTTGCACCACCGCTATCGGCATGGAAGCCTTCATGCCAGCCTTGAGTAGTGCGCTTACGATGGCGCCAAGATTGCTCAAACCCATGTAAATCACCAACGTTGTGCCACCATCGGCGAGTGCTTTCCAGTTCAGCCCAACAGTGTCTGAAGCCTCAAATGCCGTGTGACCGGTCACAAACGTCACGCCCTTGCTGAGGCCGCGATGCGTCACTGGTATGCCCAGCGCGGCGGGCACACCCAGCCCGGCGGTGATGCCATTCACCACTTCCACCACAATGCCGGCGCGCGTCAGGGTTTCGACTTCTTCGCCGCCGCGCCCGAACACATACGGATCGCCACCTTTCACCCGGGCCACCGTCAGGCCTTCGCATGCGAGTTGCACCATTCTGCGTTCAATAAACGCCTGTGGCGTCGAGCGGCAACCGCCGCGCTTGCCGACTTTAATTACGCGCGCATTGACCTTGGCGAATTGCAGCACCTCACGATTCACCAGGTCATCGATCAGCACCACGTCGGCTTCGCCCAGCGCGCGCACCGCTTTAAGCGTGAGCAGCTCCACGTCACCGGGCCCTGCGCCGATCAGCCAGACTTTGCCGTTCATGGCATCCACCTCCTTCAACTTAATGCGCGTTGGGGAGCACACCGACTTGCGGCATGTTCGCCAACCCGGTTTCACGCGCATGCTCTTCAAAGCCTTTGTTGCGCCAGAAGAATGCGCCCGGCATGGTGGTGGGTATCACCAGCACGTAGAACAGGGCGCGGCCAATGGCGGCTGTAGCGATGATGAGAGCCGCCGTAGCCAACCAAATCGCCAACCCGGCCACGCCATCGAGCTGAAACATACCCAGCGCGGTGACCAGTGCAAGGCTTGATAACAACCCGCCATTGCGTAGCCGATACGTATTGCCAAAGGTTGTGCGTTGAGTGAGATGCGAAGCCGAGCCTTCACCGCCCGCGTGCGTGAGATCGCGCGCATGCGCCATCAGCCCAATGCCTTCCAGCGCCAGGCCCGCCGCCATGACGCACGCCAGCACACTCATCAAGCCTGCAATTGAAGCGCCCTGCGCTGTCAGCACCGCCGCATAGACCACGCCCACCACCAGCGCGCCCAGTGTAAGCATCGAGCCATAGAACGACGTGGCGACTTGCCAGTGATTCCAGAAGGGCCGCGCCTTGATGCGATAGATGCGGGTCATCACATAAAGCGCCAACGGCCCTGCCACCACCGCCACCCAGCCCGCCAGTGATTGCAGCCCAGCCACCCACAACGCAGGCAATGCCCGAGTGAATAGCTGCGGAAACACTGTCAGCAGCGTGTACGTGCCCATGGCGTTGAAGAACACCGCTACGCCCGCCACCTCGCGGCTCACAGGAGAATAACGCAAGTTATTGAATGCACGATAAAAACGGTGCGGCTTGCCCAGGTGCGAAGTCGACAACGCCAGTGCAAAGGTTTCCATTGCCAGCAGGCCGAACAACAAAGCCGCGTGGGTCACCGGATGCGCCTGGTACGACAACACTTCAATACCGGCCAACGGAGCCAGAAACAGCAACAGAAATGCGCCAATCACCGCCTGGGTAATCAGGGTAAACAGCACCAACGGGTCTTCGCGTGAACGCAGCTTTTTTAGATTCCACTCACGCTTCAACGGCTTGTCAGCAACCTGCGGCTTGTACGCCACCTTGCCGCCTTCGTCTTTTTTGACGTACACCAGCGGCATGGTGTCGGTGCGGCGCATTTCGCGCGGTAACTCCCGGACCTGCTGAAATCGGATGTTCGGGTGCGTGATTTCCGGCGTGGGAAAGCCGGGTATCGCCAGCTTGGTTTGCACGCGGTTTTCCGGCGGCGTTTCGATCACGCCAAACTCGAGCGCACCACCGAGGCACGCCGACACGCAAGCAGGTTTCAGCCCGACTTCGAGCCTGTCCACGCACATATTGCATTTGGACACCTGCCCTTTGACGGGATCGAGCTGCGGCGCGTTGTACGGACACACCCAAGTGCAGTAACCACAACCAAAGCAAATGTCCGGGTCTTGCAAGACCGCGCCATATTCGGCGAACTTGGTATACGCGCGCGTTGGGCACCCCTTCAGGCACACCGGATCGTCACAATGATTGCACGCCATCGAAATATTCACACGGCGGAAATCCGGATAAGTGCCTCCTTCGACATAACCCACGGAACGGAAACTGATATGCGCGGGTAAATCATTTTTCTCGCTGCAAGCCGCCTCGCAAGCGTGACAACCGATGCAGTTGTCAGCGGTGAAGTGAAAGCCGTGCTGCTTGTAACGCTCCGGGTTGGAGCTGATCGCCTCAGCGCCATTAATACGCAAGCTCTTGCCCGTCAACGCGGCGTTTTCCTCGGATAAATCAATGGCCTTGCCCCACTGATTGAATTGAGCGCCATTCGATTTGCGCAGCGCGGTGTAGGCCGGTTCATTTGGTCGTGTCTTGAAGGCGTGCCCCGCGCCCGCGCCACACGAGCTGCTGGAACACCCTTCCGTGCCGCACGCGCCAGAATTGGGGGTGCCTCCGCCGGGCGGGGCGAGAAAGGCCGCGCCTTGGCTGTCGACTTGAATATTCAGCATGTCAAAAGCTCCTCGCTGCCGCATTCGCAGCCGCAGCCGCCCGCTGATCGGGTGCCGGTTCGATCTTCACCGAACACTGCTTGAATGCGGGCTGGCGTGAATACGGATCCAGCAGGCCCAGCGTCAGGCGGTTTACGCACTCGTGAAAATGAAACGGGATGAACACCATGTCGGGTGGCACGCGCTGTGTGTGCTGTACCATCACCACCGCGTCGCCGCGGCGTGAAATCAGCCGCGCATAGCTCATGTGCGGGATGTTCAAACGCCGTGCAGCGTCCGGGTTCATTTCCATGTACGGCGTGGGGCTGAACTTGTTGACGTTGCCGATCTTTCCGGTGCGCGTGCGCGTGTGGAAATGCTCAACCACGCGCCCGCTGTTGAGCCAGAACGGGTAATCGTCACTGGGCTTTTCGTTGTTGTCGATAAACGGCATCGCCAGCAGCTTGGCCTTGCCGTCCGGGTGCTGAAACACGCCGTCGGTGTAGAGGCGGGGGTTGCCTTTTTCCGCGCCTTCGGTGCACGGCCATTGCAAACCGCGCTGCGTTTCGATTTTGTCGTGATCCATGCCCGAGTAATCGAGCATGCGGCCCTTGGACAGCGCGCGCATTTCCTCGAACACACCGGCGGGTGTGGGCGGAAATCGCATTTTGCGCCCTTGGTCGAATCGCTGGGCCAACTCGTTGAATATCCACAAGTCCGCTTTCGCGTCGCCATGGGGTTCCGTCACCTTGCGCACCAGATTGACACGCCGTTCGGTGTTGGTGAACACACCTTCTTTTTCGCCCCATAGCGCGGCAGGCAGGTAGACATGCGCGTATTGCGTGCTTTCCACGTCGGCGTAAGCATCCTGCACCACCATGAACTCCAGCTTTTGCAGCGTCTTGCGGATACGCGGCGTATTGGGCATGGAGGTCAGCGGGTTGGTGGCGATCAGCCACAGCGCCTTGATCTGCCCGGTTTCGATGGCGGGGAAAATATCGGTCATGAACATCCCGCGTTGCTTGGGGAAAAATTCAGGATCAACTCCCCAGAATTTGCCGATGGTTTCGCGATCTTTTTCTTTTTCCAGCGCGCGATAACC
The DNA here is from genome assembly GCA_900299145.1 of Betaproteobacteria bacterium. Taxonomy (GTDB): domain Bacteria; phylum Pseudomonadota; class Gammaproteobacteria; order Burkholderiales; family SG8-41; genus UBA5216. The sequence continues at coordinate 55,980 of OMIN01000081.1, read as the reverse complement.
CGGCAGGCCGGAGCACGACGACCATTCGCGCGTGCCCATGGCGTTGCACTGGCCGGTGATCGACAAACTGGTGCCGCCGGGCTTGCCGATGTTGCCGGTGATGAGATTCAGGTTGTTGATCGCCGCCACGCCATCGGAACCGTGCGTGCTTTGGTTGATGCCCATGGTCCAGATCGACATTGCCGCATTTGCTTTGGCGTATAGCCGCGCGACGTTGCGGATGGTGTCTTCGTCGATGCCGCAAATGCGCGCGGCAGTGGTGGGGTCGTACTGCCCCACCAGGGCGGCGAATTCTTCGTAGCCGCTGGTGTGCGCGGTGATGTATGCGTGGTCGGCAAGGTTTTCACGCAGAATGACATGCGCGAGGCTGTTGAGCAGCACCAAATCCGTGCCCGGCTTGACCGGCAGATGAATATCCGCCATTTGCGCGAACATGGTGACGCGCGGATCGACCACGATCACCGGAAACTTGCGTTTCTCCAGCGCCATTTTCAGACGCCAGAAAATAATCGGGTGTTGCTCCGGCAAATTGGAGCCGAACGCCATCAGACATTCGGTGTGCTCGAAGTCGTCGTAGCATCCGGGCGGGCCATCGGAACCGAAGGAGCGCTTGTAGCCCGACACCGCCGAGGCCATGCACAACGTGGTATTGCCGTCGTAGTTGTTGGTGCCGAGCACGCCGCGCGTCAGCTTGCCCAGCGTGTAAAACTCCTCAGTGAGAATTTGCCCGGTGGACACCACGGCCAGCGCATCGCGGCCGTATTTTTCCTGAATGCGCTTGAACTCGGCGGCGGTGCGATCCAGCGCCGCGTCCCAAGACACCGGTGCATAGGCGTCGATGGTTTTGTCGCGCAGCAAAGGATTGCTGCCGCGGTTGGCGGAGTTGAACAACTCGTGCTCAAAAATGCCTTTGATGCAAAGCTTGCCCTGATTGACCGGCGCGTCACCCACGCCGCGCGCAGCCACGGGTTTGCCCTGAGCGTTCAGCCCGACCTCAATCGAACAGCCGGTCGAGCAATAGCCACAGGTGGTATACTTCCAGTCCACCACGCCCTTGTCGGCGATTTTGATGGGGTTCTTGGTGTGGCGTCCGAACAGCATGGTGCACCTTCGCGCATGAATGACACCCATGCTTTGAGCAATCACCGTGCCACTAAAAATTATCCATATAAAACAAATAGTTATATATGTTGCAGGGATGGTCTTGCTCTGCTTTGGTGCACAGCAACAAAATGGGGTTTGCAGTTGGTGCGCACAGCGGGCGGGGGGCGGTCAACGTGCGGGCGAGGGTTAGCGTTCAATCAGCACCATGAAAAAAATCGACACTGAAACTCGCCTCCGTTCGTTTATTCGCCCCTTGTTGATTACCGCGCTCGCAGCCTTTGCACTTCATTCGCGCGCGCAGATGCCGGAAATCACTCTGAGCATCAGCGGCAACAAGCTCACCGCTGAAGTCGCCGCCAACGACCCGGAGCGCATGCAGGGCCTGATGCACCGGCGCATGATGCCGGAACACAAAGGCATGCTTTTCGTGTTTACCACCGTGGGCCAGCACGCGATGTGGATGAAGAACACGTTCATTCCGCTGTCGGTGGCGTTCATCGACAGTGACGGCATCATCACCAATATTGAAGACATGAAGCCGCACACCCTGGACACGCATCCGGCGGTGAAACCCGTGCGCTACGCGCTGGAAATGAATCTGGGCTGGTTTGCCAAGCGCGGCATCAAGGCCGGGTCGAAGATTGAAGGGCTAGAGAAAGCGCCCGCACCCCGCTAGGAGGCGCCACGCCGAATGGATTTAACTTTTTGTTTTTGTTGCCGTTAAAAGTGAGAGGAGGAATCATGACAACACTGAAATCACTCGTTGCCGCCAGCGTAGCCATTGCGTTGAGCGTTCCGTTTATTGACATCGCCAGCGCGGCCAGCAGCGGTGCGAGCAAAAGCCGCGCAACCAGCTCAGCGGCCAAGAGCCGCGCCACCAGCGGTGCCGCAAAAAGCAAAGCTACCAGTTCAGCCGCAAAAAGCCGCGCCAACTCGCGTCATTGAAGCATCGGCGTTGCAACGAAAAAACCCGGCACAGCCGGGCTTTTTTATCGGCAGCACGGGATATCAGGCGAAGTTCTTAGCCACGGCATCCCAGTTCACGATATTCCAGAACGACTCCACATACTTCGGTCGCAGGTTGCGGTAGTCGATGTAGTAGGCGTGTTCCCACACGTCGCAGGTCAGGAGCGGCTTGTCGGCACCGGTAAGCGGCGTGCCCGCGCCGGTGGTTGAAGCGAGATCGAGCGAGCCGTCCGCTTTTTTCACCAGCCAGCCCCAGCCGGAGCCGAAGGTGCCGATGGCAACTTTGGCGAACTCTTCCTTGAACTTGGCGACCGAACCCCACTTTTTATTGATGGCATCAGCGAGCGCGCCTTTGGGTTCACCGCCGCCGCCTTTGCCAGCAGGCGCCAGGCCCATCCAGTAGAAGGTGTGGTTCCACACCTGGGCTGCGTTGTTGAACATGCCGCCGGAGGATTTCTTGACGATATCCTCAAGGCTCATGTTCTCGAACTCGGTGCCCTTGATCAGGCCGTTCAGGTTGGTGATGTAGGTCTGGTGATGCTTGCCGTAGTGAAACTCCAGCGTCTCTTTAGAAATGTGAGGCGCCAGCGCGTCCAGCGCATACGGCAGCTCGGGCAGTTTGTGTTCCATGATGTCTCCGTAAGACTTGTTGAAAGACCAGTTGATAATAAGGCAGCCGGGTTGTCGTTGACGCTTCCCGTCCGGCGTGCATTGTAGTGCAAGGTGCGCGCGCGGCGGAAATCTTTAATGCGCGCGGGTGGAAGAGGGATTGATGGATATAACTATTTGTTTTTATTGACTTTTTATAAGTCGATTTATAACCCGCCATTCTGCTGCGCCACCATACAGAACAGCATCGGCACCGACAGCATGGTGTTCACGCGCGACACCAGCCCGGCGAGTTTCGCGGCAGCGGCTTTTTCTTCGGGCGACACAGTGACGATGCCGAGCGCCTTTTTCTGATTCGGCCAAATGATGAACCCCCCGTTGAACGCCATGATCAGCGCGAGCCACATGCCGATGCCGATGGCCACCGTGCCCGGCGTAAACGTCAGCGCGTTCACCACATAGCCCTTGCCCTTCATGCCGGCAAGCATCAAGCCCAGAACGACAGTCGCCAGCGCTGCCCAGCGAAACCAGAAAAGCGCCGTGGGCGCGATCACCTTGCCGACGGCGGGCTTTTGCTCATCGGGAATTTTCGGCATCGACGGCGTCTGTACAAAATTAAAGTAGTAGAGCAGCCCCACCCACAGAATGCCCGACATAATGTGCAGCCAGCGCATCACAAACGCCCACCACGCATGCTCGCCCATGCGCCCGAGTGTGCCAGTGGCGGCGATCAGCACAAGCACCAGCACAAAACCCGCCAGCACAGTGCGGCCCAACGATGAAAAGAATGCGGTCATGGTGGTTTACTCCCGTCGTTGAATTCGGTCGGTCGAATGTTAAGGACGTAGTTGGGGTTGAAGATCCAAAGTTGAAACAAATTCCGGATTAATCATAGCATACGCTTTCCCGAGAACATCCACGCATTGCGAGGAGGCAACATGCGATTTTCCCGTTCTGCTTTGAGCTGGCTGCCGCGTGCGTTGGCCGCTGCCGTTTTGAGTTGCGTACTGCCCGCCGCCGCGCAAATCTGGGGGCCGTTGACGCTGGACGAGCTCAAGGCCGAAACTCAACGCCGCGCCGACCGTAATCTGCCGCCCATCGCAGGCATCAAACCCGAAGACGCGCGCGCGGCCATTGCGCAATTGCATGACCTCGAACGCGAAACCTGGGCCGCCGCGTGGATTGCGAACGGTGAGCGTTACATGAAAGTGGCCAAGGCGCACGAGGGTGCATCGCCGCAACAGGCGGAACGTGTAAGAGAGGCGTATTACCAGGCGTGGCACAACTTCAGTACCGGCCGCTGGCCCAGCGAGAAACTCTCTCCCGGCAAGCAAAAGGCCTATGAGCGTGCACTCGACGCGTTTCAGGCCTACGGCAAACTGCTGGATCCGCCCATCCAGACCGTGCAGTTTCCGTTCGAGGGCAAGCAGGTCACGGCTTACTTACGCTTACCGAAAAGTGCCAAGCCCGTGCCGCTGGTGTTCGGCATCAACGGGCTCGATTCACGCAAGGAAGATGTGATTGCGCGCGTCGACGACTTCATCAAACTCGGCATTGGCGTGTTCGCCATCGACATGCCCGGCACCGGCCAATCGCCGATCCTGGTGGATATCGGCTCGGAGCGGATTTTCTCCGCCGCGCTCGACTGGCTGCAAACCCGGCAGGACATCGACAGCAAACGCATTGTGGTGCAGGGCCGAAGCTGGAGCGGCTATTGGGCCGCGCTGATGGCCTACACCGAAAAGGATCGCATTCGCGGCGCGGTGGTGCACGGCGTGGGCATCCACGGGTTCTTCCAGCCGGAGTGGCAGAAAAAATCCTTCACCACGCGCGAATATCTGTTCGATATTTTCCCCGCGCGCGCGTCCATTTATGGCGCGAAGACCGAGGAGGAATATCTCGCCTATGGCCCGAAACTTTCACTGCTGACACGCGGCTTTCTCGACAAGCCCGCCGCACCGATGATCGTGGTCAATGGCGAGCGCGACACGCAGCAACCTATCGCCGATTTATATCTGATGATGAAGCATGGCGACCCGAAAGACGCGTGGGTCAACCCCGCCGGCGGGCACATGGGCCGCTCGCAAAGCTGGCCCAGCCGCGACGTGTTCACGAAAGTCGTGTTGCCGTGGATTGCGCGGCGGCTGGAGGTGACTCAAACCGTCGCAGCGGCTCAGTAACGGTTATCAATCCACCGGTATCTTTGCGTTGCGGATCACGCGACCCCACTTCTCCGTTTCGGATTTGATAAATGCGGCGAATTCGTCCGGCGTGTTGGTCGTGGGTTGCGTGCCGAGGTTGGTCAGTAGCTGGGACACCTTCGGGTTCGCCACCGCGCGTACGATTTCGCGGTGGAGCCGGTCGACGATATCGCGCGGCACGCCCGCTGGCGCGAGCAGGCCGTACCACTGCGTAACCTCATAACCCGGCAGCAGCTCGTTCATCGCCGGCAGATGCGACATGGTGCGCTTGGGGCCCGTGGTAGCCAGCACGCGCAGCTTGCCGGTTTGCACGTGCGGCACCACCGACGGACCGCTGCCGAACATCATGGTGGCCTCGCCCGTCATGATGGCAATGGCCGCCGGGCCGTTGCCTTTGTAGGGGATGTGCACCACCTTCACGTTCGCCAGCAGGTTAATCAGCTCGCCGCCCAGATGCGGCCCGCCAAGCAGTCCGCTGGATGCATAGGTCAACTCTCCGGGCTTGGCTTTGGCTAGCGCCAGCAGTTCCTTGATGGTTTTCGCGGGCAGCGAAGGGTGCACGGTCAGTACGTAATCCGAAGTCGCCATCAGGCTTAACGGCTGAAAATCGCGCGCCACGTTGTAGGCGAGCTTTGCGCCCGCACCCGGCAATATCGCCATCGGTGCAACATTGCCGACGACGATGGTGTAGCCATCAGGCGGCGCCTTGGCGGCGAGCTCGACGCCGATGCGTCCGCTGGCGCCGCCGCGGCTGTCGACAACGACCTGCTGGCCCATTTGTTCGCCCAGCGCCTGCGCGACGATGCGCGCCGAGGCATCGGTGCCACCGCCGGGTGGATAGGGTGAAATCATGCGGATTGCCTTGGCAGGGAACGTTTGCGCCGCCGCTGCGCCAGCGACAAACAACAAGGCAGACAAGATGAGCGGGTTGAATGGCATTGTATGAATTTCGGGCCTGGAAAAAACGCCGGGTTGCCGGCAGCAACATAGCTGCGAGCGACAAGCCGTGTACAACAGCGCACCGGCGGCAAGGGATTATGGCATATCGTCGTAAATTTATACATTAAATCAGATACTTATAGTAATGCCGCAAGCATGTGGCCAGACGCTGGCGAGCGTGGCGGCCGCGCATTACAATGCGCGGCGCTTGCCCCAACCAAACTGATTGAGCCCGAACGGAAATCCATGAACCGACTGTTATTGACCTGCTTTTTTCTGGCGTGCACCGGCCTTGCAAACGCGCAGGAGCGCTTTTCCATTTTCGTTGGCAGCGCACAGGAAAACGTCGATCGCATGGTCAAGCTGGCCGATCTGAAAGACGACGATGTGGTGATCGATCTGGGCTCCGGCGACGGGCGCATCGTGCTCACCGCTGCGCGCGCCAATGCCAAACTCAAGGGCTGGGGTGTCGACATCGACGAAAAACTCGTCGTGCAATCCAACGCCGAAGCAAAAAAATCCGGCCTCGCCGACCGAGTGCAGTTTTACCAGCGTGATGTGTTCGACACTGACATCAGCGGCGCCACGGTGATAACCATGTGGATGTGGCCGGAAATGCAACGCATGCTGCGCACCAAAATCCTCGCCGAGGCCAAGCCCGGCACGCGCGTGCTGACGCCGATCTGGGGCATGGGCGACAGCTGGAAACCGGACAAGGTGGATACGCACGACAGCACGGCGGTGCACCTGTGAGTGGTGCCCGCGCGCGTCGAAGGCTACTGGAACTGGGAGCTGCCGGTCGAAGGCGCCAAATACAGCTACGCCGCCGTGCTTGAGCAGCAACTGCAAAAAGCCGAGGGCGTGGTACGCGTCGGCAGCCGCCGCGGCGTGCTCGACAAAATGAACCTGAACGGCGCGGACATCGAATTCACCCTTGCCATGACCGTCGGCAACGCCGGTTTCGTCACCCACACCTTCACAGGTAAGGTCGACGGCAACACCATCACCGGCACCGTGCGCCTGCAACGCATCGTCAAAGAGGAAACCTTTACTACCGAGGTGCCGTGGCGCGCTACGCGCGCGGTGAGTAGCACCTACTTCGCGCCGACAGGTGCGCAGCCTTCACAGGCTATGGAGCCGGCGAAGCCGGCAAGTAAAAAGCCGTAGCGTTGTGCACCGCCGCGCTGCCTGCGCCCGGCGTCCGCGGTGAGCGACTATTTCGCCTGCCAGCGCGGCTCGCGTTTTTCCACGAACGCGCGCACGCCTTCGATGCGGTCCTCGCTTAAATACGGGTTCGCGCCATCGTCCAGCCGCAAAGCGGTCGGCACCGGAAGCTCCCAGCCCTTCACCGCCATGCGCTTGTAACGGCGCAGAGTCACCGGCGCGTTCTTGAGCAGCGCCCGCGCGTAGCTTTCCACAGCTGACTTAAGCTCCGCGCCGGGGACGGCCTTGTTCACCAACCCCCAGTGCAGCGCTTCCTGCACGGTGATTGGCTCGGCCGTGTAAAGCATGTTCAGCGCAATGCCGCGCGGCACGATACGCGGCAGCACCACCGAGGCGAAATTCGCGCCCATGCCGCGTTTGGCTTCGGGCAGGCACAGCCGCGCGTGGTCGGCCGCAATACGGATGTCGCACGCCAGCGTCAGTTCCAGTCCGCCGCCATAGGCGTGGCCATTGATCGCGGCGATCACCGGCTTCATGGTTTCGAGCACCACCTCGAACACATTGCGTTCCGGCCCGGTCATGGGTGCGACATGGCGCCGGCCCGAACGCCCGGCCTGATCGTTGCTCTTGAGATCACCGCCGGCACAAAACGCTTTGTCGCCCGCGCCGGAGACGATTACCACCCATACATCCGGGTTAAGCGATGCGTCGGCGAAGGCCTCCACCAGCCCCTGGCGCACCGCATCGTTCATCGCGTTGCGTGCTTCGGGACGGTTCAGCGTGATGTAACCGACGCGATCCTCAATGGTGTAAAGAACGGCATCACCAACGGATGCTGACAGGGTGATTTGGGTCATGGCGTTTTTGCGTGGGTGACTGAGACACGAACAGGAAAATTGCGTGCAGCGTGTGCGTTGGTCACTACTTCTCCGGCGTAATCGAGAGCAAGGAACCCCTCGCGGCAATCATTTGCATAAAAAGTCTCCTGGAACGAAATCTCTGGTACTGCCGCGTCAACCACCCTTGATGCCAGCGGCCTTGATAACCTTGCCCCATGTCTCGAGTTCGGTGCGCATAAAGGCGGAGAATTTATCCGGCGTGCTCGACAGCGGTTCAAAGCCCAGCTTGACGATTGCCTTGCCATAGGCGGGTTCTGCGGCCATCTTGACCACTTCGCTGTTGAGACGCGCCACTATGTCTTTTTGCGTCGCCGCCGGCGCCAGCACGCCGAACCACATGCCCACGTCCATGTCACGCATGCCCGATTCCTCGAACGTCGGCACGTTCGGCAACAGCGGCGAACGCTTCAAGCCGGTGATCGCTAGTGCGGCCAGCCGTTTGGCTTCAACGTAAGGTATCACTGTCGCGGTGGCGGCAAACATCATCTGCGATTCGCCCGCCATTACCGCCACGCTCGCTGGGCCGCCACCCTTGTACGGCACGTGCGCCACCTGGATGCCGGCCTTGACCTTGAACAACTCCGCGACCAGCGCCAGATTGCTGCCGCTGCCGCCCGAGGCATAGTTTATTTCGCCGGGGCGCGACTTCGCCAGCACGATCAATTCCCACACCGACTTGGCCGGCAGCGCGGGATGCACCACCATCACGTAGTAGCCGAACGCCGCAGGGCTCACCGTGCTGAAATCGCGCATCGGGTCGTACGGCACTTTCACGATCTGCGGATTGAGCACGAGTTCCGTCACTCCGCCAAACAGCAGGGTGTGGCCATCGGGCACGCTTTTTGCCGCGAGTTGCGTACCGATGGCGCCACTGGCGCCTGCGCGGTTGTCGATCATGAACTGCTGACCCAACTGCTCGCCGAGCTTTTCGCCCACCACGCGCGCGATCAGGTCAGACGCGCCGCCCGGCGCCCAACTGACGATGAGGCGGATTGGGCGTGAGGGGTAGATTTGTTGCGCAAATACCGGCATTGTGGAAATCAACCACAACAAACTGGCGGAGAAACAGGGCAGGAGGTGCATGGCTGGCATTCTACGCTTGCTGTGGTTAGCCAAGTGCGCGAAGAAACGATCGTGCAGGAAATGCCGTGGTGCGCTACGCGCGCGTTGAGTAGCGCCTACTTCGCGCCGACAGGTGCGCAGCCTTCACAGGCTATGGAGCCGGCGAAGCCGGTGGGAAAGAAGCCATAGCATAACGGCACGCCGCGATTGGGCTTATGCGTAGCTATTGATATTCGTAGCCTGTAAGGAGCGCAGCGTATTACAGGATTTGCTGTCGTTGTCCCGTAATACGCTCCGCTTCTTACGGGCTACGCTGGCTAGGTGCGTTTGAGTACCCAACCATAGGGAAATCCATAGCGCCAAACATTAAGTAGCTCATTCGAGCCTTGCATGCCCACTATTCGCATTGCTTCAGTGAAGTAATAGAGTGTTTGATCCATTTCTTCGGAGTCATAGCGCTCGAATGCAGGTAAAGATAGTTTAAATGTAGTGAGTACAAAGGATTTTTTTGGCGCCTTCGGAAGCCCAACAATTAAATAGTCTAAAACGAGATTCACGCCTTCTTCTACAGTTTTGCGCGTAACTTCGTTAGTAGCGCCAGGATAAAACCGCTTTGGATCTGGCCCAAATTTTGGTTCGCCGCGTAGAGCTCTGAGATTTTCAATTACGCGCGGTGTGACTACAAGATCACTATCAGGGAATGACGTAGGCCACACGCGAAATAGTAGGCCAGTAACCCCAGCAATTACAATTGAAAGTAAGACTCCAAGTATCACAGCAATTGTAGTGAGGGGTTGCATGAGGCTGAACCTACTTTCACGACTGTAAAATAGGGTGTCCAGCCGCGCACCCAAATCCCCCACCCCCCGCCGTCTCCATCACCACCCGATCCCCTTTGTTCAGCACCCAATGATCGGCCGGATTGATCGCCTTGCCGTTCAAATAGAGTCCGCCCACTTTCCCCGGCGTACCGCCGGCAATCCCCTGCGGCGCGGTTTTGTAACGCGTCATGATCATCGAGGCCATCATTGGCGTGTCGGCCGCGACTTCGACTTCGAAGCGCAAGCCGTCACCCCCCTTATGCTTACCTGCGCCGCCGCTCCCTCGACGAATGGCGCGTTCGACAACCCGCAACGGCGCCATTTGCTCAAACACTTCAATTGGCGTGTTCGACAGGTTCGACGGGAACGACAGCATGGTGAAGCCGTCGCGGTATTGCGTTGCACCCTGACCCGCATTCATGAAATTCACCGCCGCGTACGGCCGGCCGCGATGCTCACCGGTGACGGTGATCGACGAATTGCTGGAACCTTCGGCAATCGCGCGCTCGGGCAGTACATCGGCAAGCGCCATCAGAATCGCCGGCACCATCATGTGCCCGATCATGCCGCGACCGCCGCTGGCCGCCGGGTAAGTTGGATTGAAAATTGAGCCCAGCGGCGCGCTGGTGGTGATCGGCGTGAAGCTGCCTTCGTTGTTGGGCACGTCGGGGCACAGCAGCGCTTTCACCGCGAAGGCCGAATACGCAAAAGTGTAAATCGGCACCACGTTCACCGCGCGCGGCACTTGCGCGCTGGAGCCGGTGTAGTCAATCGACAGCTTGTCGCCTTTGACCGTGACCGTTGCGTTGATGATGATCGGCTCTTCAAAGCCGTCGTGCTGAGTGTGCCCGTGATACACGCCGTCGGGCACTTCGCGAATGGCCTTTTTCATCGCCGCTTCCGAGCGGCGGCGGATTTCGTTGCCCAATTGATCGAGGTTGATTTCCTTCAGCAACGGCTTTAACCGTTCTTCGAGCATCTTGCACGCCGCCACCTGCGCCCAGATGTCGCCCAACGTTTGCTCCGGCACACGCACGTTTTGCGCGATCACGTCGAGCAGGTTTTGGTCGGGCTTTCCCGCACTGATCAGCTTCATGCGCGGAATCTGCAATCCCTCTTCGTAAATGTCGCGGATGCCGGCATTGCGAATGCGCCCGCCGATATCGGGCATGTGACTCACCACCGCCGCATACGCGATAATTTTGCCTTTGTGGAAAATCGGCATCGCGACGTTGACATCGTGGATGTGGCCGGTGCCCATCCACGGATCGTTGGTAATCATCACGTCGCCGGGTTTGAGCGTCTTCGGCGGAAACTTTTGCAGAAAATGTTTGACGGTGGCGGGCAGCGTGCCGATGAACGACGGAATCGACAAAATCGACTGCGCGATCGAGCGGCCTTGCGCATCGGTCAACACCACGGCGAAGTCGTTGGCCTCGCGCACCAGCACCGAAAACGAGGTGCGCACGAACGCGGCGGACGCTTCGTCGACCATCGACACCAGGCGCTTCCACTGGATTTCAAGAGTGATGGGGTCTAGTTTCATAAGTATTTGATTTTATTAAATATTTTAATTCCGCATATCCAGCCTGTCGCGCCGCGCTAACCTTACCCAAGGCCGTCATTCCAGCGCAGGCTGGAATCCAGTACGTAACCTGCGCCGCAGGCGCAAGTCAGATGCTTCGCATGTGCAAACAAACTGGGTTCGCGCTTTCGCTGGAACGACGTGTTGGCGATTGACGCATTTCATGATCAGTCGATGCCGATTTGTCAAAACTCTCTGATCATCACTTCTACTGTGTAATCCCGCAGGATGCGCACATCCGCCCGCACGGGCACGACCAGCGTTGATTCGCGTTCTTCCAGGATCAACGGGCCGGTCAGGCGCGTGCCGGGCTTTAACGAATAGCGGTCATACACCGGCGCTGCACCGAATTTTTTCCTGAGCGGCAGGTAAATCTCGCGCTTGCCGCGCAACGCGGTTTTCGCCGACACACGACTGTCGCCCCACGTAAACGTATGGCTTTTCACTTGTGACCGGCCGGTCAGCCGCCAGGTAATTACCTGCGGCGCGGCCCCCGGCACCAGATGGCCATAGAGCTTGGTGTAGTTCGCCTCGAACGCCTTCAACAACGCGGCGGACATGCCATCGTTGATCGCGCGCCATGGCAGGCTCACCGACACATTGTGCCCCTGCCCGGCATAACGCATTTCCGCGCCGATGTACCATTTAATCGACGGCAGATTCGCGCCGGCGGATTTCAACTCATCCTCAGCGTCGCTGCGCATGCCCTCGTAGGCGCGTGCAACCTGCTTCCACTGGATGTCTTTCAGCAGGCACGGCTGCGACCATGCGCGATCCACACGGGCGGGCGCTGCAAGCAGCCCGAGGCACGAGCCCGCGCCCGCGGCGATGGTCGCCAGCACGCGTGGAATATTGAGTTTGCGCGCGACTTCGACCACGTGCACCGGCCCCGCGCCGCCGGTCGCCACCATCGTAAAGTCGCGCGGGTCATGGCCCTTTTCCGCGATATGAATTCGCGCGGCGGCCGCCATGTTTTCATTGACGATGTTGCAAATGCCCCAGGCGACTTCGGTGTGGGTGAGCTTGAGTTTCGAGGCGAGTTTGCCGAGCGCGGCGTCGGTCAAATCACGACGCAACTTCATCTCGCCGCCGAGAAAGTTGTCCGCGTTGAGATACCCCAGCGCGAGATCGGCATCGGTCACCGTCGCATCAGCACCGCCTTGCGCGTAACACGCCGGGCCGGGATCGGCGCCGGAGCTTTCGGGGCCGACGTTGAGCAAGCCCAGATCGTTCACATGCGCAATCGAGCCGCCGCCCGCACCGATTTCGATGAGATCAATGCTAGGAATCAAAATCGGCAGGCCACTGCCTCGCTTGAAACGTGACACGCGCGCGCATTCGAAGCTGTGCGAAATCAGCGGTTCGCCTCCCACCGCCACGCAGGCCTTGGCCGTGGTGCCGCCCATGTCGAAGGCGAGTATCTGATCGATGCCTGCGTTGCGCGCGGTGTTCATCGCCGACAGCACGCCGCCCGCCGGGCCGGACTCGAGCAACTGAATCGGCGTTTGCGCCGCCGCAGCGCCCGACGTAAAACCACCGCTGGAAATCATGATGCGCAGCGGCGCTTTGGGGGCGAGATTGTGCACACACGTATCCAGCTTGTCCAGATAATCCGCCACCAGCGGCTGCACGTAGGCATTGGCCGCGACGGTGGACATGCGCTCGAACTCGCGGATTTCGCGCGCGATGTTCGACGAAATCGACACCGCAAGTTTCGGAAAGCGTGCGCGTATTGCGGCTTCCACCTGTTTTTCGTGCGCGTCATTCACATACGCATGCAGGAAACACACGCCCACCGCGTCAATATCAAGCTTGCCGAGCGCCGCCATCAGCCGGTCCATTTCGATGGGCGCCAATGCCTGCACCACGTTACCCTCGACATCCATGCGCTCGCCGGCTTCAAGGCGCTTGTCTTCCGCCACCAGCGGTTTGGGCAGTTCGAGATTCAGGTCGTAAAGTTCATAGCGAATTTCGCGACCGATGGTGAGCACGTCGCGCGTGCCTTGTGTGACGATCAGCCCCGTCTTCGCGCCCTTGCGTTCAATCAGCGTGTTGGTCACCAGCGTGGTGCCGTGCACGACCTCAGTTACGTTTGCGGTCACGTCCGCGGTGGCATTGGCCTGAGTCACCTGCCGCAGCAAATCGGCGATCACCGTGGTCACGGCCTCGCCGGGGTCGCGCGGCGTGGTCAGCGTTTTGGCGACCCAGATGCGGCCGCCGGGGGTGAGCACGGCAAGGCCGTCGGTGAAAGTGCCGCCGATGTCTACGGCGATGCGGATGGTGGCTTTGCTTGCTTGTTTTGGCACTTTGTTCCCGTTTCAAAAAACTATACGGCTATCGCGAATTACGACCTGGGTCCCAGCTTTCGCTGGGACGACGATGATCGTCTGCAGCCATCGTGCATTTTGCAGATGCCATCGAACAACCACTTCGTCATTCCAGCGAAAGCTGGAATCCAGTTCGTAACAAGTGTTAAATCAAATCAGTTGTTCGTACAAATCATCCCGCCCTGGATTCGATTTCTCGATCAACTCCAATTTCCATGCACGCTGCCACGCCTTCTCACGCGAAATGGCCGACCCCATCGATTCGTGCACCTCATACCAAACCAGCATATGCACGCCATGTTGTTTGGTAAACCCATCAACGAAATCGTTTTTGTGTTCCCACACTCGCTTTACAAGATCAGACGTTACGCCAATGTATAGCGTGCCGTTTCGCTTGCTTGCCAGAATGTATACACAGGACTGCATCGTTGATGGGTTCCGGCCTTCGCCGGAACGACGGCGAGGGAATGATTGGGGGGGCTTTGGATAACTATTTGTTTTAATTGTATATTTCACGATATTTCCCGTATCTTCTCCCGCCGCTTCAGCCACCACGCGTACTCGTCCGGCAACAAATCCAGGTACTCCGTCACGCCAAGTTGCTTGGCCGCATGCACGGGCCAATTCGGGTTATAGAGAAACTCGCGCGCCATGGCGATGAAATCGGCTTGTCCCTTTTGCAAAATGGCTTCGGCGTGATCTGCTTCGGTGATGAGGCCCACTGCGCAGGTTGCGATTCCGGCTTCGTGCCGCACGCGTTCGGCGTACGGTACCTGGTAGCCCGGCGTGCGCGGCACGATGGCCATGTTCAGTGGCCCGTTGATGCCGCCCGAAGAACACGAAATCACATCGACGCCGCGCGCCTTGAGTTCACGCGCGAGCGCCACGGTGTCGTCCATGGCCCACGCGCCGTCCTCACTGCCATTCGCAGCATCGACCGCCGAGACGCGAAACCACAGCGGCTTTTCCTTCGGCCACGCGGCACGCACGGCTTCGGTGAGCTCGAGCGCGAAACGCATGCGTCCTTGCAGATCGCCGCCGTAGGCATCGGTGCGTCTGTTTGCCAGCGGCGACAGAAACTGATGAATCAGGTAGCCATGTGCACCGTGAATTTCGACCATCTCAAAGCCGGCATCCAGCGTGCGCAGCGCGGCCTCGCGCCAGGCGTTGATAACTTCCTTGATCTCTGACGTCGACAGCTCATGCGGCACCGCGGCGTCTTCGCGGTGTTTGATGGCACTGGGCGCGACACCCTGCCACGGCGCACGGCCATCTTGCGCGTCGCTTTCTGTCAGCGGCTTGAAGTTGGTCCACGGCGGGCCGCAAGCAGCTTTACGCCCCGAGTGACCGATTTGCATCGCAGGCAAGCTATTGTTTTTATTGATAAATTCAGTGATGCGCCGGTACATGGGCACATGCTTGCCATTGTAGATGCCCGCACAACCATGGGTTTTGCGTGCGCGCATTTCCACGGCGGTTTCTTCGCAAAACACAATGGCGGCGCCGCCCAAAGCGAACTTTCCCAGATGCACCAGATGCCAGTCGTTCGGCCCGCCCTCGTCGGACGAGTATTGGCACATCGGCGAGACAACAATGCGGTTACGCGCGGTAACGCCAGCAACCTTGATCGGTGTGAAGAGTAGCGGTTGCGTCATTACATCGGTTACTTCAATTCGGCGACCGCTTTCTGCATGCGCCGGCACGCTTCTTCCAGCCGTTCCAGCTCTGTGGCAATGGACATTCTGAAATAGGGTGACATGCCATACGCCGCACCCAGCACCACGGCCACGCCGTTGTCCATCAGGTACAGCACCACATCCGCTTCGTTGGTCAGCACCTTGCCCGCGGGCGTTTTCTTGCCGAACAAATCACCGCAGCGCACGAAGAGATAAAACGCGCCTTCAGGGTAGTTTGGTTGCAGACCGGGAATGTCCTTGAACATTTCCAGCACGCGGTCACGCCGTGCCTGGTACTCTGCGGCGTACTGGGGTATGAATTCCTGCGGACCATTGAGCGCTTCGACCGCCGCCCACTGGCTGATTGAACTCACCCCTGCGGTGCTTTGCGACTGCAGCTTGACGATATTCTTGATGAGTTCCTTCGGGCCCGCGGCATATCCCAGCCGGAAGCCTGTCATCGCATACGCCTTGGAAACACCGTTCACCGTCAGCGTGCGGTCATAGAGCCTGGGCTCCACCTGCGCGATGGTGGCAAATTCAAGGCCGTCAAACCGCAGATGCTCGTACACGTCATCCGTCAGTATCCACACCTGCGGGTGCTTCAATAGCACATCGGCCAGCCCGCGCAGTTCGGCGCGCGAGTAAACCGCCCCGGTGGGATTGTTGGGTGAGTTGATAAACAGCCACTTGGTGCGCGGCGTAATCGCGGCTTCGAGCTGTGCGGGCGTGATTTTGAAGCCCGACTCGGCGGTGCACGGCACTTCCACCGGCGTGCCGTCGGCCACCAGCACCATGTCCAGATACGAAATCCAGTACGGCGCGGGGATGATGGCTTCGTCGCCAGGCCCGATGGTGGCGAGCATCGCGTTAAAAATAATCTGCTTGCTGCCGGTGCCGACCATCACCTGATCGGGCTCGTACTTCAAAGCGTTCTCGCGCTGGAACTTGCGTGCCGCCGCCTCACGCAATTCCGGGATGCCATCGATGGGGGGGTATTTGGTTTCGTTGCGTGCGAGTGCTGCCATCACCCCCTTTTTCACGTGCTCCGGCGTGTTGAAATCCGGCTGGCCGATGGTGAGCGCGATGATGTCCTTGCCCTGCGCGCGCAGTTCACGTGCGCGCATGGTGGCGGCGGTGCTGGGAGACAGCTTGATGCGGCCGAGCCGCTCTGCGTAAAAGCCCATTTCGATTCCCTGTTTAGAATGGTTATGCGCCGGAAAACACCGGCTACTATTCGAATTTGATACCCTGCTCGCGGATCACCTTGCCCCACTTGGCGGTTTCCTGCTTCTGATGCGCCGTCAACTCCTCGGGCGTGCTGCCCACCGGGTCGACGCCCTGTGCCTTGAGTTTCTCACGTACATCGGTGGCGCCCAGTGCACGTACGGTCTCGCGGTTCACCCTGGCGAGTATGTCACGTGGGGTACCCGCCGGCGCGAAGAGGCCGAAGGACGTGACCGATTCAAAATTGGGCAGGCCGGATTCATGCACCGTGGGTATCTCCGGCATGAGTGGTGTGCGCTTTAGCGTGCTGGTGGCAAGTGCGCGCACGCGGCCGGTTTTTGCATGCGGCGCGACAGTGATGGCATCCACGAAAGACAGCGCCGTTTCGCCGCTCAACAGCGCCTGGAACGACGGACCGCCGCCTTTGTAGGGCACATGACTCATCTTGATGCCGGCCATGTTCATGAAAAGCTCCGTGGCCATGTGGCTGGTCGCTCCCACGCCCGCGCTGGAAAAAGCGATTTGCCCCGGCTGTGCCTTCGCCAGCGCGATCAGTTCGCGTGCATTTCTGACCGGCAGTGAGGCGTGCGAAGTGAGAATCTGCGGGTTCACCGCCACCAGCGAAATCGGCGCGAATGCCGTTTCATTGTTGTACTGAATGTTCTTGTAGAGGTGCGGCGCGATGGCAAACGTGCTGTTGGTGCCCAGCAACAGTGTGTAACCGTCGGACGGCGACTTGGACGCCAGCGCGTGACCGATGGTACCCGTGGCACCGCCGCGATTATCGACGATCCATTGCTGGCCTGTTTGCTCGGCAAGCTTTTGGCCCAGAATGCGCCCGACAGAATCCGTCGAGCCTCCCGCAGCCCACGGCACGATGAGCCGCACGGTCTTGGCGGGGTATTCCTGCGCCTGCGTGGTCAGCGCGCCCAATGCGAACATAGAGGTCAGGGTGGCAAGACAGATACGCAACTTCACCGATGCTCTCCAAGGGTAGGGGACTGACTGGCATTTTACCTACAATCCCCCGTGATGACGCGTGTAGAATGATTCGTCCAGAAATCATAAAAAGCCTGGAGGAAATCACCATGATTCGCAAATTGAGAACCGAGCGCGACAACCAGCAATGGATGCTGGATTTGGCGCTGAATATGCGCGGCCGCGTGCAAAACTTCGAGCGCGATGACATCGAAGTGCCCTCGGGCAAGCGCGCACGCAACTACCGCATGCTGCCCAAGGTGTGGCGCGAGGCGGGTGAGCGCCACGAGGCACTGGCGAAACGTGCCGAAGCCCGGGGGGCCAAGGCGACTGCGGTGGCGCATTACGATCACGCGGTCGAGGCCTATCGCATGGCGCAGCATCCGATTTTTTTCGACAATCATCCGGTCAAAAAGTATCTCTACAAGAAGCTTTCGGAGATGGTGGATCGCCGCTCGAGGCTTGCCGAATATCCGGTGGAGCGTGTGGAAGTGCCGTTCGACAATGGCACCACGATTTCCTGTCTGCTGCATTTGCTGCCGGGCAGGCAAAAGGCGCCGTGTGTGATCTATGTGCCGGGCATGGATCAGACCAAGGAAGTGTTTCCCAAGGTGAGCCACAACATTGCGCTGGCGCGCGGCTTCCACGTGCTGGCGATGGATGGCCCCGGTCAGGGCAATTCGAATCTGCAGAAAATCCGCTCGGTGGGTTTGAATTACGAACGCGCGGGCGCGGCGGTCATCAGCTATCTGCAAAAGCGCAAGGAGGTCGATAAGAACAAAATCGCCATCTACGGCATCAGCATGGGCAGTTATTGGTCACTCCGGCTTTCGAGTTACGATCATCGCGCTGCAGCCGTGGTGAGTTCGGTTGCGTGCTTTAATCCGAACAACACCATCTTCACGCAGAGCTCGCCGCGCTTCAAGCAAATGTTCATGTACATGGCGGGCTACGACGACGAACAAAAATTCGATGAAGAAGTCGCCAAGCCGATGACCGTGCGCGGCTATCTCGGCAAAATCAAATGCCCGACGCTTTTGGTGACGGGCGAATTCGATCCGTTATGCCCTCTCGAAGACGCGGTGGAAGCGTTCGATGATCTGAAAGTGCCGAAAGAAATGTGGGTAATCGAAAACCAGTATCACCCGCTGTGGGGGCTGCCGAACTTTGGCGGACTGGATTGCCACGAGTATGTCCTCGACTGGCTGCAGGCACTGTTCAGCAAGAAGCTGAAGCTTTCCAGGAAGGGGCGCATCGCGTATGTGAAGGAAAACGGTGACGGGCCGTGGGGCAATTGCGACTGGGCGCCGCCGATTAAGCGTGGGCAGGCTTACTTTTGATCGATCACAAGTATCTGTTTTTATTAAAAATCGCCAGTCTTGCACTGGCGATTTTTCCGTGTCTCAGGCTGGAGTAGCCAGCGTCGAGGCAAATTCCAGAACGAGCGCGTTGAAGCGCTCGGGCTCGTCAACGAATAACGCATGCCCGGCATCACGAAATAATTCCACGCGTGTGCCGGGCCGGTTTTTCTGCAAGTTGCCGGCCTGGGCTTCAAACTGCGGCGTAACGGCATAAAGCAATCGCTTCGTGAAAGCGTATGCGCATTCCTTCCAGTGTTCACGCGGAATGCCGGATGACAGCAGCGCGATACTGTTGTCGAGCGACATGCGCTTGACGTCGTGCAGTAGCGTGGCCTGTTCGCTTTCCGGCCTCGGTTTCGCGTACATGGCGTGCACGAAGTCGTGGAGTTCCTTGTCGCGATCGGTGCGCAGATCGTCGAGGAAATGGCCTTCGGGTGGCGGCACGGGCAACTCGCCAACAGAGCTATCGACCAGCACCAGGCCGGCGAGCTTGTCTTCGCCAAAACGATGCGAATATTCGAGCACCTCCAGCGCACCGAGTGACCAGCCAATGAGCAGCACATTGCGATGTGGCGCGAGCAACTCGTGAATGTCACGCGAGCGGCGTTCGAAATTGTAACCGTGACCCGGCACATCAGATTCACCTTGCCCGCGCGGATCGAGCGCGATCACGCGATGGTGTTGACCTAACGCGTTAATCTGCGGATTAAACAGCCACGCCGGCATGCACCAGCCAGGGACAAACGCCAGCGTGAGTTTGGCGTCCGCAGGGCCGCAATCAATCGTGGAAAGAAAAACGCGGTCGCTGGTTTGAAAGCGACGGCGCTGGATGGCCGGGGGCACGGGAGCGGCGATGTTACGGCCGCGTGGCGAGGATCAACCCCGACTCCGCGCCCTTCCAGTGATAGCCGAAGGGGAACGGCAGTGGCCCGCGCGCGGCGACTTCCGGGTCGGTAAAGGCCTGCCGCAGGTCGGTTTGCAGACCCCATTGCATCGCCGGAATCGGCGTGTGGTATTTGCCGAAAAGTTTGACGTTCCAGTTGGCCTGCTTGATGTAACGGTAGGGCACGCCAGTGTCGTCCTGCACCAGAATGTCCGCAGTGGCGAGAATCATGTCGCGGGTTTTTGAGAACTGGTTGTCGTGCAGCAGATACGACGCGGATTTCACCAGCGCGGAGGCCGGCTTGTTGCGGGCTACGAGATCAAGGAACTCGGGGTAATGCACCAGCGCCTTGTCGGTGGCGTCCAGCGAGTAGTAGGTCAGTTCGTGCGCGCGGTTGGCGGCGGACACGAACGTGATTTTCGCACCGCGCAGGATTTTGCCCGGGCGCTTGGCCTTGGGTTCTTCAAATGCCTTGGTTAATTCGGGGAACGGGTCAACCGGCTCGATCTTCGCAATACGCAGGCTGTTTAACGCCATCATGGTGGCCATGATCGGCACCGTGCCCTTGAGGTGCGGCGTAGTGAGCTGCTTGCCCATGTACGACGTGATGAAGTAATTGCGCTGGATAATCTCGTTAAATGCGTTACGCACGTCGCGCAGCAGGGCGTCGAATTCCTTGGGCCCCATCTTTTCGAGGTTCGGCAACAGGCCGGGGTTTTCCAGACTGAAAAACACATACTTGCCGTGGTTTGGATACAGCGCCCAGGCGTTGATGAAATCCGGCCCGCTGAATGGATAGAGCAGCGTGCGGCCCGCCACGTCTTTCAGTTTGACTTCCTGTTCGCGCCATTTCTCAATGGCGCCGATGCGCGTACTGACGGATTTCCACTGCGCTTCCATCGCCGTCTTGTGATTCTTCCAGCCCTCGGTGGCGACCAGCCTGTCGATGACTGCGTCGCCCGCCGCTGGCTGTATGCCCGCCATGACTTGCGCCGTGGCGGTGGCGCGCGCGTCCACCGTGATCGCGGGTGCGGGCTTGGCGGCGGGTTGCGGCTGTGCGCCGGCGTGTGCGGCAAAAATCAACAGGGCGGCTAAAGTGCAACGTTGCAGTACGGCGACGAAAATACGTGGAGCGATCATGGGGTTGGGGAGGATTAAGGAAGTAAGCTATCTTGGGGAATTTAAAGCCGTGCGCACGTCGCGCCACGGGGGCACCGAATATAACAGAATGCCTGAGCACCCCTACCGGTTGACAGCATCAGAGCGGGATCGGCGCGAACCCGCCGTGCTTACTCCACGCGTATGCCCGCCACCTGCACCACCTTGCGCCAGCGCGCAATTTCGTCGGCCAGGTGCTGGCGGAATTGCTCCGGCGTGGTGCCCAGCGGCTCGCCGCCGTCCCCCGCCATGCGCTCGCCGATATCGGGCGCGCGGGCAGCCTTGACCAGTTCGGTGTTGAGTTTGGCGATGATTTCCGGCGGTGTTGCGGCGTGCGCCAGCCAGCCGTTCCAGCTTGCCACCTCGTAGCCCGGCACGCCCGATTCGCTGACAGTGGGAATCTCCGGTGCGGCTTTCACGCGCCGCGCGCCGGTCACCGCCAACCCGCGCATGCGCCCGGAGCGCGCGTAGGGCAGGCCTGACAAAATATTCGCGATCGTGAGTTGCACTTGCCCGGCCATCAAATCGATCAGCGCCTGCCCGGTGCCTTTGTACGGCACATGCGTCATTTTGATGCCGGCCATGTTGGCGAGGAGTTCCACTGACAGATGCACGTTGCTGCCCTGGCCCGCCGAGCCGTAGTCGAGTTTGCCGGGCTGGGCTTTCGCCAGCGCAACCAGATCGCGCATGACTTTTACCGGCAGCGCGGGATGCACCACGACAAGAAACGGCGACTGATTCACCATCGAAATCTGCGCAAAATCCTTAAGCGAATCGTAGGGCAGTGTTTTGGTGATCGCGGGCGTGATGGTGTAAGTGCCTGAAATCGCAAGTATCGCGTAGCCGTCGGCAGGCGATTTCAGCACCAGCGTGGTGGCGGCGATGCCGCCACCGCCGGGGCGATTCTCCACAACGAACGAACGGCCGAGGCTCTCGCTCAATTTTTGCGCAAACATGCGCGCCACAATGTCGGTGGCGCCCCCCGGCGCAAAGCCGACGTACACGCGCACGGGTTTTGCCGGGTAGTTGGTTGCGGGGCTGCCACTACTCTGCGCGAACGCAGATGCCACCCAACCGGAACAAAAAAATATCAATAAAAACAGATACTTATAAATAATCCCCGTTATTCCAGCATGCGCCGGAATAACCAGTGGAGCAAGAATGCGTTCGCGCAATTTAAGACTGCACGCTACTTCAGCCCACTACGCGCATACAGCTTGCACGCGTTATCCCACAGCAGCTTTTGTTTGCGCGCATTCGACATGTCCCACGCCAGAAAGAGATCGACCGATTCCGGGAAATGACTTTCGCCGTGCGGGTAATCGGAGGCATACATCAACACATCGTCGCCGACCATATCCATCACCGCGCTGGTCAGCTTGCAGCCTTCGGGAATTTCGATGCTCTGGAAATAACGGCCGGACAGCACGTACTCGCTGGGCATCATTTTGAGATTCGGAATTTCCGAACGGATGGTGCGCGCGTGTTCATCAATGCGCGCCATCCAGAACGGCAGCCAGCCGTGGCCGGCCTCCAGCGTGCCGATGCGCAGTTTCGGGTAGCGATCCATCAAGCCCGAGCCGATGAGCGACGCCATGTTGCGCATGCCGCACCACGGGTGCGCGGCGGAGCGTTGCAGGAAAAGATTTTCCCAGTTGTCGGTGCCGCCCGGCGCATACGGCGGCATTACGGTAAACGTATGCAGCGTAATGGCGAGATCATGCTCTTCAGCGGCGGCCCACACCGGCTCGAAATCCGGATGATCCAGCGGCATGCCGTAAGGCGCATACGGCAGCACACCCCACGCCCAGCGCGATTTGCCCCAGCGCTTGATTTCTTCCACGGCGCTTTTCACGTCACGCCCACTGGCGCAAATGACGCCGCCGAGACGTTCGGGATATTTGCCGCAGTAGGCATCCATCCAGCGGTGATAGGCGCGGAACATGCCGGCTTCGAGTGCAATGTCTTCGTGCGACGTCCACGTGCCCCACCAGCCCGAGGGCAGCGTGAGATTCACATCCACGCCCTCGAAATCCATGTCCTTGATGCGCTCGTGCGCGTCGGCATCGACGAGCGGCGACACCTCGCGTTTTTTCGCCACACCGGTGAAACCCGCCATATAGCCCGCCGGCGCTGTTTCCGCCTTCGCCGTACTGAGCTTGCGTCGATAGCGCCGCTGCCCGCGGTTATAGGTGATGTCGCCTTTTTTGTTGATGGCCTTGAATTCCGACCAGCCTTCGAGTTTTTTCCTCTCGGCGTCCGTCATGAACGGATCGAGCACGTTAATCAGCGGGCCGACGTGGGTGTCGGAATCGAAAATTTTGAAGCCGTTTTTGGCCATGGGTGCTCCTTGCTCAATTTTGAGAAGTAAACAGTGAACTGTGAACAGCAAACAGGAACAGCAGTTCGCGGCATGCAACGATCCGCTGTTTACCGTTCACTGTTCACCATTCACCGGTATTTAGCCAGCATCTCCGCCGAAAAATACTTTTCTTCCAGCATCCGCTGCTTGTCCGCGCCTTCTCCCTCAGGCCCGACGTCGGGGCGCGGGTAAGGTTTATCTTTGTGGCGCTCGACGAAATCATCCCACGCGGCGATACCCCGCTGATTGAAATCCTGCATGAATTCCCACATCGCCGCCCACAGCACGTGGTGCGTAAAGCCGGGGTACCACGCGATGGTCACGCCCAGGGCGAGATGCTCCTCGAGCGTGAGGTAGCGGCCGAGCTTGCCCTTCATGAACGAGAGCGGGCAGGTCACCGCGGCACGTGCACGGCGGATTTCGTCCTGCGAATGCGGTGATTCGAGCTGCACCCAATCGACGCCGGCTTCCTCACGATAGGCTTTCAGCCGCGTGATGGTGTCGTCCAGATTGCTGTTGGCCGCATCGCGTGCGTAGCACTGCGCCATCACCACGAAATTCGGATCCAGTTCGTTCTTCATGTCCACTGCCGCGCGATAGCGCGCGATGGCCTGCTCAATGGGCACGACTTCCATGCCCGCGGTTTGGGTTTTGCGTTTGCCTTCAATCGGCTGATCGTCGATGCGGATGCCCGAGATGCCCGCGTGGATCGACTCACGCACCAGCCGCCGTACGGCCATGATGCCGCCGTGGCCGGTGTCGCCGTCGATGATGATGGGGAAGTCAACGCTGTTGGCGATCCACCCGGCGATTTGCACGCATTCGGTCATGGTTGCCGTGCCGACATCCGACATGCCCGTGTAGTTGCCCACCACGCCACTGGTGCCGACGAAGGCCGCTTCGCAGCCCGCCTTTTCCATGATGCGCGCGGTTTGCGCGGTGGGCGTGTGCAGTACCGCCAGCACCTTGCCTTTGCGGTGAATCAGTTCCTGCAGGCGCTTCGTTTTCAACTTGGAATCCATGGCGTGTGCTCTTGGGGGTGAGGCCGCGTGTAACGGGGTGTACGGGATGAGCCGTGGATTTTACGCTCCGGGGCGGCTTTGCTGCACGCGCTTTTCATAAAGCGGACGGCCTTGCGGTCTTGCCATTCGCATTGCGCGATTGACCCGTATGTTTGCGTTAAGTATGCTCAATTTTCCCCACGCACAAACGGTCTCGCATGCGCGCACGATCCGCTTTTGCATTGTCGATGGCAACGCTTGCGCTGGCGGCGCTTGCGGTGGTCTTTGGCGCCGCACCTGCGCACGCGCAGAGCCCGTACCCGGTCAAGCCCGTACGCGTGCTGGTGGGTGCGCCGCCGGGTAGCGGTTCGGATGTGATCATGCGCATTGCGGCACTGAAACTCGGCGAGCGCTGGAACCGTTCCGTGGTGATCGACAATCGCGCTGGCGCGCTGGGCGCGATTTCGCTGGATATCGCGGCACAGGCCGCCCCCGATGGTTACACGCTCACCACGCTGAGCGCGCAGAACATCACTGGCATGCTGCTGAAAACCGTGCAGGTGGATATCCTCAGGGCCTTCACGCCCGTGGTGCGCATGGTGGTACTGCCGTATCTGCTGGTGGTCACGCCGGCATTGCCGGTCAATTCGGTCAAGGAACTCATCGCCCTCGCAAAAACGAAGTCGCTGGTTTATGCCTCCAGCGGCACCGGCTCGGTGGTGCATCTGGGGATGGAGATGTTTAAATCGATGGCCGGCGTGCCGATGACGCACATCCCTTACAAGGGCAGCGGGCAGTCGATGGTGGATTTAATCGGTGGCCGCGTGCAACTGGCCATCACCAACTCGTTGACCGCCACGCCCCTGGTGCGCACTGCCAAATTGCGCGCGCTGGCGGTCACCAGCGCGCGCCGCGCCGCTGCCTTCGCCGACTTGCCAACCATTGCGGAATCGGGCGTGCCGGGTTTTGAGCTGAACAGTTGGTACGGCGTGTTCGCGCCGGCGAAGACCCCCACGCCTATTGTGCGCATCATCAACCGCGATGTGCTGGACGTGATGTACTCGCCCGAGATGAAGGAAAAACTCGCGGCCGATGCGGCGGAATCCGCACCGCGCCACACACCGGAGGAATTCCAGAAAGCCGTTGCCCGCGAGGTTGAAGTTTGGGACAAATTCATCAAGACTTCGGGTATCAAAATCGAATAGCAGAACGAATATTAGATAAGTATTTGTTTTATATAACTATTTTGTATTGGAGCTTCCCATGAGTAGCGTGCTCAAACCCGCTGTATCCGCATCCGCATCGGCAACCACCGGCAAGGACGCATCGCGCAAACTCGCGCGCCACGCCGCCACGTTGCGTTACGAGGCCATACCAGGCGAGCTGATCGAACTCACCAAGCAATGCGTGCTCGACACGCTGGGTGTGGCCATCGGCGCCAGCGGCGTCAATGAAGAAGCCACGCTGGTGCACGAGTACGTGCGCGATCTCGGCGGAAAGGCGGAAGCAACCCTCTGGGGTTTCGGCGGCAAGGCGCCCGCGCCGTGGGCGGCCATGGTCAACGGCAGCCTCGGCCACATGCTCGATTACGACGACGTGAGCGACGGCGGGCATGTGAGCATTTCCACCATCCCGCCGGGCTTCGCCATCGCGGAAAAGCTCGCCCTGCAAGGCACGCACATCAACGGCAAGGATTTTCTCACCGCCATCGTCGCCGGCACCGACATCCACACCCGCCTGTCGCTCGGCATCGACATCCCTGACTGGACCATGGCCGAAGGCTGGTTCGCCACGCAACTGTTCGGCTTCATCTCCGGCTCGGCTACTGCGGGGCGTCTGCTCGGCCTCGACGAAGATAGAATGGAAAACGCGCTCGGCATCGGCTACAACCAGATGAGCGGCAGCCGCCAAATGGCGGTGGGCGCGGCCACCCACATGCGCGCGATGCAGGCGGGCTTCTCGGGTCAGGCAGCCACTGCGGGCGCGGAGATGGCACGGCGCGGCATCATCGGCGACAAAGAATTTCTCGAAGGGCGCTACGGCATGTTTCACAACTACGTGCGCACCGGCACGCCGCACTGGGACGCCGTGATCGGCGAACTCGGCACGCGCTTCCCGCTGCTAAAAACCCACGGTTTCAAGGTATGGCCCGCCTGCGCCTACACCCGCCCCACCAACGCGGCGACGCTGATCCTGCGCAACACCCACAAGCTCCAACCCGAAGATGTCGAATCCATCACCATCGTCGGTGGCACCGGCGGCACACAACTGCTGTGCGAACCGCTCGACAAAAAGCGCCGCCCACAGGTCAGCATCGACGGCAAATACAGCATCCCGTTCACCACCGGCGTAATGATGGCGCGCGGCAACGTTACCTTGCGCGACTACACCGACGAAGGCCTGCGCGATCCGGCGGCACTGGCGATGGCCGACAAGGTGAGCTACCGCCCCGCGCCCGAACAGAAAATGGCGCGCGGCGGCTCTGGTGGCTCCATCGGCATGGTGTCCGTCGAAATCAAAACCAAGGACGGGCGGCTACTGACCAGCCAGCCCGACAGCGTGCCCGGCGATCCGAAACAGCGCGTGGGCTGGGATGTGATCGAAGCCAAGTTTCGCGACTGCGTGTCGTTTGCGGCGAAGCCGATTGCGGCGAAGAACATTGACCGTGCGATTGAACTGGTGCGGGGTCTGGAGCATCAGCGGGATGTTACTGAGATTGTGCGGGTGCTTGCGCCGTAGACGTTGTAGGGTGCAATCCTATTGCACCGGTTTGAATTGGCATGTGGCGCAGTGGGATTGCACCCTACTTGCTAATCGCTGCGTTACGCGGCACTGTCAAACGTGGACGAACCTTTCGATGCTAGGTGAAGAAATAGTTGGCGGCTCTGTTCGAGCGGAAATATTACGAAGGCTCAGAGCAGCAGAAATCGAACACGACGTTCGCATTCTCTATGCCTGTGAATCGGGAAGTCGTGCGTGGGGCTTCGCATCTCCGGACTCCGACTATGATGTTCGTTTTATATATGTACGCAAGCCTAACTGGTATCTGTCTTTTGATATTGAACGCCGCCGGGATGTAATCGAGTACCCAATTGCCGATGAAATCGATTGTGGCGGTTGGGACATAAGGAAAGCGTTGCATCTGCTGACTCGCACGAACGGCGCATTGATGGAATGGCTGAATAGCCCGGTCAGATACATCGAGGCAGGATCATTTGCTGACGCGTTGCGGGCTTTGGCTCCAAAGGTAATGAATTCCGTTGCCTTGTGCTACCACTACAGTCACATGGCCCGAGGTAACGCAAGAGAGTATTTGTTCGCGCCGCAAGTTCGACTCAAGAAATATTTCTATGTTCTCCGCCCGTTGCTGGCGATTCGCTACATAGAGCAAGGCAAGGGTGTTCCACCCGTAGAATTCGCGCGCTTGCTAGATAGTGTTTTGCCCGAATCACTGAGGCCCAGTGTCGACCGGCTACTCGATCTGAAGCGAAACACTGGCGAGCTGGGTATGGGCGATCAGGTTCCTGAGATCAACCAGTTCATTGAGCAAGAGCTTGAACGTCACGGCTCGTCGTTCTCGGGACAAGGCCGGCCAGACGTTTGGGACAAAGAGGCGGTGCTGGGGCAACTTAACGACGTTTTCCGAGCGGCAGTTCTCTCGAAGACGACGTAATTTTTCGTACGCCTCTTGAATATTGCATACAATCCTGACATGCACCCGTTATCCATTTGCCGAACAACTACTAAAGCCCACCAACTCAATCCGCCGTCAACCCCGCCACTCGCGCCACCTTCGCAATCCGCTCATAGTCCGCACGAATAAACCGCGCGAATTCCTGCGGCGTTGATGACACCGCTTCGCCGCCCTGTGCAAGGAACTGTTCTTTGGTTTCCGGCGTGCCCAGCACTTTCACTACCGCCGTGTTGAGTTTGGCGATGATCGCGGGTGGCGTGCCCTTGGGCACCACCAGCCCGGCCCAGCTGGTCGAGTAATAGCCGGTCACGCCAGCCTCGGCGGCCGTTGGAACCTCGGGCAACTGCGGCACGCGCTTGTCGCCGCCCACCGCCAGCGCGCGCAGGCGGCCCGCGCGCACGTGTGGCAGTGGCGCGCCGATGGGGGCGAAGGTCCATTGCGATTCGTTGCCCACCACCGCGATGATCGACGCACCGGCACTTTTGTAGGGCACGTGCAGCGAGCGCACGCCCGCCAGCGTGGTGAACAACACGCCGGCCAGATGCCCGGCCGAGCCCACGCCGGGTGAGGCCATGGCCAGCGCATCGGGCTTGGCCTTCATCAGCGCGATCAGTTCGCGCACGTTGTTGGCGGCAACAGAGGTATGCACCGCCAGCAGGTTGTGGCCGTTGTCCGTCAGCGACACCGGCACCAGATCGACCAGCGCGTCATAGGGCATTTTTTTGTAGACGTGCGGCGCGATGGCTAGGCCCGGCGAATTGCCGCGCGCCACGGTGTAACCATCCGGCACGGCCTTGGCGGCGATATCGATGCCCAGCATGCCGCCCGCGCCAGGACGGCTGTCGACCACCACCTGTTGGCCGAAGTAGTCGCTCAGCTTTTGCGCGAGCAGGCGGCTGAAAATATCGGCATTCGAGCCGGGGCCGTTGGGCAGGATGTAACGGATGGGGCGGTTGGGATAATCGCGCGCAGAATCGGAGGCGGCAGTGGCAGCCAGTGCTGGGTTCGCACTTATGCCTGCGGCGAGCAGCGCCAAATAGCATGTTACTATTAAGTATCTGATTTTATTCATTATTTTATTCTCTGCGCTTGGCGCGATTGCGATGGGTCCGTTCCCGACGCCTGCACGGGACACGGGTGCTTATAGGGAGCCCGATGATAAGCCCTGTCCGCCGCTGATGACTCATCGCCAACCGCAGGGCTGTGCCTCGCGAGGGTAAATTGTATTTGCGATACGGCGCCAATAAACGGATGCGGACCAAGTGCGTCCGTCGCTCACCCGCCAGGGCGCTATTCCATTGCACCCGGTTAGGGTGACATGCGGCACAATACGCGTGCGACTTGCCGCCCGCACTCGGGAAGTGTGCAGCGGAATCAACGAAAACGCCGAAAACATTTCAACCCGGTACCCATGGCACCCTGCAAACGAACAACGTCAACCCTGTGTCTGCTGGTCGCTGCTGCTGCGAGCAGCACGCTGGTATCCGCGCAGACCTATCCCTCGCGCCCCATCCGCCTGGTCGCCGCCTTCAGCGCGGGCAGCACCAGCGACATCCTCGCACGCATTATCGGCCCCAAGCTCCATGAAAGCTGGGGCCAGCCGGTGGCGGTGGAAAATCGCCCCGCGGCGGGCGGTGTGGTGGCGGGTGAAATCGCCGCGCGCGCCACGCCCGACGGCCAGACGCTGATGATCACGTCTAGCGGCTTTTCGGCGAGCGCGGCGCTGTATGCGAAGCTGCCTTACGACTCGGTGAAGGATTTCGCCGGCGTGGCGCAGGTGGCAACCGGCTCGACCGTGCTGGTGGCCGCGCCCGCCATCGGCGTGAAATCCGTCAAGGAACTCATCGCGCTGGCGAAGAGCAAGCCCGGCCAATTGCAGTACGGCTCGGCGGGCATCGGCAGCGGCGCGCATTACGTCACCGAACTGTTTCGATTGGCCGCGGGCATTACCGTGACGCATGTGCCGTACAAGGGCGCGCCGGAGTACCTGAACGACATCGCGGCCGGCCGCCTGCCCTTCGGGTTTTCGCCCATCCCCTCGACGTTGTCGTTCATCAACAGCGGTCGCGTCACCGCGCTCGCGGTGTCCGGCGCGGCACGTTCGCATGTTCTGCCCAACGTGCCGACCGTGGCGGAAGGGGGCCTGCCCGAGTTTTCCTACAGCGGTTGGTACGGCATCTTTGTCGCCGCCGCCACGCCACGGCGCATCGTCAACCAGTTATCGAACGAAATCGGCCGCATCATCGCGCTGCCGGAAATCAACAGCGCTATTCTCAAGCAGGGCGAAACGCCGCAGTGGATCGGCGCGGTAGCCTTCGACAAGATGGTGCACGCGGACATTGCCACCCGGCGCAAGGTATTCAGCGCGGCGGGCGTGAAGCCGGAATAAGCTGGCATAGCCCCCGCCACCGCCAGCGCAAACTGTTTTGAAGGACACCGCATGATGAGCCTTCTCCAGCCCTTGTTATTCCTCTTCTTAGTTCTCCTGTACGCGGCGCCTTTTGTTCATGCGCAAAGCTGGACGCCGCAAAAGAACGTCGAAATCGTCGTCCCCAGCGCGCCGGGCGGCACCAATGACAAGTTGGCGCGCCAGATCGAACGCACGCTGCCAGCGGCGAAGCTGATAAACAGCACGCTTGCGGTCGTGCACAAGGCCGGCGCGGGCGGCCAGTTGGCTTACAACTATCTCGCCACGCACGCGGGGGACGCACATTACCTGCTGATCTCCGCGCCCACGCTGCTGGCCGGGCACATCACCGGCACCAGCAAACTGAACTACACCGACTTCACACCGCTGGCCACGATTTTTAACGATCACATGGTGTTCGCGGTCAACGCGGGCAATGCGCTTACCTCCGGCAAGGCGTTTGCCGCCAAATTGCGCAAGGATGCGCAAGCCATGCCCTTTGGCTTTACCTCGGCGCTGGGGAATCATCACCATATCGCTGCGGGTTTGTTCATGAAAGCCATCGGCGCCGGCATTCGCGATCTGAAGCCGGTGGTGTTCAAGGGTTCGGCGGAAGCGGTAACGTCGTTGCTGGGCAATCACATCGAGTTTGTGTCAACGGGCGCTGCCAATGCGGCAGCCCACGCTGCAGCGGGGAAACTGCGCATCCTCGGTGTGAGCGCGCCGCAGCGCCTGCCCGGGCAAATGGCGAACGTGCCGACGTGGAAGGAACAGGGCATCGATCTAGTCTACGGCAGTTGGCGTGCCATCATCGCGCCTAAAGGTGTCGCGCCCGAACAGGCAGCCTTCTGGGAAAACGCGCTGCGGCGCGTGAATGAAACGGCGGAATGGAAAGCCGAAATGGAGCGTTACTACTGGACGGATTTTTTCGTCACGGGCGCGGCGCTGCGCAGGAATCTTGAAAAAGAATACGCGGAAACGCGAGCGGTGCTGGGGGAATTGGGATTGACGAGGCAGTAGCGGGGATATGCGAATCTCCTGATCGCTACTACACCCTAATCCACCTTCAACCCCGCCACCCGCGCCAGTTTCGCGATCCGGTCGTAGTCCGCCTTGATAAACCTTGCAAATTCTTCCGGCGTGCCGGGCAGGGGCTCGGCGCCCTGGGTGAGGAATTGTTCTTTCAGATCTGGCGCGTTGAGTGCTTTGACAGTGGCGGCATTGAGTTTGGCGATAATCGCCGGCGGCGTGCCGCGCGGCACGACCACGCCTGCCCAGCCAGCGGCGTAATAGCCCGGCAGGCCGGCTTCGGATGCCGTGGGTACATCGGGAAACGGTATCGCGCGTTTTTCGCTGCCCACTGCCAATGCCCGCAGCCGCCCGGCGCGCACGTGCGGCAGCGGCGCGCCGATGGAGGTGAACGTCCACTGCGATTCGTTCGACACCACCGACACCACCGAAGGACCGGCGGCCTTGTACGGCACGTGCAGCGAGCGCACACCGGCCATGGTGGTGAACAGAAGCCCCGCCAGATGTCCGCCGGAAGCGACGCCGGGCGAGGCCATGATCAGTTGATCCGGCTTTGATTTCAGCAGCGCGATCAAATCCTTCATCGTGTTAACCGGCAGCGTAGGGTGCACCACCAGCAGATTGTGGCTGACATCGGTCAACGTCACCGGCAGCAAATCCTTTAGCGCGTCGTAGGGCATTTTTTTGTAGACGTGCGGTGCAATGGCAAGGCCGGGCAAATTGCCGCGTGCTATGGTGTAACCGTCGGGCGTCGCTTTGGCCGCGATATCGGTGCCGAGCATGCCACCCGCGCCGGGGCGGCTGTCGACGACAACCTGCTGGCCCATGACGTCGCTCATTTTCGCGGTGAGTATGCGGCTGAATACATCGGCGCTGGAGCCGGGGCCGCCGGGCAGGATGAATCGTATCGGCCGGTTGGGATAATCGCGTGCGCCGTCGTCAGCCGAGACGGCCGCGCCTTGAGCGCCAGTGCCGGGCGCGGCCCAGACAATGGCCATTACCCAGAATATGTATCTTAAGTATTTGTTTTTATGAGGTATTTTTGGCATGCGCTCCCTCCTGTCGCCTGCTACTTTTTCAAGCCATAAGCTTCAGCCAGCAGTTCGTAGGATCGCATGCGCGGCGCCTGATCGTAGGTCCAGGTCACGATCACCAGTTCCTCCAGATCAAGCCGCCTGGCGAGAGCATCAAGCCGCGATTTGACCTGCTCCGCCGAGCCGACTATGGCGTGCTCCAGCAGTTTTTTCGAGAACGCCTGCTCGTGGGGTGACAATACGTGCTTCGCCGCCTCTTCCGGCGAAGTCAGAGTTCGGCGAATGCCGAACTCGCGCTCGATCATGGCGCGCTCGCGCGATTTGAACTGAAACAGCGCTTCGGCTTCGGTGTCGGCGGCGAGCGCGAACACGCAAATCGTGCATTGCGGTTTGGGGTGCAGCGCGCTCGGTTTGTAGTTGTCGCGATACAGCGCCAGCGCGCGGTCGACATCGAAGGCGTAGCTGAAAAAATAGGCAAACGCATACGGCATACCGAGATATGCCGCAAGCTGTGCGCCGTAGTCCGAACTGCCCAATACCCACATCGTCGGAAACGTCGGCCCGGTCGGGTGTGCGACCACGCGCGCAAACGGATGACCGTCGGGCAACGGCGAGCAAGACAGCCAGCATTGCAGTTCCTGAATCTGGCGCGGAAACTGATCATGCACGTCGTCAGGATGCGGATTCAAGGCCATTGAGGTGAGCCGGTCGGAGCCCGGCGCGCGGCCCACGCCCAAGTCGACGCGGCCCGGCGCAATGGCTTCGAGCACGCGAAACTGTTCGGCGACCTTGAACGCCGAGTAATGCGGCAGCATCACGCCCGCACTGCCGATGCGTATGCGCGTCGTGGTGGCGCCGATGGCCGCCATCAACACCTCGGGCGCTGTGCCAACGATATTGCCGGAATTGTGGTGCTCGCTCACCCAATAGCGGTTGTATCCGAGTATGTCGCAATGCTGGGCCAGCGCAATGGTTTCCCGAATGGCAACGTCCTGCGTCTTGCCCTGGGCTGCGGTGGATTGATCGAGGACGGATAATTTCATGATCTCAGGGTCTCAAAGCGATTCTGTGGGTGGCCTGCGCGCGGCTGGGCGCGGCGGATGCAGGGCAATCTATTCCAACCACACGGGCATGGCAAGCACGGCCACGCAGCGCCTCTGCAAGGCAGGCGCGCAGTTGACCATTGGCGCCCGCCGCGCAGATACTTTGCGTTTATGAAATCCGCTGTCGTATCCGCTAGCGTTTCAGTTCGAGATTGTGTTCGCAATTTGGGTGCGCTGTATTGCCGCGAGTCCGTGGCTCTGCCGCTCGCGGTGATTGTGGCTTGCAGCCACGCGCCCGCGAGTGTCGCCGCAGACTCGTATCCGGCGAAACCGATCCGGCTCATCGTGCCGTTTCCGCCCGGGGGCAGCAACGACATCGTGGGCCGTTACATCGGGCAAAAGCTCACCGCGCGGCTGGGCCAGCAAGTCGTGATCGATAATCGTGCGGGCGCCGACGCCATCATCGGCACGCAACTCGCGGCCGCCGCGGTGGCCGACGGCTATACCTTTCTGATGGCCTCGACCAGCCACACCATGACACCCGCCACGCACCGCAAGTTGCCATACGACCCTGTGACCTCATTCACACCGGTGTCGCTGATCGGCACGGCGCCGGTGGCGATCGCCAGTTACCCCGCGGCGCCCATGCAATCGCTGAAGGACTTGATCGCGCTAGCCAAAGCCAAACCCGGCCAGATTCAATATGCGTCGTCGAGCGCGGGCGGGCTTACCCATTTCGCAGGCGAGCTTTTTAACCAGATGGCGGGCGTCAAGATCGTCATCGTGCCGTACAAGGGCGGCGCACCTGCGATCACCGACGTTATCGCTGGCCATGTGCCCGTGCTGATTAACACGCTGCCGCCTTTGCTGCCTTATGTGCGCTCCGGCAGGCTGCGACTGCTGGGCGTGAGCAGCGCAAAACGCACCGCGGCGCTGCCCGAAGCGCCGACTGTTGCCGAAGCGGGTGTGACGGGTTACGAAGCAGGTATCTGGTGGGGCCTCATGGGGCCTGCGGGAGTACCGCCGGGCATTGTGGGCAAACTCAATGCGGAAGTTGGTGCGATCGTGCGCGAACCGGACAGCGTGAAATGGTTTACCGCACAAGCGAGCGATCCGGCAAGTTCCGCACCGGATGAATTCAGTAAACTGATCGTTGCCGACGTCGCCAAGTGGCGCAAGGTGGCTAAATCTGCGGGAATCGGGCCATCTTAGTTTACTGTTTTTGCTGTTTACAGTAGCGTTGCGCTAACGCCGTTCAACTCAGTAATACGACAGGAGATTTCCATGGCAAGACTACCCCTCGCAAGCCGGGATAGCATTCCCGATGAGCAACGCGCAGCGTTCGATGAATTGATCAAGGGCTACGGTTCGGTGCCGCGTTTTGGACCCAGCTCGGTGATGATTCATGTGCCCAAGGCGCATCAGATCATGAATGCGCTGAACATGTATCTGCGCAATGAATCCACACTGCCGAAAAAGGTGCAGGAACTGGCGATGCTGGTAACCGCACGCGAGAACGACTGCCAATACGTGTGGAACGCGCATGCGGCCAGCGCGCGTGCGGCGGGCGTGCCCAACGCGCTGGTGGACGCGCTGCGTGACCGCAAGGAACTGCCAAAAATGGCGGACGACGAAAGCGCGGTGGTGCGATTCGCGCAGGAATTTTTCCGTAACAAGCGCGTGAGTCGTGGCGGCTTTCAACTGGCGATGGAGCAACTGGGCCGCCAGGGTGTGATCGAGCTTACGCTGATATTCGGCAACTACGCCAGCATCGCGGTCATGGTGAATTCCTTCGACTGTGATTTGCCGCCGGACCGCAAGGAAGCGATTCTGCCAGTGTAGAGGCAATGCTGGCATGCCGGAACCGGCTCTTGAAGCCTGACCCAACGCTACCATCTGCGAAGGTAAATTGCCGCAAAAATGCCCCCAAACGCGGGTGCTTATCCGTGCTTTCAATTGCCCGGAAAATGTGGAAGAATCGATCCAACTGAACATACTGTGGGGTCGTGATCGTGATAGACCGCGATGGGTACCGCCCCAATGTAGGCATTATTCTTTGCAACGCAAAGAACGAGGTTTTTTGGGGTAAGCGGGTGCGTGAGCACTCGTGGCAGTTTCCGCAGGGCGGCATCAATCCGGGCGAATCGCCGGAGGCAGCCATGTACCGCGAACTGCATGAAGAAGTCGGGCTGCGCGAGCAGCACGTGAAAATACTCGGGCGTACGCGCGAGTGGTTGCGCTATGAAGTGCCCGACCGCTGGATACGCCGCGAGTGGCGAGGCAATTATCGCGGCCAAAAACAAATCTGGTTTTTGTTGAGACTCGTCGGGCGCGACTGTGATGTGTGCCTGCGCGCTACCGAGAAGCCGGAATTCGACGCTTGGCGCTGGAACGATTACTGGGTGCCCACCGAAGCGGTGGTGGAGTTCAAGCGCGATGTGTATCAAAAAGCGCTGGCTGAACTGGTGCGCTTTCTGGAAATTCACAGCGACGCGCGCGGCCGCGGCTTGCGCACGCGCCGGCCAGCCCCGGCCCGTGCGGGCACGGTGCGTGGCGAAAGTCAGGCACAATAGCGATATACTATCGTTGCCATTGAATTAATCTATTTGCGCGACCTAGCGCGCGGGCGCAAAATTCCGGCATAGCAGATTGGATTTTTTTTCAGTTATTCAGGGTCATTTGCGTCCTTCCATTTAAATTCCGTGTGCCACGGATTCTCTTGCAGTCATGCCGCGCACGGGTTTGAAGGTTGAAGTCATCGTTTGTTAACAAGGAGATCATCATGCAACTCAAGGGTTCCAAGACCGAAGGCAATCTGAAAGCCGCGTTCGCCGGCGAATCGCAGGCGAATCGCCGCTATCTGTATTTCGCAAACAAGGCCGACGTGGAAGGCCAAAACGACGTCGCGGCGCTGTTCCGCTCCACCGCCGAGGGCGAAACCGGCCACGCGCATGGCCACCTTGATCATCTGGCCACGGTGGGCGATCCGGCCACCGGCCTGCCCATTGGCAGTTCGCGCAACAACCTGAAGGCGGCCGTTGCCGGCGAGACGCACGAATACACCGATATGTATCCGGGCATGGCGAAAACGGCGCGCGAAGAAGGCTTTGGTGAAATCGCCGACTGGTTCGAGACGCTGGCGAAAGCCGAGCGCTCGCACGCCAACCGTTTCCAGAAGGCGCTGGACGCACTGGCCGACTAAATCGCCGTGAGGCGTAGAGCGTGAGGGGTGAGGCGTAAGCCTGCCCCTCATTTTTTTCACAGCTCACCTTTTTCTGTTCGTCACCATGGTCATCAGCGTAAAAGAAGGCAGTCTGGAAAAGCCGACACGGCATGCGCTGGACTGGAAGTCTGCGGCGTTTTACGACGAAGCCGCGCTACACAACGAAATGGAGCGTGTGTTCGACATCTGCCATGGCTGCCGCCGTTGCGTGAGCCTGTGTACGGCCTTCCCGACACTGTTCGATCTGGTCGACGAGAGTTCGACCATGGAAGTCGACGGCGTGGCGAAGTCGGATTACAACAAGGTGGTCGACCAGTGTTATCTGTGCGACATGTGCTACATGTCCAAGTGCCCGTATGTGCCGCCGCACGACTGGAACGTCGATTTTCCGCATTTGATGCTGCGCGCCAAGGCCGTCAAGTTCAAAAAGGGCGAGGTCGGGTTCCGCGACAAGCTGCTGTCGAGCACTGATGCATTGGGCAAATTGGCTTCGATACCGGTGGTGGTGCAAGTAGTCAATGCTGCCAACAAGGACAGCACCTTGCGCGGCATGATGGACAGCGTGCTCGGCGTGCACAAGGATCGCATACTGCCCGAATACGACAGCGCGAAGTTTCGCAACAAGGCACGCGCCGATGCGAGCTTCAAAGTCGTCGACGGCAAACAAACGCCGGGCAAGGTTGCCATCTATTCAACGTGCTACATCAACTATAACGAGCCGGGCATCGGCCACGATTTGCTGAAAATCCTCGCGCACAACGAAATACCGGCGAAGCTCGTCGAAAAGGAAGTGTGCTGCGGCATGCCCAAGCTGGAACTGGGTGATCTGGAAGCTGTCGCTCATAACAAGGCGATCAACATTCCGGTGCTGGCGAAGCTTGCGCGAGAAGGCTACGCGATTCTTGCCGCCGTGCCCTCGTGTGCGTTGATGTTCAAGCAGGAATTGCCGCTGATGTTTCCGGACGACGCTGACGTGAAAGCGGTGGCCGAGGCGATGTATGACCCGTTTGAGTATTTCGTGCAGCGGCAAAAAGACGGCTTGCTGAAAACGGATTTCAAACAGGCGCTCGGCAAGGTGTCGTACCACATTCCGTGCCATTTGCGCGTGCAGAACATCGGCCAGAAGACGCGCGAATTGCTCGAAAAGATTCCGGGCACGCAGGTTACGGCGATTGAGCGTTGTGCAGGACACGACGGTACCTGGGGCGTGAAGAGTGAATACTACGAAAACTCGATGAAAATTGGCCGCCCGGTGTTTAGGCAAATGGCCGAGCCGCAACCGGATTACATCAGTTCCGATTGCGCCATTGCAGGCCGCCACATTCAGCAAGGCATGCGTGAAAATCACCCCGAGAACCCTGCCGCCAAGGCGGCGGTCAAACAGCATCCGGTGACGTTGTTGCGCATCGCTTATGGACTTTGATTGCCGATAGAAACCAGCCCCATGCCCAAAATTGCCCGCGACAGTTTAATGACGCTCGAAGCGTATGCTAAAGTGCGCACGGATTTTCGCGCGCGCGTGCTCGCGCACAAGAAAAATCGCACCGTGCATCTGGGCGCACACGTGACGCTGATTTTTGAAGACGAACTCACCATGCGCTACCAGATTCTGGAG
This sequence comes from Betaproteobacteria bacterium, assembly GCA_900299145.1. Classification (GTDB taxonomy): domain Bacteria; phylum Pseudomonadota; class Gammaproteobacteria; order Burkholderiales; family SG8-41; genus UBA5216. The sequence continues at coordinate 17,612 of OMIN01000081.1, read as the reverse complement.
ATGCTGCGCGTGGAAAAAATTTTCGAGGAATCCGGTATCCAGAACGAACTTGATGCCTACAACCCGCTGATCCCCGACGGCGGCAACTGGAAGGCGACAATGATGATCGAGTACCCGGATGTCGACGAGCGCCAGCGCATGCTCGGCAAACTGATCGGCATCGAAGACCGCGTGTGGGCGCGTGTCGCCGGTTTTGCGCCGATGTATGCGGTTGCCGACGAAGACCTCGACCGTTCAACCGACGAGAAGACCGCCGCCGTGCATTTTCTGCGCTTTGAAGTCGACAGCCGCATGCGGCAGGCGCTTCAATCCGGCGCGCCGCTGGCGATGGGGGTGGATCATCCGGCCTATCGTGTGTCGGCGGATCCGGTCGCGCCGGAAACCCGGCAATCACTGCTGGACGATTTATCATAAGTATCTGATATTATGAATAATTTCCCATTGAGCGGTGTGTGCATGTTAGCTCTGACAGTCCAGCTGACCTGTCCCGCCGCCGCGCAATGGAAAGATTGGGATTACGATCTGGATCAGGAAAAAAAGCCTTGGTCAGAAATGCAGATGCAGTTGCCGCTGTATCCCAAGCCCGATAATCTATTGAAGTTTGATCTTGGCTCCAACACCAGTAATCAGTTTTACATTGATGCAGCTTCCATCTCGGTGGGCGAAGACAAAGTGGTGCGCTACACGTTGGTGGTTAAAACGGGGGGTGGCGCCACCAACGTGTCATTCGAGGGCATACGCTGCGAAACGGCCGAGCTGCGTGTCTACGCGTTTGGCCACGCAAACGCTCAATGGTCCCGTGCCCGTGACGGCAATTGGCGGCCCATCGTGTATCGCGAAGTCAATGGGCATCACAACACCCTTTACCGTAGTTTTATGTGTACGCAAACGCGCAATCGCGAAGCGGGAAACGTCAAGGGTATTATCGCCGCTCTGAAACGGGGCGATACAGTCTTGGGCGCGCCCTGAGCGCCATTCGACGCTGCGCGCTTGGCTACAGCACCACCAAATCGTCGCGGTGTATCAGTTCCGGCTCGCCAACGTAGCCGAGCTTCGCTTCAATTTCACTCGACGGTGTGCGCAAGATACGGCGCGTTTCAGAAGCGCTGTAATTGACCAGGCCGCGCGCGATTTCGCGACTCGCTTCGTCATAACAGCTCACCACTTCGCCGCGTTCGAATTCGCCCGCAACCTCATGCACGCCGATCGGCAACAGGCTTTTGCCGCCGGATTGCAATGCCTTCACCGCGCCGGCATCCAGCATCAGCCGTCCACGGGTTTGCAGGTGGTCGGCCAGCCACTGCTTGCGCGCGGCGAGCGTGGCGGATTTCGCCAGCAGCAGCGTGCCGATGCGTTCGCCCTGCGCAAGCCGCACCAGCACATCCGGTTCGTGGCCGGAAGCAATCTGCGTATGCGCGCCGCCGCGTGCCGCGCGCTGCGCCGCAGTGATTTTGGTGAGCATGCCGCCCTTACCGATACTGCTGCCCGCGCCGCCGGCCATTTTCTCGAGTGCGGGGTCGCTGGCGTCGGCTTCGGTAACGAGTGTCGCGTCCGGGTTGCGGCGAGGGTCTGCGCTGAAGAGGCCCGTTTGGTCGGTGAGTATCACCATCACGTCGGCTTCCACCAGATTGGTGACCAGCGAGCCCAGTGTGTCGTTGTCGCCCACTTTAATTTCATCGGTGGCGACGGTGTCGTTTTCATTGATCACCGGGATCACGCCCAACTGCAGCAGCGTGCGCAGCGCCGAGCGCGCGTTCAAGTAACGTTTGCGATCCGCCAGATCGTCGTGCGTGAGCAATATCTGCGAAGTGAGCAGACTATGTTGGCGAAAGCAGGTTTCATACGCTTGCGCCAGGCCCATCTGGCCGACGGCGGCGGCGGCCTGCAATTCGTTGACTGCGTGCGGGCGCTTGGTCCAGCCCAGACGCTGCATGCCCTCGGCAATTGCACCGCTGGAGACCAGCACCACTTCACGATTCATTTTGCGCAGTTGCGCGATTTGTCCGGCCCACAGCGCCAATGCGGCGTGATCCAGTCCTTGCCCCTGATTGGTAACGAGGCTGGAGCCGACCTTGACCACGAAGCGCCGGGCGGTTTTCAGTGGGGAAACGGTGCTCGCCTGGGTATTCATTGCATGCATTGGGTTACACCGCAGCGGTCAGCGCGGTATCTGCCGCCGCAGTGGCGGCTCGTGGCAGGCTATCCAGGTAATTCATGATCGCCTGTGTCAGTTCGTTGCAGCCCGTGCCGGAAATCGCCGATATGACGAAAACCTCCCCCTTCCAGCGCAGCCGCCGCACGATGCTTTTCGTGAGCTTGTCGCGCGCCGCGTCGTCCAACAGGTCAGCTTTGTTCAACACCAGCCAGCGCGGCTTTTGGTAAAGCGCCTCATCGTATTTGCGTAACTCCTTGACGATGGCGCGCGCGTCCTTCACCGGATCGGCATTTTCATCCGGCGGGACAATGTCAATCAAATGCAGCAGCAGCCGCGTGCGCGCAAGATGCCGCAAAAACTGGTGGCCCAAGCCCGCGCCTTCCGCCGCGCCTTCGATCAGGCCGGGAATATCCGCGATCACAAAACTGCGGTTCATGTTGGCGCGTACCACGCCAAGATTCGGTTGCAGCGTAGTGAACGGATAATCCGCCACCTTGGGTTTGGCCGCCGACACTGCGCGAATCAACGTCGATTTACCGGCATTCGGCATGCCGAGCAGGCCCACATCAGCCAGCACTTTGAGTTCGAGTTTGAGCGTTCGCGATTCGCCGGGGTCGCCGCGCGTGAATTGGCGTGGCGTTCTGTTAGTGCTTGATTTGAAATGCAAATTTCCGATGCCGCCCTTGCCGCCCTTGGCGATTAGCGCCCGCTGCCGGTGATGGGTCAAGTCCGCCAGCACGTCACCACTTTCGATATCGGTAATCACGGTTCCCACCGGCATGCGCAGATCGACGTCATCGGCGCCGCGCCCGTAGCAATCCGCGCCGCGGCCTTTTTCGCCGTTCTTCGCGCGGTGGATGCGCGCATAGCGGTAATCAATCAGCGTATTGATGTTGCTGTCGGCGACGGCATAAATGCTGCCGCCACGCCCGCCGTCGCCACCGTCCGGCCCGCCGAACGGCATAAACTTCTCGCGCCGGAAGCTGGCGACGCCATCCCCGCCCTTGCCGGCGTGAACCTCGATGGTGGATTCGTCGATGAATTTCATGGAGTCGTCAGCTTACTGCAATCCGCAAAAAAACCACAGAAACAAAAAAGCCCTGTCGGCGACAGGGCTTGTTGCCGGTGCGAAAGCGGGATCAGGCCGGAACCACGCTGACAAACGTGTGGCTCTGCGGCCCTTTTTGACCGAAGTTCACGCGCCCTGTCACCTTGGCAAACAGCGTGTGGTCGCGGCCCATGCCGACGTTGTCACCCGCGTGCATGCGCGTGCCGCGTTGGCGCACGATAATGCTGCCCGCCGGAATCAACTCGCCGCCAAAGGCCTTGACGCCCAGACGTTTCGACTCGGAATCACGCCCGTTACGGGAACTGCCGCCTGCTTTTTTATGTGCCATGATTTGCCTCTGGAATTTATCGCGTAATTATCGCTTAGCCGTTGATGCCGGTGATTTCAAGCTCGGTGTAATTCTGACGGTGGCCCTGCTGCTTGCGATAATGCTTGCGGCGGCGCATTTTGAAAATATGTACTTTATCGCCACGGCCATGTGCCACCACCTTGGCGGTCACCGTCGCACCCGCCACCAGGGGCTTGCCCAGCTTGACCGATTCGCCTTCGCCAACCGCCAACACCTGATCCAGCGTGATTTCCGCGCCCACGTCAGCCGGCAGTTGTTCTACTTTGACCTTTTGGCCGCCACTGACGCGGTACTGTTTGCCGCCTGTTTTCACTACTGCATACATGATAGACCCCGGTTTCAATCCGATGTGCCGACTGGGCGACTGACCCACACCAATCAGCGGAAATCTTGAAAAGCTCACTATTCTACGAAAAAGCGCCATCGATGTCAAAGTGGGTCAAATGCGCGCAAATACACTCAAGTGTCTGTTTTTATTGCCTTTTTAGATAATCGCCCCACTTAACTCTGGCAATTCGTCCGCCTAAAAGCCTGCCAGATACGGTATTATTCACGTTTTTCGCGGTCTCCCATCGTGCCCATCGAAGCCATCCGCGAGTTTATTGCCGCGGACATGCAGGCGATAGACCGCGTTATCCGTTCTCGCCTGAATTCCAGCGTCGCCTTGGTCGGCCAAGTGGCCGAATACATCATCGGCGGTGGTGGCAAACGCCTGCGTCCCGCGCTGGTGGTGCTTGCGGCGGGCGCGCACGGCTATCGCGGCGAAATGCATCATCGACTGGCGGCAGTGGTTGAGTTCATTCACACCGCCACACTGCTGCACGACGATGTGGTGGATGAATCCGGCTTGCGCCGTGGGCGAGCCACCGCAAATGCCCTTTTTGGAAACGCCGCCAGCGTGCTGGTGGGCGATTTTGTCTACTCGCGTGCCTTCCAGATGATGGTGGAAGCCGGCAATATGCGCATTCTCGAGGTGCTCGCCGAGGCCACCAACGTCATCGCCGAGGGTGAGGTCCTGCAGCTGATGAACTGCCGCAATCCCGACATTGATGAAGCCGGGTATTTGCAGGTGATTCGCTGCAAGACCGCCAAGCTGTTCGAGGCGGCCACCCGAATTGGCGCACTGCTGGGTGGGGCCGACAGGGCCGCCGAGGAGGCTATGGCGCGCTATGGCGCGCATCTGGGCACGGCGTTCCAGTTGATCGACGATGTGCTCGACTACAGCGGCGAGAACGCCGTCATTGGCAAAAATGTCGGCGACGACCTCGCGGAAGGCAAGCCCACGCTGCCGTTAATACACGCCATGCGTCACGGCACCCCGGATCAGGCGGCGGTGGTGCGCCGGGCCATCGAGGCGGGCGGGCGCGACGAGTTACCCGCCGTGCTGGCGGCTATCCGCGACACCGGCGCGCTGGATTACGCCCGCGATTGCGCCCGCGCGGAGGCGCATCGGGCCGCAGAGGCACTGGCGGGGCTGGCGCCAAGCAGGCAGCGGGAATATCTGGTACAATTGACCGACTTCGCGGTGACGCGGAGTTATTGAAGACAGCACCTCCAGCATTCCACCAAGCGCGGCGCGGCCGCGTGTTTTTTTCTGTGGATCCCGTGTTGTAATACTGGCGGCGAGTGGCGCGAAAGCGCACGTAGGCGCGTTTTCAATTCAAGTTGTAGATTCGGGGTGTAGCTCAGCCTGGTAGAGTACTGCGTTCGGGACGCAGGAGTCGGAGGTTCGAACCCTCTCACCCCGACCAAAATTTTTCAATGGCGTTCGTGGCTCAGCGCCATCGCCCGGAAAACTGGCCATCTGTCCATCCATCTGGCAGGGTGGCCACCCGGCTTTCCGGTCTCACTTCACCAAAAAATCCCACCGCAACGTGGCCCGTTCGAGTATCGGCTCGATATCGTCTGCCAGCACCCAGCGCGCGGCCACCAGCTTTTGCGCTGCCGTTCGCGCAGCCTCGAGATATGCCCCCTTTGAAGCGTAGCGCTCTTCGATGGACAAACGTGGATCACCGCTTTGTTCACGCGCAGCGCGCGTGCGAGCAAACACCAGCGTCGAGCCGCGCATTTGCATCAGGTCGTCGGCCGCGCCTTGATCCGGATGGCGCGGATTCCAACCGGTGAAGGTGGCAAGCGGCGCTGCTACTTCCACGGGCACGATGCCCGCCAATTCGTTACCGTCGGCGTCGATGGCGGACACATAGGCCTTGTATTGCTCGCCTGTTTTCGCCGGATAGGCCGCGATACCGCGGGCGATGTCAGGGCCAAAATCCAGCACCGAAGGCCGCACAAAACGCGCGGCAAACGTCGCGCCGGGAATCTTTTTGTAGAAACCGCCCAACGGTTCGGGTAGCACCGCTGTGCCGTTATCGAGGCGCGGAAACGCACTCGCCGGCGGCGCCGTGCCTTTACTTGCCCACGCATCCAGACTCACCAGCGCCGCTCGCAACAGCGGCCCGTAATCGACGATGTTGAACATGTGCGCGCCGCGCGCGCCGGTGTTGGCGTCGGTGGGCGGCGGCGGAATAGAACTCGAAGTGTGCTGTGTGCAGGCGAACAAATAGGTCCGCGCGAAAGTGGCCGGCTCGGCGTCCTTCATGCCGCTGTCGTCGGTGTGGATCAGCGATGCATCGCCGCGCCAGTATTCGGCCGAAGTGTTGGTGGCAAAAATCTTTGGTTGCCTGCCTCGTGCCACCAATTTGGCGTACAGGCCCTCATCGTTAAACGGCGGCAAACTGCCCACCGTGCCTTGTGAATTGAGCGACGGCTGGCCGAAGCGCAGATTGAATTCACCACGCCGTCCGCCAGCCACATGCGGCCACACCGCATCAAACACCATGCGGCCTTGCTTGTCCTCATCCAGGCCGAGATACAGCATCTCACGCAAAAAACGCCCGCTTTGCGACACACCAAACAAGTATGCGCCGTTCAGTCCGCCCTCGCACGGATTACCTTCCGCCGCCGTACCCCAGCGCAAAAACGCCGCCGTATCGCGCACCGCCAGAAAACTCGCGCCCACCACTAGCGGGTTTGCCGAGCGGTACACCACATCGTAAATCGCGCCGGGCTTGAAGCCGCCCTTCACCGACACATGCCCGGCATCGGTAAAGCGCCAACCCTCGCGCGGCAGCGTCACAGCAGGCGCTCCGCCATGCTCGCGCACGGTGATCGAGGCGTCCGGGTCGTCGAGATTAGAGCACGCATTGGGGATGTGATACCGGTCTGCCAGCGGCAGCGATTCCGCCGCCTCGTTCGGGCGCAAGCGGCAGCGCACGAATCCGCTGATACCAGGCGCACGAGGCGCGTCCAGCGCCATCAGTCCGTCCTGACGCGGCACGTCAACCTGCCAGCCGACCCATGCCACTGCGTAACCCTGCCGCATCAAAAAGCCGTTGCCAAAATCCTTCTCCGTCGTGGGATCGGGCACGCGCGGCGTACTGTTGAACATCTCGATCGCCACCTTGCGGCCGCGATTGGGCACATCCAGCAGCAGTTTGCCGTTGCCCTTTTTCATATCAACGGGCTTTAGCAGATAAAAATCGCCGGAAAACTCAACCTGCCCCTGCGCATTACGCGGCGCCAACGCCAAGTCGGTAACACGCCGGTGCAGCGGGTGTTCGGGATCGACCGCAAAGTGTATCGTCCCAGAAATTTTCTCGTAAGCGCCGCTGGCGCCGAACGGTTTGCCATCGAGAACAGTGGCGCGGGTATGAATCTCAAGTCGAGTGGGCATGGGTGAGTTCCTTGCGGGCGGCTGCGATGTTCCGGGATTGTAACCTCATCCCCCGGCCATTCGGCATAATGCGCATATCGGCTGCGGCCCGGAGGAGAAGAATGCGGTCCAATCACGTGTGGCTACTGGCGGCAATGCTGGCGTTGACGGCGCCAGTGCACGCCCAGCAAAATTTCCCGAGTAAGCCCATTCGCATCATCGTTCCCTCAACGCCTGGCAGCACACAGGATATCCTCGCGCGGCTCGTCGGCCCGAAGTTGAGCGACACCTTCAAACAACCGGTGGTTGTTGAAAACCGGCCGGGCGCAGCAGGCATACTCGGCATCATGCAGGTGGTGAAAGCCACGCCCGACGGTTACACGCTGATGGCAATGGGGCCGGGCTACGCCGTGCTCGCCGCCACGCGTGACAACCTGCCTTACGATGCGATCAAGGATCTGCGCGGCGTGGCACAAATCGGCTACAACACGGCGGCGCTGCTGGTGTATCCGGGCCTTGGCGTGAAATCGGTGAAAGAACTCATTGCCTACGCGCAGGCGCGCCCCGGCAAAATATTGTTCGGGGCGTCTGCCGCCGGCAGTTCGACGCACATTAACGCCGAACGCTTTCGACTGGCAGCGGGCATACAGGCCAAACACGTGGGCTTCAAGGGCCAGCCGGAATTCCTGATCGAAATCGCCGCTGGCCGTGTGCAGTTCGGCGTAAGCGGCATCGGCGCCGCAATGAGCCTTATCAGGAACGGGCAGCTGCTGCCGCTCGCCATCACCTCGCAAAAGCGCGCGGCTGCGTTATCCGACGTGCCCACTGCGGCAGAAGTGCTGCCGGGCTGGGGCAACGACGGCTCGCACGCCCTCTTCGCGCCCGCCACCACGCCGCGTGCCATCGTCCAGCAACTTAACCGGGAAGTGAACCGCGCCCTCGATGCGCCCGACCTGCGCGAGCGCCTGAGCGGCATCGATTTCAACATACACACTGCTACGCCGGAAGAATTCGATAAGGCGTTGCAGAGCGATATTGTGCTGTTTACGCGAATTGCGAAGGAGGCGGGATTGCGGGCGAAGTAGTGGTCAGGTGGACGCATGCATGCCTTCCACTGATCCGCATAAGCACGAACCGCCTGCCCTCACCGCCCAATTACATAAGTCGTCTCAAAAAACCTTGGCAGACCATACAAGCAGCAAAGCCTACGCCTGCTGCGACGCCACCTAAAAACAGTAAAGCAACTGGCCACATTGATGCGCCGCCTTCGGCGCCAGGCATCAAATATTCCTCATACAAAAGCCAAGTAAGCACCCCAAGCCAAGGAAACACCGCCGAAAAAATTCGCGCCAATCGACAACTCAATAGCCAGGCGCAAAAAACGCCTGCTAAACCCGAAAACACGATGGTCACTATCCAAGTAGCCACAACCTAACTATTTGTTTTTATTGAATTTTGGCCCCCGAAGCTTTAACCACCTTGGCCCACTTCTCCGTCTCCATGGTGTGCAGCGCCCAGAACTCCGCCGGTGTTCCCGCAATTGATGTGCCGCCCAAATCCGCCAGCCGCGCCCACACTTTTGGTTCCTTAAGGGTCTCGTTCACTTCGCGGTTGACGCGGTTGACGATGGCTGCAGGCGTGCCTTTGGGCGCGACGACGCCGAACCACGCGCTGGCTTCAAAGCCGGGCACGGTTTCCGCCACGGTGGGCACATCGGGCAACTGCGGCGAACGCTTTTCGGTGGTGACCGCCAGCGCGCGCACGTCGCCGTTGCGGATGTAGCCGATGACGCCGGGCATGTTGTCGAAGATCACGTGGTTTTGCCCGGCGATAATGTCGATGAGGCAGGGTGCCGAGCCTTTGTAGGCCACATGAACCATGGTGATGCCGGTCATGGATTTAAACAGCTCGCCCGACAGATGTACCGAAGTGCCAGCGCCGCCAGAGCAGAAGTTCAGCTTGCCCGGATTGGCCTTGCCGTAGGCAATGAACTCCGGCACGGATTTCACCGGCAGATTGCGCCAGATCGACATCACGTTGGGCACGCGGATCAGGCCAGCGATGGGCTCCATATCGCGCAGGAAATTGAAACTCAGATTTGTGTACAGCGTGGCGTTGATGCCGTTGGCCGGGTTGGTGAAAAACCAGGTGTAACCGTCGGGCGCGGATTTCACGGCGATTTCAGTGCCGATGTTGTTGCCGGCGCCGGGCCGGTTATCGACGATGATGGTCTGCTTCATGCGCTCGCTCAAACGCTGCGCCATAATGCGCGCGATGATGTCGGTCGTGCCGCCGGGCACGTACGGCACAATCCAGCGGATCGCGCGCGCGGGGTAATCGGCGGCGATGGTGGCGCCCGCGGCAAGGCAGGTTGTTTCAGCGGCGAGAAAACTCAACAGCAGGTGCTTTAAGCGCATGTTGCACTCCATCGACATGAGACAGCAATGAATATCTTCCTTTCATTCCCGCCGTCGCGGGAATGACGGTGTTGGTAGATCGCCGGCGTGGGCCGCGGGCAATAGTAATTTCAACTCGCAGCATCATACCGTGTTACTGCCATAAAGTGGACAGGGATGAGCCCAGCCAACACCGCCCCCTGGTGGCCATGTAAACTGCGCATCCCGATCCACAGGAGTCCGGCGTGTCGATAATTTTTTGCCATCTGCTACGAGCGGCGGCGCTGCTCGTTTTGTGCCTTGCCGCTGCCCGCGCCGCTGACTGGAAAGCCGACAAGGTGGTCGAGTTCGTGGTGCCCACGGGCCCCGGCAGCGGCGTCGACGCGTCCGCGCGCACGGTGCAACAGATTTTTCAGGCAAACAAGCTGGTGGAGCAGGCGATTAACGTCAGCAACAAGCCCGGCGGCAATTACGGTATCGCGATGAACTATCTCGCCCAGCACAACGGCGACGCGCACAAGCTGATGGTGCAGACCAGCACGCCGCTCACCGCTTATATCCAGGGCCAGATCAAGCTCAATTACTTCGAATTTACACCCATTGCCAATCTGATTTCAGAGCCGATTGCCTTTGTGGTGGCGACGAATTCACCGCTGAAATCCGCGCGTGATCTCACCGCCAGACTTAAGGCTGACCCGGAATCGGTAAGCATCGCGCTGTCGGCCGCGCGCGGCAATTCGTTTCACATTACCGCGGCGCTGGTGGCGCGCACCGTGCAGGCGGATATCAAGAAGCTGAAAATCGTGGTGTTTAACGCCTCAAGTGACGGCGTGATCGCGGCGGCGGGCGGGCACGTCGACGTGATGGCCGCTACCCCGGCGACAGTGATGCCGCTGATGCAGGCAGGCAAGGTCCGCATCATCGGCATTGCTTCCAACACGCGGCTGAAAGGCGCCGCCGCGCAGGTGCCGACGTTCAAGGAGCAGGGTATCGACGCGGTATTCGACGTGCCGCGGGGCTTTATCGGCCCGCGCGGTTTGTCTGCGGATCAGGTGCGGTATTGGGACGGCTTGTTCGCGCGTCTGGTGAAATCGGACGATTGGAAACAGGCAGTCGAAAAAAATCAGTGGGTCGAAAGTTATTTGAACAGCGCCGATTTCGCCAAGGAACTGCGCCGGCAACACGGCATACTCAAGGACGTGCTGGGTGAGCTGGGCATGGTGCAGTAACGTTGCGGTGACGACATTTCTGAATATTTAATAAAAACAAATACTTACGATACTTCCGCTTAGCCATGAATCCCCGCCCCTGCGCCCAATTCGATTTCTCCAAGGTCCTGCGCGCCGGTGATGTCGTCACCTGGCTGCAAGGCACCGGTGAGCCGGCAGGATTGACGCGGCAGCTGGTGACGCAGCGCGCCGAATTGCCGCGCGTGACGATTTTTGTCGGTATCAGCGCGAGCGACACGCTGTTGCCCGCGCACGCCGATCATTTTGATTTCAAGGCGCTGAACGGCGCGGGCAACAACCGGCGTCTCGCGGCGGCGGGTGTGCTCGACATCGTGCCCGCGCATGTGTCGAAAGTGCCGGGCCTGATACGCGCGCGCGCGCTCAAGGTGGACGTGATGCTGGTGCGCGTGCGTCCGCATCCGAAGCCGGGCTTTTATTCGGTGGGCGTGATGGCGGATTTTGCGCGGGCGATGGTGGGCGCGGCGCGCTGTGTTATCGGTGAACTCGATGAACGCATGCCGGTGACCTCGCAGGACGCGCTGATCCCGTGCGACGCCGTGCATCACCTGACCACTGCCGATTGCGACGAGTGGCTGATGCCGGATGGCGAGCCGGCGCCCATCGATATTCAGGTGGCGCAACAGGTGGCGAGCGTGATTCCCGACCGCGCCACCATTCAAATCGGCATCGGCAGTCTGCCGGTGGCGGTGTGTCAGGCGCTGATGTCGCACCGCGAGTTGGGCGTACACAGCGGCGTGATTTGCGACGGCATTGTCGATCTCATCGAGAAGGGCGTGATCACCAACGCGCACAAGGGGCTGGACGCGGGACGCACGGTGACTGGCGGCTTGTTCGGCGGGCGGCGGCTGATGGATTGGGCCAACGGCAACGCGCTGCTCGATATGCGTTCGTCGGATCACACGCACAGCCCGCTGGTGATGGCGCAACTGAACAATTTTTACAGCGTGAATTCAGCGATTGAAGTCGATCTCACCGGGCAACTCAATTCCGAAATCGCGGCGGGGCGTTATCTCGGCGCCATCGGCGGGCAGGCTGATTACGTGCGCGGTGCGCAATTGTCGCCCGGTGGGCGATCCATTATCGCCATGGCGTCGGCAACACCCGATGGCAAATATTCGCGCATTGTGGCATCGCTAAAAGGCGCCCCCGTAACCACGGCGCGTGCCGACGTGGACTTGATCGTCACCGAATATGGCGTTGCTGATTTACGCGGTGCGTCGATGCGTGAACGTGCAAAGCGGCTGACGGCGATTGCGCATCCGGATTTTCGCGAGCCGTTGGCGGCGGCGGCTCAGGGCTGATTGCGCGTAGGCGCTATAAAAATAGTGAATCAAAACAAATACATACGAAACCGCTTTCTGCGAGCTGTATTCATCAGTGCGGCTACGGCGGCATGCGCCCACGCGCAAACCTACCCTGCCAAACCCGTGCGCATGGTGGTGGGCTTCGCGCCCGGCGGCAGCACCGATGTCGTCGCGCGGCTGCTCACGCGCAAGTTGACGGATAACCTGGGGCAATCGTTTGTGGTGGAAAATCGCGCGGGCGCATCGTCGAACATCGCCGCGCAAACCGTGGCGCGGGCGCCTGCCGATGGCTTGACACTGCTCTACGCCACCAGCACGCTGACAGTGAACGTGAGTCTCTTTAACACGCTACCGTTCGATCTGCAGAAAGATTTCGTGGCAGTTGCGCCGGTGGCGGATATCCCGAGCTTTCTCGCCGTGCACGCGTCGCTGCCGGTGAAAACCGTGAAGGAGCTTGTGGCCCTCGCGAAAGCGCGCCCGGGCGAGTTGAGCTACGCTTCGTCAGGCAGCGGCAGCGCTTCGCATCTGGCGACGGAGTTGTTCAAATCCATTGCCGGCATCAACCTCGTGCACGTGCCGTACAAAGGCGCGGGGCCGGCGACCACGGATTTCCTCGGCGGCCACGTGCAAGTGTTGTTCATCTTCAATGCCGAGCAGGTGAAGTCACATGCGAAGGCCGGGCGGCTGCGCGCGCTGGCCACGGCCACCCGCCAGCGTGTCGCCGAATTCCCCGCGCTGCCGACGATGATCGAAGCCGGCGTGCCCAATTACGAGGCGAGCGTGTGGAACGGCGTGCTGGCACCCACCGGCACGCCGCGCGACATCATCACACGGCTGAACTTACAGATCACGCAGGCGGTGAAGGAGATCACGCCAGCGCTGGCGGACATCGGTGCGTATCCCATGGCTTCAACGCCGGAAGAGTTCGCGGCCTTCATGCGCGCCGCGGTCGGCAAGTGGGCGAAGGTGGTCAAACTCTCCGGCGCGCGCGCCGATTGAGAAAGCGGATTCGGGCAACATCATGACGAGCGCCAACCTGCATCAGGTTCAATCCAATAGCGCCGGCGAGCCGGACGCGGCGCTCGCCATCGCCACGCATCTGGCGAAAACCCGCTATGAGGATTTGCCCGCGAGTGTGGTGCAAGCCGCCAAGGCGTCGATCCTCGACACGCTGGGCTGCATACTCGCCGGCACACCATGCGACGATGTGTTGAGTGTGCGTAAAGTGGCGGCAGGCTGGGCCGGCGCGCCAAGCAGCACGGTGATAGGCAGCGGCGGCATGCGGCTTCCCGCCGCCAGTGCGGTGTTGGGCAACGGCGCGGCGATCCATCAATTTGACTACGACGACACGCACGATATCGCGGTGATGCATCCCACTTCAGCAAGTCTCACACCCGCGCTCGCCTTGAGTGAGGCCCAAGGCGGGGCGTTGGACAAAAAAGCGGGCCAGGCCATCATCACGGCTGTGGCGCTGGGCAATGATATTTCAAGCCGTGTGGGCCTCGCCACGCGCGGGCGCATGTGGGATCACCCGTGGTTTCGCGCGCCAGTGATCGGCCTCTTTGGCGCCACGGTGTCGGCGGCGAAAATCCTGAATGCCAGTGCTGATCAGCACCTGAATGCGTTGGGACTGACCCTGCCGCAGGTCAGCGGCACATGGGCGAGTCTGCATCACAAAGGCTCCAGCGTGCGCTCGATCCGCGACGGGCTGACGTACCGCAACGGCGTGGTGGCAGCGGAACTCTCGATGGCGGGCCTGCGTGGCGACAAAGAGGTATTTGACGGGCCGTACGGGTTTTATCACGCGTTCTTTCGCGGCGATTACGACCGCAATACGCTGCTGCAAGGCCTGGGCAAACACTACGAAACTGAACGCATTTCGTTAAAGCCCTGGCCGTGCATTCGCCATCTGCACACGGCGTTGACGGCAGCGCATGAGTTGATGCGGCAGCATCAACTTAACTTCGATACCATCCGCGAAGTGATGCTGTATTTGGGCCAGGTCAGCATCGACCGCTGCCGACCGGTGGCACTGGGCAGCGTGCCGGAAAATCATATCGACCTCGCCGGCAATATGCACTTTGCGGTCGCGGCGCTGATACGGCATGGCACGATTCCGCTGGCGATTTACCACCAGACGGCGATGGCGGATGACGTGATCACCCACGCCATGCCCAAGGTGCGCTGGCAATACGACGCGCAATACAACGGCCGCACGCTGGAGCCTTGCCGCGTTACCATCACCACCACCAGCGGGCAAACCCACACCGCCAGTTGCGACACCGCGCTTGGCCACCCGGACAACCCCATGCCGCTCGATGCACGGATCGGCAAGTTTGTGGATTGCGCGGGCGCGGCATTGCATCCGCTTGATAAAGCGCGCGCGATGCAGGTGGTTGATCTGGTGATGAAGCTGGAGCAGTTGCCGGACCTCAAGCCCCTGATGGCGGTGCTGGCTTGAGATACGCCATGGATTTCCACCTCAGCCCTTCACGGTTCATCATCATGATGCGTTACACGCTTTTTCTTCTCGGCCTGCTGGCCGGCGCACCGCAAGCCGCTGAACCGCGCCCGGCTGGCCGCAACTGCAACTTGACCGCGCCGCCGGCTGCCGCAGGGGAGGAGACGCAACACGGCAAGACGCTGCGCGTTTTTCCCCGGAACAAGGACATCAACGCAAGCTATACCGGATGCCAGGTGTTGTTCATGCCGTGGCGGGCAAAGTGGGAAGTCATTGCTTTGACTGAAATCGTTAATGGCGATCCGGTACGTGTCTGGTCCGACAATGCAGGCGGTACCGGGCGCCTGGCGTGCCGGTATCGCAGCGGCAAAGTTGTGAAGGGCACGCCTCAAACCTGTCCCGCGGCCGAAGAACTACTCACCAAGTCCATGGCGCCAGGGTGTTTGGATCTCATCCGTGCTTCGGTTGCCAAAGGCGGCCCCGGTGCACCGCGGCCTGCTCAATGCGCCTATGATTGATAATGTAAAACTTATTTAAATTCAAATACTTACGATATGAATCCCGAACAAACTTTTGAAGCGTATTGGCCGCGCAGCCCGCGCCAAACTGGCATCAAGCCGCTGGCGGGCCGACTGGAAACCTTGAATGGCCGCACCATTGCGCAGGTGTGGGATTACCTCTTCAAGGGTGACAAGGTGTTTGAACACCTGGAGGAAGCGATCAAGGCGCAGTTTCCCGCGGTCAAATTCGTGAGCTGGCGCGAGTTTGGCAGCTCGCACGGCGGCGATGAAAAAGAAAACCTCGCCGAGTTCGCGCGCAAGTTTAAAGAACTGAAAGTGGATGCCGTGATCAGCGGCATGGCCTGTTGAGGTTCGTGCACGCCCGCCGTGTTGCGGGCCAGTGCAGCGTGCGAGGAACTCGGCTTGCCGACATCGTCGCTGACCTGTGAGGGGTTTATCCGGCAGGCCGGAGCGACGTCGATTGGTCTGGGCATGCCCAGCATTCCGCTGGCGATGGTGCCCGGACACATCGGCACCAAGAGCGCGGAACAACTGAAACGCGACGTGATCGAAGTCACCGCGCAGCAGGTGATCGACAACCTCACCGTGCAGCCCGCGGTCAAAGGCAAATCCGGCGAGCCGGGCGCGCGCGACATCGTGTGCAAGGGCACGTTCGCCGAAATCAATCAGTACTTCATCGATAACGAGTTGTCCGACGGCTTGCCCATCGTGCCGCCGACGCGCGAGGCGGTCGAAGCGTTTCTGAAATTCACTGACCGCGACCCTAACGAAGTGCTGGGCGTGATTCTGCCCGACAGCCGCGCGGCAACGGTGTGGAGCGTGGCCGTCAACGGCGTGATGGCGGGCTGCCGCCCTGAGTACATGCCGGTGCTGGTCGCGGCGATTGAAGGCATGTGCGACCCGAAGTACGGCGTTGAGCACAGCGGCAACACGCCCGGCGGCGAAAACCTCATCATCATCAACGGCCCCATCATCAAGCAACTCGGATTCAACTACACGCAAGGCGCGCTACGCGACGGCTTTCAGGCCAATACCTCCATCGGGCGCTTCTGGCGGCTGTATCTCCGAAACATCGCGGGCTTTTTGCCGCACAAGACCGACAAGGCCACCTTCGGTAACACCTGGCGCGTGGTGCTGGCGGAAAACGATGATGTGCTGAAAGACATCGGTTGGCCCAACACCGCCGAGGAAATGGGGTTCAAGGCGGGCGATAACACGGTGACGATTGCGCGATACACCGGTGGCGGATCGTTCTCGTCAGTGTCGGGCGACACGCCGGAAACGCTGCTGCCCTACGTCGCCGATTCGGTGTTGAAATATCACATGTGGCAACTGACCTTCACCACCAGCCACGGCATGGGCATGCTGCGCCCGCTGGTGGTGATTACCCCCATCCTCGCCGAGACCATCGCCAAGGCGGGTTGGAGCAAGGCCGACGTCAAACAGTATCTCTTTGATCACGCGCGCCTGCCGGCGTGGGAGTTCGAGCGCCAGTTGCGCGTGTGGAACATTCGCGGCGTGTGGGATCTGAAAGATGACGTACGCAACGGCCGCATCCCCAAAGTGTTTTACGAGAGCGACGACGAAAATCGCAGGGTGCCGATTGTGTGGAAGCCTGAAGACTTCATGATTGCCGTCAGCGGCGACCCGTTGCGCAACAATATGTATGTGTTCGCGCACAACGGGTTTTTGGGCTATCCGACGGGCAAAAAGATTGATTTGCCGCGAGGATGGGATGCGAAGTTGGCCGCGGTGCGGAAGAAGGCGTAGGCGGCAAAGGCGCACAATTTATATGCCACGATCTCCATTCTGGCACTGGTCGGAATGACGATGACGGTGCAAATTTCATAGGACGTGCCTTGATCTGACAGACAATGTGCCATCGCTACCGACCCAGAGCAGCCGCACGACTGCCTGAGGTTCAATGGCCGGTGTCTGTGTGGAGCAGTCGGTCGGCGCAACTTCTCACGGAAAGCCCTCGGGCACGCTAGGAGCAAAAACGTGCCACTTTATTCTGACCCCGGCATCCGGTTCGGGAAAATCTTGGGGCGTTACGCTCACCGGGAGGGCGAATGCCGGCTCAGGAAATCGTCCAGGACACGACCGACTTCCTCGCCAGCGGCGAAATACATGTGGAAGCCGCTGGAGCAGGGGTCGCGCGCTTCGGACTGAGCGGATTTGATCAAGACGAACTCTGTTGCGGCCTTGCTCTCTTGGCGCACGCGCTCGTAGATCCTTTGATTGCTGGAAGGGGATGTTGTTCTGCAGTCGTCCTGCTCCGAGACCAGAAACAACATTGGTTTGTTAACTTCAGAGGCGAAGGAGGCCTCCTCCCGGCCTGCGCTAAAGATCAGACCCTGGACCAGATCGGCCTTGCCATTCTTGGCAATGTAGC
>OMIN01000080.1 GCA_900299145.1 Betaproteobacteria bacterium | reverse complement strand
TGCCTTGCACTTGAAGGAAACCGAGTTTCGTTTCAACCACCGGCACGACAATCTCTATACCGTCCTGTTAAAGTTACTCAGAATGCAACCTCTTTAACCCAGTTTGCTTCCTAAGACCCCTTGTAGATATGCTTCTAGATAGAACTCCTTTCCGTTTCTTCCAAGCTTCGGGGGGCAACTAAGTACTGCGACTAAGTCGGACAGCAGGTTTGCACACAACGTGTAAATTGATTCGTGCTTTGCTATCGTATCGGAGTATCTGAATACTTGAATCATAGTTAGCCATAGGGCCAATGCTGACGCTGATCCGAGGAACATTCCTCGAAGGGCAGCATTCGCATTGCTCCAGCCGCCATCGGCAACCAGGAAAGCTGCCGCTCCCCCTAAGACTGCTGGAACTATTGCGCCAATTAACGCGAAATAGTGGTACTCCGTGAATTCTCCAACCACCGCTAAACTCGTGTTGCCGCGCTTGCAAATTTCTGAAGCCAAAACCGCACCATTATTCTTCAGACCATCTGTGCCGGTCAACTTTAGTAGATCGTCACATGCAGGAAGTTTGTAATCTCTCGAAAAATTCTTGATTTTGTCGGCCAACCAATACTTAACAAAAAAATATGGCACGAAAAATGATGTGGCGATGGTCAGAAAGAAGATGCTCCACAGTGCAGCAGGTGTATTGAAGTCCATTGATTGCTCCTAAGAGAATACGGACACCATCGGGCTCGTAGGGCGCATTGCGCTTCTCGTATTGACGCCCTACGAAAATCGAAAAACTTACGCCGCCCTCTTCTGCGGCGCAGCCGCAGCCAACCCGGCCTTGGCCTTGGCAATCAAGCCAGTTGCCTCAAGATCAGCCTTCATCAGCTTTTTGTTTTCTTCCGTCATCTCGGCGCACGGTGCGCGCACCGGGCCACCCACCATGCCGACGAGTTCCATCCAGTATTTTTGCTCGGCGATGGCCATTTTGGTGCTGCTGCCGTAGCCGGGGATCCAGCGACCGAGTGTGGAGCGCAGCGGGTTGATGCTTTTGCAGATTTCGACGGCTTTATTGAAATCGCCAGCCTGCGCAGCGAGGGTGTAGTCGCGCACGGGCAGGTAGCCGGGCACTTGATACAGATGCGGGCAGTAGTTGAGCAGCCAGTGGTCGCCGCAGATGGCGATGTTGTAGAGCCACGGCGCTTCTTCGGCAACGCTGACTTCGATTTGCTGGCCAACGGTTTCACGCAGGGTGGTGGCAAACGCCATGCCCGACACGCCCTGCTTGTAGCCGCAGATGTTGGGGATGGTGGCGAGACGCTGCGCGAGCTTCGGCGAGAGCGAGTGACCCTGATTGGTGTTGAATAAACAGATGCCGATATCCACGCGATCCGCGACTAACTTGTAGTAGTCGTAAACGGCATCGTCGCCGCGCGCGGCCATGTAGGGCGTGAGGATGATGACGAAATCGATGCCGATATCCTGCGCGTGCCTGGCGAGCTTGGCAGCCTCGGCCGGGTTTTGGTGATGGCAGCCGGCGATCAGCGGCACGCGGCCCTTGTTGACGTCGACGTTGATTTCAGCGACGCGCATGCGCTCTTCGTTGGTCATCGCCCAGAATTCACCGACGTTACCGATGCAATAGTGGCCGTCGATTTTCAGATGCGTGATCGAGTGCTCCAGATTGAACGCGATGCCTTTTTCGTCCAGCCGCTCGGCATCGATAAAGTTCGTCGGCAGTGCCGTCCACACGCCACGCAGCATTTCCTTGGCGGCTTCCTTGGCTTCGTTCTTTTTGTATTTCATGGGGGCTCCTGGGGGTGTTGGTTAGAATGAAATTTGACTGGTGAAGAATATCAGATCGGTAGGTGCGCATAGCACTAACGCGCTATGTAATTGGTCTCGTGCATCATGCGTACCCTACGGCAAACGGTATTTAACTATTTGATTTAATTTATATTTTCAACGAATTGTTTCTCGGCCTTACTTGATCAATGTCCGTTTGCTGACAATCTAACCCCCGTCATTCCCGCGAAGGCGGGAATCCATAGGGCGATTGCGATACAACCTGTGTTATGGGTTCCCGCCTTCGCGGGAACGACAGGGTTGATGTATCGATTTTGCGAGAGTTGCGAGATAGACATTGCAGACAAAGCTACTCGTCACTCCACCCGTATATTCGCCCCACGAATCACCACGCCCCATTTCTGGATTTCCGATTTGATGTACGCGGCGAATTCCTCGGGCGACGACGGCGTAGGCACGGTGCCTTCGTTGAGCATGCGGTCTGTGACATCTTTGCTGTTGATGCTGGCCACAATTTCGCGCGACAGGCGGTTGACGATGTCCACCGGCATTTTGGCCGGGCCCAGCATGCCGCCCCACGCATACGCTTCGTAGCCTGGCAGGCCGGCTTCAGCGACGGTGGGGAACTCCGGCAGCGAGGGCATGCGCTTGGCGTTGCCGACACCCAGCGCGCGTAGCCGCCCGGCTCGGATGTAAGGCAGCGCGGTGGGGATGCTGCTATAGGTGAGTTGCGCTTCACCGGACAGCACGGCGATCACCGACGGCGCCGTGCCTTTATAGGGAATGCCGGTGGTTTTGACTTTGCCCACTGCATTGAGTAACTCGCCAGCGATGTGGCCGGTGTTGCCCACGCCGGGATGCGAATAGGTGATTTCACCGGGCTTGGCTTTCGCGAGATCAATCAGTTCCTTCACGTTTTTCACCGGCAGCGAGGGGTGCGCCACCAGCATCAGCGGGAAGTTGATCATGTTGGCAATCGGTGTGAAATCGCGCAGCGTGTCGTACGGCAATTTGGAATACAGGTGCGGGTTGCATGCCAGCGGCCCGGCGGAAACTGCGGCGATTGTGTAGCCGTCCGGCGGCGAAGCCATCAGCGCCTGCAGGCCGACGATGCCGTTGGCGCCGGCGCGGTTGTCGATGGCAAATTGCTGGCCGAGGCGCTCGGTGAGTTTCTGACCAACCACGCGGCCGACAAAATCAACGCCGCCGCCGGGCGGGAAGGGGACGATCAGGCGCACGGGTTTGGTGGGGTACGCCTGTGCGCAGGCTCCGTGGGCCGTGAGCAGCAGTGCGATGCAAAGCGGGGTGCGAAAGAGCGCGGGCATAGGTTTCCTCCGTTGTGGGCGAGCCAGTATACTCGCGCGGAATGTTCGACCGAAGCGGGAGAATGAATTTGCTGAAAATTGGTGTTTTGCTGGGTGACGACATCGGCCTCGAAGTCGTCCCCGAAGCGGTTAAAGTCATGAAAGCGGCGGCGGCGAAAACTGGCGTGCAAATCGCGTGGAGCGACCACGCCATCGGCAAGCGCGGCCATGAGTTGCACGGCCACACGTTTCCGCTGCAAACGCAAAAGGAGCTGGAAAACACCGACGGCTGGCTGTGCGGCCCCATCGGCCACAACGCGTATCCGCGTAACGACCCGACGTGGATCATGCCGCCGGTGCGTAAGCGCTTTGAGTTGTACGCGAACATCAAACCGGTGAAGTCGTATCCGAATATTCCATCGGTGCACAAGAACGTCGACATCGTGTTCCTGCGCGAGGTGACCGAGGGCTTGCAATCCAGCGACACCGTGGTGGCGGGCGCGGGTGAGTTCCGGCCCAATGACGAAATTTCCATCGGCACGCGCGTGGTTACCCGCAAGGGCGCGAACCGCGTGGCGCGTGCGGCGTTTGAGATCGCGCGCACGCGCAAGATGAAGCGCGTGACATCGCTGCACAAGGAGCCGGTGTATCGCCTCGTGTGCGGCATGTTTGCCGAGGAATGCCGCAAGGTCGCGAAGGAATTCCCCGATGTGCATTACAACGAAGTGCTGATCGACGGCTTCATGATGAAAGTGGTGATGAACCCGTGGGATTACGACGTGGTGGTGACCACCAATCAGTTCGGTGACATCGTGACGGATTTGGGCGCGGGGCTGGTCGGCGGGCTGGGGCTGGCGCCGGGGCTGGTGTGCGGTGAGACGCAGGCGATGGCGCAGGCAACACACGGTTCGGCGCCGGACATCGCCGGCAAAAATATCGCCAACCCGTATGCGCTGATCATGTCGGGCCAGATGCTGCTTGAGTGGCTGGGGCGCAAGCGCGGTGACGCGAAGGCGCTGGACGCGGCAGCGCTGATCGAAAGCGCAATGGAACGTGTGATTGCCGAGGCAAGGCATCTCACGCCGGATCTCGGCGGCACGGCGAGCACCACGCAAATGGGCGATGCCGTGGCAGCGGCTTTGTGATCCTAAAATTACTCAATAAAAACAAATAGTTGCGGATGGGCGCTTTCGGTGCGTCATCGCGCGATTGCGAAGAGCGTTACGAAGCTTTAGTGTTGCACCGTTTCAAAACCAACCCATGAGGAGTGAAATCATGAAACGTTCGATAGCGGTTTTTGCGGCAAGCATGCTGGTGGGCACGTCGGCTTTTGCGTATCAGGTCACCGGCCCGGTGCTGGAAGTAACCGACACCAAAATCGTGGTGGAGAAGGACAAGGAAAAATGGGAAATCGCCCGCGACAAGGACACCAAGGGCGACAAGAACATCAAAAAGGGCGACCGCGTGACGATTCAGTACCGCATGACGGCGACGGAGATTGAATCCAAGTCGGCGAAGAAGGATGACAAGAAAGACGAGAAGGCCAAGAAGTAACTCGGACGACTGTTTCAGGTTCTGCCAGCAAAAAGGGAAGGCCGGTGGCCTTCCCTTTTTTATTGGTTGGAGGCGTTTTATTGGCGTCGATGTGCGTCCCGTGCAATTCGCATGAACTGCAATTCTTTCCTCGTCATTCCCGCGAAGGCGGGAATCCATGCGGGGTGCCATATGGCACTGTGTTATGGGTTCCCGCCTACGCGGGAACGACGGGTTGGGGTGTTGGCCTGACCGACACCTGAAAAATCTGTTTGAATCCCTCCCAACCCCTACTTCGGCGGATGCCGCCGAACCGCCGCTTCGTTCACTTCCACGCCCCAGCCCGGCTTGCTGGTCAGCACGAACTCGCCATTCTCGATCACCGGTGGAATATCCACCAACTCATCGCGCCAGGGCACGGCGTCGACGTCGGTTTCCATGATTCTGAAATTGGGCACCGCCGCGCAAAAATGCGCGGACATGATGCTCGACAGATGGCCATAGAAATTATGCGGCGCGACGTTCATTTCATAGACGTCGGCCATGGACGCAATCTTGAGGGACTCCATGTAACCGTTCCACACCACGTCGATGATGGCCACATCCATCGCATATTGCTCGAAAAACGGTTTGAAATCGCGACGCTCGCACAGCGTTTCACATGAGGCAATCGGCGTCTTGGTCTGGCGGCGGATCAATGCCAGCGATTGCGGATCGTGCGTGTCCATTTCCAACCACGTCATGTTGATCGGCTCCACCGCCTGCGCGATGCGAAGGTAGCCTTCAGTTTTGTAATTGAAGTTGAGATCCATCATGATGCCGAGCGACGCACCACCGCCCAGACGAAACGCGTTGGCGGTCTTGAACGCACCATCGACAATGTCGTTGCTCCAGTTCAGTTCCGGGTAACCCTTGCTCGCGCCGAAACCGGGGCGGTACGCCGCTAGCGTCTTGCCGTCGTGAATCATCACATTGGTTTTGCACGCGCCGAAGCCGCGCCGCACGACCTCTTCCGCTAGCCGGGAGAGATCGTCGTAACTCGCCACACGCGGCACACCCAGCAGCTCCGGGTAACGCGCCCGGTAACTGCCGCAGTGCGACCAGTAACACGGAATGCGTTTACGCACCGCGCCGCCGAAAAGGTCATACACCGGCACACCCAGCGCCTTGCCCTTGATGTCGAGCAGCGCGTTTTCGATGGCCGCCACCGCCTGCCGGTTAATGCCGCCGCGCGACTGTACGGTGTGCGTGCGCAGGTGAGCGTTGATGAGCTCCACGTCACACGGATTCTTGCCGATGACCACCGGCATCAGCGCGGTGATGACGTCGCTTAATCCGCCGCTGCCGAAACTTTCGTTGTATTCCGACCAGCCGACGAGGCCCTCGTCGGTCATCAGTTTCAAAAATGAAAACGTGCGCCAGCCGGCGTCGCAGCGAAAGGTCTCAAAGCGGGTGACTTTCATGGGTGGGGCTCCGTGTTCGTGATCTATTTGGGCTGGTAATCGTCAGGCGCGCCCGGCGGTATGGGCGGGTGCTGTTTCAGACTTTGCTGAAAATCCTGTATCAGCACACGCAGCGGGCGGCGCGCCCAGTTGTATTGTGTACCGACGTCCGTTTCTTCCTTGGGGTCCTGCTTGAGGTTGAACACCCAGGGCGTTTCCAGATGAATGGGGCCGGCATTGGGTTCGGTCTCCCACACCATGTGCATTTTCCAGTCGCGCCATTTCGCCGCGCGCAATTCGTCCTTGATGAAGTAGACAAAACCTTCACGCGCGGATTTTTCGGCTTTGCCGAAAAAGAAATCGCGTTGATCGACACCGTCGATGGGCCGGTCAGAGGGCAGCGCAGCACCTGCAATGTGGGCGAGCGTGGTGTAGATGTCGGTGACGTGCACGATCTCGTTGGACACGCCACCAGCAGGCACGTGCCCCGGCCAACGCACCATAAATGGCACGCGCAGCGCGCCTTCCATTGCGGTGTGATAAGTGCCTGTCCACGGCCCGGCCGTGCCGCGCCATGGCCGGCGAAACTCCGGACCGTTGTCGCTGGCAAAAATAAACACGGTGTTCTCAGTCAATCCGGATTTATCAATAAAATCAATTACTTGCCCTGTGCGCGCATCCATCTCTACCAGCGAATCCGCAAAATCGCCCGCGCCGGTTTTGCCGGCGAAATCGTGATGCGGCAACGTCGGGTAGTGCAGTTGGGTCAGTGGCACGTAGGTAAAAAACGGCTTGCCTGCCTGGACTTGCCGCTGCATGAAATCGATGCTGCGCTCAGTCAGTTGAGAGTCGATCTTGCGGCGCATTTCGAGATCATAAATAGCGACGTCACGCGCTGGCTCGCCGCGTTTGCCTTCCATCACATACGGCAGCGGCACCACGCTGGCGTCGTAGCCCGGTGTGCTGGTGAACATGCTCTCATTGGTGGTGCGCGGAATGCCGTACCACTCGTCAAAGCCGCGCTCGTGCGGAAAACGCCCCGGCCGGTCGCCCAGATGCCACTTGCCGAAAATCGCCGTGGCGTAGCCCTGCGTCGACAGCAGTTGGCCCAACGTGATCTCCCACGGGATCAGCCCCTGCGGAAGCCCGGCGGGTACCGATTGCAGCGCGCCGGTGCGTATCGGGTGGCGGCCCGTCATCAGTGCCGTGCGCGTGGGCACGCAATCGGATTCGACGTTGAAGTTGGTCAGGCGCAAGCCCTGCGCTGCAAGCGCGTCGATGCGTGGCGTGGGTGCGCCGCGTAGCACGCCGCCGCCGTAGCAACCGAGTTCACCCCAGCCGAGATTGTCGGCGAGGATCAGTACGATGTTGGGTTTTGTAAGGGAACTCATGTCGATGCGTGGGTTGGTGAAGGATGCCGGGGAGTATAGCGCCAGTTATTGGGACATTTCCGTATTCGCCGGTACTTGGTGGCGGCATGTGCGTTACAAGGCAGAAAGCCTGACCGCGATGCGTGTCAGGGCGACCAGGTCTTTTTGAGCACGAGTCCGGCGATCAAGCGTGGCAGCGGCACAATGCACATTGCTAAAAGCACCCAGCGCCAGGTTTCGTCACTGACGAACCACGGCACGATAACGATCAGCCAGAATTGCATCAGCTCCGGGCCATAAGGGTTTACCCTCATCATCAGCACGCCGACTACAAAGCCCAGCACAGTTCCGGCTGCGGCAATCGCGATGGGATATCCCAGTACACTTCCCCACAGCCACGCGGTGTAGCCGTACAGCGCGGGCCAAATCAGGGTGTTGTTCTCCGACATGGTGCCGGCTTGCGCGCGGCGCCGCGGACAGGCGTGTGTATGGGCCACGGTCTTTGTCCTTTGCCTTCGGTGGAGTGATGCGGTTAGTATAGCTGACCATGAAAATTACGAGCCTGCTGGTTTGTCTGACCGGATTGTTTTTCACTTACTTCGCGCAGGCGCAGTCGTGGAAGCCCACACGCCCGGTCGCGTTTATTTCACCCTCGTCACCGGCGGGCAGTCTGGATCTTACGGCGCGCACGATCCAGAAAATCTGGGACGACACGCGCGCGGCGGGTGTGCCGGTGGTCGTGATCAACAAGCCCGGCGCGGGCAATGGCATCGCTTGGGGCTATATGAATGACCGTGGCGACGGCCACGCGATTTCCATCGGTAACACCAACCTGGTGTCGAACGCGGTGACCGGCGCGCATCCCATGACACATCGCGACGTGACGCCGCTGGCGCTGATGTTCGACGACTATTTTGTGCTGGTGGCGCGTGCGGATTCGCCGTTGAAATCCATGGCTGACGTGCGCGACCGGCTGCGCGCCGACCCTGGCTCGGTGGCGGTGGGTTTTGGGCCTGGTATCGGTGCGGGTGGCCACACGGCTGCCGCTGTCGCGTGGAAGGCAATGGGTGCGGACGTGCGCAAGGCGCGCTGGGTGCCGTACAAGTCGGCGGGTGACGGTGTGGTGGCCATGCTCGCGGGGGAGATCGATCTGGTCAGTGGCACGGCGGCCAATATGCCGCCGTTTCTCGCGGCGGGGCGCGTGCGCGCGCTGGCGGGGATCGGACCGCAGCGTTTATCGGGGGCACTGGCGGGCGTGCCGACACTGAAGGAGCAGGGCTTTGACGCGGTGTTCACCAACTGGCGTGGCGTGATCGGCGCGAAGGCGATGACGCGCGAACAGGTGGCGTTCTGGGAAAACGCGTTGTCGGTGGTCAACGAATCCGGCGCATGGAAGAAGGAACTGGAACGTAATTTCTGGCGCGCGAATTTCATGACCGGTCCGAAGTTGCGTGAGTTTCTGGATGCGGAGGCGACGCGGTTTCGTATGTTGTTGACGGAATTGGGGCTGAACAAATAGCGCCTGTCCTGCCAACGCCATTGTTCGAGCTAAGGCCGGAATCCAGTTCGTTACAATCCACGCAGCAGCAGAATGCATCTTATGTCAGGTGTCTCTGACGCCAGGCAAACGCCGGCTTCTGGCCTTCATCGGGATGGCAAATCAGGTTATTGAATTTTCAGGAAACGCAACATGGCTACGCAAAAAAAGCGCCCCAACATTCTCCTCATTACCTCCGACCAGCAGCGGGCCGACTGCAATGGTTTCGAAAATAAGAACATCAAGACGCCGCACATCGACCGCATCGCTCGCGAGGGTACGCGCTTTTCGGCATGTATTACACCGAATCTGGTGTGCCAGCCTTCGCGCTCGTCGATACTGACCGGCTTGCTGCCGTTGACGCACGGGGTGTGGGATAACGGCGTGGATTTGAACCCGGCCGTGGGTGAGCAGGGCTTTGCGGGCACGTTGAGCAAAGCCGGTTATCAAACAGGTTTTATCGGCAAGGCGCATTTTTCGACCAAGGCCACCTTCGCGCCTACTGGCACGCCGGAGTGCAACAAGAGTCAGGCTAAATATGGTCCTGCCTGGTTTGGCCCCTACATGGGCTTTCAGCATTGCGAGCTGGTGGCGCTGGGGCATTTGCATCGCACGCGTCCGCTGGAAGACCCGGCTGTCGGGCATTATGAGCGCTGGCTGATTTCGCGCGGAGGGGGCGAGGGTATACAGTTGTGGGCCGCCGAGACACGGCCCGGCACGGGCGCCGCTCAGACGTGGTTTTCTGCGTTGCCCGCCGCGTGGCACTCCAGTACCTGGGTGGCTGACCGCGCGATTCACTGGATCAACGAAGCGCAGCGCAAGGACGAGCCGTTCTGCGCGTGGGTGTCGTTTCCCGATCCGCATCACGCCTTCGATTGCCCGGAGCCGTGGAGTCTGATGTATGACCCGAAAGACATGGTGTTGCCGAAGCACCGTGTACGTGACTTCGAGCGTCGCCCGTGGTGGCACAAGGCGCAATATGAGGGCAAGCCGCAGTTAAGCGATCCGGTGATGCTGAAATTTCGCGCCGAAGGCTCGCGCGTGCCGGATCAGACCGATGCCCAACTCGCCGAAATGACCGCCAACTACTACGGCATGATTTCGCAGGTGGACCACAGCGTCGGGCGCATCATGAGCGCGCTCGAAGCGCAGGGTGTGCTTGATAACACGCTGGTGATTTACACCACCGATCACGGCGAACTGCTCGGCAATCACGGCCTGTATCTCAAAGGTCCCACGCCGTACGAGGATTTGCTGCGAGTGACCATGGTGGTGCGCGGGCCGGGTGTGGCCAGCCGCCAACTCGTGGTGGAACCGGTTTCGACACTGGATTTGTCCGCGACATTTTACGAAGCAGCGGGTGTATCGGCGCCGGTAGAACAGCAAAGCCGCAGCTTGATGAAGCTTTTGCGGGGTGGTGCGGAAACGCGTGATGCGGCCTACAGCGAATGGCATGTGCACCCGTCGCGCTGCGGCGTGGCGCTGAAGCTGCGCACGGTGCGCATGCAGCAATACAAATGCACGTTTGAACTCGATTCCGGCGCGGGCGAGTTGTATGACTTGCGCAATGATCCGGCGGAAATGAACAATCTGTTCGATGACCCCGGCTATGCGCATGTGCGCCGCGAGCTGCATGACTTGATGCGTGCGCGGCCCGGCAAGATAGTCGAATCGCTGGCCGAGCCTATTGGCATGGCGTGAACGGCCTGTGTGAACCAAACAACGAACAGCGACAAAGAGGTTCTTTCATGTACAGATTGAATGCGTGGTTGGCGGTAAGTTCGGGCGCTGCCGTCTTGCTGTGCAGCGCGTCAGCGATGGCAGCCTATCCCGACCGCCCCGTGCGCCTGATCGTGCCGTCATCGGCGGGCAGCGGGCCGGACGTGATCGCGCGCATCTACGCGCATCGGCTGAGTACGGTGCTGGGGCAGCAGGTCGTAGTGGACAACCGCGCGGGGGCAAACAGCATTATCGGCACCGAGATGGTGGCGCGTGCCGCGCCCGACGGGCACACGATTCTGATCACCTCCGGTTCGCACACCATTAATCCGCATGTGTATCGCAAGCTGCCGTACGATAGCTTGCGTGATTTCACGCCGATCAGCGAAATCGTGAAATCGAGCGGATTGGTGCTGGTGGTGCATCCGACGTTCGCGCATCGTACGGTGCAGCAGTTGGTGGATGCCGCGCGTGCCGCGCCCGGCAAATTTTCCTACGCTTCGGCGGGCGTGGGCAATTTGCAGCACCTCGCGGGTGAAATGTTTTGTCTGATGGCGGGCGCGAAAATCACCCATGTGCCGTACAAGGGTGGCGGCCCGGCAATCAACGATGTGCTGGCCAATCAAATCGCGATGAATTTTGCGTCGAGCCCCGCTGCAGTGCCGTTCGTCAAGACCGATCGTTTGCGCGGCCTCGCGTTCACGGGCTTAAAGCGCAGCGATCAGATTCCCGAGGTGCCGACGCTCGACGAGTCGGGATTGAAAGGTTATGAAGTCTCCGGCTGGTATGGCATTTATGGGCCACCGGGGTTGCCGGCAGCGATTACCAACCGGTTGTATGAAGCCACGCGAGCCGTGATGCAACATCCCGATACCCGCAAGACCTACGCCGAAATCAATATTGAAAGCCGTGGAAGCACGCCCGCGGAATTCTCGAAGTTTTTGCGTGAAGATCTCGAAAAGTATGCAAGAATCGTGAAGGCGGCCGGCATTACGCCACAATGAGCACGCACCTTTTTTTGCGCGGGTCGTCGTTATTTCTCTGGAGTAGTCATGAATATTAAGTATTTGTTTTTATTGAGTTTTTTATTTGGATTGGGCGGAGTGGTTCCGGCGGTTGCGCAGAACTATCCGAACAAAACGGTTCGCATCCTTGTCGGTTTCGCGCCCGGCGGCTCCACCGATATTGTTGCGCGCCTGATCGCGCAGGAGATGACGAAAAACGTCGGTCAGCAGGTTGTGGTCGACAATCGTCCCGGCGCGGGTGGCAATATTGCGGCGGAGCTGGTGTCGAAAGCGCCGCCCGACGGCTATACCCTGCACGCCTGCACCACCGGCGTGTTTGCGATACAGCCGTTTCTTTACAGCAAGCTGCCGTACGATCCGGAGAAAGGCATTGCACCGGTGACACAAACCGGCACACTGCCCTACATCATCGTGGTGCATCCGTCGTTGCCGGTGAAGGGCACGCGCGATTTCATTAATTTCGTCAAGGCGCGGCCCAACCAGATCAACTATGCCTCGTCGGGCGTGGGCACGGCTTCGCATCTTTCGGCGGCGCTGTTCGCATCGGCGGCGGGGCTGAACATGGTGCATGTGCCGTACAAGGGCACGGGCAACGCCATGAGTGACCTGCTCGCCGGCCAGGTGGTGATGATTTTCGATCAGCCGGTGTCTTCAATGCCGCACGTGCAGGCGGGCAAGCTGCGGGTGCTTGGCATCAGCAGTGGCCAGCGGTTTTCCACCATGAAGGACATTCCCACCATTGCCGAGCAGGGCTTGCCCGGCTTTGAAGCGATATCATGGGCCGGCATTTGCGCGCCCGGCGGCACCCCTAAACCCATTATCGACCGCGTCTACAACGAAGTTGCCCGCGTGCTGAAAGTGCCGGACATCCGTGATCGTCTGCTGCGCGATGGCATCGAACCGGTGGGTAGCACGCCGGAACAATACGCCGAACACATCAAGCGCGAAATGGTAAAGTGGGGCAAGGTGGTTAAGGATTCGGGCGCGAAGGTGGAGTAGGCGTTGTCGATGTTGGCGCTCTGGCGGGCAAATATGAAGCGGCGGCTGTCGGTTATTGCTGACGGGCTGGAAGTCGCGGCTTTGGTGTCGGGTAGTTGCCTTGCGCTGATGTTTGGCAAGTTTTTGGCAGCAGGGATTTTTGGCTTGTTTGCAGTGGGGGTTGCGCGCCGGTTTTTCCGCCGCGGCGAAGGCGTGCGGCATGGGGGTTTGCCGTTATGGGGCACGTTGGTGCGCGTGTTTGTGGCCGTGGTCGCCGCTGGGGTGATTGTTGAAGCCATCAATTTGCCGATTCGATATGATCAGGCGGGTTTCGAGAAAAGTAATTTGCTGATTGTGGCGGCGCTTGTGTTGATGTTTTACGCTCTGGCCGGCTCGTTTTTGCGGCGCCTGCTCGCCGGCCGTGCAACGCAACCCATCGCTAAACATGAATTGGGGAGAAATACATGAGGGTTTGCGTTATTGCCTTGTTCGCTTTGTTTGCAGGCTGTGCCACCGAAGCGCCCATCGCGCTAAAGCAGATGGGTTCATTCCACATCGGCGGGCGCGAGGTCACCATCAGTGGCAAGCCGGTGAAGGAAGTCACGTTTACGCCGGGTGGCGTGCCGGCGAAGGTCGATCCGAATGGTGTTTATCAGGTTGAGCAGATGTATGTGCAGTATTTTATTCCGCAGAATCAGCGGGGCACGCTGCCGCTGCTGATGTGGCATGGCGGTGGCTTGTCTGGCGTGACCTACGAGACCACGCCTGATGGGCGCGAAGGCTGGATGAATTACTTTATCAAGCAGGGCTGGGCGGTTTACAACTCTGATGCCGTGGAGCGCGGGCGCAGCGGTTGGGCGATGTATCCGGACGTGTTCAAGGGCGAGCCGCTGTTTTTGACCAAAGCTGATCCGTTCAACCGCTTTCGCATAGGCGATGGGCCGGGATCGTTCAGCACTGATCCGGCGAAAATGAAATTGAAGCCTGGCAGCCAGTTCCCGGCCGAGGGCTACAACAATTTCACCAAGCAGGGTGTGCCGCGCTGGACAACGACGGACGATGCGATCATCCGTGCGTACACCGAACTGGTGGATAAAGTGTGCCCGTGCGTGATTCTGGTGCACTCGCAGTCTGGCCCGTTTGGGCAAAAGGTGGCGCAGGCTCGGCCCGACAAGGTGAAGGCGCTGGTGCTGGTGGAGCCGGCGGCGCCGGGTGATGCCAAGCTCGCAGCTAATTTGAAAAACACACCGATCCTCGCGGTATATGGCGATTACATCGAGGAAGACCCGCGCTGGCCGACCATCCGCGCCAATCAACTGAAGTTCGGCGAGCAGGTGAAGGCCGCGGGCGGCAAGTTCGAAGTCATCAACCTGCCGCAGGCCGGCATCAAGGGCAATTCACACATGATCATGATGGATCGCAACAGCGATCAGGTGGCGGGGTTGATACAGGAATGGCTGGCGAAGCAGGGGCTATTTCGGTGAGGGGTGAGACGTGGTTTACGTGGAACGTGAAATGCGTATTGCAGTTCTAACAGCGGCATTGCCAAAGGTGTGGGCTTACGCCTCACGCATGTCATGAGAGTCGGCCTCTTCGTCACCTGCCTCGTCGATCTGATGCGCCCGAGCATCGGTTTTGCAGCATTGAAGTTACTCGAGCAGGCGGGATGCGAGGTTGTGGTACCCGCCACGCAAACCTGCTGTGGCCAGCCCGGCTATAACAGCGGCGACCGCGCATCAGCGCTGGCGTTGGCGCGCAAGGTGTTGCAAGAATTCGACGGCGTGGATTACGTGGTGGCGCCGTCAGGGTCTTGCGCGGGCATGATCCGCACGCACTATCGTGATCTGTTCAAGGGCCAGCCGGAAGAAACACGCGCGGCGGCACTGTGCGCGCGCACGTATGAGCTGACGGATTTTCTGGTGAATGTGGTGAAGTTCGAGGGTGTGGTGTGCCCTAAAAATAATTCAATAAAAACAATAACTTATCATGATTCCTGCTCAGGGATGCGCGAGCTGGGCGTGAAGGCGCAGCCGCGTGCGCTGCTGGCAAAAGCGGAAGGTATTACGCTCACTGAAATGAACGAATGCGAAGCCTGCTGCGGCTTTGGCGGCACTTTCGCGGTGAAGTATGGCGAGATTTCCACCCACATCGCTGATCGCAAATGCGAGAACATCAAGGACAGTGGCGCAGATGCGGTGGTGCTGGGCGATTTGGGCTGCATGCTCAATATCGAAGGCCGCTTGCGGCGCCGCGGTGACATGAAAACCGCTGTGTTGCATGTGGCAGAAGTGCTGGCGGGAGCTGCCGGCCAGCCAGTGGACAATTCGAGCGGTTGACCGCTTGGTTACAAGTATTTAATCAATTTTCTGGAACAAAATATGAGTGCAACTGCAAATCAAAAAACATCAGGCTTGCTCGATAGCGATGAATCCGGCACCGTGCGTCTAACTGTTGCCGAAGCGCGTGACATCGGCGAGACCGCAGTAAAGCGCATCGGCTACAGCGCCGACGACGCGCGCATCGTGGTTGATCAGTTGATCGACAACATGTTGTGCGGCTACAAGTTTGCGGGGCTGCCGCGCATACTGGCAATGGCAACTGACAAGAAACTCAAGCTCGGCCGCAAACCGATCACCGTGATCAAGGAAACGCCGGTATCGGCGTTGATGGATGCCGGCAACAATATCGGCTATGTCGCGTGTTATCACGCCGCACAGAAGGCAGTGGGAAAAGCCAAAACGCATGGCATCGCCTGTGTCGGCATTTACAACAGCTACTACAGCGGGCGCAATGCGTATTTTGTCGAGCAGATCGTGAAGGAAGGCTACGTGGCGATGCACACGGCGAGCGCGCAACCGCACGTGGTGCCGCCGGGTGCAACCAAACCTGCGCTGGGCACGAACCCGATCTGCTTCGGTTTCCCATCGGAAGAAGGGCCGATTACGTTTGACATCGGCACCGCATCGCTGATGTGGGGCGACATCATGCTGCATGCACATCTGGGCGAGCCGTTGCCTGAAGGCGTAGGTGTCGATGAAAATGGCAATCCCACGCGCGATGCCTCCGCTGTCCTGAAAGGCGGCGTTACACCCTTCGGCGGCAAGGAGCATGTCTACAAGGGCTACGGTTTGAGTTTCGCGATACAGGCGCTGGGTTTGCTGGCGGGATCGTTTTTGTCGAAGGGCATGGTGCGCGACTATGGATTTTTGTTCTGGGCGGTGAACCCGGAAATCATGCTGCCGGGCGACGACTTCAAACAGCGCATGTCGGAATACGTGCGCGAGATGAAAGCGCTGCCTAAGCGCGCGGGCGTGTCGGAAATTCGCATTCCCTCCGAACGTGCGAATCGTGAGCGCGAGCGGCGGCGTGTTGAAGGCATCGTGATCGAGCGCAAGGTGATTGATTCCCTGAAAGCGCTGTAAGGTGCCTGGCACACAAGCGGCTTGTCATGGCTAACACGCCCGATCTGCCTGAAATCTACGTCAGTACGGACGTCGAAACCGACGGCCCGATACCGGGGCCACATTCGATGTTGAGCGTGGGCTGCGCGGCGTACCTTGCCAACAAAACCTTGATCGGCACGTTTTCCGTCAATCTTGAAACGCTGCCCGGCGCCACGGGGCATCCCGTCACCATGGCGTGGTGGGAGACGCAAAAGCCCGCATGGGCCGCGCACCGCAAGGACACGCAGCCGCCCGAGCAGGCGATGCACGCGCTGCTGAAGTGGTTAAAAGGGCTGCCAGGCCTGCCGGTATTTGTCGGCTTCCCGGTGACCTTCGATTTCATGTTTGTGCAGTGGTATCTTTTCAAGTTCACCGGTGCGAGCCCGTTCCGGCATTCGGGCATTGATTTGCGCACGCTGGCGATGTCACTCACCAACAGCAACTGGCAGCGCACCACCAAGGAGTTTATGCCGCGGCGCTGGTACGACCCGCTGCCGCACACACACGTTGCAGTGGAAGACGCCCTTGAGCAGGGCGCGCTGTTTTGCAACATGCTGGCCGAGCTGCAGCGAAATCATCAGCAACTTGCGGCGAAGTAAAATCGCGCCGAAAAACTGTAACTATCTGTTTTAAATGGAAAAATGAAAATACTCGTCATGGGCTCCGGCGGCGTCGGCGGCCTCTACGGCGGGCGCCTGGCAAGTGCCGGTTGCGACGTCACCTTCGTTGCACGTGGTGCGCATCTGGCAGCCATGCGCGAACAGGGCCTGCTGATCGAAAACGCCACGCTCGGCAATACGCTGGTGAAACCTGTCAAAGTTACTGACGACCCGGCATCAACCGGCACGCCTGATCTCATTCTGTTCGCTGTAAAGCTGTGGGATACCGAAGCCGTGGCGAAACAGTTAATGCCCATCGCGGGGCCGCACACGGCGGTGCTATCACTGCAAAACGGCGTGGTAAAAGATGACATCCTCGGCGGCATCTTCGGCCAACAAGCGCTGATGGGCGGCGTGGCATACGTGGGCACACATATATCCCGGCCCGGCGTGATCAATCAGGTCGGCACGTTACAGCGGCTGGTATTTGGCGAATATGGTTACGCGGGCGGCAAAAAATCCGAACGGTCAGAAAAACTCCTCGCCGCATTGCTAAAAGCCGGAATACAAGCCGAACTCTCCGACGACATCCGCCGCACGCTGTGGGAGAAATACACCTTCCTCGTCGGCCTCTCCGGCGCAACCGCCAACATGCGCTCCCCCATAGGTCCCATCCGCGAAAACCCCCAAACCCGCGCCTTCCTGCATGATCTGATGAAAGAGGCCGTGGCCGTGGGCCGTGCGTTGGGCGTGGCGCTGCCGGAAGACTACGCCGATGATCGACTGAAATTCGCCGATGGTGTGCCGGCGACCATGGATTCGTCGCTGCACCACGACTTGAAGAATGGCAACCGCCTGGAAGTCGAATGGCTCGCTGGCGGTGTGGTGCGGCTGGGGCAGAAAGTGGGAGTGGCTACGCCTTGTAATCGGGCGGTTTGGGATGGTTTGGCGCTGAGGGCTTCAGGCGGCAATGGATAACTGAGGAAATCATGGCTGGTACACACTCCGCGGGCGTATGGCTTCCTTCGCGAGAAGTTGAATTCATCGTAGGCACCCCACCCGGCGGCGGCCAGGACCGCCCGGCCCGGACGCTGATGCGCATCATGCAAAGCGCGAGCCTTGTGGACGCGCCGATGAAAATCACCAACATCACAGGCAAGGGCGGCGGCAAGGCTTGGGATGCGTTGCGGGTGCGGGCGGGCGATCCGCATGTGTTGTCGATCAGTGCGATGCCGCTTCTGAGTAACCGCATTCAGGGCGTGAGTGACTACGATCACGAGGCGCTGACGCCCGTGGCGAATCTTTACACGGAATATCTGGCGTTTATTGTGCCGGCGGCTTCGCCTTTGCGTGATGCGAAGTCGATGCTGGCTACGCTGGCCACTAATCCGGCCGGGATGAAAGTGGCGATTGCCACGGCCATCGGCACAACTAATCACGTGGCGCTCGGGCAGTTGTTGATGCATGGCGGGGCTGATCCGCGCAAGCTCGATCTACGGGTGTTTGATTCCGCGCTTTATGCGGTGGATGACGTGGTGGCGGGTAACGCGCAGCTGGGGGTGATTTCGTCCGTCAGTGCGCGCAAGGCGCTCGAAGCTGGCACGGTGCGCGTGCTCGCGGTGTCGTCCATGGAGCGGCTTGGCGGTGTGTTTGCCGGTGCACCTACGTGGCGCGAGCTGAATGTGCCGTGCGTGCTCGGTCAGTGGCGTGGTCTGGTGGGGGCGCCGGACATCGGTGTTGAACACGTGGCGTACTGGATTGGCGTGTTGGGTGAGGCGCTACAACACCCGGAATGGCAGGAAGAACTTGCGGCAAATTGCTGGTCGCCGGAGTTCATTACTGGCGATGCGTTAAAAGACTTCCTCGACCGCGAGCGCGCATTCAGCGCCAAGATGCTGCGCGCGCTGGAGTTGGTTTCTTAAAAATTCAATAAAAACAAATACTTACGTTTTATCAGTGGCGTGGGCCGCTTGATGCCGCGCATGCATCGCCGCGCCACCGCTCAACGCCAACGCACACACCCAGAACACCGGCGCTAATCCCATCACGGCGCCCAATGCGCCGAATAGTGGCGGGATGAACACATGCGCACCGAAGCTGACGGTGAGCCGCATGGCGACGCCTTCCGCGGTGCGGCCTTGCGGCGCCGCGTTGAACGCAAGTTCCATCGACAGTGGCATGCCGCAACCGACGCCCAGACCGATGACGAACGCCAGCGGCGCCAGCAGCCACACGCTGCCGGTAAACGGAATCAAGGCAAACGCGCAGGCAGGCCCGGCGAGGGCCAGCGTGAGGATGCGCCGCACGCCCCAGCGTGCACTGGCAAGTGGCAGCAACCCGCGCGTGATCACAGCCGCGAGAGCGTATGCGCCAACGACCAGCCCGATGGCGGTGGCGGTGAGGCCCAGTCCGCGCCCATATACCGGGATATACAAATTGAACAAATCAAAGCCGATCATGAACACGCCGTTGGTGATGAGGGCCAGCCGCATTGCGGGCAGCTTCAGCAAGTCGCGGCTGCCGTGCGCGGCGTTGGCGGGCTTGTGATCCGCGGGTTGGGTTGCAGGAAAATGCCGCCGGAAGCCCAATGCCACCGGCAGCCATATCGCGCTGAAGAGGGCCGCGATCAGAAACGCTGTCGTGGTGTTGAAGTGATCGATGCACAGGCCCATGGCGATCGGCCCCAGCCCGTGCCCGGCGGATTCGCCCAGCGCATACCAGCTGTAATTGCGCCGCCGGGTAGCGTTGGTGGACAACACGCCGATGAGGTTCTGCAACGCCAGTACGAACAGCATGTTGCCCAGGCCGCCCACGGCTGCCGAGACATACAAGGTGCTCAAACCGGGCCACACATAAGGCATTGCGAGACTGAAGGCATATACGGCAATGCCGCTGTAGATCAGCCGCTGGTTGTCGATGCGGTCGGCCAGGCGGCCCGCGTAGATCGCCAGCAGAAACGGAAACAGCCCGTGCAGCGCGAACAGGATGCCGAGTTGCAGCGGGCTTGCGCCGGCATCCACGGCGGTCAGCGTGACCAATACGCGGTTACCCTTGGAGGCGACGAACAGTGCGGTGGAAAGGGTTAACAGGAGTGCAATCGAGGCGGGCATGGCGCGGCGATTATAGCTGCGCGAGTCCGCCAATCGCGGATGGCTCTGCGCGCGATGGCGTGGCTGCGTGAATGATAATATTCGCGGCATTGTTACGAGCGGAGCGCGAATGCGGCGAAACTACCTCAGAGTTCTTGCGGGCGCGGTGATGCTTGCTTTCGCGAGCATGGTTGCGATGGTCAAGCCGGGAATGGCCGCGCAATCCGCCGAAGCGGATTACCCGGTGAAGCCCATCCGCATCGTCGTCGGCTTTACGCCCGGCGGCGGGCCGGACATCACCGCGCGTTATCTGGCGCAGAAGCTCACGGAGGCGTGGAAGCAGCAGGTGATTGTGGACAATCGCCCCGGCGCGGGTGGCACGGTTGGCGCCAATTTGGTGGCGAACGCCAACCCGGATGGTTACACGCTATTGTCGGTGTCATCGGCGCATGCGGTGGCGGCGGTGATTTATGCCAAGCTGCCGTACGACACCATGAAGGACCTGTCAGGCATCACGCAAACGGCCGTGTCGAAGTACGTGCTGGTGGCGGCGCCCGCGCTCGGTGCAAGAACGCTCAAGGATCTTCTGGCGATGGCGAAGGCCAGGCCCGGCCAGTTGAATTTCTCCTCGGCGGGCGTGGGCAGCGGTACGCACTTCGCTGCCGAACAGTTCAAGGCTGCTGCGGGGATCAATATCGTGCACGTGCCCTATAAGGGAATACCAGAAGCGTTGACCGAAACCATCAGTGGCCGTGTGCAACTTTTTATGTCACCGATCGCCAATGCGCTGAATATGGTGAAAGAAGGGCGCGTGGTGGGGCTGGGCGTGTCTTCGCTGCAACGCGACGCGCTGCTGCCTGACATGCCCACATTATCCGAGGCCGGTTTGCCGGGTTTTGCCGCCGATTTGTGGTTTGGCATCCTGACTTCATCGCAGGTTCCCAAAATCATCGTCAGTAAGCTGAACGGTGAAATCCGCCGTGTGCTCCTGGAATCCGATGTGAAGCAGCGCTGGTTGCCGATAGGGCTTACGCCCCAGCCCACGACGCCGGCGGGCTTCGACAGGATCGTCGCCGAAGAAATCGCCGTTTTCGGAAAAATCGTCCGCGCGGCCAACATCAAGGC
This sequence comes from Betaproteobacteria bacterium, assembly GCA_900299145.1. Classification (GTDB taxonomy): domain Bacteria; phylum Pseudomonadota; class Gammaproteobacteria; order Burkholderiales; family SG8-41; genus UBA5216. The sequence goes on along the minus strand of OMIN01000080.1, from coordinate 15,656 downwards.
AGAGTAACCGGAGCCATCATGAGCGTGCGCACTTTAAAGCAGGTGATTCCTTCCGTACCAACGTCGGATGGTGCGGGCGTGAAGCTGCGGCGCAGTTTGGGCAGCCAGCGTGGGCTGTATGTCGATCCGTTTCTGATGCTTGACGAGTTTTCGACCGACAACCCGGACGATTACATCGCCGGATTCCCCGCGCATCCGCACCGCGGGTTCGAGACGGTGACCTACATGCTTGACGGCCACCTGCTGCACGAAGACCACTTGGGCAATCGCGGTGATCTCAAAAGTGGTGGTGCACAGTGGATGACGGCGGGGCGCGGCATTATTCATTCCGAAATGCCGCAGCAGGCCGAAGGCCGCATGCGCGGGTTTCAGTTGTGGGTAAACCTGCCCGCCAGCGAGAAAATGAAGCCGGCGTGGTACCGCGACATCGAGCCGCATGAAATTCCCACGGTGACTCTGGCCGACGGCGGCACGGCTCGCATCATTGCCGGTTCGATTCACGTCGCGGGCGTGCAGACCGATGGCGTGATCACTGACCGCTCGACCGATCCGCGCTATCTTGACGTGGAATTGCCCAACGGGTCGCTGTTTCATTACGGCCTGCCGGATGATTACAACGCCTTCATTTACCTCTATGAAGGCATGCTGCTGGTGGGTGCGGGCGAAGACGCGCGTGCGTTAAAGCCGCAGAGTGGCGGTGTGCTGTCGCGGGGCAACCGCATCACGGTAACCGCCGACAACGGCGCCGCGCGCTTTTTGCTATTGGCGGGTAAGCCAATTGAAGAGCCTGTGGTGCAATACGGCCCCTTTGTCATGAACACGCGCGAAGAAGTTGAACAGGCCGTGCGCGATTATCAGAATGGAACGTTGACGAAATGAGTAGTGCGAGCAACATCAATCCGCAGACCCTGACCGAACTGCTGGCGAGCCGCGTGGCCGTGGGCGGTGTCGCCCTGATCGATCGCGACAGGCTGGTCACGGCTGCCGCGCTTGACGAAGAAAGCCGCCGTGTGGCGCAGGGCCTGCATGACCTGGGGGTGCGCGAAGGGGATCGCGTGGCCGTGTGGCTACCCAACGTACCGGCGTGGCCAGCGTGTTTTTTTGCGGCGGCGCGGCTGGGCGCCATCGTGGTGGCGGTCAACACGCGCTTTCGCTCGAACGAAATTGCCGATATCGTCGGGCGCTCCGGCGCGAAGGTGCTGATTTACTGGCCGGGCTATCGCGGCATTGATTTTGACGGCATTTTGCGCGACGCGGGCGTGCCGGCGCTGAAGGAGCTGCAGGCAATAGTCGCGTATGGCGAGCCGGGTGATCCGCCCATGGATCACTCTGCTTTGGGCAAGCCGATCACGGCCTATGCGGATCTTGCCGCATGCGCACCCTTTCCACACGATCACGCGCGGCCTGACCTAGGCTGTTTGATTTTCACGACCTCTGGTACCACCAAGTTGCCCAAGTTCGTGCTGCATCATCAGGCGTCGATGGCCGGCCACGCTGCCGAGGCGGCGCGCGGGTTTGGTTATGGCGACGCGGGTGCGGTGACGCTGCTCACCGTGCCGATGTGCGGCACGTTTGGCATGAGTCATGCACTCAGCCCGCTGGCGGGCGGGCAGTTGCTGGTGATGCTGCCCACGTTTGAAGTGCACGCGGCGGCGCGGGCGATCAAGCAATATGCCGTCACGCATTTGCCCGCCACCGGCGATATCGTGGCGCAGTTGCTTGCCGCATCGAGCGAGCCGGTTCCCTATCCGACTGTGCGCGCGGTGATGGGCGTGCGCGCGGGGCAGGCGCGACCTGCCGAGGCGCGCGGACTGAAGTTACTCGGCATTTACGGTTCCAGCGAAATGCAGGCGGTGCTGTCGCTGCGTCCGGTCGATTTGCCCCCGGAGCAGCGTGAAATCGGCGGCGGCAGGTTGATCAATGCGGCCACGCGCGTGCGCGCGCGCAGCAACGACACCGGCAAAATTCTGCCGCACGGCGAACACGGCGAACTGGAATTCAAGGGGCCGAGCATGTTGATGGGCTACTTCGGCAATGCCGAGGCTACCGCAGCAGCGTTCACTGAAGACGGCTGGTTCAAAAGCGGCGATCTCGGTTATACGCTGGCGGATAACGAATTTATTTTCCTCACGCGCATGGGCGACGTGTTGCGGCTGTCGGGCTTTCTGGTGAACCCGCTGGAAATCGAAGCGGTGCTCGATGCACATCCCTCAGTGGCTGTCAGTCAGGTGGTCGGTATTGACGGCCCGCGCGGGCCGATGCCCCTGGCGTTTGTGTTGCCGAAGAACGGCGCGGCGGTGGATGAAACCGCGTTGATCGAGCATTGCAGGCAGCGGGTGGCGAATTACAAGGTGCCTCGTCACGTACTTTCAATTGCCGAGTTTCCCTTCACGCCCAGCGCCAACGGCAACAAGATTCAGAAGGCGAAACTGCGCGAAATGGCGGTGACGGCGTTGAAGGGAGTGTGACTCGAACGATGTCATAAGTATCTGTTTTAAAACAATAATTGTATAAACGGGGAGAGCGGTATGAGTGATCTGCAACGACGGGGATTTCTGGCGGGCATGGCGGCGTTGAGTGTGAGCGCGTGGCTGCCGGGCTGTGTGTCCACCAGCGCCGATTCGGGTGGCAATACTGCGCCCGCTCGGCGCATTGACGTGCATCATCACTTTGTTTCGCCCGGCTATTCCGCCGCGTTGAAGCAACTGGGCCAGGGCCATGCCAAATGGTCGGTGCAAATGTCGCTTGACGACATGGACAAAAGTGGCATTCAGACTTCGCTGCTCTCGTTGATCCAGCCGGCGATGACTGTTGGCGACGTGGCGCTGGGCCGCAAAATGGCGCGCGAAGCCAACGAGCACGCGGCCAAGCTCGCGAGCACGCACAAGGGTCGCTTCGGCAGCTTTGCAGCACTGCCGTATAGCGATATCAACGGCAGTCTCGCGGAAATTGCCTATGCGCTCGACACGCTCAAAGCGGAGGGCTTTTGTCTGATGACGAGTTACGGCGGGCGCTATTTGGGCGACCCCGCTTTCTGGCCGGTGCTTGAGGAATTGAATCGCCGCAAGGCGGTCGTTTATACGCATCCGCTGTCGCCGGAATGTTGCGGCAAGATTTCATCGCCGGTCTCAGTGAGTGCCATCGAATACGCGGTCGACACCACGCGCACCATGGCAAGCCTGATGTTTCACGGCGCGGCCGCTCGTTACCCGGACATCAAATGGATTTTCTCGCATAGCGGCGGTGTGACGCCCTTTCTGGTGTCGCGCTTCGAGCGCGAAGAAAATTTTACCAAGGGTCTCAAGGAGAAAGTGCCCACTGGCTTCAGGCACGAACTGGCGAGGTTTTACTATGACATGGCGCAGGGCAACCACCCTGGTGCACTGGATGCGCTGCTGCACATCGCACCGGTGTCGCAGTTCTTGTATGGCACTGATTATCCGTTCCGCGATGGCGCGGAAGTGAACGAAGCACTGGCGAAATATCAGCGCTTCAGCGCGGCCGAGCGGCATGCGATTGATCGCGGCAACGCGTTGAGGTTGTTGCCGTCGTTGGGCGCCAGCACCTGAAAACTCGCGCTTGAACACGCGCACGGCGAGGGTAAGGACGAAACTCGTGGATTTCCGGGAGAGGTGTAGGCATGAAAATCATACTGTTCATTCTGCTCGTAATCGCCGTTGCGTTGATGGCAATGGTGGCTTACCTCCCATGGTGGGTCAGCGTAGTGGTTGTTGTGGCGCTGGTGCTGGCTGCAAAATTGCTTGGGGGACGCCTGCTGGAATTGCTCTTTAGCCTGCCTTTCAAGGCCAAGGGCGCGGTGCTGCGCGGCGCATCGGTGGAGCTGCACAAAATCACACCGATGACGCTTGCGGTTGCGCGACAGATGCTGAAACACAAAGTCGGTGCCGATGCTGACGGTGAAAACCCCGAGTTGGAAGCTTCCCGAAACTATTTTGTCGTAGAGTTGACGGTGACACCCATGACTGGCAGTAGCTGCACGTTCGGGCTGTGGGAGCCGGGAGAACTGTTACTGGCGGGCCCGGATGCAAAGTCAAAAGACAGCGCCGACGATGCAGCCATCTGCCGCATCGAACGACGTGAAATCAGCAACGAGGGACGCTTCGAACTGGATGAAGGCATGAAGTACGAGGGCCCGCAGCGGCTTCGGCTGACCCTTGGTGTGGCGCCCGGTTTCCAGCGCCTGCAATTTCGTTACTACTTCGAGCTGTTTGGCGGGTTTACCCTGCCGGGCTGAAGGCGGCGGCTAGCCCGGCGGCGGGTCAATCCAGCTTGATGCCCTGCGTCTTGATCAGCTTGTCCCAAAGCGCAAAATCGTTCTTCAAAAACGCCGCAAGACTGTCAGGCGTGCTGATCGGCGCGTCAATGCTGGCGGCGGCATAGCGTTGTTTGAGTTCTGCTGATTCGAGCGCCTTGCCAGTGTCGCCCGCCACGCGGTCGATGATCGGCCGCGGCGTGCCGGCGGGCGCGAACAGCGCCACCCATACGTAGACATCAAAGCCGGGGTAGCCGGATTCCGCGACACTGGGCACGTTGGGCAACCCTTGCCAGCGCTTTTCACTGGTGACTGCGATGGCGCGCAGCTTGCCCGCGTCGACGTGCGGCTTGGAGACGATGGGCGCGGTGAAACTCAGGATCACATGACCGCCCACCTGATCGACCACCAGCGGCCCCGCGCCTTGGTACGGCACGTGCAGCAGGTTGGTACCGGTGCGCGAACGAAACAGTTCGCCAGCCAGATGCGATGACGTGCCCGGCCCCGGCGAGGCATAGGTGATTTGCCCGGGGTTGGACTTGGCCAGTGTGACGAGTTCCTTGACGTTGCGCGCGGGCAACTGCGGATGCGCCACCACCATGTTGGGCGAGGTGGCAATCATGGCGATGGAAACAAAATCACGAAACGGATCGTATGGCAGCTTGCGATAGAGGCTGGCGTTGGTAATGAGCGAGTTGTTCGCGGCAAGCAGGGTGTAGCCATCGGCTGGCGATTTGGCGGTGAGTTCCGCGCCGAAGTTGCCGCCTGCGCCCGGGCGGTTGTCGATAATCAGGTTCTGGCCGAGCAGTGCGGGCAGGCGCGTGTTGAGGGCGCGCGCGGCGATGTCGTTGGCGCCGCCAGGCGGGAATGGCACAATCAGGCGGATGGGCTTGGTGGGATAGGATTGAGCGAATGCGCTGGCCGGAATGAACAGTGCCAGCACGCTGACAGCGTGCAGAGTTTTCTTCATGGTCTCCTCGGTTGCTTTTTTTGTGTTCGATGGAAGCTATTCCACCTTGACGCTCGATATGGCTATCGTTTTGCCCCAGCGAGCATGTTCCTTGCGGATGAAATTGCCGAATTCCTCCGGTGTTTGCGGTGCGGCGGCCACGCCATTTTCAAAAAAGCGGGTTTTCAGATCTGGCACTGCCAGTGCCTTCATCATCGCCGCATGCACGCTCTTGACGTGCGCGGGTGACGTGCCCTTTGGCATTGCGTAGCCCTGCCACACAGTGACTTCGAAATCCGGCACGCCGGATTCGATGACGGTGGGCACATTGGGTAATTGCTCGGCGCGCTTGGCGGATGTCACCGCGATTGCGCGCAGCCGGCCCGCCTTCACAAAAGGCAGCGGCCCCGGCAGGTTGTAAAAGAACGTCTGAATCTCACCGGCGATGGTGTCGGTGTAGCCCTGCGAGGCGACCTTGTACGGCACATGGATCATGTCCAGCCCGTTTATGGTGGCGAAGAGCGCCATGGTGAGATGCGGTGTCGCGCCGATACCGGAAGAGGCATAGCGCAGCTTGCCGGGATTGGCCTTTGCATGCTTGATGAATTCACCCACCGTGGTGGCGGGAATGCCGAGATTTACGCACAGAATGTTGGGCATGGTGGCGTAAAGCGATACCGGCATAAAGTCGCGTATTACATCGTAGGGAAGCTTTTTGTAAAGATGTGGCGTGATGGTCTGGTTGATGCCGTAGGTGAATAGCGTATAGCCATCGGGTGTTGCGCGCGCGGCCATCTCCGTGCCAAGGATGCCGCCCGCGCCAGGGCGGTTGTCAACGATGAGCTGCTGGCCCCACATTTCGGTGAAGCGTTGCGCGAAAATGCGCCCGATGATGTCGGTGGAGGCACCCGCGCCAAACGGCAAGATCAGGCGTGCGGGTTTGTTGGGGTACTGTTCCGCAGCGAGGGCAGGCGTGATGGCGTTGACTGCTGCCAGACACAGGCATGCAGCCGCGGCGATCCGCGTAAAGTGGAACTTGTTCGCAAAGCGTTGAGAAAAGCGCATGACATCCTCCTGAAAATGTCTTATAAAACAGGTACTTGTAGTAATTATGGTTATGGGTGCTGCTGGCGAAAGGCGTTCCCGGCGCCACCGCCCAAATCCTAGCGCTTTACGGCCTTTGCCATTGCCGACTTGCCCTTTGTGCTTTTGATATCTGTCCACGACTGCCGCTGCACATTCACCAGCTCGCCCAGCTGCGCGTAACCGGAGCCGGACAAGCGGCATACCGGATCCAGCAGGCGCGGATCAACGCGGCCGTTTTTCCACACACCGGGCGTGACGTGCGTGTGCACAATGCGCCCGAGGATGATGTTGGTGTTGTGATCGGTGATGATCTGTTTCACCTCGCACTCGATGTGCGCGCGCGCTTCCTTCACGCGAAATGGCTTTACTTTTGCCGACGGCGCGGGCGTCAACTGCGCCCACCCGAATTCGCTTTCATCGGGCGGAAAATCCGTGGCCGTGAAATTCATTTCCTCCAGCACGTGCATGGTGACGATGTTGCAGACGAATTGCGGCACCTCGCGCAAATTGCGCAGGCTGTCTTTCACGCCGGTGGAGGCAAACGCCACGTACGGCGGGTCATTGCCCATCATGTTGAAATACGAATAGGGCGCAACGTTACTCACGCCCTTTGCGGAGATGGTTGAAATCCAGCCGATCGGACGCGGCACTACCAGTGCCGTCATCAAATGATAGAACTCCTGTTGCTGCCATTCGCCGGGGCTGACTTCGAGATCGCTGTCGAGCGTTTGCGGCGGACTGCTGTGTGATGCCATGGTGATTGCCTTTCCTGTGTTTACAAGTTGCCTGCTAGACCAATAGGCCCAGACTCATTAATTCGGCGCGTTGCGTCTCGCTGGCCGGCGTGCCCGCCTTGACTGCCAGCGCCTGTTCCGGCGAGAGCTGTACCAGCCCATGCAACACGTTGGTGACCACGTTGCCGCGCGCGGCGTGCCAGCGCGCGTAGGGCGCGATCTTTGCCGCATCTGCGGCGGGGCGCGGCAGCGCCTCGCCATATAGCGTGGCCACGCCCTGGCCCAGTAACACCGCCAGTTCGGAAGAGGCGTATGTTGCGGCATCCAGTTGCAGCCCGGCAGATTGCGCGTAAGCAGCCACGGCCTGCACCACCTGCGTGAACGGCACGGTGTACGGACTGGCTGCGACCAGCGTATCAATCATGATTTTGGCGTGCGGCTGGTTGGCGTTGATCTGGCGGCCGTGCACGTCGTTGTAGACCGCGTGCACGGCGGGTTGCTGGGTTTTCGTGGTTTGCAAGGCGGGTGCGGCAGTGGCGGGCTTGAGCTGTGCGCTCACGTGCAGGTCGCGAAAGCTTGCCGGTGACAGAGCGCGCTGCACCGCCGCTGAACGGTCGGCGCGGACCAGCAGCGTTTGGCGGAAAGCGCGGTTGGTGAGCAGGTCGACATATTGTTCGCAGGCAATGATGTTGCCGTCGGAAATCTGCCGCGCCGTGTTGGCGAGATCGGCGCCGTGGCGGTCGGGCAGCATGTCGGAGAGTGACGATTCGCCCAGATACGACAGGCCGTGTTTCGCCGCAGCACCCACGAATTCATGAAAGTAACAGGGCCGGTTGTTGGCTTCGAGGTGCTCGTGATAGATGTAGCTGTCCGAGCAGCGCATCAGCAGGTTGGCTTCTTCAGCCATCAGCCGGCCGAACGCCGCCTGATTGCTGGCATGCAGCTTCCCGGCGTATTGCAAAATGGCGCGCGCCTGAGCGAGCTTGGTGGTGGTGTCCTTCAGGTGGCCGACGTGAAACAGCATCATCTCGCGCACCACTTCGCGCATTTTCCAGCCGGGGTAGACGTTGTAGCTGATGTAACCCACGCCGTTGGGCGAAAGCTGCTTGCCGTAGAGTTCGAGCATCGCGCTTTGCACCTCCGGCGGAATCCAGCTGTAAACGCCGTGGGTGATGATGTAATCGTATTGCGCAGATTCTTTCGCCAGATCGAGAATATTCGCCTGCCGGAACGTGATGTTGTTGACGCCGAGTTCGCCCTTGATCTTGTTGGCGTAATCGATTTGCACCTGCGACAGATCTGCTCCAGTGAATTGTGCATTGGGATACTGCATCGCCATCGGTAGCAGATTGCCGCCGAACGAGCAACCCAGCTCCAGCACGCGTGCGTTGGCGAGCGCTGGCGCGGGCAAGCCAAACAGTTTCGCCATGCCGCTCATGCGCGCGGGGTGCGACTGCGCGAACGGAAAAGATTCGTACGGTACGGCGTCGTAGGTGGAGGCTTCGCTCATGTCGGAGATTTCTATTTGCCCATGGGCACGGTGGGCGGATTATGAACCATGCGCGGCAGTTGTGCATGGCATGCCGGACGCTGATAGACTGCCTTGCACGATCAATTTTCGAGGAGCAGGCACATGGCTGGAAAGACAGGCAAGTTAACGAGTGTTCGCGGTGCGCCAAAAGGTTTCAGTACGCTCGACAAAAAAAACCGCAGGCTCACGCGCAAGGACGTGCACGCGGCGGCAAAGAAATACAAGAACTGGGGCCGCTGGGGCAAGGACGATGAAATCGGCACACTCAATTTCACCAGTGCCGATCACATCGTTGCAGCGGCAAAGCTGGTGCAAAAGGGCAAGGTGATGTCGCTGGCGCTGAAGTACGACAACAACGGCCCGCAGGGCGCGAAAAGCAATTACCCGGCGCTGGGGCGCTTTAACCCAATCCACCTGATGACGCGCACCGGCACCGATGCGTATTCCGGCATTCTCGATCACCGCAAGATCCGCGGCACTGACGACATCATCATCATGCCGCTGCAATGCGGCACGCAGTGGGATGGCCTCGGTCACATCCTCTACGGCGATTTCATGTGGAACGGCTACGACTGCCGCAATGTATCGAGTGCTGGCGCGGCAAAAGCCGGCATCGAAAAAACCGCCGAAAAAATGGTGGGCCGCGGCGTGTTGCTGGATGTCGCGCGTGCGATGGGCAAAAAGCATTTGCCTGACGGGTTTGCCATCACCAATGAAATCCTCGATTACACCGAGCAAAAGCAGGGCGTGAAAGTCGGGCGCGGGGATTTCTTGCTGGTGCACACCGGGCACGTGCAGCGCTGTCTGGATAGCAAAAGCTGGGACGGCTATTCCGGTGGTGACGCGCCGGGCTTCGCCTTTGAAACCGTGGCGTGGCTGCATAAGAAAGAGGTTGCCGGGGTGGCCACCGACACCTGGGGTGCCGAGGTGCGGCCTAATGAAACGCCGGATACCACGCAGCCGTGGCACTGGGTGTGCATCCCGGTGATGGGCCTTACCGTCGGCGAGATTTTTAATCTTACCGAACTGGCCAAAGACTGCGCGGAGGATAAGCGTTATGAGTTTTTGTTTGTTGCACCGGCGCTGCCGATTACCGGGGCGGTGGGGTCACCGGTGAATCCATTGGCAATCAAGTGACTTGAAGCGCGGGCGCTTCGTCCGCCTCGTGCTTGAGGAAAAAAGCAGTGCTTCCAGCGGACAGGACGTCTGCGATCCAACTACTTGCGGGGAATGGGATGTATCTGATCAAGGCGTGGTGTGTGGCTTTTGGAATGGCTGGCGTAGCCGTGTATACCCATGCGCAAACCTTCCCCATCAAACCCGTCCGCGTAGTCGTCCCCTACGCCGCAGGCGGCCCGTACGATGAAATCGTGCGCGTGCTCGGTCAGCGCCTTACCGAAATCTGGGGGCAGGCTGTCGTGGTGGAAAACCGTGGCGGCGCGGGCGGCAACATTGGCGCGGAAGTGGTTGCCAAGGCGGCAGGCGACGGTTACACGTTGCTGATCGGTAATGCGGGGCCGATCACAGTGAACCCGACCTTGTTCAAAAAACTGCCGTACGATCCGCAGCGTGATCTTGCCGCCATTACCATGGTCAACGCCGGGCGCATGGTGTTGTCGGTGCATCCGTCATTGCCAGCGAGAAGCGTGAAGGAATTGATGGCACTGGCGCGCACTCGTCCGGGGCAGTTGAATTATGCTTCGTCGGGTGTCGGCAACTTGCAGCACCTGGGCATGGAGCTGCTGCGTCTTCAGGCGGGCGTTACCATGAACCATGTGCCGTACAAAGGCGCAGCGCCCGCATTCGTTGATCTGATTTCGGGGCAGGTGGATTTGATGTTTGCGAATATCGTCGGCACCATGCCCCATCTGCGCACGGGCCGTGTGCGAGCGGTGGCGGTGTCGTCGGCTTCGCGTTCGCCGCTGTTACCCGAGGTGCCCGCAGTGGCCGAGACTTTCAGAGGTTTCGACATTCCGACGTGGAGCGGGATGTTCGCGCCCGCCGCGACACCGCGTGATGTCATCGCCAAACTCAATGCCGATTTTGGCAAGGTGCTCGCGCGCACGGATGTCAAAGAGCGCTTCGCTCAACAGGGGGCGGAAGCCACGCCCAGCACGCCGGAAGCGCTGGCAGATCATGTGCGCAAGGAGACGGTAATGTACGCCACCGTGATCCGCGCGGCAAAAATAGTCGCGGAGTAGTGCGCCAGGAACGCGGGTGTCGCATCCGCAAACTATTCAAAGTACCCGTTTGTGCTCTTGTCGAACGGAATGACTGCGATTCCCGCGCAAGGTGATCTTTCAGAATGAGAGAATAAAAAAATGAATAAAAACAAATAGTTAAGATGGAACAAGAAAGTTACGAGGATGAACATGTGGAAGATTTGCAGGAGCAGTATCTCAGGCTTGCTTGTGCTCGCCAGTACGCCAGCGTTTGCACAACGCGATGGCGCCCCAGCCGCCAGTTATCCAGCGCGTCCGCTGCGCATTATAGTGCCGCAATCGCCTGGCGCTTCCACGGACCTCACCGCACGGCTGGTTGCGCGGGCACTGTCGGAAGCGTGGAAGCAGCCAGTGGTGGTGGATAACCGGCCGGGCGCGGGCACCATCATCGGTACCGAACTGGTGACGCGTGCCGCACCCGACGGGCATACGCTGCTGGTGGTAGCCTCCGGCATTACGGTGAATCCGAGCATGCACAAGCGCATGCCCTACGACACCGGGCGCGATCTTGCGCCGATTTCGCAGCTGACGCGTTTTTCGAATCTGTTGGCGGCGCATCCGGGTTTCCCCGCGAAGACGCTGCAGGACTTGCTGGCACTGGCCAAGGCAAAGCCCGGCACGATCAATTACGCGTCGGCGGGGCTGGCGAGCGGCACGCACATGTCGATGGAGTTGTTGAAAGCCATGACCGGCATCGATCTCGTGCACATTCCGTACACTGGGGGCGGCCCGGCAGTGACGGCTGCCATTGGAGGGCAGGTGCAGCTCAATATCGGCACCACGGTCGGTGTACTGCCGCATGTGCGCAGCGGCAAGCTGCGTGCAATCGCAGTGACGACGGCCGCGCGTTCACCCGCAGCGCCCGACGTGCCGACGTTTGCCGAATCCGGCGTAGCGGGCTATGACCATGGGCCGTGGAATGGCCTGTTCGCACCGGCAAAAACGCCTCCAGCGATACTCGCGAAAATTCACACGGAAGTCGCGCGCGCCTTGCAGGCGCCCGACGTACGCAAAGTGTTCGCCAATGAGGGCGTGGAAGCCGTCGCCAGCGCGCCGGAAGCGTTTGCCGCGCTGGTACGCACGGAATTGGCGACGTGGGCCAAGGTGGTTAAGGCGGCAGGGATAAAGGCGGAGTAATGGGAAAACGGCAGGGAAAGCGGCGAGGGAAACGGCGGGCGTAACGGCACAAACTAAAAACGAGAGGCATCGCCTCTCGTTTTTTATGGAGCCGGTGGAACGAAAGCGCGTTACTTGATCGGCGAAAAGCTCGCAGCCGTCATGAACTTGTTTTCCTGCATCGACAGCGATTCAATCGGGCGGCCGTCGGTCTTGGCGCGCGCGGAGGGCGGCCAGGCGCCGGTGTCGTGGGCCTTGTTGCGGACTTCGTTACGCTGATCGAGCGATTTGTACGGCCACACGTGTATCCACTTGTTCAGGCCGCCGAGTTCGGTGTACCACAGCGCGGTGATCGGGCCGAATTTCAGGCGCGTTTCGAGCGCGACTTCCCAGTTTTTCATCATGATCGGCAACTGGCCGGGGTTGTGGGTGTACTCGCGCCACTCGAACCACGGGCCGTTGTTGCTCGGCTTCAGTTCGGGCGAAAACGGTGTCTGGTTCATGATTTCGGATTTTTGGCTCACCAGAAATTCCGAGATGGGCGGCGGCCATGCGCCGTCTTTCACGGCGGCGGCGCGGATGGTGGCGCGCTCGGCGAGATCCTTATAGCCCCACACGTGCATGAATTGGTTTAGCGGGCCGACTTCGGTTTTCCAGAAGGCGGCGAGTTCGGAATATTTTTTGCGCTGTTCGTATTTTTCACCGAAGCGTTTTTCCACTTCGGCCATGGTGCGCGGCTTCACAACATAGGTTCTGACTTCGTAAATCATGGCGAGTCCTTTTTGATTTGAGGTCTGCGGGATGGGTGCTGCGCGCACGAGTGTATCAAACCGCGCGCGGCGGGTGAAATTTTGGTGTTCTCAAAAAAGTCAATAAAAACAGATGGTTATGAATTTCACTCGCGGGTGGCTCTGGATGCGCGGCACTGCAAGCTGATAAACTTTCACCATGCGTAATATCTGTCATTGCCTTATGCGATTTGTGCTCGCGTGGCTCGCGTGCACGGGCATGGCGTGGTCGGCCGAGCCACTGCCCATTTTCGACGCGCACATTCACTATAGTCAGGAGGCGTGGGAGCGCATGCCGCCGAAGGAGGCGATTGCATTGCTGCGCAAGGCGGGCATCAAGCGCGCACTGGTGTCGAGCACGAACGATGACGGGAACCAAAAGTTGCACGCCGAAGCGCCCGATCTGATTTTGCCTTCACTACGCACTTATCGCACGCGTGCCGACATTGGCACCTGGTTCAAGGATGAGGCGGTGGCCACGTATATGCGCGAGCGGCTTAAGAAATACCGCTATGCCGCCATCGGCGAATTTCATGTGTATGGTGCGGATGCCGACGCGCCCGTTGCGCGTCAAGTGGTGCAGTGGGCGAAGCAGTACAAGTTGATCCTGCATGCGCATACCGATGTCGATGGCGTTGAGCGCATCTTCAGGCAGGATCCGGAGGCGCGCGTTCTGTGGGCGCATTCGGGTTTCGAACGGCCGGAAAAAGTGCGCGAGATGCTGCGCAGACACAAAAACCTGTGGTGCGATCTCGCGTTCCGCAACGATCATGCCTCGGTTGGCAACACCGGCGGGAAACTCGATCCGGATTGGCGCGCGGCGTTTGTGGAATTCCCGGATCGTTTCATGGTCGGCACCGACACCTACACCGCCGAACGCTGGCACTATGTGGTGGAGCACGCCAATTGGTCGCGCGGCTGGATGGCCGATTTGCCGCGCGAGCTTGCGGAAAAGCTCGCGTATCGCAATGGCGATGCGTTGTTTGGCGGGGTGATGAAGCCATGAATGCCACGATGAAGTTATGCACGAAGATGGTGGCTGTGGCGTGGTTGGGTTCTCACGCTGCTGCCTTCGCCTGCACGCCCGATCTCGCCGGCGCGAAAGCTGCCGCAAAAACCATCGAATCCAAAAGCTATGCACTGGCTTTTCGCACCCAGCCGGAAAAAATCACCATCGGTCAGCACTTCGTGGTTGAGCTGGCGGTGTGTGCGAAAGCCGGGGCGGCTGCACCTGGCAACGTGCGCGTCGATGCGCACATGCCCGAACACCGCCATGGCATGAATTACAAAACCACTATCAGCGGCGTTGGCGCGGGTAAATACCGCGCGGAAGGGCTGATGTTTCACATGCCGGGGCGATGGGAGTATATTTTCGAAGTGCGCGCAGGCGGCGAGGGTGACGCTGGCGCGGTTGAGCGCATGACAACCAGCGTGGTGCTGCAATAACGCAATGAAAAAAATCAAATCCTTACTCATGACGGGCGCGCTTGCAGCAGGGAGCATCGGCGCGGCGTGGTTTACGGGCGCTTCGCTGGCGGACGAGCCGGGCGTGGTGGAATTCTCCGAGACGGAAGTGAGCCGCATCCTCAGTCACGGACCGTGGCCGATGCCGTGGTCGCCCGACAAAAGCAATCGGGTGTCCGGCAACGCTCATGCCGCCGATCTGGGCGAGCGCCTTTTCTTCGACGAGAAGCTGTCGGTGAAAGGCAACGTGTCGTGCGGCACCTGCCACATCGCCGAATACAACTGGACGGATGGCGTAAAGCGCAACAGCGGTCAGACGCTGGTGGATCGCAACACGCCTACGCTGATGAACATGCGTCATCATCGCTGGTTCGCGCTCGACGGCGCGGCGGATAGCCTGTGGGGCCAAAGTATGCGGCCGATTGTGGATCCGCGCGAGCTGGCCTCCAATGCCGCGCACGTGGCGCAGTATGTGCGCAAAGATGCCGATCTCGCGTGCCGCTATGAAAAAACCTTTGGTGTCAGCCCGGCCAGGCAGGACGACGAAGCCGTGCTGGTGGGCGTGGGCAAGGTGATGGCCGCGTTTCAGGAAACACTGGTGACGGATGTGACGCCGTTCGACCAATTCCGCGATGCACTGGCGCGCGGCGATCACGCGGCGGCCTCGCTGTACCCGCGTGATGCGCGGCGCGGTCTGAAAATCTTCATCGGCAAGGGCAATTGCAGCACCTGCCATACCGGGCCGATGTTTACCAACGGCGAATTTCATGATATCGGCGTGTCGCATTTCATCGATGGTGACAGCAAGAAAGTCGATGCCGGCCGCTTCGAGGGCATTAAAAAGCTGCTGTCGAGCAAATTCAATCTGCTGGGGCCCTACAACGACGACCCTGCTCGCGCGGGCGCGGTCAAGACCACGCACGTGAAGGCAGAGCACCGTAACTTCGGCGAATTCAAGGTGCCGTCGCTGCGCAACGTCGGTTACACCGGGCCGTATATGCACAGCGGCGAAATTGTCACGCTTGATCAGGTGGTGCGGCATTACTCCGAGCTGAATGTCGACCGACTGCATGCCGATGGCGAAAGCATTTTGCGGCCACTGAAACTCTCCCAGCGCGAATCGGCGGACCTCGTCGCGTTTTTGCAGTCGCTCAACATGGATCGCGCGCCGCCCTGGCGCGGCAAGGAATACGCGCTGCCGCCGTGCACACTGGACGGCAAGGCGGCGGTCGAGGACAACTACGCCGCGCCGTAGGCGTAGAGCGTATCCGTTTCATTCCGTGCGATTGGCTGAACAGAATAGCTGACCACCTACCACGTCATTCTGGCGAAGGCCAGAATCAAGGTCGTAACGCCGGTCCGAAGGACCCCAAATCCAGGTGCTTTGCATGGGTTTACGTACTGGATTCCGGCCTTCGCCGGAATGACGTGAGCAGGATGTTGACGATTTCTGCTACTGCATCAATGGGCTGTTTATAATAAGTATTTGTTTT
>OMIN01000079.1 GCA_900299145.1 Betaproteobacteria bacterium | reverse complement strand
GTGGGCTCGGAGATGTGTATAAGAGACAGGTCGAACCCGTGCCGGGCGAGATGGCTGATCAGCGCATTGCGCTGCCCATGCGTGATGGGAAAAATCCAGTGCCGGTGTTCCGACGCCGATGCGCCCACGCCGCGCGCGCCCAGCAGGCGCTGCAACTGTCGCGAGCGCTCGATGCGGCGCAACGCGCTGGCCTGCACGCCTTGTGTCATTCGTCTGTGCAACAGCCTTAGCAACGGCGCCGACGGCTGCCGGCGAATTTTCCCGAAAAAATCACCGCCGGCAAAACCACGCGCCGCCCCCGCCACCAGCGCCTCGTGTGTCGCCCCCAGCAAACGGCACAGCCCCGCCAGCGCGCCGAACACATGCCGATTACCGAAGGGTGCGAGCAACAGGTATTTCAGCACGCGTGAGCCATACGCCACGCGCGATTGCCGCGGCCAGCGCGCCATGTGCTCGCGAACGCGGTTGCGTAACGCCACGTCGCTAAAGCCGAGCACCGCGCCGCCCAGTGCCGTCGCCGGCTTTACCGGGCCGAAGCTGAACAGGCGCGCGTCAGCCAGCGGCTCGCCGCGCCACCCATCGCCAATGTAGCCCTGAGCGCAGTCCTCAATAAGTAAGTATTTGTTTTTATTGCAGAATTTTGAAATGCCCTGCATCGGCATACGGGTGCCGAACAGGTGCGCGATCAGCACCGCACGGGTACGCGGTGTGCGGGCGCTCTCCAGCGTGGCCACTGAAACCGCCAGCGTTTGCCTGTCGATATCAACCGGGACAGGAACCAGACCGTGCGCCTCGAGGATGCGCGGCATGTCGGCGATGTTCACCGCCGAGATCAGAATTTCGCTGCCGCGCGGCAGCGCCAGTGCGCCAAGCAACGCATCGAGGCCGCTGCGTACTGACAGGCAGGCGAGATTGGCTTGAATGTCCCACTTGCCTTCGATGGAAGCAGCAAGCCTCGCCGCATCGCCCGGCATGAAACACCCGAACAGGCCACTCGCGAGATCAGCCCCGCCGATGTCGATGCGTTTGCGGGGGATCAACCGTGCCGCCCCGATAAACCCAACCTATTGCGGCGGCGTCCAATCCGGCGGCTGCGTTTTCACAAACGACGGCCGCGCGGCAATGCCGGCGTGCCACGCCTTGAGTTTCGGCGATGTTGCGCGCCAGTCGTGCGGATAGCGGAAATCGACGTATTGCATCGCCACGCCCAGAATCAAATCCGCCAGGCTGAAGCGGTTGCCGACCAAAAACTCCCCACCCTTGAAATTGTTCTCGGCCAGCGCAATGGCGCGACGCACGCGCCCGGCTTCGCGCTCCATTTTGTCCTGCAACTGATGTTCCGGCGGACGGCGCGTTTCGAAAATGCGCTGGATCGCCGCATCGATAATGCCGTTGCCGAGCGCCTGCCAGCGTTGCGCTTCCCAATAGCCCACCGGATCGCGCGGCGTGAACGAGCGGCCGTCGACGTGATCGAGAAAGTGTACGATCAGCACCGATTCGAACAGGAAATCGTTGGGCGCGATTTCCAGTGCCGGCACTTTCGACAACGGATTTTTTTCAATGATCGGGCTGTTCTCGGGCCACGGATCCTCGATCACAAATTCCACCGGCAAGGCCTTCTCTTCGATCAGCACGCGCGCCTTGCGCACATAGGGCGAAGTCAGCGATCCAAACAGCTTCATAAAACTCTCCTGATTCCCGAACTTTCGGATTGACGATAAACCGCTATTCTACTCCGGTGAGCCTTGGCCAGCGCCCTGGCGACGGCTCTCGCGCGTTCTGCCCGTATCCTCCCGTGTCTAATAGGCTCCGCGCCCTTCCGGCCCCGCCGGAATTTCGCTACGATAACCGTGTCCCACTGCAATCCCCTCTTTCGCCAAGGACAGCACCATGATTACCGTTACCCGAATCGGCAAACATCTGGGCGCCGAGATTTCCGGCGTCGATCTGTCGCAACCGCTCGACGACAACACTTTCGCGCAAGTCGCCAACGCGTTTTTCGACAACGAAGTCGTATTCTTCCGCAATCAGCATCTCACGCCCGCGCAACAGATCGCCTTCACGCGCCGTTTCGGCGTGCTGGAAGCCCACGTGCGCAAGGAGAGCCGGCTGCGCGACCACGACGAAATTTTCGTGCTGTCGAACAAACTCGACGCCAACGGCAAGGCCATCGGCGCGCAGGATGCCGGTCGCTTCTGGCACAGCGATTTATCGTACAAGCGCGAGCCGAGCATGCTCTCAGCCTTGTATGCGGTGGAAGTGCCGGTGAAAAATGGCGTGGCGCTGGGCAATACGTATTTCGCCAGCAGCACGGCTGCGTACGCCGCATTGTCTGAGTCTGAAAAGCGTCGCCTCGATACCCTGCGCAACGTACACAGCTACCGCGAATACCGTATCAAGAATTACGCCGCACAACAGGACGAAGAACGCCGCGGCATACGCACCGTGCAGGAACACGCGCCCACGCCCGAACAACTCGCCAGCGTGCCCGACACTGAAATGAATGTGGTGCGCGTGCATCCGGTGACCAAACGCCGCGGCCTGTTTATCAACGAAGGCCATACCGCCTGGTTAACCGGCATGTCACGCGCCGAAAGCGATGCCGAACTCGCCAAACTCTACGCGCATATCACGCAACCGCAATTCATCTACGGCCACAGCTGGCGCGTGGGCGACCTGTTGATGTGGGACAACATTGCCGTGCAACACAAGGCAACGTTTGACTACGACCCGTTGCCGCGCCTGATGTACCGCACCACGGTGCGCGGGCCGGCCGTCGAGTAACCACACATAACTATCTGTTTTATTGATTTTTTCATGACAACTGCCACTGGCCTCATCACCGTTCGCCTCGGCCCCACGCGGCCCGAGTACGAACCGGAATTCAACGACTGGTACGATCTGGAGCACGTGCCACAACTTACCGCGCTGCCGGGCTTTGTGCGCACGCGGCGCTATCTGTGCGAAGCCGCCGACATCCGCTACCTTGCATGGTACGAAACGGCGGATGAGAACATCGAAGCCGGGCCGGATTTCCAAACCATCGTGAAAAATCCGACACCTTGGTCGGTGCGCATCCGCAAGCTCTACGAAAACAACCGCGAGCGCATGAACTTCAAACTCATGTGCGACGTGGCCAACGCCAGCGCCAGCATGCCCGCCGATGGCTCACCGTGGATGTATATCGTGCACACCGATATTCCCGATCACATTGTCGGCGAATACAACGAATGGTACGACAAGGAACACCTGCCGCGCTGCGCCAATATTCCCGGCGTGCTGCGCGCGCGACGCTACACCGCAGTGGCGTGCACCTCCGGCAACGCCGGGCCGAAGTATCTGACCGCCTACGACCTCACCGGCACTGACGTTTGGGAAAGCCCCGCCGCGCAAGTCGCGCGCAAAACGCCGTGGACAGAGAAGATGCGTTCACTGTTTTCGAATACGCGGCGGGCACTGTACAAAATGGTGGCGCCGAATGTGGAGCATGAACAGGCGCTTGCCCGGGCGCGTGTGGAAGTCGTAGGCCCAAAATGAGTGAACTTTTGCTAACCCGCATCGAAAGCCGGGGCACTGGTGACAATGCATGCAACATCGCCTGGCTCACCGTCAACAACCCCACCCGCCGCAATGCCCTGGGCATGGCGGGCAAACGCGCGATAGCCGCAACGTTTAACAAGCTCGCGCAAGACCCGACCCTGCGCGCAGCCGTCATCACCGGCGCGGGCGAGCGCTCGTTCATCGCCGGCGCGGACATTCACGAAATGAAAGACCTCACACCCGAAGAAGCCGAGGTCGAACATACGCTCACGCACACCGCCAACTCGGCCATCCGCAATTTTCCCGTGCCGGTGATCGCGCGCATCAACGGCTATTGCCTTGGCTTCGGCATGGAACTGGCTGCCGCCTGCGATCTGCGCGTCGGCGTCGACTCGGCAAAATTCGGCATGCCGGAAGTACGCGTGGGCATCCCATCGGGCATGGAAGCCGTGCTGCTACCCAAGTTGATCGGCTGGGGCAAAGCTGCCGAGCTCGTTTACACCGGCGATATCATCGATGCACAAGAGGCTTACCGCATCGGCTTTTTGCAACGGCTGGTTCCCGCCAGCCAGCTTGATGGCGCCGTTGAAAGCTGGATCAGCTCGCTGCTGGCGGGCGGCAAACGCGTAATGCGCCTGCAAAAGGCGCTGCTGCGCGACTGGGAACGCATGCCGGAAACCGACGGCATCTGGGCCGGCATTCGCGCCTGCGTGGAAGCACGCCGCACCGACGAACCCCGGCGCATGATGGAAGCGTTCATCAACCGCAAGTCACCCAAACAGGGCCACTAGAGCAGGCTACCCATTCTGCGGTGGTGCTTCGTGGTTCATAACGTGGTTCATTTTGGGAAACTGTGGTAAACAGGGCGCCCCATTTACTGAGGAATTATGCAATGCCCGCATCGCGCCGCTGCCACCCTTTGTTCAATATCGCCATAACCGCGCTCGCCGCGCCGCTCGCCACGCACGCGCAAACCACCGCGGGGTTGGGGGCCGGGGCCGGCGCGGCCTTTCCCACCAAACCCGTGCGCATGCTGGTGGGGTTTGCGCCGGGCGGCGGCACCGACACCGCCGCGCGCGCAATCGGCGCGCGGCTGGGCGAACGGCTGGGGCAAACCGTGGTAATCGACAATCGCCCCGGCGCCGCCGGCAACATTGCCACCGAGCTTACCGTCAACGCGGTGCCCGATGGCCATACGATTTTGCTGGGTTCGATTGCGTCGTTCTCGATCAACCCCAGCCTCTATAAAAGGCTGGCGTTCGATCCGCTGAAAGACCTTGCCCCGCTCACACGCGTGGCGGATTCAACCAATATTCTGGTCACCCACCCAAGCGCCGCCGTAAAAACCGTCAAGGAACTGATCGCGGCGGCAAAAGCCAAACCGCTCAATGGCGGTTCATCCGGCATCGGCGGCGCGGGCCACCTGGCGATTGAACTCTTTAACCTGCAGACCGGCGTGAAAATCGTGCACGTGCCTTACAAGGGCGGCGGGCCCGCCATGATTGATTTGCTCGCCGGCAACATCCATCTGATTTTTGCCACGGCGGCCAGCGCGGTGCAGCACGTCAAGGCCGGTAAGATCAACGCACTGGGCGTGACCACGATCAAGCGCTGGTCGTTCATGCCGGAGATTCCCACCGTCGCCGAAGCGGGCGTCCCCGGCTTTGAGGCCAACAACTGGTACGGCTTTATGATGCCTCTGCAAACGCCCAAGCCCATCCTCTCGCGGCTCAACAAGGAAATCAGCACCATATTGTTGCTGCCCGAGGTCAAGGACTACCTGTTCCGTCAGGGCATGGACGTCGCGCCCGGCCCGGCGGAAGACTTTGCGAAGTACATGCAGTCCGAAACCGTGAAGTGGGAAAAAGTCATCAAGGCTGCCGGGTTGTATAAGTCGAACTGATGTCACTTGAACTGCGCCTGACCATGCTGAAAGTTCAATCCCCGCGCGGACTGCCAAGCGTGCTGCTGTTGGCATGCGCGTTGGCCGCAGCAACAGCGCACGCCCAAAGCTACCCCACCCGCACCGTGCGCATCCTCGTGCCCGCCTCGCCGGGCGGCGGCAGTGATTTGCAGGCGCGGCTGCTCGCCAAACGCTTTGCGGACAGCATGGGGCAGAATTTCGTGGTGGACAACCGGCCAGGGGCATCGGGCGTGATCGGCGCGGAACTGGTGGCGCGCGCGCCGGCCGACGGCTACACGCTGATGGTCGCCACCGCGCAGATTCCGGTGAATCTGCTGCTGCTGAAAAAGGCGCCTTTCGACATGGTGCGTGATCTCGCACCGGTATCGCAGCTATCGTTCGCGCCGCAGTTCTTGATGGTGCATCCCAGCGTGCCGGCAAAATCTCTGCCGGAGCTGGTGGCCTTGGCGAAAAAATCACCGGGCAAACTCAATGCGGGGTCCGGCGGTAACGGCTCGGCCAATCATCTGGCGATTGAAATGCTGAAACTCGCCGCCAACATCAGCGTGACACACGTGCCGTATCGAAGCGGCGGGCCGTCCATCGCGGCGCTGGTCAGTGGCGAAACCGATTTTTCCTTCAGCGGCGCGGTCACCGCGCTGCCGCAAATCCGTTCTGGCAAGGTGCGCGCGCTGGCGGTAACCTCCACCAAACGCACCTCGGTAATGCCCGATCTGCCAACCATCGCCTCGTTTTATCCCGGCTACGACTCGGCAAACTGGTACGCAATGTTCGTGCCGGCCGCAACACCCGCCGCCATTATCAGCAAGCTGCACACCGAGACCGTCACCGCGCTGAAAACACCGGAGATACGCGACTTCATGGTCGGCGAAGGCGCGGACGTGGTGGGCGGCACGCCAGCGGAACTGGGCGCATATCTCAAGCGCGAGATCGAGCGCTACAGTGGCATTATCAAGTCCGCCAGAATCAAGGGCGATTAAGGTGCGGCGTTCCGGCGCCCTGCGAGTGCGCGCTAAAACGCTGTTGTTGCTGGCGTGCCTGACCATGTGCGCCCACACCGGACTGCCGCTGGCACAACCCTACCCCGTGCGCCCGATCCGCCTGGTCGTACCGTTCCCTGCGGGCGGCACCATCGATTTTGTTGGCCGCCTCGTCGCGCAAGGCGTGGGCGACCGCGTTGGGCAAACCGTGGTGGTCGACAACCGCGGCGGCGCGGGCGGCATGATCGGCGTGGAACTCGTGGTGAAATCCGCGCCCGACGGCTACACCCTGTGCCTGTGCGGCGCGGGCTCGATGATCAGCAGCACACTGATGGCGGCCAAGCCGCCGTACGACGCACGCCGCGATATCGCGCCGGTGAGCGTGATGGCTGCCGCGCCGTATCTGCTGCTGGTGCGTCATGTACCGGGGGCGCCGGGCTTAACTTCCGTGCAAGATTTGATCACGCAAGCCAAACAAAATCCCGGCAAGCTGAACTACGGTTCGGCCGGAACCGGCAGCACTGCGCATCTGGCGGCCGCGTTGTTTGCCTCCATGGCCAATATCAACGTGGTGCACGTAGCCTACAAAGGCAGCGCACCGGCGGCCACCGATCTATTCGGCGGGCAGATTCAGTTTCTGATGGAAGCCATCGGCGCCGGCACGCAATACGTCAAAACCGGCCGCCTGCGCGCGCTGGGCGTGTCGACACTGAAACGCTCGATGCTGTTGCCCGACTTGCCGACCATCCACGAACAGGGCGTGACGGGTTACGAGATGACCACCTGGCACGCCGTAGGCGCGCCGCGCGGCACGCTACCCGCCATCGTCGAACGCTTGAGCCGCGAAGCCGTCGCCGCCATACAAGCGCCCGACGCGCGAGAGCGCCTTGCCGTTGCCGGCGTCGAACCGATTGGCACCACGCCGGCGCAGATGGGCGAATTTATTAATCGGGAGTTTCCACGCTGGGAGAAGTTGTTGACGCAGTTGGGGTTGCGGGGGAAACCGTGATTGTGAGTGCATGGTGTAAGCAATTGTTTTTATTAATTTTTTTAATACCGCATCCAATCCAGCGACAACGACAGAATACTCTGCACTTACACAACCGACACGAGTGGCTCGGAATTAGAATTAGCCTGCCTGAATCCCGCCCCAAATACACCGTAGGTTGGTGATGAGCGCAAGCGAACCCCAACGTGAATCGTGGTGCACCGCCATCGTTGGAGTTCCTTCGTCACCCCAACCTACGCGTGCTTCGACTATTGAAACATGTATGGATACGAACATAAAAATAAGCGAAGGAAATCTGGAGATACTGAAGGGTGCGAGACTTAGACTCTGGCATTTTTCACCTAGCCACAATCGGCTCGTATATGAAATTGTCGCTCATGATAAGTGGATTGGAAAATATCTCATTTTTGTCGGTTGTACGTTGATAAACACTCCGGTGTTTTGTGGAGTTACAAACCCGCAACTTATTCGACTAGCCACAGATGAGTACAAATTTATTGAACCCGATTCCTTGGATATCCAATTTCTCGAATGCGTAGTCAGGGATGATTTTCGCCCAGAAGAAATTTCTGCAAAATGAAAAAGGGCATGGCGCATTAATAAGGCGAGACGATATCTTATCTAACTATTTGTTTTAATAGATATTTTCTACAACGCCTGCCCCATAGGCGACAGTAAAATATCCTGCACCTGCACATGTGGCGGTTTCGATAGCATGTAGAGCACGGCATCAGAAATGTCCGACGGCAGCAGCGGCGGGTATTTTTCAAAATACGATTCGTAGGTGAATTTGCCACCGCTCGCGCGCCCGCGAAATTCGGTTGCCACCAGGCCCGGTGAAATCATGCCCACGCGTATGCGCGTGCCGCCTTCGCGTGCGGCCAACTCCGCGCGCAGCGTGTCGGTCAGCGCGCGCACGGCGAATTTCGACGCCTGATAGAACGAAAAATTCGGCACCTGATTGCGATGGCCATAGATCGACGACAGGTTGATGATCTGCGCTTCCTCCTTCGCGTGCATGCCGCGCAGCGCCTCTCGCACACACAGCGCGGGCGCGGCGACGTTGATGTTGAGCGTGTCGCACCAATCCTGCCACCGGCCGTTTTCCAGCGTGCTCATCATGCCGGTGCCGGCGTTGTTGACCAGCACATCCACCGTGCCCCACCGCTGTTCGATTGATTTGAAAATGGCGAGGACATCAGCCTCATTGCCGACATCGCCCGCGCACACCAGCACCTGCCCGCCGCCCGTAGTACTCGCGGCGCAATCAGCGGCCAGCGCTTCCAGCCTTTCGCGCCGCCGCGCCGCCACCGCCACTTTCATGCCGATGCTGGCGAGCGTGCGCGCAATGTCTTCGCCGATGCCGCCCGATGCGCCAGTGACCAGCGCAACGCGCCCCGCCCAACGTTTGTAACCGTCCATGGACCATGCCCCCGGAAAATGCGGCCTATAATAACCGCTCGCCGCAATATTCAAGGAGCGCAGTCATGACCGCCACGACAGCCACGACATTCAATTCACCCTCGTCAACCAAGCCTGCCATCGATTTCTCGGTGAGCTTGGCAAAGGACGCCAAGTTTGAAGCCGGGCTTCGCGCGTTTCTGGAATATCGCGATCTGGGCATCAAGCAGGCGACAAAAGGCCAGTTCCGCGCGCACGTCATCCGTGTGAAAAAAGGCGAGGACCACGGCAGCCTGCACACCACCGGGCTGCACCGGCATCTGCTCGATTTTCAGATGATCTACATCCTCAAGGGCTGGATCAAATTCACTTACGAAGGCCACGGCGAGCACACCTTCGGCCCCGGTGATTGCTGTTTGCAGCCGCCGGGTATTGTGCACAACGAGCTTGATTGCTCGGACGATCTGGAGCTGCTGGAAATCACCTCGCCGGGCGATTACGTCACCAGCGCGCTTAACAAATAACTTATATAAAACAAATACTTACATTACACTTGCTCAGGAGCACTCACCGTGACTGCCGACGTCCCCTTCCTCGCCATCAACACCGACAACCTGCAGTGGGACGACAACGTCACGCTGTTTCAATTGCCCACGGGCGCGCACAAGATTCATCCCAATCTCAAAATTAAAGTGCTGATGCGCGACGACAAGCAGGGACAAGTTGCAGCGCTGGTGAAATTTCCGCCAGGTTATGTCGAACCGGAACATGAACACGTCACCTCGCATTGCGTGACCGTGATCGAAGGCGAACAGCACGTCGCCGGCAAGGTGCTGAAAAAAGGCGACTTTCACTACGCACCACCCAACACCAAACACGGCCCGTTCAGCTATCCCGTGGGCGGGATTGTGTTTGCGGTGTATCGCTTCCCGCCGGCGGCCCGGTAGCCTTCAAGGGTTTGCTTCAGCCGTCAGGGGTTGATCCGGCACGCTTGCACCGATTGATACCCATTGAAATCATCCAAACCATTTATAACTCGAGGAGAAATTGATGCAACCGCAACTTGCCCCCCAAACACCACCCATCGATCCCGCCATCGTTTTCACCAGCTGCGAACTGCTTTCGGCACAGCAGTCACCGCGCGCTGTGGCAGAGCACGCCCCCCTGCAAGCTGCAGCGGCATCGGCAGGCTCTGGCACGGCGCAACCGGGCGTCAAACGCCGTGAGGTGGTGGTCAAAGGCCGCCGCGTGAAAACCATCGACGTACACGCGCACTGTCAGATCCCGGCCGCCTGCAAGGTGATGGGCGAAGACGCCTACAGCCATCATGTCGGCACCATCGTGATGGAAGACGCCCTTCTCAGCACGCGCCTGCGTGACATGGACGTGCAAGGCATCGACATGGAGGCGCTCAGCATTAACCCATTCTGGTATGGCGCCGACCGTGACACGGCTGCAGAAGTCGTGCGGCTGAACAACGAAGGGCTGGTGGACATTTGCGCACGTAATCCGGATCGCTTCGTGGCCTACGCCTCAGTGGCACTTCAGTTTCCCGATCTCGCCGTGCAACAGCTCGAGCACGCGGTGAAAAAGCTCGGTTTGCGCGGCGTGGCAGTCGGCGCGAGCGTGGGCGAGCACGAATTCGCCGATCCCAAGTTTCATCCGTTCTGGCGCAAATGCGAGGAACTCGACGTTCTCATCTTCCTGCACCCGCAGGGCACGCCCGACCTCGCGCGGCGTCTGAAGGGCAATGGCGTACTCGACAACGTCATCGGCAATCCGCTGGACACCACCATCGCGCTTTCGCATTTGATCTTCGAGGGTACGCTGGATATGTTCCCCGGCCTGAAAATTTGCTCGGCACATGGCGGCGGCTACCTTGCGTCATACATGGATCGCTCGGATCACGGTTGCCTGACTTTCCCCAACCGCTGCAATCGCGTGTTGAAAAAGCGGCCGACGGAATACCTGAAGCAGCTTTATTACGACGCACTGATTTTCACGCCAGAAGCGCTGCGGCACCTTGCGGCAAACGTGGGCTCAAGCCAGATCATGCTTGGCACCGACTACCCCTACCCGTGGGAAGACAAGGCAGTGGATCACATTCTCAATACGCCCAGCCTTTCCGACGACGAACGCATCGCGATCCTTGGCGAAACCGCCGCAAAATTATTGCGAATTAAATGACACCAGCGGCGGTGACATACGTCACCGCCGTCACTCGGGTTTCATCCCGGCGGCCTGCACCACCTTTGCCCATTTCGCCAGATCAGCCTTGATCTGCTCGCTGAACTCAGTGGGCGTGCTGCCGATCGGATCCGTGCCAAGGCCCACCATTCGGTCCAGCACCTCGGGCAACTTGATGGCTTTCATGATGTCGCCGTGCAGCCGCGTCACGATCTGCGGCGAGGTTTTCGCCGGCACGAGAAAGCCGTACCACGAACCGGCTTCAAAGCCCCCCAAGCCCTCAATGCCCGCCGCAGCAATGGTCGGCACGCCCGGCAGCACTGCAGAGGGCTTTAGCGCCGAGACGCCCAGCGCGCGCAGCCGCCCCGCCTTCACATACGGCACTGACGACAGCAGCGAGTCAAACGCCATTTGCACATTGCCCGCAACCATGTCGGGCATCATGTGGCCGCTGCCTTTGTAGGGCACCTGCACCAGATCGAGATTCGCGCGCGTCGACAACAGAATCGTCGCCAGATGCGTCGAACTGCCCTTGCCCCATGAAGCATACGCCAGTTCGCCGGGCTTGCGCTTGGCCAGCGCTACCAGCTCCGGTACGCTCTTCACCGGCATCGAAGGATGCACCACCAGTACAAACGCGGAATTCGCCACGTTGCTTACCGGCACGAAATCACGTATCGAATCGTAAGGCAGCCGGGCATACAGCAACGGATTATTGGACAGCGAACCCGTGGTGCCCATCAACAATGTGTAGCCATCGGGCGGCGCCTTGGCAACGAATTCCGTGCCGATAATGTTCGACGCCCCCGGCCGGTTATCCACCACCACGCTCTGCCCCAGACTGCGCGACAGTGGCTGCGCGAACAGGCGCGAAATGATGTCGGCGCCCCCGCCCGGTGCGGCAGGCACGATGATGCGTATCACTTTGTTGGGATAACCCGTTGCTTCCTGCGCGCTGGCAGCGCCGTGCATTAGCAATGCCGCGAAAACCGCACTTGCCCCAAAATATTGCATTCCCCCTCCGTCTGTTGGCGCGTGGCGCGCCTGTTCGTTATGGTGTTAAAAATCGCTTACGGCATCATCATAGCCGAGGCGTGGCGGCCGCGCATGCCCGCATACTGGAACACGGTAAGTATCTGTTTTAATTGATATTTTCATCCAGTAGGCGCGGCGCGGCAGTCATGCGAAAATTTCGCTGTCTATCCACCCAACCCGCAAGGAAATTCCATGGACGGCCCCTATACCCGCGAACTCGCGGAAAACATCGCGAGCAGTGCGTTCAACAAACTTCCCGCGTCGGTTGTCGAATTTACCAAGCTGCTGGTGCTCGCCCCCCTGGGAGGCGGCATTAACGAGACGAGTCTGCCGTGTGATACGCGCCACTGCCGTGCAGGCTTTCGAGCTGGATGAAGTAAGCAACAGCAGGTACAACGGTTCAGTTACGTTAAGTTCCGCGCTTGCGATTGCACGGCACACCAGCAACCGCCGGCCGCCCGCCTATGCCCTTACACAGATTACCGAGGATTGGGGCTCGCACGACCCCGCTCTCGACGGCAAAGTGCTATCCGCATTGAGCAAAGCGCGCGGCGACAAGGACAACCCGGTGCACTACGACGACGTGGCGGATTAATTCGCCAAGCTCACCACGAGACAGTTGCCACACAAGAAGCAGAATCCGGTGATTGAGCTGCGCGAGCGGCTGGAACGTTCGGAGTTGATTGCGGCGATGCAGGGTTAAAAAGTCTAATAAAACAAATACTTATAATATGACGGCATCGGGCAATGCAGATTAATTGGCCGGCTTGATCCCCGCCACTTTAATCACCTTTGTCCACACGTCGATTTCGCTCTGCAGGAATTTACGCAGTTCGTCCGGCGTGCTGGCGATGGGGTCGCCGCCCTGCGCAGCGAGCTGATCCACAACCGAAGGGTTCTTCAACGCCTGCACCGAGGCGCGGTGCAGCGTGGCAATGATCGGTGGCGCTGTCCGCGCCGGTGCGAAGAGGGCGTACCAGGTACTGGCGCGATAACCCGGCAGCGACGCCGCCTCGGCCACTGTAGGCACGTCGGGCGCAGCGCGTGTGCGGGCGGCAGTCGTCACTGCCAGTGCGCGAAGCTGCCCCGAACGCACATGCGGCAACGCCGGCAGCGTGCTGGTGCACACCATTTGCACCTGACCGCCGATGAGATCAATCAACGCAGGCCCCGCCCCCTTATACGGCACATGCAGCATAGTGATGCCGGTGCGGAAACTCAGCAGTTCATTTGCCAGATGCCCGCTGGTGCCCTGCCCCGACGAGCCGTAGGCAATGCGATTCGGCTTGGTCTTTGCGAGCGCGATGAACTCCGGCAGAGTTTTCACCGATAGCGCGGCGGGCACCACGATGATCAACGGCGTGTCCACCGCCAGCGTAATCGGCGCGAAATCCTTCACCGAATCGTAGGGAATTTTCGATAGCAACCCGGTGTTCAGCGCCAGCGATGTGGCCAGCATGCCCAGCGTATGACCATCGGGTGCGGCGCGCGCCACGATTTCCGTGCCGAGCACCGTACCACCACCGGGGCGAGTGTCGATCACGATGGGCTGGCCCAGCGACTCCGTCAGACGCACGCCCATCAGCCGCGCAATGATGTCAGCGGCACCACCCGCGCTGAACGGCACGATCATGCGGATGGCGCGGGTGGGGTAGTCCGCAGCGCAAAGTGATGCCGACGGGCAAGCGAGCGCACTAGCGGCCAACAGGGGTCGTAGTGATATCACTAGGCCATTCCAAAGAGGTTTGCAAAAAAAACATCATTAAATCAGATACTTATAATTATTCTCTGACACCACTTTCGGTCAACACCACCTCCTTCGTCACCGAACGTGTATGCGCGGACACCGGCACAAAAACGGAGTGCGAGCCTGCGCCACCAGCGACGATGATGCTGATATCGTCGGGCTGCACCGAAATCGGCACCATGCTGTCGGGCGTAATGTCGCCCAGTTCCGCGCGGCGGCCGGTGGCCATGCGCTCGAACTCGCTGCCTTTGGAACGGCCCGCGCGAATTTTGGATTGTTCCCACAGCCGGCGCTTCACCTCGGCTTTGCTCCAGCCCGCGCGGTGAAACAACTGCGCGTGTTGCGGCGACAAAATAATGAACGGCGCGCCGCCGTACATGTAATCGCTGCTGGCCGGATATTGCATGGTGTCGGCAATCATGGCGAGCACCTCTTCCGGCCCCTTGGCCGTCATGTTCATGCTCCACGTGCCGAGCGCACCGATGGCAGTCACCGTATTCGCGTCGCGCGCAAAGCCGCGTTCAACATGCAGCGGCTCCCACGGATTGGCTTCTTCGTTTTCCGCGCAGCAAAAGGTGTACTTCGACGGCTGCCCTTGTGTCGCCTTGTCAATGTCGCCGGGTAGTGCGCCGCCGATATTGAGCAGTATCAAGCGTAGCGCGCGCCCCAGCGTGGCATTCGCCCACGTGCCCGGCCCCAGGCAGCCGGCACCGCTGTTGACCTCCAGCCACTTCGCAATCGGCCCGTTCACCAGCAGCCACACCGCCGACGGATTGGTGGTCGACTGGATCGCCTGCAAATGAAATCTTTGTGTACCGACGGCCTCCGCCGCTGCGATCAGCACCGGCAGATATTCCGGGTAACACCCCGCCATCACACCCTGGATCGCGATGTATTCGACCGTCGCCGCGCCCATGCCCGGCGCGATCGTCGCCACCACGTCGTCGGGCTTGCGGTTGGTGTGGCGTAGCATGCGCTCGACAGCCTCTCGCGTCGGCGGTGCGATAATCAGGCCGTCGCCCCAGCGGCGTTGCATGTAGAACTTGTTAAGTTCCGCCAGATCAGAGGGTGCTTCGACCAGCTTGGCGCGCGGCACCGTTGGCGCGGCGGCAGCTACCTTGGCGCTAGCGGGCGCGGCCTCGCACAACAGCCGTGCGATATCGCCGGCGGCTTTCGCGGCAATTTCACGCAGTTCCTCGCGTGATCGCGTGCCGAACGGATGCGGGATCACCGCGATCGGTAAATCCGGCGAGCCCAGCGCCTTTTGCTGCGCCTTTCCCAATCCGATAAAACTCTGCGACACCACCGTCAGTGCCGCCCGGCCCCGCTTACCCGCTTCTACCGTGTCGTGGATACTCCACGACGTGCAGGAACCTCAATCGCCCGAGCCGGTGATGACAGCGTCTGTCTGCGACACCAGTTCGTTCATCAACGATTCGGACAGGCCCTGCGAAGCGCTGCGTTTGCGCTGCTTGACCACAGCTTTCACGCCGTGCTTCTCAATCAGCTCGCGCGACAAATCCTCGACCAGAAGATTGAAATTCGGTTTGGAGTTGTCGATAAAACCGATGGTCTTGCCGGCAAGGCTGTTAAGCGTCTGGCGTGACTGCCGTGGCAGCGTGAGACACGGCGCGACCGGATCGTAAACCTGTGATGTGCTGGAATTGCTGGACATGGTGACTCCCAACGAATGTGTTCACCGGCGAGTGTAGCGGATTTTGCCGTGGCGCTCCGAAGGTGCATGCGATTGCCGTGTGCGTAATGCTCAGGCCCGCCACCCCTCGCCACTCAATTGACATGGGCGACTGGCGCGGAGTAATTTAACGCGGCTACCCGCAACCCCCGTCACGACGCAAGCCCACATCTTGAAGGCCCGGCGCGGGCAGCGTGCTGGCGAATCGTGTATCGCTGTATCAACCCGAGAATGAACGGAGAAAACCATGTCTCAATCTGAAGACAAAAAAGCCCCGGCGCAAGCCCCGCAGGGCGATCCCAATGTCACCTGGGAAGACACCGCCAGCCACATTGGCGAAGACTATTCCGGCGGCGTGGTTCTGGTCGCCGACGAGCGCGTCGACAAAGTGATGATTTCGCGCTATTGCGAACCCGCCGAGATCGGCAACCTGACGTATTGGGACGAAGAAATCGCGCGCATGGCGGGCTATCGCAGCCAGGTGGTGCCATGGGCCATGGTGAAGGAGGTTCCGACGTATTCCGGCAACTGGCGGCCCGGCCAATCGACGCGCTTCCCGCTGGACGCTGATGTCGATTATCAATCGCAACTGGCGGCCCGCGCGCCGACCAGTGGAGACCCACCGATGCCGCCGACCAATGCCGGGTTCTTTACCGACATGACCATCGAATACTTCGAGCCGGTGTGCCTCGGCGACCGGCTCACTACCATGGGCCGGGTGCTGCACCACGTTTCGCCGAAAGAAACGCGTGTCGGCGTAGGCGCATTCCTCGGCTACACCACAAGCTACTTCAACCAGAAGGGCGAGCTCGTGGCCAAGGCGACGCAGGGCAACTACCGTTTCACGCGCAAGGCGGAAAAAGACATCGTCCGCTAGGTGCGTCAAACACCGCGCCGGATATCCCGCCAGAATTCCCACCGAACATTCCTACAACGGCTTTGCAGGAGACAACATCAATGGAAACCACCTTTTACCCCGCCGTGGACAACACCGTCCGCTGGCCGATTCCACCCCAAGTCTATTTTGAACAGGTCAAGGAGGGCGATGACATTCCCGCCGTCGATTTCAATCTGACCTATCAGCGCATGATCATGTTCGTCGGCGCAACGCGCAACTTTCCCGGCCTCCATCACAACGAACGCGTGGCGCAAAAACGCGGCGCTGCGCCCGGCATTTTCCTTCAAAACAACTCGTGCCTGATGCTATGGGAGCGCGTGGTGTCAGACTGGATGGGCATCTATGGGCGCGTGCGTGCCGCCACCTTCCGCATCACCGATTTCCATCTGGCGGGTGAGATCATCCACGTCGGTGGCAAAATTCAGAAGCGGTGGCAGGAAAACGGCCTCAATCTGGTCGAGCTTGCCATGGAATCCAAGACGCCCCGCCGTGTCGGCATGACGGGCACCGTGACCGTGGCGTTGCCGTCACTCAAATACCCGACAACCACCCCGCGCTGGGATCGTGAGGGCAAGGCGACGGTCATCTGCCAGTAGCGCTCCCTTGCGTGCACTACTGTTTTGCCAGCCCGAGATCGGCAAGTGCTGAACGCAGCCGTTTGTCTTCGGCCGCGAGGTACCTGCGGAACTCGGCGCTGTTGAGATATTCCGGTTCCCACTGATTCGATTCAACAAATGTTTTCCACGCGGGCATGGCGACGGTGGCCGAGATAAGGCTGTCCCAGTAAGCCCGTTGCTGCGCGTTCAGGCCTTTGGCACCGAACAGCGCTGCCCAGTTTTGCAGCACCAGATCGACGCCCTGTTCCTGAAACGTCGGTACCGTAGCCAGCGCACCAGTCAGACGCCGCGGCGAAGTCACCGCCAGCATGTTGAGTTTGCCGGATTCGACATGCGGCAGTATGTTGGACGCCACCGTGACGATGGATTCGACATGACCGCCGATGCCAGCGGTCATCAACTCAGCGCCGGTAAAGACGGTAATTCGCGCTTTTTTCGGATCGCCACCCACCGCGCGTATCAATAATCCGCTCACAATGTGCAGCGTACCGCCTGCCCCGTTAATGCCGATGCTGTATCCATACGGATCACGCTTGAGACGCTCCATCAAATCACGGCCCGATTTGACGGCAGATTCAGGCCGCGTGGCAATTGCGAGATATTGTTTTCCCAGCAGCGCCAGGGGCGTGAAGTCACTATGCTGATACTTGCTCAACCCGGTGATGTAGCTGGTCAGGAAGGTCGGGGACGAAACATACAGAAAATGCCCGTCTCCGGGATGTTGCGCCAATGCAGTCAGCGCCAACGCACCGCCACCGCTGGCGCGGTTGACCACGTTGACCGGCACCGTGAGAACCTTGTTTTCCTGCCAAACCTTTTGCAACGCGCGGCCCGTGCGATCCTGCGAGCTACCCGCCGACAGGCCGATATTAATTTCGATATTTTTGTCGGGCTTCCAGCTTTGCGCAAACACACCCGTGTCCGCAGTCATTGCAAGAAACACCCAGGCTGAGGCTATGGCGCGTCTCATTCGCATTTTCAGATAAGGAAGGCCACGCCATTATAGTTGCAAGCCAGGCCCGCGCGCTGTCGGATATTGCAGCTACTGCCGCCCCCCTTGCACCGCAAAACCTTCCGCGCGCCAGCGCAGCATGCCGCCCGCCAGATTCGCCACGTCGTTGTATCCCTGTCGTTGAAGAATTACACAGGCTTGTGCCGAACGCGCGCCGGAACGGCACACCGCGACCACTGGCCGCTCGCGCGACAGTTCGCCCGCGCGCGCCGCCAATTCACCCAGCGGAATGAGGACAGCCCCCTTGATGTGCCCCAAGGGGCCGCTGAATTCCGTGGCTTCGCGCACATCAACCACTTGCACGTTACTGGAAATTTCTTCGAGAGCATGCGGCACAATTTCCCAGATGCCGGCAAAGGTAAAGGTGAGCGGCGCCCATGCGGGTTCGGCCGCCAGCGTTTGTCCGTCGGCCAGCTTGCCGCACCGCTGATTCGCGGGCACGGCGACATCAATCTGCTTCGGATGGGGCAATCCCAGATTATTCATATAGCCGGCGAAATCCGCTTCACCGATGCCACTGCCCAACCGCGGATTCAGCCGCCGTTCTTCATCCACGCTGGTGACAGTCAGGCCGCGGTAATCATGCCCCGGGTACAGCAGGCATGAAGGCGGCAGCGTGAATATCTGGCTGTGCACGGAACGATACAGCGTTCGCGCACTGCCCTGCTGAAAATCGGTGCGGCCGCAGCCACGGATCAGCAGCGCATCGCCGGTGAACGCCATTGATTCATCGTCGAGTACAAAGGTCATGCAGCCGTTGGTGTGCCCCGGTGTTTCCCGCGCTTCCAGATAACGCTCGCCGAAGGGTACGCGATCGCCGTGCGCCAGCGGCACGTCGATCCCCTCCGCGCTGCTCGCGGCAGACAGCGCAATGCGGCTGCCCAACCGCTGCTTGAGCAACCATGCCCCGGTGACGTGATCGGCGTGCACGTGGGTTTCCAGTGTGTAGCGCAAAGTCACGCCCAATTCCGCCAGCAGCGCACGGTCACGCCGCGCCTGTTCAAACACGGGATCAATCAGCACGGCTTCGCCGCTTTTTTCATCGGCCAGCAGATAGCTGTAAGTGGACGATTGCGGATCAAACAGTTGCCGGAAAATCATCAAAATCTCCTTCTACCCGGATATCGGCTCGGCGCGCGCCCGTCACGGTCATTTGACGGCGATACCGACGCGGGTAAAAATGCGGGGCACGGCGTGTTGCGGGCAATGAATTCGCCAATTAAAAAATAGTTAATAAAATCAAATACTTAAAAATATTCTCAGTTCACTGGAGGCAGCATTGTGATCGGCATACTCACCGCCAAACAGCGTAATGATTTAAGAGCATTCGGCGCATGCTGTCTATTGGGGATTTTCGGCATCGCAGCCGTTTTGCCGGCATCGGTCAGCGCACAGGGCACCTACCCCAACCGCCCAATACGCTGGATAGTTCCGTACGCGCCCGGCGGCGGCACGGATGTAATCGCGCGGCCCATTGCATTAAAGCTCGGCGAGGTGCTCGGCCAACCAATTGTTTATGAAAATCGTGGTGGCGGTGGCGGGTTGATTGCGGGCGAACTGGTGGCCAAAGCCGCGCCCGATGGTTACACGCTGCTGGTCGGCTCGGGCAATACGCATACATTTCCAACGCTGCTCTACGACAAAATCGGCTACGACCCGGTGAAGGATTACGCACCGATTACCAATTTTGTCGACGTGCCGAACATGCTGGTGGCGCACCCGTCGTTTGCGGCAAAAACCGTGCAGGACATTGTAGCGTTCGGTAAAGCCAACCCAGGCAAAATCAGTTGGGCGTCATCGGGCAATGGCGCGGGTGGCCATCTTGCACTGGTGCTGTTTGCACAACAGGCCGGCATCAAAGTACTCCACGTGCCGTTCAAGGGCGCCGGCCCCGCCGTGGTGGCCATGCTGGGTGGCGAAACCGATTTGCTGTTCGCCAACACCGGCGTTTTCATGGGCCATGTACGCGCTGGAAAATTACGCTCAATTGGCGTGGCCGCCATGGAACGCCTGACGATCTTTCCGCAAGTACCCACGCTCAACGAATCCGGATTTCCGCGCTTCACGTCGAGCACTTACTATGGACTGTTCGCCCCCGCTGGAACGCCGCGCCCGCTGATCGACAAACTGCATGGTGAAGTGGTCAAAATCATCAAGTCGCCGGAATCGCTAGAACGTCTGGCAAGCGTTGGCGCATTTGTCGTCGCCAATACACCGGAACAGTTCGCCGAGGCCAACCGGCAGGATGTCGCCAAATGGGCCAAGGTGGTGAAAGAACACGGCATCAAGCCGGATTGACGCTCCATCCTGCCGAGCGCCTGCCGTTCACGGTTTACTGCTTACTGCGCATTACCGCTCACTGAGCACGTATTCCCGCCGCCTTAATCACCTTCTCCATCATGATCATGTCGGATTTCATCGTGGCCGCCAGTTGTTCCGGCGTGCTCTCAACCACCTCGGCGCCGGCGCGGCTATAGCGCTCGCGCAAATCCGGCTTGTTGAGCAGGCGTACAATTTCGCGATTGAGAATACCAATCAAGGCCGCGGGTGTTTTCGCGGGCGCAAATACCCCCATGATGGACGCCGCGTCGTAACCCGGCAAACCAGACGCGGCAACCGTGGGCAAATCGGGAAACAGCGCCGACGGCCGCGCGCTGGTCACCGCCAACGCGCGTAATCGCCCTGCGGCAACCTGTGGTGCGGCGCCGCTCGAAGTGGCGAACATCACCTGCACTTCGCCCCCCAGCAGCGCATTCAACGCCGGCCCACCACCCTTGTAAGCCACGCGCAGGATGTTCACGCCCGTCATGAATTTGAACAACTCTGCCGGCAAGTGCGTGGCTGAACC
Organism: Betaproteobacteria bacterium; assembly: GCA_900299145.1. Classification (GTDB taxonomy): domain Bacteria; phylum Pseudomonadota; class Gammaproteobacteria; order Burkholderiales; family SG8-41; genus UBA5216. Next base: position 28,182 of record OMIN01000079.1, on the reverse strand, counting down.
GGAAATCCCCGACGAATAATTCAGTTCTCCCGGCTTTGCCCTGGCGAGAGCCACCAATTCCCTGATCGACTTCACGGGCACTGCCGGGTTCACCACCACCAGCAGCGGCGTGGTGACGGCCAATGTGATCGGCGCGTAATCCGTGACCGGGTTGTAAGGAACGTTTTGCAGCAAAGGCAGCAGCCACACCGCGCTGCCAAACACCAGCAGCGTATGGCCGTCGGGTGGCGCCCGGGCGACGATTTCAAACGGGATGACGCCACTGCCGCCACGATTGTCGACAATGAACTGCTGACCGAAGACTTCCGACAGCCCGGGCGCCAGCAAGCGCGCAGAATAATCTCCCGCCGCGCCCACCTCGGCGGTTACCAACCGAACCGGTCTCGCGGGATACGTTTGCGCAGCCATCGCCACCGGAAGCACGCATGCGCCATACGAGCCAATGATGGCGGCAATTGCCGGCCCCTTCCTGATTATTCGTTCCCTCAAGCCCCGGCCGCGATAATCAGACATTACTTTTCGGTCATCACCCACACGCCGTCCCAGTCAGGCGACGGTGGCGTTTGCCTGAAAATTTCTGCACGTTCGACAAACACCTTGCTCGGCCGGTCGTCGGGATTGAGGCTCAGTACTTCCTGAAAACACGCAATGGCGTCATTCCAGCGCTGCCCACGGTAGCAGCGTATGCCTTCGTTGAACTGCACCACCGCACGTTGCAAGTTGGGGAAGGTTTCGTCGGTAAAATGATCCATCGCCTCATAAATCGCCACCGGCTCGTGTTTGCCCTTCACGCGCAGCAAATCGATCTCGCGCAGCAGGTGCTGCTCTTTCAACTCCAAACGCGTAGCTTCGCTGATCAGCACCTTGCTGCCGTAAGTCTTGGTCACGCCTTCAAGACGCGAAGCCAGATTCACCGGATCGCCAATCACGGTGTATTCCATGCGTTTGGGCGAACCGATATTGCCCACCACCACCACGCCGGTGGAAATACCCACGCCGATGCCAATGGCGTCCACGCCACCTGCTACGCGCTGGGCGTTAAGCAGGCTTAATGCGCGGAACATGCCATTGGCGACTCGCACAGCATCGTCGGCGTCGCGTTCGCCGTTAAAAGGCACACCGAACAGCGCCATAATCGCGTCACCGATGAATTTATCGAGCACACCGCGGTTGCTCAATACCACGTCGACCATGCGTTCGAAGTACTGATTGAGCATCGACACTGTCTCGCGCGCGCCCAGCGCCTCGGACACCGTGGTGAAATCGCGTACATCCGAAAACAGGATCGACACCTTCTGATCCTTACCGCCCAGCACCGATTCTCCGCCCGCCAGCAATTGATCCGCCACCGCCGGCGACATATAACGCGCCATGGTGTTTTTCATGCGCTTTTCGCTGGTAATGTCTTCCAGCACGATCATCGAACCCAGATGCTCGCCTTCAGCGTCCAGCAGCGGGTTGACCGCCAGATTGACCGAAGTCGGGTCTTTCTTGTCGAGCTTCAGTTCCGCGCCTACGGTAATTTCGCGATTGCCGCCGTTGCGCACCTTATCGATATTTTGCAGCACCCAGACGTCGTCCCCCTTGAAGAACTCGCCCGCAGGTCTGTTGACGACCTCCTCGCGCGCGTGTTCAAAAATACGCAGCGCGGCCTCGTTGGCGGTAAGTATGGTGTCCTGCGCGTCAAGCGTCACGATGCCATCGCTGGTGCTGCGCAGGATACTGTCGTTGTAGTTCTTCTCACGGAGTACGTCCTCGAACAGCTTGGCGTTTTCCAACGCTACTGCAATCTGCGCAGTAAACGCCCCTAGGCGCGATTCGTCACGGCTGGTGAACTTCCCGCCGCGCTTGTTCAGCACCTGCGTCACGCCGATGCAGACATCTGCCTTGTTGATGATCGGCATGGTCAGCATGCTTTCAGTGCGGTACCCTGTGCGTCGATCGACATCCTTGTTAAAGCGTGGATCGTGATACGGGTCGGCGATGTTCTCCGTCTTGCCACTGCTGAACACTGCACCGGCAATGCCCGCCGAACTGCGAAAGCGGATTTCCTTGACGGAAAGCCCTTCGGCCACACGCGAAAATAGTTCGCCGGTTTTTCGGTCGTGCAAAAACAGCGTGCTGCGATCGGCATCCAGCAGTTCCGTGGTCGCGTGCATGATGCGCGCGAGCAACACGTCCAGATCCAATTCGCCCGCAAGATCATGCGACAGCGCCAGTATCTGCGCTTCCTCGCGCAAATTGCCGACCATCAGGTTAAAACCGCGATACAGCTCCGCGTATTCGTCGGTGGTGGTGGCGCGCAGGATCACCGACAGATCACCATTTTCCACCGCGCGCATCGCCAGGGAAAGACGTGAGGCAGACCGTGACACTTCTGCCGCGGTCAGGATCGACATCGCCAACACACCGATCACGCATGCGACGACGACGCCCGCGACCCAACTCAACAGCGGCCCCATTTGCTCCAACGAGGTTTCGATGCCAAGTCCGGACAGCATGAGATCGGTCTTGAACAGCACGGTGGCCGCCAGAAATACCAGAGGCAACAACGTGACGAAAATCGACATGTAAAGCAGCTTGCTTTTCAACCGTATTGCGATGAGATCCCGTCGATGTTCCGGCTCAATGCGGTCACAGTACTGCCAAAGCATTTCGACATCTGGCGTCATCCGGGTGGCGATGATGAAAAACTCGCAAATCGCATGGGCGGGGCCGGCGAAAAATATTACAGTCGCAGTCAACCCGACAATTTGCCAAGTGGCCCAGTTGCTGCCGAGAAAATGATTGGCCGATGCCATGCCTATGGCGACCAGAACCGCAGCCGACGGCCCGTGAAACAGCGTCACTCGCAGAAACGAGTGAAACGGCAAATTGAGCATGTCCACGATCGCGCGGGAAGTATCACTTGATGCCGGTTTCGCGCCACTGTCGATCACTTTCAGTACGGCGGCGATGCGGCGTATCTGCCGCATGATGAGATAGACATCCGGGATGGTGTATAGCGGTACTATGAAGACCGCAAGCACCAGAAAATCCAGCCACTGCCGTTTGGCGAAGTCAAATCCGAGGAAAATGAGGAAAAACGTCACTGCCAGCGCAGCCACCGACCCGCCCAGATAGGTCCAGATCAGGTACAGCCGATAGCGGCCAACGAGGCTTCCGCCGGAGTTCGGCTGAAGCGGGTTTTGCGGCAATGAGTTCAGTGTATTTTCCGGACTATTGGCGGCATCGCTGCCGGTGTTGACCATAATGTGATTCATGCAACTCGCAAGTATACAGGGCAATAACACCTTCGATGCGACCAAGTGATTTGCCCGTCAGACAGCCCTCTGCTACGCTTTAACGGAACGACAACACAACACGCGAGTACGCCATGCCCACCAAAATGCTGCCCAACCCCAAGCGGCACCACCCTGCCGACCCCGAAGCCGTCCGGCGACAGCATCAACGCAAACTGGCGTGGCTTGCCACGCAAAAGGAAGACATACTTGAACCTGAGTTGCCGATCATTGATCCACATCATCACATGTGGGTGCGCGGCGGCAACCGTTACTATCTGGAAGAATTTCTCGCGGAAGCCCAGACGGGTCATAACATCAAGGCGTCGGTGTTTGTGGAATGCGGTTCGTTTTACCGCAAAAACGCTTCTCCCTTGATGGCGCCGGTAGGCGAAGTGGAATTCGCCAATGGCGTGGCAGCCATGGCGGCGAGCAGCACTTATAACAGCACGCTGGTATGCGCCGGCATTGTGGGCACGGCGGATATCAGCGTTGGGGCGGAGGTGGCGCAGGTGCTCGACGCGCAAATCGCGGTGGGCGGCGGGCGTTTTCGCGGCATACGTGTCAGCACCAAATGGGATGCGGACGACGATCTGAACACTACGCGTTACGTATATTCACGCGACTTGATGAGCGACAAGGATTTTCGCGCGGGTTTCGCTACGCTGGCGCCACGGAATCTCTCGTTCGACGCCATGATTTACCACCCGCAGATACTAGACTTGGCCGATCTGGCGCGCGCCTTTCCCGGAACGACCATCATACTCAATCACATCGGCGGGCTGTTGGCGTGGACGCGCACTTATGTTGCGCGCAAGGAAGAAGCCATCGCCGACTGGCGTAAATCGATGATGGAGCTGGCAAAGTGCCCGAATGTTTACGTCAAACTTGGCGGACTGGGTATGACCTACCTGGGATTGGGCCATGACAAACTCCCCGCACCTGCGAATTCTGCGCAACTCGCCGAAAGCTGGGGGCCGCTGTTCAAGCACTGCATCGACGCCTTCGGGCCAAATCGCTGCATGTTTGAAAGCAATTTCCCGCCGGATCGTGACTCCGTGTCCTACCCGGTAATCTGGAATGCGTTCAAACGCATCGCCGCTGGCTACTCCGCCAGCGAAAAGCAGGCGCTGTTTTACGGCGCAGCGGCCAATGCTTACCGGTTAAATCTGGATTAGATTTGACCGGCTCCCGCCGCTGCGCTGGCAGCAGTTCTAACGAACCTTGAACACCAGCTTTCCGCGGAAATGCCGGCCTTCGCTGATTTTGTGCGCGGCGGCAGCCTCGGATAGTTTGTAAATCGTCATTTCCGGCGGCCGCACCGCTCCACTTAGCGCAAGCGCGGAAATCCGCTCCAGGTGTGGACGGTCACGCCCTACCTTGGGCCGCAATGACGTCACATCCGCGCGCGGCGACACCGGCGCCGCCTGCCCAGCCGCAATAGATGCCGCGCGCCCCCCCGGCCGCAGGACGGCGAACGAACGCTGAGTGACATCGCCACCCACGGTATCAAACACCGCGTCACAGTTCGACACCACTTTGGTGAAATCCTGCGCGTTGTAATCGATGATGTGATCGGCACCGAGTTTGCGAAGATACGGATGATTCTCAGCCCGCGCGGTGGTTATGACGCGCGCGCCGATGTGCTTGGCAAGCTGGATGGCGTAACTCGCCACGCCGCCCGCGCCACCCTGTATCAAAATGGTTTCACCCTTTTTCAGTTGCAAGGTGTCTTCCACTGATATCAGCGCAGTCAGGCCGATCAGCGCCAGCGCAGCGCATTCTTCGTGCGACAACCCCTTTGGCTTCTTCGCGATGATGGACGCCTTGATGGCAATTTTTTCCGCGTAGGCCTGCTCCTGCCCCACGTCGCATACACCGAACACTTCATCGCCAATGGCGAAATCCGTAACGCCTTCTCCCAGCGCGCTCACCACCCCTGAAAAATCCCGGCCCGGGATGTACGGCAAGTCGGTAATCGGCGCATAGCTGCCCTTGCGCACTTTCCAGTCTGCGCCATTGACGCTGGCAGCGTGCACGTCCACCATCACCTGGCCCGGCAATACCACCGGGTCGGCAATATCGCCATACTCCATGACTTCCGGCCCGCCGTGTTTTCTGAAAAACGCTGCTTTCATGTTGGCTCCTTGACTGTAACTTTAGGGTTCGCGACTGCATGGGGCAGGTATGCTAGCACGCTGGTTGTCGCTCGGTTGCCGGCCTGCTGCGGTGGTTGTTCGTACCTGGCGGGGCGTGGTAGAACGTGAGTGTGGATACTTGAGCTGCGTCATACATCGTTGTGCGACGTTACGCGGCATTAATACCATCGCATGACGAACAAACCATAAGTATATGTTTTAAAAGGATTTTTATGAGACTTGCTAACAAGACTGCAATCATCGCCGGTGACGCATGGGGCCTTGGCCACGCGGCTGCGTTGCTGTTCGCGCGTGAAGGCGCGCGCGTGGTTTGCATTGACGACAACGATGACATCCGCGACGCCAGCACGCTGCGCCTCGATCAATTCGACATCCCGCATTTTCACGCCGACGTGAGCAACGCCGGGCAAGTACAAGCCGTGGCCGACGCCTGCGCGAAAACGCTCGGCAAAGTCGATATTCTGTTCAACGTCGCCGGACGCAATCCGATCCGCCAAACCTTCGAGAAAACCACGCTCGAAACCTGGGACACGATGATCAGCCGCAATCTGTCATCGGCCTTCATCTGCTCGCAAGCGTTTTTACCACTGATGAAAAAAGCTGGAGCCGGCTCCATAATTCATCATGGATCGATTGACGGTCTACTCGGCAATCCGGCAATTGCAGCGTATTCGGCCGGCAAGGGCGGACTGCTGCCGCTCACGCATGTGATGGCGCACGATCTGGGCAAATACAACATTCGCGTCAATTGTATTTGCTCCAGTGGCCCGCGCAAGAGCCAGGTGGCCGTGTCAGCCGTGGACAAATCGCGCGTCGCCGTCACACCACTTAATCGTCAGGGCACGCCGCAGGATGTAGCGCCGGTAGCGCTATTTCTCGCATCAGATGACGCGGCATACGTGACCGGCGCACACATCGTTGTGGACGGCGGACGCATCGCCACCACACATGGTTGTTACGACGAGGAAAAGGGCGGCTAGTGACGAATTAGTAAGACAACAAAAAAGGCCCATGCATGGCATGGGCCTTTTCTATCGCTGTACTATCCGCGATCAGCTATCGAGCGCGGCCAACACCTTCGGCGGCGACATCGGCAGATCGGTCAAACGCTTGCCAGTCGCGCCATGAATGGCACTGGCAATCGCGGCCATCGGTGGCACGATATTGGCTTCCGCCACGCCCTTCACACCGTACGGATGATTCGGGTTCGGTACTTCGACCACAATCGCGTCGATCTTCGGCAGGTCGGACGCAACCGGCATGCGGTAATCGAGGAAGCCCGGGTTTTCGAGACGGCCATTCTTGTCGTAGATATATTCCTCGTTCAGAGCCCAGCCTATGCCTTGCACCACGCCACCAATGATCTGGCCTTCGCAGTAGCTGGGGTGAATGGCGCGTCCCACGTCCTGCGCGGCAACATAACGCAGAATCTTCACTGCGCCTGTTTCAGGATCAACCTCCACGTCGGCAAACTGCGCAGAGAATCCTGGCGCCTGCCCTTCGGCATTAATCGACGCTGACGCCACCACCGGCCCGCCAGTGGCAGTACGTTTGGAGGCAATTTCCTTGAACGAAAGCGGCGGGAACTCACCTGCACGCTTGCCCGCAGGCCGCGCGCTGCCGTCTTCCCAGATCACGTTTTCCGGCTCGATTTTCCAGATTTTCGCCGCGCGGCGGCACATTTCTTCGGTGACTTTTTTGCACGCGTTGATCACCGTCATGCCGGTCGCAAACGTCACGCGCGAACCGCCGGTGGCCTGCGTGTAGCCCACCGAGTTGGTATCAGCGATGATCGGCCGTACCGCTTCGTACGGGATGCCCAGCGTTTCCGCCGCCATTTGCGCGGTGGAAGCGCGCGAGCCACCGATGTCCGGGCTACCGGTGGCAACCACCACTGTGCCGTCTTCGTTGACGTTCACCGTCGAGCTGGATTCTCCGCCGCCGTTGAACCAGTAACCCACCGCTACGCCACGCCCCTGATTTTTGCCCAGCGGCGCGCTGTACGCCGGATGCTTTTGCAGTGCTTGCAGCGTTTCGGCAAAACCGGCGTGGCTGTGCTTCGGCCCCCACACTGTTGGTGTGCCAATTTTCGCGATGTTTTTCAGACGGAACTGAATAGGGTCCATGCCGATTTTCTTGGCCGCCATGTCGAGCGTGCTTTCCACCGCGAACGCTGAAATCGGCGAACCCGGCGCGCGATATGCCACCGACTTTGGCCGGTTGCACACCACGTCGTAACCAATGGTGTTGACGTTGGCGATGTCGTACGGCGCAAAGCCGCACATGCAGCCATTCATCACCGGCGAGCCGGGGAACGCGCCCGCCTGATACTTGAACAGACCTTTCGCCGCGACAATTTTTCCGTCGCGCATTACGCCCACCTTGATGGTCATCGACGCACCGGAAGTTGGTCCCGTGGCCTTGAACACATCTTCGCGGCTCATCATGATTTTCACCGGATGACCGGTCTTTTTCGACAGCGCCACCGCCACCGGCTCGACATACACTACCGTCTTGCCGCCGAACGCACCGCCGATTTCGGCGGCGTGGCAGCGCAAATCACCGGTTTTCATGCCGAGCAGCTTGGCGGTCATGGTACGCACCACGAAGTGCCCCTGACTCGACGACCACACTTCCGCCTGACCGTCGGCATCGGCGCGCGCAAGACACGCGTGCGGCTCGATGTAGCCCTGATGCACTGCGGCAGTCTTGAAACTCAATTCAACGACTTCATCGGCCGTGGCAAATGCCGCATCGGCATCGCCGAGTTTGAACTCGACCCGCTTGGAAATATTCGAAGGTTTGGTCGGCGCCGGCTCAATGCCTCGCGTAATCATGTCCTCGAACAGCAACGGCGCGTCGGGCTTCATTGCGTCTTCGACATCGATCACGTGCGGCAACACTTCGTAATCGACTTCGATCAGTTTCAGCGCCTCGGCGGCGATCGCCGGCGTGGTGGCGGCGACAGCAGCAATCGCATGGCCTTCGTACAGCGCTTTCTCGCGCGCCAGAATGTTGCGCGTCATGTGCCAGAAATTCTGCGCCACGCGCTCCGGACCAACATAATCAAATTTTTGATCCGGTAAGTCCGCGGCGGTCACCACGCCCTTCACGCCCGGCAACTTCAATGCCTTGCTGGCGTCGATTTTTTTGATGCGCGCGTGCGCGTGCGGCGAACGCAGAATCTTGCCCCACAGCATGCCCGGCAGCGTGTAATCGGCGCCGTATTGCGCGGTGCCGGTGAGTTTGGGTACGCCGTCCGGACGATCCGGGCGGGTGCCAACGACCTTGAGTTTTTTCTCGGTAACGACTGCGCTCATGCTTTGGCTCCTCTGAGTTCCTTGGCGGCGTCAAGCACCGCATCAATGATCTGGTTATACCCCGTACAGCGGCACAGATTGCCCGCCAGCCAATACCGCGTTTGTTCTTCCGTGGGATCCGGGTTGTTGTCGAGCAGCGTTTTCGCCGCCATCAACATGCCCGGCGTGCAGATGCCGCATTGCAGCGCAGCGTGCTCCAGAAACTTGCGTTGCAGCACATGCAGTTTGTCGCCCATCGCCATGCCTTCGATGGTATTGATGTTCTTGCCCTGCGCTTCTGCGCCGAGAAACAGGCAAGAGCAGGTCATGCGCCCGTCGATGTTGACGGTGCAGGCGCCGCAGTCGCCGGTGCCGCAACCTTCCTTGGCACCGGTCATGTGCAGTTCATCACGCAATACTTCCAGCAGCGTCTGCCGCGTATCGCACAAAAATTCAACGGCGTTGCCGTTAATGGTGGTCACTACATGCTGCTTGGCCATCAGTTTTTCCCCCGTGCCCGATTAAGTGCAATGGCGGCGGCGCGCCGCGCCATGACGCCTGAAACCTTGATCCGAAAAGCCTTGGTACCGCGTTTGTCATCGATCGGCCGGCACGCCGCGCTGACCGCCGCGCCCATTTTTGCGATGGCGGCATCGTCCACTTTGGTGCCGATCAATGCATCGGCGGCGGGCTGCACCAACAGCGCCCGCTCAGCCACCGCACCCAAACACACGCGCGCTGCCGTGCACACGCCTTTGCCATCCAGCGTGAGATTGATGCCCGCGCCCACCACGGCGATGTCCATTTCCGTGCGCGGAATAAAACGCAGATACGCATCGCCCGAATTCGCAGGCCGCGCCGGCAGCAGGAACGACACCACGATTTCACCCTTGGCCAGTGAGTTTTTGCCCGGCCCGGTGGCAATGTCTTCTACTTTCGCGTCTCGCCGGCCTTTGGGGCCGACGATAGTGGCAGTTGCACCTGCTGCGATCAGCGCCGGCACACTATCCGCCGCTGGCGAAGCGTTGCACAAATTGCCGCCGACCGTCGCACGGCCCTTGATCTGATAGGAACCGATCAGCATCGCAGCCTCAGTCAAGCCAGGCCAAGCCTTGGAGAACGCCGCATGCTCGTTCATTTCCATCGCAGTCACCGCCGCCCCCAGCCGGAAACCGCCGTTTTCAGCAGTGATGGTGCGCATTTCGGGTATGCCTTTGATATCCACCACCAACTCGGGCTCGACGCGCCCGCCGCGCATTTGGATCAGCAAATCCGTGCCTCCGGCGAGCACTTTGGCCACGCCGCTTGCGCCCGCCAGCAGCGCGACGGCTGCCTCAGCCGTCTTGGGCGCTTCATAACGCATTTCGCTCATATCGCTTCCCTGATGGTTATTAATGCAACCTGCGAATTGTGGATCAATCGGGCGATGTTGTCACCCGGTAGTTACCCAAAAGTTGCCTTTTCGTTGCTCTTCTCGCTACTTGTTGTTCAGCCCCGCCTGCTGTTCGATCAACGAAAAAATAACGCTGGTGTCCTTCTCGCCAAATCCCGCCGCCAGTGCCGACTGCTGATAGTGCTGCGCCATGTTGGAAAAGCTCACCGGCGCGTGCACCTCTTTGGCGATGGCGTGAAACGTATCCAGATCCTTGTTCATCAGCGCCACCTTGAACCCCGGCTCGAAGTTACGCGGAATAAAGGCGCGCTCGACGCGCGGAATCGCGTTGCTGTTGCCGCTGCTGTTCTTGATGATCTCGCCCATGGTTTTGAGATCCAGCCCGGCCTTCAACCCCACCACTAAGCCTTCCATCAAGGCGCAGGCGTTCACCGTCGACAGCATGTTGTTAATGGCCTTGATAGTGTTGGCCGCGCCCGCCGGGCCGACGTGATAAATATTCTTGCCGATGGCTTCGAGCAACGGCTGCACCCGTTCCAGCACCGAGGCATCGCCGCCCGTCATCACCGCCAGCGTCGCGGCTTGCGCGCCGGTAACACCCCCGCTCACGGGCGCTTCCAGAAAACGCAAACCGCGCGCCTTGGCCGCCGCCTCAATTTTGCGCGGCGTCGCGGGCAACACACTGGATAAATCCACCAGAATTGCGCCGTCTTTGGCCTTTGCCACCGCGCCGCCGGCATCCAGATAAAACGGTTCCACCTGCGGCGAGCCGGGCAGGCTGGTAAACACCACGTCAGCGCCGGCGATGGCTTCCGCCGCCGAAGCAGCGCCCTTGGCGCCCGCCGCGATCAGATTTTTTGCGGCGGCGGCGTTCAGGTCGAACACCGTCATCGGGTAACCCTTTTTGAGCAGATTCATCGCCATAGGATTGCCCATGTTGCCCAAGCCGATAAACGCCACGGAAGTCGTCATGATGTCCTTTGTATGCAGGGTAAGTGCGATCGGAAGTACGGCCCGAAGAATTTTGCGTGCGGTGATTCATGTTAGATTTGCCCCGGACATTGTGTCAAGGCAAAAGCCGCTTCAGGTTGCGTCGCATGCTTTTAAAAATATTAAATAAAAACAAATACTTACAGTACGTCAATTTATTGTTGCCCACCTTGTCGTCCACAGTGCTGACAAGCGTGTCCGCACACGCGCAAAGTTTCCAAAGTTATCCCGCGCGCCCGGTGCGCATCGTCGTCGGCTATCCGGCGGGGGGCCCGATCGACATCCTCGCGCGCGTGCTGACACCCGGCTTCAGCGATGCATTCAGCCATCAATTCATCGTCGACAATCGTCCGGGCGCCAGCGGCATGATCGGCATCGAGTATGTCGCCAAAGCGGCGCCCGACGGTCAAACGCTGCTGATGACCGCCGCCACGTTCGCCATCAACCCCAGCGTTTTCGCGAAAGTGCCGTACGACCCTCAACGTGATTTCGCACCGGTGGCGCTGACCGCGCGTTCGCCTTATCTGCTGGTGGTGCATCCGAGTTTCCCTGCACGTACGGTGAAGGAATTGATCGGCGTGGCGAAAGCAGCCCCCGGTCAGGTAAACTTCGCGTCGTCGGGCACGGCCAGTCTGCCGCATCTGGCGGGCGAGCTGTTTCAGCTGATGGCTGGCGTGAAGATGAAGCACATTCCCTACAAGGGCGGCACCCCCGCCACCATCGACACGCTGGCAGGACAAGTGCCGGTGATTTTCAACAACATGCTGAACGCCGCGCCGCATGTCAAAAGCGGCAAAATGCGCGCGCTCGGTGTGACCGGCACACAGCGCGCGGCCATCCTGCCGCGGGTGCCGACCGTATCGGAAGCGGGTCTCAACGGCTATGAGGTTACCGGCTGGTACGGCCTGCTCGCCCCGGCAGCCACGCCACGCGAAATCATCGCGCGGCTTAACATTGAAGCCGGCAAAATCATGAAATTGCCCACCTCCGCCGCAAGGCTGGCGGACGATGGCGTGGTCACGCATGCCGAAATGCCGGAAGCCTTCGCCACGTTGATTCGTGACGACCAGGCAAAGTGGGCCAAAGTCGTGCGCCAGTCGGGCATCAAGCCGGAATGATCTAATACCCGCATGAGCACTACGCACAGACTCGCAGTCGAACCCGGCATTGAGTTGCACGTAGTCATCGACGACTTCACCGACCCATGGCGCGTACCCGAAACCGTGGTCATGGTGCACGGCATGGGACAAAGCCTTGACGCCTGGCGCGGCTGGGTGCCGCATCTCGCACGGCATTTTCGCGTGCTGCGGTTTGACGTGCGCGGCTTCGGCAAGTCCACGCCCATCGCCGCAAACGCGCGTTGGTCGCTCGAACGTCTGCACGCGGACATCGAAGCGCTGCTCGCTTTCGCCGGTTGCGATTCCGCGCATTTTATCGGCGCACAAAGCGGCGGCTCCATTGCCATGACGTTCGCCGCGCGCCAACCCGTGCGCGTGAAATCGCTGGTGGCCGTGGCCCCGATGATTACCGGCACGCCTGATACCACGCGCTGGCTGCGGCAAATCGAACGCGCAGGCGTACTGGCGTGGGCGCGCGGCACCATGGCCGGGCGGCTGGGTAACAATGCCACGCCGGCACAAGTGAACTATTGGGCGGAACAGATTCAGGGCCGCACGCCGCTGTCGACGCTACAAAGCTACCTGCCGTGGGTGCCCGGTGTCGACATCCGCCCTGATTTACCCAAGGTAAAATGCCCCACGCTAGTCATGGCCACCACTGGCAGCGGCCTGCGTCCCATCGAAGGTGTTAAAGCGTGGCAGGAAAAAATGTCCAGCGCACGGTTGCTGGTGATCGATGGCGATGCGTGGCATCCGGCGGGGGCTTATCCCGATGTTTGTGCGCGGGCAGCGCTGAAATTCTTGATGGAAAAAACATAACCATGCCCAAACTAAAAGCGTTGATCGCAGGCGCCACCGGTGTCGTAGGCCGTAACCTGCTGCGGCACTTGCTCGCCACCGGTGACTGGGAAGTCGTCACGCTGTCGCGCCGCAAGCCTGACGTCGAAGGCGCTTACGAGCATATCGCCATTGATCTACTCGACGCGGCGCAATGCCAGGCGAAGCTCGCGCACCTTTCCGATGTCACGCATATTTTTTACGTGGCGGTGGCTACCAATCCCGACCCGCTTTCGCCCGCCATCATCAACAACAATCTTGCGATGCTGCGCAACTTGGTGGAAAACATCGAGCCCGTCGCCGCCGGCTTGAAGCACATTCATGTCATGCAGGGCACCAAGTGGTACGGCTCGCATCTGGGCGGCTTCAAAACACCGGCGCGTGAAGACCACCCGCGCCACATGCCACCGAATTTTTACTACAACCAGTGGGATTACATCGAAGACCGGCAAAAAGGCAAACGCTGGACGTATTCTTCGTCGCGGCCCCACGCAATTTGCGGGTTCGCCATCGGCAATCACAGCAATCTCACCATGGTGATCGGCATTTACGCCGCCATCAGCAAGGAACTCGGCCTGCCGTTATGCCATCCGGGCACGGTGGATAATTTTCATGCGCTGTATCAATGCACGGATTCCAGCATGCTCGCCCGCGCGGTGGTGTGGATGTCCACCGCGCCGCAGTGCGCGAATCAGGCATTCAACATCACCAATGGCGACCTCATCCGGTGGGAAGACACCTGGCCGAAAATCGCCAAACACTTTCACATGGAAGTGGGCATGCGCCGCCACATCAGCCTCGTGCGTACCATGGCCGACAAAGCGCCGGTGTGGGAGCAGATGGTGAAAAAGTACGGTCTGCGCGACATCAGCTACGCCGACATTGTGCAATGGCCGTACGGCGATTTCGTTTTCGCGGCGGGCTTTGACGTGGTGTCCAGCCTCACCAAACTGCGGCGCTACGGCTTTCACGAACAGGTCGACACCGAAGACATGCTCTTTCGCATGTGGGATGAAATGCGCGCGGAACGCATACTGCCGCCGGCGTCTTAAATAATATTCAATAAAAACAAATACTTATGAAAGTACATTGCATGCGTGCCGCTCTTCTGCCGTGCGCCGTTTTGACGTGCCTTGCCAGCGGCACAACACTTGCCGCAGCAATCCCCGACAACTACCCCACCAAACCCATCCGCATCATCGTCCCCTTCACGCCGGGCGGCTCGAATGATCTTGTGGGCCGCGTGCTGTCGCAAAAATTTCATGAAGCGTGGGGCCAGCCGGTGATCATCGACAACCGCCCCGGCGGCGGGTCGACCATCGGCATCGACATTGCAGTGCGTGCGCCGGCGGACGGTTACACGATTCTCACGACATCCGGCGGCATTGCCATCAACGTCTCGCTCTACAAACTGCCGTTCAACCCGGTGACCGACCTTGCGCCAGTGATCCTGCTGGCGCAAATGCCCTATCTGCTGGGCGTGCACCCCGGTTTGCAGGCGAAAACCACGCGTGATCTGATCAATCTCGCGAAAGCGCAGCCGGGGAAACTCGCGTTTTCGTCGTCGGGCGCGGGCACATCGGCACATCTCACCATGGAAATGTTCGCGCACATGAGCGGCATTCAGTTACTGCACGTGCCCTATAAGGGCGGTAATCCGGCGGTGACCGCAGTGATGGGTAGCGAAGCTCAAGGGGTGTTCAATGTGATCACCGGCGTGCTGCCGCACGCACGCAGTGGCAAATTGCGCGCTCTGGCGGTGAGCAGCGCCAAGCGCGCGGACATCGCGCCGGACATCCCCACCATCGCTGAATCAGGCGTGCCCGGCTTCGAGGTGATCGCCTGGTACAACGTGTTCGCGCCGGCCCGCACGCCGCGCCCCATCGTCACGAAGCTCAACACCGAAATCAATCGCCTGCTGCAAACAGCGGACGTGCGCGAACGCTTTCAGACGCTCGGTGTCGCCCCGCTCGGCGGCCCGCCGGAAGCACTGGCCAAGTATCTGGATTTTGAAATCACGCGCTGGTCCAAGCTGATCAAGACTATTGGCGTTCAACTAAAATAAATCAATAAAAACAAACATTTATGATCAACGATTTTGCGCCATAGCAGCCTGCGGCACCGGCGGCGGCTTCGCCATATAGAAAAACAGCGAGCCGACTGCCGCCAGCGCCGCCAGTACGGAAAAACCCGCGATGTAGTTGCCCTGCCAGTCGGCAAATGCGCCTGCCATCAACGGCCCGAAGATGTGGCCAATGACCGTGATCATGGTCGACAGGCCCAGAATCACGCCGATGGAGCGGCGGCCAAAGTAATCCGCGCGTATCGCCTGCATGAACGGCCCGCGTAAGCCCCAGCCCACGCCGTGCAATAAGAGGCCAAAGGCCAGTATGAAGGGCCCCGGCGCAAAGGTCAGCAGCAGCATGCCTACCGCGTGCATCAGCATGCAGGTGGCCGCGACATTGCGCTTGGCGAATTTTTCGCCGACCAGCCAACCCAGCATCACGCCGAAAAACTGCCCCAGCGTCACCAGGATGAAAAACAACGATGCCTGCGCCAGCGTGTAACCGAGCCCTTCTTTCATGTGCGTGACGGCGTGCACGTTAATCGCCATGACTACCAGCAGCGAGAACCCATGCCCCAGCGACAGCAACCAGAACGCGCTGGTGCGCAACGCCTGCCGCGCGGTGAAGGCGGGTCCGGCGGGCGCCTCGGCCTTGCCTTCGATTTTTTCCGCGGGCGGCAGGCCGTCCACCGTCAGGCCCATGTCCGCGGGCCGGCTGCGGATAACCGATGCGAGCGGAAAGCCCACCAGAATCGCCAGTATGCCCGAACCCATGGCGGTGGGGCGCCAGCCGAACGTCTGTATCGACCACGCCACCAGAAACACGAACAGGCCGCCAATCGCGCCGCCGAACTGCAGCGCCGAAAGCGCGCGCGTGCGATGCTTTTCAAACCACTGAATAATCGCCACGCTCACCAGCAGGTTGCTGAACATGCTGGAGCCGAGGGCGATGACCACGAACGCGGCGTAAAATTCCAGCAGCGAGTCGATGCGGCTTAACAGCATGAAGCCGATGCCGAACAGGATCACGCCGATGCGCACCGGCCCCTTTGCACCGAAGCGGTCGACCATCCAGCCGAGTATCGGGCCGAGCAACGCCACCTCGGTGGATTTCAGCGCCGCAGCGCCCGACAGCGCGGTCTTGCTCCAGCCGCGCTCCTCCACCAGTACCGCCACATAAACGCCAAACGCCGAATTGAGCAACACGCTTTGCAGAAATTGCAAAGCTCCGCCCGCGCCGACCACGCGCCAGCCGTAAAATAAATTCTTCATGGGATGCCACGAGGATACCGCAGATGCCGCGCCGCCGCATCCCTTTTGTACTTGTTCCGCAAAGTGGTATACGATCTCTCATGGTTACGGGGCACTTTTACCGGAATTGGTTCATATTGTGCCCAATTCGCCAGCCTGCCACTTGAAGGAATTTCAACCGTGAAATTAGCCCTGCTTGAAGGTCTGTTACTGCGGATGTTGTCCATGGCAGTGGTGCTCGCATCCACCATGGCGCTGCTCGCGACGATGGCCCCGGCCGCAAAGGCCGC
Source organism: Betaproteobacteria bacterium (assembly GCA_900299145.1). Taxonomy (GTDB): domain Bacteria; phylum Pseudomonadota; class Gammaproteobacteria; order Burkholderiales; family SG8-41; genus UBA5216. The sequence goes on along the minus strand of OMIN01000079.1, from coordinate 11,499 downwards.
CGGCATCAATCCGCCGCTAGACCGCAAAGCCTGCACCTACAAGGGCAAAAAGCTTTACGGCAAGATTCAGATTGTCACGGCGTTTCCCGACATCAAGGTGCAGGAAGTGACCGCCTTCCCGGATCTGAAAGTCGAGAAAGTCAAAGCGTTCCCGGACAAGTGCGGGCAATGGCAAATCGTCACGGCGTTTCCCGACACCAAAGTGCAGATTGTCACGACGTTTCCGGACGTGAAAGTGCAGTATGTGACGGCGTTTCCCGGCGTGCCTTGAACGCAGTCAGGGCTTCGGCTTGCGGATCATGACTGGCGCGCCGCAGACTTTCAGGTTGGCGCGCGTGGCCTGTGCGAGGCGCAGCATTTCTTCGGCGTCGGAGGGCGGATAACCGTCCTTGATTTCGCTGTCCGGCGTGCCCGCGAGTTCCTGCCACGGCTTTAACACTTCACGGCATGCCGCCAATTCACCGGTGCGGTAGTAAGTGATCGCCATGTCGTTGCGCACCCAGCCTTCACCGTAATGATTCAACGTACCCAGACATTTATCGACGACGGGCGCGAGCACACCGCGCGCCTCGGCGTACTGCTTTTTATCGTAAGCGGCCTTGAAGCGATTGCGCGTCTGGCGCACAAGGCTCGGCGCACAACCCGCCGGCGGCATGGCGTATGTGCCTTCGAATCTTGCGCGCACGCCACAGAAAAACGAACAAGCCCGCTCGTGCCTTGAATCGACGGCGATGCCGTCCTTGCCCGGCTTGAAGGTGACAACACACGGCTGCTTGTCGTCGGCGCTGTCTTCCATACGTGCTTCGTTGTTGCGTATCACACCAGCCAAGCTGCACGTGTGAAAATTCGCGCCGACGACTTCAAGCTCGAATTTCTGTGTACCGCCTTTGTCTGCGGATACCGTCAACACACCGTAGCCGCCTGAGTAGACGTATTCGCCGGGCTTGATTTGTGCCTGTACTACCAGGGGAGCCCCAGCCAAATAAATCCACACATTACGACTCGCGAGGATGCGAAATACCGTTAGCATTTTCATCATGTAATGGAGCCTTTGGAAGCAACCACACAACAGGCTTATACTACCGTACTGAAATGATTTGCAAAAACAAATATTTCTGCCCTTCAAAAACTAGTGAGATCAAATACATGCATGAATTAACGCATATATTTACCATGGCTTCCATCGGCGCAGATTTTACTACCTTATGTGGACTGTCGTTACCCAACACACAAGCCACTATCAGCGCTTGCATGAGCGTCGCCCTGTCTTGCGCAGCGCACTCAATTAGGCACAGCGAGTTGGAAACTGCCGAGTCGCACTTCTACGCCAAACACGAATTGAGTGCTGGCAGCAACACCATCGTCCGCGGACCGTTCAAAAGTGGCAACTACTTCTATACCTCGATCATGCCTAGGAGAGGTGGCTCCGCAAAATGGGACAGTGGGATAAGTAAAGCTCTGCAACAATGGGCGATTAAAAGCCCAAGAAGCAGAGAGCATGAGACGACCCTGCCGTAACCATTCAGCGGTATTCAAAGCCACGGTGGCTTTAGCCGCGATCCAAGGCCACCAGACGCTGGCGCAGTTAGCCGAACGCTTCGACGTACACCATTGCCAGATCACCCAATGGAAGGCGGAATTGCAGCAAAGGGCAGCGGAGGTGTTTGCCAGCGCCGAGGTTAAACGCGAACCAGGCCCGGACATCAAATCACCGCACGCGAAGATCAATCAACTGGCTCTGGACAATGATTTTTTGGCCGGCGCACTCGGTCACCTGGGCGATGCGAGCGCAAAACGATGATCGACCACGCCCATCCGATGCCCATCGGGCGACAAGCCCTGTTACCGGCTATTTCACGCGCTTCGATATACCACAAGCCGCTGCCGGTGCCAGAGGCCAATTTAGCCCTGATGCGTCTCCTCGACCGGCTGCACCTGGAACATCCCTTCGCGGGCGCCCGCATGCTGTGCGATCTGCTCAGGCTGCGCGGCGCTACGGTCGGACGCAAACACGTCGCCACGCTGAAGCATTTGATAGGCATCGCGGCGTTGTATCGCAAAACCAACACCAGCAAGCGCCATCCTGGACATAAGGTCTATCCGTATCTGTTTCGGGGCTTGAGCATCAAGCGGCCCAATCAGGTGTGGGCAATAGACATGACCTACATCCCGATGGCACACGGCTTTGTGTATCTGACGGCGATACTGGACTGGGCCACCCGCGAGGTGCTGGCATGGCGTCTGTCCAACACCATGGCAGCGGATGCTAGCGTGGATGCGTTGGAAGAAGCCATCAGCCGCGACGACACGCCCGAGATCACGAATATGGATCAAGGCAGCCAGTTCACTTGCTCGGCATTCATGGATGTCCTGACCGCGCATCAAATCCAGATCAGCATGGATGACAAGCGATGCTGGCGCGACAACGCGTTGGTCGAGAGGCTGTGGAGAACGATCAAATGCGACGAAGTTTACTCGCATGCCTACGATTCGGTCAGCCAGGCCAAGGCGTCATTGACCAAATACATCTTGTTCTACAACAACGGCCGACCGCACACCAGTCCTGACGGTCAGACCCCAGATAGCGTTTACTTCACTTTGCTGCCAGCAAAACTGGCGGCTTAACCCGCAGGGCTACACATATAGAACCTGAAATCCTATCCAATTGCTCAGGGCCACCTCACCTAACTGCCCGGCACCGCCGCCAGCAACCGCCTGGTGTAATCCTGTTGCGGATCGCGATAGAGCGCATCGGCGTCGTTCATTTCGACGATCTCGCCGTCCTTCATCACCATTACGGTGTCGGACATGTATTTCACCACGGCCAGATCGTGCGAAATAAATATGTAGCTCATGCCGGATTCGTCCTGCAAATCTTGCAGCAGATTCAGCAACTGCGCCTGCACGGATAAATCCAGCGCCGATACCGCTTCGTCGCAAACCAGCACGTCGGGCTTCATGGTCAGGCAGCGTGCGATGGCGATGCGCTGGCGTTGGCCGCCGGAGAATGCATGCGGATATTTATGGAACGCCGTCTCGGGCAGACCAGTTTTGCGCAGCAGTTCGTGCGCCAGCGCAACACGTTCTACTTCGGTTGCCCCAATGCCGTGTATGCGCATCGGCTCCAGCAAAATCTGCCCGGCGGTAAAGCGCGGGTTGAGCGAGGCATACGGGTTCTGGAATACGATCTGGATGCGCCGCTTGTAGGTCATTGCCTGCGCTGGCGTCAGCGACAGCAGATCGCGGCCATCGAACAGCACGGTGCCGCCCGACGCGGGGATAAGGCGCATCAGCGTCAGCACCATGGTCGTTTTGCCCGAGCCCGATTCGCCCACGACGCCCAGCGTTTTGCCTTTGGCGAGCTTGAACGAGGCATTGCCAAGCGCCTTGAACTCGCGCTGGCGCAACAGGCTCTCGCGAAAATAGAAACTTTTTGCGAGCTGGCGAACTTCGAGCACGATGTCCTCATCGCCGCGCAGCCCACGCTGGCGCTCAGCGGTTTCCACCACCGCACCGGCCTTCAGAAAATCGTCCACCACCGGCAAACGGTGCGGCCGGCGATCCAGCGGCGGGCGGCACGCCAGCAACGCTTTCGTATAGGTGTCTTGCGGCGCTCTAAAGACATCCGCCACCGCGCCCTGTTCGCGCACTTCGCCGTCACGCATCACCACCACATGATCCGCCACCTGCGCCACCAGCCCCAGGTCATGCGTAATGAACAGCATCGCCATGCGCCGCTTTTTCTGCAACTCGGCCAGCAGGGCGAGTATCTGCTTTTGCACGGTGACATCCAGTGCAGTGGTCGGTTCGTCGGCGATGAGCAAGCGCGGCTCGCAGGCGATGGCCATCGCGATCATCACGCGTTGCTGCTGCCCGCCCGAAAGCTGATGTGGATAGGCATCGATGCGCGTGGGCGCGTCCGGTATGCCCACTTCGCGCAACAACTCAATGGCGCGATTCCGGGCAAAGCGGCCGCGCAATCCCAGGTGCTTTTCCAGCACTTCGATCAACTGGAAGCCGATACTGAAAACCGGGTTCAGCGAACTCATCGGCTCCTGAAACACCATCGAAATTTCAGCACCCCGCAGCGCCGTCATCTCGCGCGGCTGTAGACGCAACAAATCTCGGCCACGGTATTCGATCATGCTGCCGGGCAACACGGTTGCGTTCGAGGCTGGCAACAAACCCATCGCCGCCAGCGCACTGACGGATTTGCCGCTGCCCGATTCGCCCACCAGCGCCACCGTGGTATCGGCCAGCACGCTAAAGCTCACGCCCCTCACCGCATGCAGCACCGCGCCGTCATCCAGCCGGAAATCGACTTTGAGGTTGCGAACCGTCAGCAGGGTTTCGGGGGTGCTCACAAATTTTGCGCTTCAGGGCAAGAAAACTAAATAAAAACAGATACTTATGATTTAACTCCTCAATCCAGCCGCATGTTGCGTTCCTTCGCCAGCCGCGCGTATTTCGGCACCTCGCTCGCCAGCAGCGTGCCGAGTTCCTCGGGCGAACTCGCCATGATTTCAAATTCCTCGATGCGCGTGCGCTGCACCACGTCAGGCAGTTTGAACACGTCTTTCAACCGCGTGTTCAGCGTGTTAATAATCGGGCGCGGCGTGGTCTTGGGCGCCATCAGCCAGTGCCAGGCCGAAAACTCGAATCCCGCCACACCGCTTTCAATCACCGTCGGAATCTCCGGCATGGAGAACGCGCGCTTGGTGCCGGTGACGGCGATCGCGCGCATGCGGCCCGACGACACGTGCTGGGTTGCACCAGCAATCGCCAGAAAACTCATCGAAACTTCGCCCGCCATAATCGCGATAATTACCGGGCCGCCGCCCTTGAAGTGCACCGGTGTAAACGCCGCGCCGGTTTGCATGGTAAAAAGCTCGGCGGCAATATGTGGGTTGGAACCCGCCCCCGCCGTGCCGTAGTTAATCTGCCCAGGTCGCGATTTGGCCAGCGCGATCAACTCCTTGACATTCTTCACCGGCACGGACGGATGCAGCGCAATCATCGAGCCCTGATTCGCCATCAACATTACCGGCTCGAATTCCTTGATCACATCATAGGGCGGCTTACTGTGCAGTGCCGGGTTGGCGACAAACGGCAGCGTGTTCGAGAGAATCGTATAACCATCCGGCGTTGAACGCGCCACTGCCACCGTGCCGATGGTGCCCGAAGCGCCGCTGCGGTTATCGACAATGATTTGCTGGCCCAACATCTCGGCGAGCTTGGGACTCACCAGCCGCGCCAGCACATCCCCACTGCCGCCGGGCGGAAACGGAATCACCCAGCGGATGGATTTGCTGGGATAAGCCACGCCTTGCGCGAATACCGCTTCGCACATTCCTCCGGCCAGGGTCAGGCTCAGCACACTCAGGATTGCAGATTTGTTCATGATTTTCCCTAATGAAAATAGCGCAGGGTCTCGCCGCCGCGAGTATTGAATCATCGCATGATCGTCGTGCGCACGGCGCCTCACGTATAGCGCATACACCTTAACAGATTTCAACGTAAGTATTTGTTTTTATTGAGTTATTTTTAACCGCCTTAACGAAGCACAGGCAGCGCCGCGATGCGGCGCTCAATGTCTTCCATCATGGCGTTGTAAGCAGGAGCACCGATACCACCGTAACGACGCTTGAATTCCGGCTCCGGCATGAATTCGGGTAAATCCGCAAATGGCGGCATGAAGTCTTTGTCGCTCACGCCTGCCGTGATCAAGCGTTGAATTTTCAGCGCGGACTCACGATTGCCGACGGCCAGTTCACCCAGTCGCGTGCCCGCCCGGTCTGCGGCGATGTCGTTAAAACTGAAACCGCTACCTCCGCGGGAATCCCGCACTTCCTTGTAGAGTCCGATCACATCGGCAAGCGCCGCTCCGGCGTTGCCCGCTATCGCCGCCGAAATGGCAAAATGCTTTGAAAAATCATCCCGGCCCGCGAGTAACACCTTCCGAGGGGCCGGGCGCGGCCACTCGCGTGCCGCGGGAACAATTGCGTCCAGCCCCTTACCGTTGACATAAAAAGCCAGTACCACCAGCGCGGCGCGGTTTTCGCCGGCCGGGTCGCCACTGATACTGCGCTCAGCTGCCAGTCTGAACAGCGGCATCATCAGTTCCGATAGTGTTATCGTGACGCTGGCCGGCGTCTTTATCGCGGCCACGTTTTCCGCAAGATGGGTTTGATAAACCTGAAAGCGTGCCTGATCGGCGGGCGGCAACGCGGCCGACCGGATGTTGTCCACGGTATCCCGTTGCCAATCGTAAGTGATGCTAAGCTGATCACCAGAGACACTGATCTCCTTGATCGTGTTAACGACAAGGGCAAAGCCCGCGCGCTTGCGCAAACGGGCCACCGTCACCTTGAGCGCCATATTCGCAAGCCACGCGGGCACGGGCAGGCGCCCGACTCGCAACGATTCGAACACCAGCAATGTTTCAGATCCGCGCAGCACCGCCTCGACATTCAAATAGCGGTCGGGCGCGTGCATGGGTAAGGGTGTGGTGGACGCGAACAAAATCAGGCCTGACTGTAGCGATAGACGTGTGCTGGTCTTGCCATATCGTCCTGCCAAATAACTGAGCGCCAGATCGGCCTCGCTCTGCGACAGCTGTAACGTGCGGCGTGCGCCAGCTTTAATTCGGCGCGGATCATGTTTCGAGAGTATCGCTTCCGCACGCTGCACGTCGGCAGGCGTGAACGTGGTTTCGCGTGTGAGGGCCGGGCGATCCGATACTGCCAGATACGCGGCACCCAGCAGCAGCACGGGCAATCCCAACAGGCACAACACCAATCCAATAAGAAAAATACGCATGGACATTCCTATAGGTGCAGCACCCTCATTTCAACCGCGGATCCAAGGCATCGCGCAGCGCATCAGTGAACAGGCTGAACGCCGTCACCAGCACGGCCATGGCTACCGTTGCCGCCGCAAGCTGCCACCATTTGCCGAGGATCAATTCCGCCTGTGATTCGTTCAACATGCTGCCCCACGACACCGTATCCACGCCCACACCGAACCCGAGAAAGCTCAGAATTACTTCCATTTTGATGAACAGCACCACATGCAGCGACAATTGCACCAGCACCACGTGGCTGACGTTTGGCAAAATATGCACGAACATACGCTGCGCATCAGAGGCCCCCACCGCATCCGCCGCCAGCACATATTCGCGCGAACGGTGCTTGATGTATTCCGCGCGCACCAGCCGGAAGATGCCCGTCCAGCCGGTCAGCCCCAGAATCAGAATCACTGTCAACGTGCCCTTTTGATTCAACACCGCCGCAATCGCCAGCACCAGCAACAGATACGGGATGGCGGTAAACACGCTGTAGAGCCAATTCAAAAAATCGTCGATGCGCCCGCCGTAGTAGCCCGCATACGCACCCATCACCGTGGCGATCGCCACCGCCAGAAGCGCCGCTACCAGACCGACGATCATCGAGGTTTCCGTTCCCTTGACGGCCTTTTTCAACACATCGCGGCCCCATTTATCGCCGCCCAGTGGCAGCGTGGCGGCGCGTGGCGGTTCGGGCGGCGCAGCCGCGAGGTTTTGGCGTAACTCGGCCAGCACGCCAGCGAGCGGATCGACGATGCCCGGTTCGCTGGGGACGGCTGGTGCTGCCGGCACGGCTGCAATGGCTTGCGGCGCGCTGTCACCCGCCCCCACAAACACGGGCGACGCGTAATTCACGCCCGCCTCGCGCGCCCAATCGCCAGCGACGATGCCCGCCGCTGCTGCGATCACGATCAACAAATAGCCGCACACCAGCGCCAGCGACACCATGCCCACGCGATCACGCAGCAGGCGCCGCCATGCCAGCGTCCACAAGCCCGCGGAAGCCATCGAAGCGGCAGGCGTGTTCATTTGAGTTGCACCCGGGGATCGATGGCTTTGTACAAAATATCCGTCAGCAGATTGATCACCAGCGTCGCCATGGCCACATACACCGTCACCGCTTTAATCAGCGGAAAGTCGCTGCGTTCCACCGCCAGGAGCACCTCGCGCCCGATGCCTGGGATGGAAAAAAACCGTTCGATCAGAAATGCGCCAGCCAGCAGCGCCGGCAGTTGAATCATCACGTTGGTAACAATGGGAATCGCCGCATTGCGCAGCACGTGCACGCCCATCACACGCGATTCACTGAGGCCCTTGGCGCGCGCGGTGCGCACATAATCCTGATGCATTTCGTCGAGGAAAAACGTGCGATAGAGCCGCGTGTCGGGCGCCAGCGACACCGCCACGCCGACGATAACCGGCAGCGCACTGAACTGCAGCAGATTGATCCAGAAATCCTGCCCCCAGCCCTGCACCGGAAACCAGCCGAGTTGATAGGCGAAGACATACTGAAACACAATGATGTAGACAAGGATGCTGACCGACTGCCCGACGGTACAGCCGATCATGATCGCGCGATCCGTCAGTGAACCGCGCCGGTACGCCACCAGCAGCGCCAGCCCCATTGCCAGCAACGTGCCGACAATCAGTATCGGCAGCAGCACCGTCAGTGACGGGATCAGCCGCGTGGCGAAGATCGTTGAGACTTTCTCATTGGTGGCCCAGCTCACGCCAAAATCGCCGGTGGCGATTTGCGTGATGAATATCCACAGTTGCACAGTATACGGTTGATCGACGCCAATCTGTTTGCGAATGTTGGCGATCTGCTCCGGGTTGGAAATCTTGCCCGCGAGCAGATACGCCGGATCGCCGCCGATCCAATTGAACAGAATAAACACCAGCAGCACCACGCCCAGCAGCGTGGGGATGAATTGCAGCAGACGGCGGATGATGAAGGCGGTCATGGCCGCGCCTCCTTTGACTCCCGCGGGTCCATGTCCATGTACAAAAACTCATGCGCGTAAACCGGGTGCTTCTTGAAGCCCACCACATACGGCTGCACCAACACATTGCGATAGCGGCTGTCAGTCAGCAACCACGCGGTGTCAGCCTCCACCTGCCGCGCCATTTCGCGATACAAATGATTTCGCTCCGCGCCATGCGGTAACCGCCGCGAAGCCTCGTAGCGCTTGTCGAACTCCGCCGAGCGGTAACATGCCGAATTCGTCTGGCCCGAATTCGGGCCATAGAGCAGTTGCATGAAGTTGTCGCCGTCCGGGTAATCGGCGATCCATGCTGAATGGCGCATGGTGAGCCGGCATTGATCGGCCAGCTTGTTCAGTTCGGCAAAGCGCTCCTTTTGAATTTCAAGGCGCAGGCCGATCTTGTCGAGCGAACGCTTCATCAATTCGTCGAACTGCCGGTCACGTTCAGTGGGCTGAGAAAAATACTTTAAAATCAGATACTTACCATCCGGCTGTCGGCGATAGCCATCCGCGCCACGCACGTATCCGAATTTGTCGAGCAACGCGTTGGCAAGCCGCACGTCGTACGGGATGCCGATACGGTAGCCGGGTTCGTGACCGGCCACGCCCGGCGGAATCGGAAATTGCGCGCGCACGGCCTGCCCCTTGCGGATCACCTTGATCTGATCCTCGACGTTGTAAGCCATGGCGATGGCGCGCCGCAAAGCGATTTTTTCCGGCGTGAAGCCGCCAAACGGGTTCGGTTCATTGCCGATCTTGTCCTGCGTGTTGAGAATCAGATAAATGATTTCCGGATCGACACTGCGATCCATGCGTATACCTTGTTGGATGAATTCCGGCTTCAACTGCCCATCGTCGCTCATGAACTTGGGCGTCAATTCCCAAAGCTGATACTCCAGATCCGTCTCACGCCGCTGAAACGCCAGCCAGCGGCTTTGCGCCTCGTCCATCACGCTGATTTCCACGCGCTCAATCAACGGCAGTTTCTTGCCTTGCATGCGCACGGCTATTTTCCGGTTTTCCGGGTCATCGCCCACTTCCGCGTTCCATAGCATTTCACGGAAATTCGGGTTCTTCTCCAGCACCATTTTTGACGAACGTACGTACTGCTTCAATACGTACGGGCCGCTGCCCACGGGGTGCGCGTTGGTATCGTTGCCGTAGGCTTCGATGGCTTCACGCGCCACCGCACCCACCATGAAAAACGCCAGCACGTGAGAAAAGTTGTAATCCACCTCATTCAGGCGGATGCGCAGCGTATATCGATCAGGCGTTTCGAGACCCGCCACCGGTGCATCGTAATCAAAGCGTCCGGATTTTTTGGCGTCGGCCGCGAGTTTATCGAGCCCCACGATTTTGCCCTCGAACAAAAACGCGTATTGCGCACGATTCTTCGGATCGAGGAAACGCTTGATGGCATAGGCGTAATCCGCGGCCGTCAGCTCGCGTGGTTTGCCTTTAAACGCAGGATCATCGCTGAACCGAATGCCGGGCTTGATGCGGAGCGTGTAGGTTTTGCCGCCATCGCTGATTTCCGGCAGCGCCACCGCCGTGTTAGGCACAATTTTGGCGGGCCGCGCTAGGTAATCGTAGGTCAGCAATGGATCAAAAATCGCCGCTATGACCACACCCGAATAGTAATCGGAAACGCGCACCGGATCGAAGCCCGCTTCCGCGGCCATAAAGGTAAAGCGCAGCACTTTTTGTTGGGCTGCGCCCGCTTGCGCCGAAGGCGATGCCACGCGCTCGCCGCAACCCGACAGCAGCAAGGCGATCAAAACCGCAAGCGACAAACGTAAGGGAGTCATCGCGCGCCAGTGTAGCCGAAAGCTCCTGCACGCGTCAGCCTGCCGGGGACGCTTGGTATAATCGCCGCGTCAATAAAGGAACGCTCATGGCCCTGCTGCAAGACAAAAAAATTCTCGTCACCGGCTTGTTGTCCAACCGCTCCATCGCTTATGGCATTGCGCGCGCCGCGCACCGCGAGGGTGCCACGCTGGCTTTCACCTATCAAAGTGAGGAACTCAAAAACCGCGTGGTCGATTTGGCGAAAGACTTCGGCCCGGCGCCGGTGCTGCCGTGTGATGTCGCTGACGAAGCGCAGATCGCCAAGCTGTTTGAAAATCTGCACACCGAGTGGAGCGGCCTCGACGGGCTCGTGCATTCCATCGCTTTCGCCCCGCGCGAAGCGTTGAAGGGCGATATCCTCGAAGGCTTGACGCGTGACGCGTTTCGCATCGCACACGATGTCAGTTCCTACAGCCTAGCAGCCCTGAGCAAGGCCGCGCTGCCGCTGATGGAGAATCGCAAGGCCGCCGTACTGACGCTCACCTACCTGGGCGCACAACGCTCGGTGCCCAACTACAACGTGATGGGCTTGGCCAAGGCCAGCCTCGAAGCCAATGTACGCTATCTCGCGCAAGGCTTGGGCCCCAAAGGCATCCGCGTTAACGGCATTTCCGCCGGGCCGATCAAGACGCTGGCGGCGGCGGGCATCGGCGGCTTCGGCAAAATACTCAAGTTCGTCGAGGAGAACGCGCCGCTGCGGCGTAACGTGACCATTGAAGACGTTGGTAACGCTGCGGCTTTTTTACTGTCGGACTACGCGGCGGGGATTACCGGCGAAATCACTTATGTAGATGCCGGGTTTAATACGGTGGTGGGGGGGAT
>OMIN01000078.1 GCA_900299145.1 Betaproteobacteria bacterium | reverse complement strand
CGGATGCGCTGGTGCAGATAGACCCGGATGGGGCGCCGGGGCCGGCAGGGTTTACCACGCTGGTGACGCTGGTCGGTGTGACGGCCACTACTATTACGGATAGTTTCTTTTTGTTTCAGTAAGCACCTGCTATTCGCCGTCATCCAAAGGCGTGAAATAAAGTTTGTCCGTCAATTATCGGTTTATTTGTAACTTTTAGCGGGGGCCGTGACTAAAACCTCTGCACATTAAACATAGCCTTCCCCCGCACCCAATGCCCAAAGTTGGCAACAAACATTTCGGCGCTGCGTGGCTCGTTGCCGGTGGACGCGGAGGCGTTGTGCGGAGAGATGATGACGTTGGGCATGTCCCAGAGTGGTGAATCGGCGGATAGCGGTTCCTGGCTGTGGGCGTCGAGCGCGGCGCCGCTGAGTTGGCCGGTCTTTAGTGCTTCGAGCATCGCCGCATCGTCGACGATTTCGCCGCGTGCGATGTTGATGAGCTTGACGCCTTTTTTCATGCGTTTAAAAGCGTCGGCGTTGACAAGGTTTTCGGTTTCCTTTGTCAATGGGCAGCACAGCATGATCCAGTCGGCACGCGGGTACAGTTCCGGCAGCTTTTCGGGCGGATGAAGTTCGTTCACGGTGTCGTCCGGCTGCCGTGGGGTGCGTCGCACGCCGATCACATTCAGGCCAAAGGCTTGCGCGTACGCCGCCACCTTTTTGCCGATGTGCCCCACACCGATCAGCAACAGCGTCTGCCCGCGCAGGTCGTCGGGCAGCGCCTTGCCGCGTATGGGTTTCCATTGCCGTTTGGCCTGATTGTGGATATGGGTGCCAAATCCGCGCGCGAGCATCAGTAATCCAGTGATGCCGGTTTGTGCCACCGGTTCGGCATTGGCGCCGGTAGAGCTGGTGGTGATGATGCCTTTGGCGTTGACTTCCTTGATGTGCAATTGCTGGCCGATGCCGGAGCTGGTGTAGTGGATCCATTTGAGGTTGTCCATTTTCAGCAGCGCGTCGGCGTAGGCGTCGTGCAGTTGTTCGTCAAAGCGCATGTCGCGGTCGAAGAACATGACATCGACTTTCTCGCGCTCGGCGGGCGATAGGCGCGCGCCTTTCTCGGCGGGCAGGGTCATGAACACAACTGTTTTGCCAGCGGCTTTCGCTTCAGCTTCCAGTGCGGCGCCGAAGCGGGCGATGAATTCTTTTGAGACTAGAGCGGTAATCATTTTTGCGTGAGGCGTGAGGAGTTGGACGTAAGGGTAGTTATCGGCGCCGGGCAAGATGCTTGCGGCAAAGCGGCATGTTGAAGAGGTGTTCCGCTAGCTTCAATCGGCTTTCATGCCACGCTCCTTGATCACCTTGCCCCACTTTTCGATTTCCTTTTTTAAATGTGCCGTGAATTCCTCTGGCGTGCTGGCGACGATATCGAGGCCGCCGTCAGCAAAGCGTTTGGTGTTTTCCGTAACGGCGAGCGACTTTTTCACTCGTTCGGACAGTGACGTCACGATTGCACGCGGTGTTTTAATGGGCGCAAGCAGTCCCTGCCAGGTGGTGAATTCATAGCCTGGCAGTGTTTCCGCGATGGCAGGCACGTCCGGCAATTGCTGCGTGCGCTTCAGACTGGTGACGCCGAGCGCGCGCAGGCGGCCCGCGCGCAGGAACGGCAATGCGTCAGGCAGCGCCGGAATGGTGAGACTGATTTCTCCAGACACCGCGGCGATCATCGCCGGCCCGCCGCCCTTGAACTGAATAATAGAGATGTTGGTTTTGGCGAGATAGTTGAAGAGCTCGCCCGCAATGTGCGGATTGGTACCAGGGCCTGCACCGCCGTAATTCAAGGCGTCGCCACGTGCACGTGCCAGCGAGATCAGTTCGCGCACGGATTTAGCGGGCAGCGAAGGGTGCGCGATCATGATCGCCGGCGTGGTGGTTAACAGCGACACCGGCACGAAATCCCGCAGCGTGTCATAGGGCACCCTGCTGAACAGAAACTGGTTGGTGACCAAAGGGATGGTATTGACCACCAACGTGTAACCGTCGCCCGGCGCGTTGGCGGCGATTTCCATACCGATGCTGCCGGAAGCGCCGGGGCGATTATCGATGACAAAATTTTGTCCATACGCTTCGGTGAGCCGTGCGGCAATCAGCCGCCCGACGGTGTCGACGCTGCCGCCCGGCGGAAATGGCGCGATGATGCGAACGGGCTTCACAGGGTAATTGTCGGAAGGTTGCGCCTGGCCGGGCAGAGGTACGGCGCTGGCTGCCGCCAACAGCGGTAGCATAAGCATCTGATTTTTCATGATTTTTTAAGATGTTCGGTCGAAGTTACTCCGCGCGTATTCCGGCTGCCTTCACCACCTTGCCCCATTTTTCCAGTTCCTGCTTCAGGAACGCGTCGAAGGCTTGCGGTGTCTGCGTGATGATGTCGAGTGACAGATTGCCGAGCTTGGCGCGCACGTCAGGCGCATTCAACGCGTCGAGCGTGATGCCGTGCAACGTGGCCAGCAGGCCTGCCGGCAGCCGCGCGGGGGTGAACAGGCCAAACCAGTTGGCGACAATTACATTAGCCACGCCGCCTTCCTCGAACGTCGGCACTTCGGGCAGCGCTGCCGACCGCTTCAGGCTGCTGATGCCCAACGCACGCAATCGTCCGCCGCGCACGTGTGTCACCACGCCGGGCAGGGTGGGAAACGCCATGTGCATCTGCCCCGCCAGCACGTCGGCGGTGGCGATGCCCACACTCTTGTATGGCACATGGGTAATGCTCAAGCGCGCCGACTGCTTGAATAGCTCAGCCGCGAGTTGCGTAATGGAGCCGTTGCCGCCGGAGCCGTAGTTATATTTGCCGGGCGCCGCGCTCACGGCGGCCACAAACTCCCGCAGATTTTGCATCGGCAACCCGGGATTGATAACCAGCGCTTGCGGCGCGCTGGCCAGCAGCGTGATGGCGGTGAAATCACGAATGGGATCGTACGGCACGTGGCGCAATACATGCACGTTGATGGTGTGCGGCGCGTCGCCGATCAGCAGGGTGTAACCGTCGGGCGCGGCGCGCGCTACGATTTCGCGGCCCAGTGACCCCGCCGCGCCGGGCCGGTTGTCGATCACGAACTGCTGCTTGTGCTTGGCGGATAACTGCTGGCCGAGAATGCGTGCAATCGCATCCGACGAACCGCCAGGCGCGTAGGGAATCACCACGCGCACCGGGCGCGTGGGGTAGGCGCCTTGCGCGAGCGCGCCGCCAGCGCCCGTCATGACGGCCAGACCGAACAGTGCCGGGAGCATGCATACCCGTAAGCATGCTTGCGCGTGCACCAAAGCGTGTCTGACGCTAACTCGGGGCGGCGGGCTTTGTGGATTTTTCAGGTGTTGGCTGAAGGGTAATGTGCGTGCTTTCATTGTGGCGCGCATTATCCTATGGTTCCGGCACGCGGGTGCTTCGCAGCGGCAATCGCTGTCCGGCCGTTGCAAATTCGCTAGAATGAAGGCTGAAAAACTCTTCTGCGCAACTCGTCGTGACAGCAGCCACTGCTCTTCCCGTTATCAACGATCCCGCAGCATGGGCTGGCCCCCGCATCCAGCACAGCGATTCGTGGATTTATCGCTTTGACGTTGCCGCGCTGGCGGAGCTGGACGCCGCGCTGAGGCACGTCAAGCAGGCCGGCGTGAGCATTCCGTTCGGCGCCGGAGGGTTTCCGTTGCCCCGGCTGAGTGGTGAACTGGAAAAAATCCTGCACGACGTCGAGCACGGGCAGGGCTTCAAACTGCTGCGCGGTATTCCGCGCGCACGGTACAGCGACGCCGATTGTGAACTGCTGTATTGGGGGCTGGGTGCGCACCTGGGCAGGCCGATTTCGCAAAACGGGCGCGGGCATTTGCTGGGCCACGTGCGCGACGAAGGCCGCACGCAGGCTGACCCGAATGCGCGCGCTTATCAAACCAGCCAGCGCATGGATTTTCACACTGATCTGCTGCCGATGGATTTGCTGGGCCTTTTTTGCCTGCGTGGCGCCAAACGCGGGGGCGCGAGCAAAATCACCAGTGCGCTGACCATACACAACGTCTTGCGCGAGGAGCGGCCTGACTTGCTCAACGCGTTGTACGAACATTTTCATGTCGATTGGCGTGGCGAGGAACCCGCCGGTGAAAGGGGTTTCTTCACGCTGCCGATGTTTAGCGCATGCCGGGGCAAGGTCACCGCGCGCATCGTGAGCCTGCCGTATTACGATTCGGCCGCGCGCCATGGCGGGCAATACGCACCCGGTGCGCTGCAGCGCGAGGCGCTGGTCAAAGTGCAGGAAATTGCCAATCGGCCCGAGCTGATGCTGACCATGGATTTTCAGGAAGGTGACATTCAGCTCGTCAACAATCACATCATGCTGCACGCGCGGGAGGCGTACGAGGATTACCCGGAGCCGGGCCGCGAACGGCATTTGCTGCGCATGTGGATCGCCATTGATGACGCCCGGCGCCGCCCGCTGGCGGACGCGCTGAACGCGCAATACCGGTGGGTGGCGCGTGGCGGCATCCCGCGCAAGCTGGTGCCTGCGGCATGACATAACTATCTGTTTTTATTAATAAATTCTGGAGACGTTCATGACGATCACGATCCGCAGGTTACATCCCCATGTTGGCGGCGAAGTGAGCCCCATTGATCTGCGGCAGGTGCATGACCGTGCCACGCTGGAGCAGTTGCGCGCCGGCATGGATGAATATGGCGTGCTTGTGTTTCGCAACCAGCCGTTCACTGACGCCGAACAACTCGCATTCGCGCAGCGCTTTGACGGCACGCTGCACGCCAAGCCCGGTGCGGCGGCGCTGGGTGCAAATCGCTTTGGCAACGACGCCATTGCCGATATTTCGAATGTCGATAACGACGGCAAGATTTTGAAGGTCAACGACCGCAAGCGCGCCTACAGTTTGGGCAACCGCTTGTGGCACACCGATGCGTCGTTTCAGGATCCGGCCGGGCGCTACTCCACGCTGTCGGCGCGCGTGATTCCGAAAGTCAACGCCAATACCGAGTTCGCCTGCATGCGTGCAGCCTACGAATCATTGCCTGCCGCCACGCAACAAAAACTTGAAGGCCTGCAAGTGCATCACACCATTACCCGCTCGCGCGAGATCTTGGGCTTCACGTTTTCCGACGAAGAAAAAAACAAATTGAAGGGGGCGATTCATCCGATGGTGCGCACTAATCCGCGCACCGGCCGCAAGTCGCTGTATCTGGCCTCGCATGCCGCGCGCGTGCTCGGTTGGGAAGTGCCCGATGGGCTGCTGTTCGTGATCGAGCTGATGGAGCATGCCACGCAGCGCCAGTTTGTTTACAGCCACGAGTGGCGCGATGGCGATTTCGTGATCTGGGACAACCTCGCCACCATGCATCGCGCCACGGCGTTTGACGACATCGCGCATCATCGTGAGTTACGGCGGGTGACGACGATTGATTTACCGCTGCCTGTGTGAGACGAAAACGACATACCACTTTTGTCATTCCCGCTTTGCGAGCAGCCGCTTCGCGGCTTGCCTGCTTACCCCACCGCGCGGGAATGGTAATCCAAAGTTTTGTAGTATGTTGCTTCGATAGAATTAATTGCTTAAAAACAAATACTTACATAGACTTTCCTTGGCATTATGCGGTGCTTTTGCACTGCTGTTTGCAACGTTAGCGTCCGCCGAAGTCGCCCGCGTCGACATCACCAAGCGCGAAGACCTGCTCAACGGCCGTAGCTACGGCGCAGCGGTTGCATACGAATGGCTCGAAGGCCGTGCGCACTTTGCGCTTGATCCGGCGAACCCGCGCAACGATATCATCGTTGATCTCAAGCTCGCACCGCGTAATGCCAAGGGGCTGGTGGAGTTTTCTGCCGACATCGGCATTGTTCGCCCGAAGTCTGCCGCAAGCGCCAGCGGTGTGGTGATACTCGATGTGGTGAATCGTGGCCGGCCGACGGTGTTCGAGTTTCTGAATCGCGGATTGCGATCCACTGCACCGGCGAGTGAAACGTTCATCGGCGATGATTTTCTGCTGAAGCAGGGTGTTACCATCGTGTGGCTCGGCTGGCAGCAGGATTTACCCGCGCTAAGGGGGCTTGCGCGGCTCGATGGGCCGGTGGTGCAGGGAGTCGAGGGGCGCGTGTATGGCGAGTTCACCGTGGATGAGCGCGTGACGGATATGTCGCTCGGCGACCGCACCTCGATTCCGTATGCGGTGGCGAGCATGAGCGACACCGACAACACGCTGGCGATTAGCCCTTCCCGCAGCGTGGCGCCGCGCCCGATTCCGCAGCACAACTGGGCGTATGCGTCGATGCAAAACGGCGTGCTGATGCCCGACCCTTTGCGGCTGCACGTGGAAGCGGGTTTCGTGCCTGGCGCGATTTACCAGTTTGCCTACGGCACGCAAAACCCGCGTATTGCAGGGCTGGGGCTCGCCGGCGTGCGCGACCTGATGTCGTGGATACGTCATGATCCTGCGGCTCTTGTGAATGGCAAGACCCTCTACGGATTCGGTATTTCTCAGAGCGGCCGTTTCCTGCGGCAGTTCGTGCACGAAGGGTTTAACGAAGACACCGCGGGCCGCCGTGTATTCGACGGCCTGATGGTGCATATCGCGGGCGGCGCGCGGCGCGGTTTTAATGAACGTTTCGCGCAGCCATCGCGCACCACCGGCTCGCGCGTGTTTCCATTCACCGACATTGATCAGACCGACAAGGAAACCGGCGAAACCGGCGGCATCCTGTCACGTGCCACGCGCGCTGGTGTTGTTCCGAAAATTTTTTACACCAGTTCGTCGTGGGAGTATTGGGGCAGCGGTGCATCAACCATTCACACCACGCTGGCGGGTGAAGACGTGGTGGTTCCCGACAGCAGCCGCATTTATCACTTCGCGAGTACGCAGCACGAGCCGGCGCGTGCGCCCTTTGTCAGTGCCGCCAGTACCGCCAGCACCAATACGCTGGCACGGCGCGGGCAGTTGCCGCACAACCCGCTGGATTACCGGCCGGGGCTGCGCGCGTTGTATGTAGCGTTCGATCAATGGGTGCGGAACGGCACGCCGCCGCCGCCGAGCCGCTACCCGCGTGTGGATGAGCGGGCGCTGGCGCAGCGTACGGCGCTGCGGGTGGCTGGTCTACGATCGATTGCCGTGCCGGAGGCGATACAGCCGGTATTTCGGCTCGATAACGGTGAAAAGGTGCCCGGCATACCAACCATCGTGCCGCCGCGCGTGGGCAAGCCCTATGCGCTACTGGTGCCGCAGGTTGACGAAGACGGCAACGAGCTTGCCGGCATACGCATGCCCGCGCTGGCCGCGCCACTGGCGACTTATACTGGCTGGAATTTGCGTGCGCCGGAGACTGGCGCGCCGCGCGAACTGGTGCAACTGGTGGGCGGCATGCTCCCGTTTGCGCGTACGCGAGACGAGCGCAGACCGGGTGATGCGCGCGCGGCGATTGTTGACCGTTATCCCTCGCGCGCGGGCTATCTCTCGCGTATCGCCGAAGAGGCTGCCGTGCTGGCTGGCCAAAGGTTGCTGTTGAAGGAGGACGTGCCGCGTATTCTCGAAGAAGCCGGCGCGATGTGGGACATTCTGATGGCGGGGCAGGCGGCTTCCCCAAAACCAAAGCCTTAGCCGCCCCCTAACCGCCCCCAATCTCCAAACGACTGATACGCCTGATACGCCTGCGTGTCGTGGGTGTTCGCGGCGCTGGCATAATACGCCCTCGCAAAAATAGCTACAGACGAGGAGCCGTTGATGAAGTTGCGCATTTTGTGGGCATGTGCGCTGGGTTGCGCCGCGCCAGCCATGTCCATTTGGGCCCAAGCGTACCCGGCCAAGCCGTTACGCATGATATTGCCGTTTCCGCCGGGGGGGCCGACTGATTTGCTGGGCCGCACGCTGGGTGCAAAAATGGCGGAGAGCATCGGGCAGGCCGTGGTGATCGACAATCGCCCCGGCGCCGGCGGCAATCTGGGTGTTGAGCTGGCGGCGAAATCACCGCCGGATGGGTACACAATAGTGCTGAGCTCACCATTGATCGCGATCAGCCCGTCGCTCTATGCGAAGTTGAATTACGACCCGGCGAAAGACCTTGCGCCCATTTCACTGGCGGCGGCGGTGCAAAATGTGATGATTGTGCATCCCTCGGTACCGGCGAGGACGCTGAAGGAATTCATCGCCATGGCACGGGCGAATCCGGGCAAATTCAATTTTGGCTCCGGCGGATCGGGCACCACGTCGCATCTTGCGCCGGAATTGCTGAAAAGCGTTACCAAAATCAACATGGTGCACGTGCCTTTCAAGGGTACCGGCTTGGGCATGATTGGATTGATGAGCGGGCAGGTGGATATGATAATCATCGCTGCGCCAATCGCGGCGCCTCAGGTAGCGGCGGGCAAGGTGCGCGCGCTGGCAGTGCTGGCGGACAAGCGCACGGTCGCATTGCCCAACGTGCCGACGACCAAAGAAGCCGGTGTGGATGATTTCGTGGTGCCGCTCTGGTATGGCATTCTGACGTCCACCGGCACCGCACGCGACAGCATCGCCAAACTCAACGGTGAAATCGCCAAGGCCTTGGCGGCAAAAGATGTAATCGAAAAGTTCACCGCGGCTGGCATTGACCCGATGCCAAGCACGCCGGAGCATTTCTCCAAGTTCATCCGCAGCGAAACCGTGCGCTACGCGAAGGTGATCAAGGATGCAGGGATCAAGCCGGATTGACACGGCATTGCTTATGAATTGGATCAAGAATCATGAAAAAAATAAATAAAATCAATATGTTATTGTTGTGGCTCGCGGCGGGTGCGAGCCATGCCGCAGATCCTGTGGCTGCGCCGGGCGCAGGGCAGGCATGGCCTGCGCGTCCAGTTCGCGTGATGGTGCCGTTCGCGCCCGGCGGTACCACTGATGTGATTGCGCGCATCATCGCCGCGCGCATGACGGAAATCACTGGTCAGCAATTTATTGTCGACAACCGTGCCGGCGCGGGCGGCAACATTGGCACCGGCATTGCGGCAAGCGCAGCACCGGATGGCCACACGCTGCTGGTGAACAGTTCCGCGTTCGGCGTGAATCCCGGCTTGTATAAATCCATACCGTACGATCCGTACAAGAGTTTTATCCCCATCACCAATTTTGCGGAATCGCCGAATCTGTTTTCCGCGCACGCCAGCATGCCCGCGAAGAGCCTGCCGGATGCGTTGAAGCTCGCCAGTGCGGAACCAGCCAAATATGGCTTCGCCACGCCCGGCATCGGCACCACGCCGCACCTCGCGGTTGAAATGCTGAAATACGCCGTGAAAATGGATCTGAACAACATTCCCTATAACGGCGCCGGCCCGTCGGTGACGGCGCATCTGTCGGGGCAGGTGCTGCTGGCATGCTCTGCCTTGCCCACGCCCGCACCACACGTCAAAGCCGGCCGCTTGCGGGGGCTGGCGATGGGTTCGCGCAAACGGCATCCGTCGTTCCCGGACGTGCCGACCATGGCCGAGGCCGGTTACAGGGATCAGGAATCCGAAACCATGCAGGGGTTGTATTTCCCGGCGGGCACGCCGCAACACATCGTGAGGCGGTTTCACGCCGAGTTGGTGAAAATTTCGCAAATGCCGGAAGTGCGCGAGCGCGTCGAGGGACTGGGTTTTCAGTTCGTGATGAACACGCCGGAGGACTTTATGGTGCAGACGCGCAGCGAAGTTGAAAAGTGGACGCGCGTGGTTAAGAACGCGAAGGTGCAAGTGCAGTAGTAAGCATCGCGAGATGATTATGTTCCTCCGCGTGGTTCGAGCCTTGGCCGGGGTGTTTGCCATAGTTTTCGCCAAGGCCTGTCTGCAGCCAACTATCGAGTGGGTTTTTGGTGGAGACAACGAGGCTACTGAAAGGTTGTTGTGGAGAGCCGTCAGTGCAATTTTGATGTTTTATAGCTACTTTGCACTTCGCAAACTTATCAATGATTGGCATGCAAGACGAACTGGCGAGCCAGAGCAATTGCTGCGACATCGTTGGCAGCTTTAGAAAAAAATCATTCACTAAAAACCATGCGCATCACAGACATTCGCGAAACCGCCATCCCGCTGAAATCCTCCCTGCGTAACGCAGTGTTCGATTTCAGCGAAATGACCACTTCTGTCGTCGCCGTGATCACCGACGTGATTCGCGACGGCAAGCCGGTAACAGGCTTCGCCTTCAACTCCACGGGCCGTTACGCCTGCGGCGCGCAGATGCGCGACCGGTTTATTCCGCGCATTCTTAAGGCGAATCCCGAATCGTTGCTCGACAACACAGGCAACAATCTCGATCCCGAGAAAATCCTCGCCGCCATGATGCAGCGTGAAAAGCCGGGCGGTCACACTGAACGCTCAGTAGCGATCGGCACCATCGAGGTCGCGTGCTGGGACGCTGTTGCAAAAATTGAAGGCAAGCCGTTGCATCGCGTGCTGGCCGAGCGCTACAACGGCGGGAAGGTGACACAGAAAGTGCCGTGCTACGTCGGCGGCGGCTGGTACGAGCCGGGCAAAGGCATTCCCGAATTGCTCGACGAAATTCGCGAAAAGCTCGATCAGGGCTACGAGGTGATGAAGATCAAGGTTGGGGGCGCGAGTATCCCGGACGACGTTGCGCGCGTCGAAGCGGCGCTAAAAATTGTTCAATCAAATCAATGCCTTGCGGTGGATGCCAATGCGGGCTTTAACCGCGAACGTGCGCTGGCCTATGCGAAGGCTTTAACGCCGTACAGGCTGAAGTGGTTTGAAGAGCCGACCGATCCAGCAGGTTTTGAATTGCTGAACGAGTTCATTGCGCAATATGGTGCAGCGGTGGGCACGGGCGAAAATCTGTTTTCGACGCAGGACGTGGAAAACCTCGTTACTTTCGGCGGCATGCGCGCGGGTGTCGATTTCATCCAGACCGATGTGCCACAGTCTTACGGTATTGTGCAGTTTTCACGCACGCTGAATATGCTCAAGCAGCGCGGCTGGGCACGCGAAAGCATATTCCCGCACGGCGGCAATCAAATGACGTTGCATCTGGTTGGCGGCTTTGGCCTCGGCGGCTGCGAGGCGTATCCGGGCGTGTTCGGCATCTTTGCCGGATTTGCCGATGATGCCAAGGTGGAAAATGGCTTTCTTAAACTGCCCGAGCGGCCTGGTATTGGCTTTGAAGCGCAGAATCAGTTGTATGCCGCGATGAAGGAGATGGCATCGTGACCACACACAAAGCCTTGCACACGGCGCTTGTTCACCTAGACAAGGGCGAGTGGGAAGCCGCGCACAAAATTGTCCAACCCGACGAGTCGCCCGAAGGCTGCTGGGTGCATGGCATCGTGCATGTGATGGAAGGCGATCTGGATAACGCGCGCTATTGGTACGGGCGGGCGGGGCGGACGTTTTCAGCGGATATGCCGACCGAGATTGCCGCAGTGAAAAAGGTAGTGTTGTAGGCCGGAACGCAGCGCGGTTCCGACAAGCAACGGTGGTAAAGGAGGTTTATGTCGGAACCGCTTTACAGTCCGACCTACAATATTTTTTTCTCGCGCAGCACCGCAATCTCTGCATCGCTTTTCCGCAATAACCCACGCAGCACATCCTCCACATGTTCGCCCACTAGCGGCGGCGGTGTGTCGTAGCTCATCGGTGTACGTGAAAATTTGATCGGGTTGGCTACCAGCGGCACGCTGCCAGCCTTGGGATGCGGCACGTTGATTTTGAGGCCGCGTGCCTGCACCTGCGGATCGGCGTAGACCTGATCTAGCCGGTTGATCGGGCCGCAGGGCACGCCGACGGTTTCGAGCAGTGCGATCCACTCAGCGGTGGTTTTCACTTTTAGCGCGGCTGCGAGTTCCGCAGTGCAGTCGTCACGGTGCTTGATGCGCAGCGCGTTGCTGGCGTAGCGCGGATTCTTGCCGGTTTCGGGAATGCCCGCGGCGTCACACAGGCGCTGGAACTGCCCATCGTTGCCGGTGGCGATGATCATGTTGCCGTCGCGGGTGCGAAAGGTCTGATACGGCATCACGTTCGGGTGTTCGTTGCCGATGCATTGCGGTACCTGCCCGCCGATCAGGTAATTGGCGTTCTGGTTGGCGAGCCAGCCTACCGTGCAATCGAGCAGTGCCATGTCGATATATTGCCCGAGGCCGCTTTGCGCCCGCTCGTGCAGCGCCGCCAAAATGCCCACCGAGGAATACATGCCGGTCATCAGATCGGAAATCGCCACGCCCACGCGCTGCGGGCCGCCGCCGGGTCTGTCTTCGCGCTCACCGGTCATGCTCATGATGCCGCCCATGCCCTGCACGAGGTAATCGTAGCCGGCGCGGTCGCGGTACGGGCCGGTCTGGCCGAAGCCGGTGATCGAACAGTAGATCAGGCGCGGATTGAGTTTCGACAGCGAATCGTAATCAAGACCGTAGCGTTTGAGATCGCCGACCTTGTAATTCTCCAGCAGGATGTCCGATTGCTGCGCCAGCTCGCGAATAATCTCTTGGCCCTCGGCTTTGGCGATATCGAGCGTGAGGGATTTTTTGCCGCGGTTGGCGCACATGAAATACGCCGCGTCGGTGGTGTCATTGCCATCGCGGTCTTTCACGAACGGAGGGCCCCAGCCACGTGTGTCATCCCCCTTGCCGGGGCGTTCAACCTTGATGACTTCGGCGCCGAGGTCGGCCAGCATCTGGCCGACCCAAGGGCCGGCGAGGATGCGGCTCATGTCTAGAACGCGGATGCCCGAAAGCGGGCCGGAACGGTTTGTCATGTCTGATTATTTTCGGATTTTTATTTCGCGGCTGATCGCTTTGGTGGTGCCGCCCCAGGTTGGCGCGTAAGCCGCTTTGCGGCCCACGCCGCCAGCGACGACGATCATCAGGTCGTCGGCTTTTTCCGCCACGCGAATAATGTTGGCGCCGGGATCGCTGGCCGCGCCCATGCGATGCGCACGCACGGCAGGTGCGAGTTTATCCACCGGGAGAAACGCCTGTTCCCAGATCGCCGCCTTGGCTTGTTGCTTGCTGTAACCGTCGCGTTGAAACAGTGCCGCCCATTCCGGCGGCAAAATGCACAGCGGCTCGCCGCCCCCCAACAAACCCGCGCCGCCGGATGTGCCGGCAATCAACATCGATTGCGCGAAGGTTTGTGCGAGACCCATGGCGTCGGGGCTGTCGGAGTCTACGACTTCGACCGTGCCGCCTATGCCCACTGCGGTTACTACGCTCGTGTCTGCCGAAAATCCGCGTTCGACATGCAACGGCGCCCACGGGCTTTCCGCAGCGTTCTCAGCGAAGCAGCACGAGAATTTCGCGGGCTGGCCGAGCGTCGCCATGTCGGTTTCACCCGGAACGGCATTGCCGATGTTTTGCAGGATCAACGTCATCGCACGGCCGATGGTGGCGTTGGCGCGGTGGCCGCCGCCGAGCGCATTGTTCTTGCCGTTCAGACCAATCTGCCCGGCGATGGCGCCATTGACAATGTAGATGGGGGCGGCAGAACCCGTGGTGGTGCCGATGCCCACCAGATTGAAGCTCATGTCCGACAGTGCCTCTACCGCCGCGATCAGCACTGGCAGATACTCGGGCTTGCACCCCGCCAACACCGCGCAAATGGCGATGTCGCCCGCCGTGGCGGTTTCGAAGCCTGGCGGAAGCATGGCAATTTCTTCGTCAACGGCGTAACCGTTGGCTGCCAGCATGGTAGTCACGCGATCCATCGTTGGCGGCACCAGCGGCAGACCGTCGCTGCGATAAGCGACGGCTAGCGCTTCCTGTTCGCCTTCAAAGTCAGATGTTTTGGATTGCCAGATTTGCATGAGTAGCCGCAGGTAAACTCACCGCCATCCCTCGTTTTTCCCTTGCTTCTACTGAAGGGAAGCTGCCGTGAGTGGGTGTTTATAACTATTTGTTTTTATTAGTAAATTTGTGCATTTCGGTATGGTCGGACAGGAAGCCCATTTGCTTTTCCATGTCATCCCAAATGTCGGCAGTGGGCTTGGCAAGTATGGTCGATGTGCCCATCGCCTGCGCGATCTCGAGTGCAGTGCGCACGTCTTTCGCCATCAGCCCGGTGGAGAAGCCCGCGTTGTAGGCGCCCGACAGCATGAACTGTTTGACCTTGCGCTGCGTGGTGCCGTTGTAGCCGCTGGAGGTGTTGATGATGTCGACGGCGACGTTAGGGTCAAGACCGAAAGCTTTGCTGGCGTGCATGGCCTCGCACGCGGCGATCAGCCCGGCGGCAGACACGTAGTTGTTCAGCGCCTTGATCGCGTGCCCCGCGCCCAGCGGGCCGGCGTAGTAAATCTGGTTGCCCATTTTTTCGAGCATGGGCTTCACGCGCTCGAAAATCGCCTTGTCGCCGCCCACCATGATCGACAGCGTGGCCGCAACTGCACCTTTCACGCCATTGGACACCGGCGCATCGATGAATTGAAAGCCCTTTTTCTCCAGAATCGCGCCGAGTTCACGCGTGCCCATTGGCGACGATGAACTCATGTCGATGATGAGGCTGCCGGGTTTCAAGGTTTCTGTGATGCAGCCTTTGCCGCTGTCGCCTTCGCCGAGCAGCGCTTTGCGCACCAGCTTGCCGTCCGGCAGCATGGTAATGACCGTATTGCTCTTGCTGGCGAGATCGGCGAGGCTGGTGGCAACTTCGCATTCGTGGGTGGCGGCTATGGCCTGAGTCTTTTTAGGATCGATATCGAACAGCACCAGCTTGTGGCCGGCCTTGATGAGGTTGGTGGACATGGGCGTGCCCATGGCGCCGATGCCGGCGAAGCCGATTTTTCCGAGTGTGTCTGCCATTCTGGTTCCTTGTGGTTTTATACGGGGAGTTGGGTGCCGATACCGCGCGACTTGGCGATTTCAATGGCCTTGGCTGCGGCGTAAATGTCCTGTATGCCCATGCCGTGCGACTCATAAAGCGTGATCTGTTCGCGCGTCGAGCGTTTGAGCGCCTTGCCGGCGTAAATGTCGCCGACTTCTGTGAGGTAATCCCACTGGATAATGCCTTTTTCAAAAGACGAAATCAGATCGCCGCATTCCTTTTGCGCGGTGCCACGTGAATCCACGGTAATGTAGTCGCACCGCTTGACGGTTTCGTCGTCAATTTCCGCGCGCGAGAGGGCATTGGCGCCAGCGGCGTTGATGTGCTGCCCGGGGCTGAGCCACGCACCCTTCAGCACGGGTGATGCGGACTTGGTGATTACGTTAATGATATGCGCGCCGCGCACGGCGGCCTCGGCCGATGCGGCGGGCACGACATTTACACCGAGTTTTTCCGACATCTTTTGGCAATAGGCTTCGAGCTTGTCGCGCGTGCGGGAATACACGCGGGCTTCCTTGATCTTACGTACTGCGCACACCGCTTCAAGCTGGCCGATGGATTGATTACCGCTGCCGATTTGTCCGACGATGCAGGCATCGTCATTGGCCAGCACTTGCGTGGCAGCACCACTGGCCGCACCAGTGCGCACCATGCTCATCCACGCGGCTTCAACAATCGCTTCGAGCTTGCCGCTTTCAATGCTGATGAGATGCACGTAAAAACTTCTGCCGGTGGGGCGCGTGTAGTAATACTTGAATCCCGTGTAACCCAGCACCTTTGAAGCTGCCTGCAATACATGCTGCACGCCTTCCGGCGCATAAATGCGCTGGCGCGGAATATCGACAGCCTTGTGCAACGCGCGGTCTTTAAGCGACTGCTCCGTGGTCTGGAGCAGGATTTCCATGTTCAGTACTTGCTGAACATCTTTTTCCGTGAGGTAGTGAATCATTGCTGCTGGGCTTTCAGGGCATCAGCCGTGATGGATGACAGTGAGGCCCGTGGTGATATCGCATCCGGGTCGATGCGCACTTCAATCAGCGCGGCGGTTTTTGCACTCCATGCGCGCTCGAACGCAGCCTCGAAATCCTTCGTGGTTTCGACGATTTCGCCGTGCAGCCCGTAAGCGCGGGCCAGTGCCGCGAAGTCGGGGTTTTTTAGCATAGTCCCCGATACGCGCGTGGGAAAGTGGCGTTCCTGATGCATGCGGATGGTGCCGTACATGCCATTGTTGACGACGATGAAAATGAGCTTGGCGTCGTACTGTGCTGCGGTGGCGAGTTCCTGCCCGGTCATCAGAAAGTCGCCGTCGCCCGCAAATGAGATCACGGTGCGATTCGGGTGAATCATGGCGGCGCCCACGCCCGACGGCACGCCATAACCCATCGCACCGCTGGTTGGTGCCAATTGGGTGCGAAAGCCGCCGTAACGGTAAAAGCGATGCACCCACAGCGAAAAATTACCCGCGCCGTTGGTGATGATGGCATCCGAGGGCAATCGCTTGTTGAGCCAGCCGACGATTTCGCTCATGTTGACGTTGCCCGGCACTTTCACCGGCTTTTGCCACGCATCGAGGTCCGCACGTGCGCCCTTGGTCCATTCGCTCCACGCGGGCTTCAGCGGTGGCAGCTTTCGTGCGGCGGCGGCGAATTCCGGCATGCCGGCGTTGATCAAGAGGTCAGCCTGGTACACGCGGCCCAGTTCCTCCGCGCCCGGATAGATGTGCACAAACGGTTGTTTGGGCCGCGGGATGTCGATCAGTGTGTAGTTCACCGTGCTCCATTCGCCCAGCCGCGTGCCAACGCCTATCAGCAAATCGCTTTCGGCGATGCGCTTGGCGAGGGCGGGGTTGAGGCCCACCGCCACATCGCCGACGTAGTGCGAGTCACGGTTGTCTATCATGTCCTGCGCGCGATAAGTGCACGCGACAGGTAGATCAAATGCCTGCACGAACGCCAGAAAATCATCACAACCTTTTTTGCTCCAGCCCGCTTGTCCCAGAATGACCAGCGGCTTCTTCGCCTTAGCAAGCCGGGCGCGCAGTGCGTGCATGTCGGCTTCACCCGGGTGCGCGGCGACGCGCTGATAGGGGCGAACCTCTTTTACATCGGCGAGTTCATCCTGCATGTCTTCGGGCAGCGCCAGTACCACCGGGCCGGGGCGGCCAGAGGTGGCAATATGAAAGGCGTGGCTCATCATCTCTTGCACGCGGTCGGCGCGGTCGATGCTGGCAACCCATTTTGCCATCTGGCCGAACATGCGGCGGTAATCGACTTCCTGAAACGATTCTCGTTCGGCGTATTGATTGTTGATCTGCCCGATGAACAGAATCATCGGCGTGGAATCCTGATGCGCGGTGTGCAGGCCCACGGCGGCGTTCGATGCGCCGGGGCCGCGCGTCACGAAACAGATACCCGGCTGGCCGGTGAGCTTGCCATAGGCGTCGGCCATGTTGGCGGCGCCGCCTTCCTGCCGGCAGATGACGAATTTGAATTGTTCTTCTACATCATGCAGCGCGTCGAGCACCGACAGATAGGATTCGCCTGGCACGCCAAAACCCATTTTGGCGCCGTGCAGAATCAACGAATCGACAAGCAGTTGCGCGCCGGTGCGCTGGCGGGTTTCAGTCATGAGGGGCTCCGGGAAGTTCTGGTGGGTATTGCGAAAGGGCGTGTAAAACTGCAGGCCTGCATGGCTACATCACGGTGATGGCAGGCATTATAGCGCCCACCCGCGAGCACCGCTGCCGGCGCGCGTCCCATGCGTGAGCAGCTGCTGGTATGCTAACCACTCCAAGTCACCCAGCGAGGCGCCCGATGACTATACCCGAATACGACTACATCATTGTCGGCGCCGGTTCCGCCGGCTGCGTGCTGGCGAACCGCCTGACCGCTTCGGGTGAGCATCGCGTGCTGCTGCTGGAGGCGGGCGGGCGCGATACCAATCCATGGATTCATATTCCGTTGGGTTTCGGCAAGACCATGTTCAATCCGGAAGTGAACTGGATGTTCGAGACTGACCCGGAACCTGCCATGCAGGGACGCAAAATCAAGGTGCCGCGCGGGCGCGTGCTCGGTGGCTCGAGCTCGATCAACGGCCTTATCTACATCCGCGGCCAGCGCGAGGATTTCGACGACTGGAAGAACCTCGGCAATCCAGGCTGGGGATACGACGACGTGCTGCCGTATTTCAAAAAATCCGAAGATCAGGAGCGCGGTGCGGATGAATGGCACGGCAGCGGCGGGCCGCTTTCAGTGTCGGATGTCAAGGATACGCATCCTCTGGCCGATGCGTTTATCGAGGCCGGTGTCGCGGTGGGCATCCCACGCAACAATGATTTTAACGGGGCGAAGCAAGAAGGCGTCGGCTATTTTCAGGGCACCGCGCGTAACGGCCTGCGGTGCAGCGCGGCGGTAGCGTATCTGCGCCCGGCGATGCACCGCGCCAATTTGACGGTGGAGACCAATGCGCTGGCGTCACGCGTGCTGACCGAAGGCGCGCGGGCCACAGGTGTTGATTATGGAGTCAACGGCGCGAAACGGCAGGCGAAAGCCAGGCGCGAAGTGCTGGTATGCGCCGGCGCGATCCAGTCGCCACAACTGTTGCAACTCTCCGGCATAGGGCCGGGGGCGTTGTTGCAGCAGCACGGTATCGCGGTGGTGAAGGACGTGCCCGGCGTGGGCCGCAATCTGCATGACCATTTGCAATCGCGCGTGGTGTGGACGTGCACGGAACCCGTGACCGTGAACGACATCATGATGAGCCCCTTGCGTAAATTTGCCATGGGCGCGAAATTCGCGCTGACGCGCAAGGGGCCTCTGGGCTGGTATGCAGGGCTGGCTGGCGGCTTTGCGCGCACACGGCCGGAGCTCGACCGGCCTGACATACAGTTTCACTTTTTCCCCTACAGCGCCGACCGTACCGACCCCAGCCTGCACCCGTTTTCAGGTTTCTCGATGTCGGTGTGCAAGCTGCGGCCCGAATCGCGCGGTGCGCTGGAAATTCGCTCCAATGATCCATCGGCGGCGCCGTCGATCCGCCCCAATCTGCTGGAACGCGAAGCTGATGTCGCCACCATGCTTGACGGGTTGAAGCTCATCCGCAAACTGGGGCAGACACCGGCATTGTCAAAATGGATTGCCGCCG
Organism: Betaproteobacteria bacterium; assembly: GCA_900299145.1. Classification (GTDB taxonomy): domain Bacteria; phylum Pseudomonadota; class Gammaproteobacteria; order Burkholderiales; family SG8-41; genus UBA5216. The sequence goes on along the minus strand of OMIN01000078.1, from coordinate 3,444 downwards.
AGCGCGACCCCGGCGCGGATTGCGTGAGCGACACGCAACTAGTCGATTACGTACGTGCCAAGGGTTTCACCGTCTATCACCCGGTTGGCACCTGCAAAATGGGCGGCGATGCCGAAGCCGTGGTGGATCATGAACTCAAGGTGCATGGCATGGCGGGCCTGCGCGTGATTGATGCCTCGGTAATGCCGGTGGTGACTTCGGGCAACACCAATGCCGCGACCATCATGATTGCCGAAAAAGCGGCGGATCTTCTGGTTCGCGCAGCGCATTGAGAGGCGGATCATGAATCGAGCTCCGACGATTTCAACGCTGGCAGCGGTGATCCTGGCAGGCGCTGTTCACGCGCAAGAATTTCCGCAACGCCCGATCCGCTTCATTGTGCCGAACCCGCCCGGCGGCTCGAATGATCTGCTGGCGCGGCTAACGGCGCCACGCATGAACGAAACCTGGGGGCAGCCGGTCGTCATTGACAACCGGCCGGGCGCCGCCGGCAACATTGGCGCCGAGCTTGCCGCCAAAGCGCCGCCCGATGGCTACACGATCGTGGTGACATCAATGAGCACGGCGATCAGCATGACCTACTATCGCAAGCTGGGCTATGACGTGCTACGGGATTTGCAGGGCGTGAGTCTTTTTTCAACGCAGCCCAATGTACTCGTGGCGGGGCCGGCTTCAACTGTACGCACCATAGCGGAACTGTCGGCGGTGGCGAAGGGCAAGGCCGGCCAGATCACCTATGGCACACCGGGCACCGGCAGCTCGCAGCACATGATGGGCGAGTTGCTGAAAATCAGCGGGCGTATCGATCTTGTTCACGTGCCGTATAAGGGCACCGGCCCCGCGTTGAACGATCTGATCGGCGGACAAGTCACGCTGGTGTTCAGCCCGCTGGTTTCTGCCATACCGCACATGAAAACGGGCCGCGTGCGCGCGCTGGCGGTGACCAGCCCGAAGCGCGCGCCAGCCACGCCAGATGTGCCGACCATGATCGAATCCGGCGTGCCGGGGTACGACGTGGTGTCGTGGTACGGCGTGCACACAGCGGCCAAAGCGCCGCGCGCCATCGTCGACAAACTCAATCAGGAAATCAATCGCATTCTCAGCTTGCCCGATGTTCGCGAACGGCTGTCAGGGCTGGGGATGGACCCGTCGCCGATCAGCGTAGACAAATTCAATGCGATGGTGGCGTCCGAAGTCACGCGATGGGCGAAGGTGATTAAAGAAGCGGGGATACGGCAGGAGTAATTGCGGGCAGGCTGGGGTAGGTGCGAACAGAGAGTGCCATATCCTTGTAAATATTTGTTTTAATTGAATTATTTTATTTTCTTGATGCCTGCTGCTTTCTCGGCCGCCCCGGTTGCGTACGCCTGTTTGGGCAGGAGGCTATCGAATGGTGCTGGTTTGAAAACGAAGGTTTTGCGGCGGCGCACGAGGCGCTCGCGCTTCGGGCAGTTGCGTCACCCCGGTGGTGGTCGACCGCATGGAATGTCTGGCGAAAGCCGTGGGCGATAAGTCCCGCGTACTTGCCGACTATTGTTACTATTTCAAATTCATCATTTCCAATTGCTTGAGGAGTGCCGTGATGAAGAACCGAATTGTGTTTTCCGTATTTGCCTGCACGTTGGGCTGTGCAATCACTGCTTTCGCGCAAAACTACCCCACCCGATCAGTGAGCGTTGTTGTGCCGTTTCCCGCCGGCGGGCCTACCGACACCATTGCACGCATCATGGCCGAACGCATGACACGTTCGCTGACGCAAACGGTGCTGGTGGAAAACTCCGCGGGTGCGGGCGGCACCATTGGTGCGGGCAAGGTGGCACGTGCCGCGCCGGACGGTTACACCGTGGCGATAGGGCATATCGGTACGCACGTTATCAATGGCGCGATCTACCAACTGCCGTATGATGTGTTCAAGGATTTTGCGCCGGTCGCCCTGGTCGCGAGCAACCCGCAGGTGCTGGTCTCGAAGAACGCCGTTGCCGCGAAGGATTTAAAGGAACTTATTGCGTGGGTGAAGGCGAACGAAAAGAAGGCCACGATTGCCACCGGCAGCAGCGGCACGCCTTCGCATGTGAGCGGCGTCTATTTCCAGAAGGTCACCAATTCACAGCCGCAGATTGTTCACTATCGCGGCGGGGCCCCGGCGATGCAGGATGTTTTGGGCGGCCAGATTGATCTCTTTTTAGATCAGGCCGCCACGGCATTGCCGCAGGTGCGAAGCGGCAAGGTGCGGGCATACGCAGTAACCGCAAAATCACGCCTGTCCGCCGCGCCCGAAATTCCGACCGTGGACGAAGCAGGGTTGGCGGGCTTTTACATGGCTGTATGGCATGGGATGTGGTTACCCAATGGCGTGCCTGCACCGGTGGTGACCAGGCTCAACACGGCCATCACGGAAGCGCTGGCGGATTCCGGTGTGCGGCAGCGGCTTGCCGAGCTGGGGCAGGAAATCCCGCCGCGCGAGCAGCAAACGCCGGAGGGACTGCGCACGCACCACAAGGCTGAAATTGATAAATGGACGCCTGTGATCAAGGCTGCGGGGATTAAAGTGGAGTGACACGCCAGCCGTTGGCATAGCATTAGTACCGTCGATTCGGCAGTACACGCCACTTGCTCCATGACCCACTACTCACAATTGGGTACGGTTTTTCACCAGGAGATGCGCCCCACCCTTCCCACCGCACCCGCGCAATCACCTCAAAATCCTTTCCCAGCGGCCTAACCACAGCCGCTTCCCCCTCGGCCAGATAAGGTGCGCCTGCAGTGGCGTAGAACGGGTTGCCGTGGCTGACGATAACGCGGTTTCTGCCCTTGCCGGGGCCTTGTTTGAACCACGCCACCAGTGGCGCGTACCGTTCGACCGGCTGCACGGTCACTGCACCGCCACGCACTTCTTCCGCGAGTTTGTAGCCGCCGAAGGCGAGCTTGGCGACTTCCACGGTGCGGCAGCGTGGGCTGGCGAGAACCTCGCTGATGGGGAAGCCCGCCTGCTTCATGTCCGCACCCATGCGCCGGGCTTCGTCGCGGCCCTTGTCGGTGAGCGGGCGCTGGTTGTCGCAATCGTCATCGCTGCGTGATTTGACATCGTCGCGCGTGAAGTCGGTGGAGGTGTGGCGGATGTAAATCGTGTAGCCGCCGCGCTTGAGTTCCGCCACCAGTGCGGCGTGCGAGAGGGGCTTCACCGGCGTGGACGAACGGCCCGGTGCGGGCGGCGGCACGGGGGCGAATTGCTGGGCATGGATAGCCGGCACGACGAAAGTGCATTGCACACCAAGCGCAAGGAGTGCCGGCCAGAGGCGCAGGTAGGTAATGATCATATTCATTAGGGTCTTAGGAAGCAAACACATGCAAGGCATGTGCTAACTTCCTGAAATGATTGGTAAAAACAGGTATTTCCGCCGTTCCAAAATCAGTGAGGCTAAATTCCGGTATCTGCTGCGTCTG
>OMIN01000077.1 GCA_900299145.1 Betaproteobacteria bacterium | reverse complement strand
TCACTGGGCTACCGACCACCGGCACCTGCGGCGATCAACCCGCAACCACCCGTCTTGGAACAGGCAGAAGCTATGCAGTAAACTGCGTCAATGAACCTGGCACAAAAAACCAGTCAGGCCAAGAAATTGGCGTTTCAAAACTACCTTCCTTGCCCTCATATCCTCGGCATTCGTGGATACGAACTGGCAACGCAATTTCCGGCAGTAGTCGTTCTAAGGCGTATAGCAAACCGTCTTTCATTACGACGTTGCTTTGACCTACGGATGTTTCATATTCGTAGAGTTTGATGGCGGTACCCCATTCGACATCGCGCTTGTATGCCAAGTTGCCCTGCGGCATGAGCGGAAGGGTGTCCGCTTTAAAACTCAATACTTCGCCACGGCGTTCGGTTTTATCTGCGTTGATTGGTGCGAGATAAGTGAACTCGGAATGTATTGGGTCGCCACTCTTGTTGGTGGGCTCCTCTCGCCGAACCACGGTAAAGGCCCATTGATCTACGGTAGGATCATTTTTGCTTTCGAGCTTGGCTATGTCGGGGTGTCGTCGTGAAATAATCAATTGAAGCCCGCTATTGCCGCAGAAACGCAATGCACCAGATCCCCCCATATTGAACTTGCCTTGGACAAATCTGATTCGCTGCTTATTTTTTTCGTTTAGCGAGAGAATCGTTTTTGGCAATCGGAGAGGACTTTGCCCTTCGGCTTGATCCGCGATCGTTAAGCACATGTGGCGAGTCTTCTTGCCTCGGGTAGGCCGCCCACCAGTTGCTGCGATAGTAATGAACCGAGATTGTTCGGTTCGCTTGCTTTGTGGCCACTCTAGCAGTGTGCCGGCCTGGTCATCAGTAACTCGCCGCCCCTCAAAGAACATGGCCACGGCATCGCGGACACTATTTGGCGCTTGTGGGCCCTCGGGGTCTATTCCTTGGCGCACGCACTCGGACAATAGTCTGGAATCGCAGCAATTGACTATTTTTTCGACCAATGCCGCTTCCGGTAGCGATTGTTGATTCCCCGCTTGCGCAAAATTTCCTTCCTTGTCGCCATAAAGGCGCCAAAAGGCACGGTCATCCCAATAGCCCGCTTTTTTGAGAATGTCGATTACATCGGATTCGCCATCCGCCCTCAAAAGGTCCAGCGCTAAATCTTTTGGATTTACTCCCGCAGCCCTATTTTTGTGCATTGGACTTTACTCCCGCTCTGGTGTTTGCTGCCAATATTCGTTGAATTTTTCCTTGGTCATGCTTTTCTCTACTAGTTTGTATCCATCATTGCCTTGCCGTTGAATGGCTCCACGGTCGCGTAGCCATGCCAAGACTAAGTATGCTTGGTACGACGGTATTTCTGATTTGTCTGCCATCACGATTGGCAAAACCTTGTCCATTCTGAGATAGCCGCCCTTGCCAGTAGAGGGAATCAATTTCGAGAACACAGTTTGTGCAACGTCGAGCGGCGCGCGATGCTCGTAAACCGATTTGTCTGTCTTAGACCATCCCAATTTAATAAGCCTGTCGCCGTGCCGCTCAAACCGCGGAAAGTCAGCGGGTCTTGGTTGTTTTCTTGAAATGAAGGGCGAGGACGACGAAGAAATAGAATTATCGGTAGGGCGAGGGCCTTCTAATGGCAAATTCGAGGTGGAATGATCATCTGTTGACCTTTCTCGTGTGGGCGCACCCCCATGATCCAGCACTTTGGAAAGCGAAGCGCCCAAACGGGCTAACTCCGCTAGTTCCTCGTAACGGTTTTCTGCGAGCGCAAGTTCGATTAGTGCTCGAATTTTTTCTTCGCAGTCACGGATTTGTGCAATGGCTTGGTCTATGAAATTCATATAATCAGTATACAATAAAAATATAATATGTCAAATGTCTTCGTATCGCCAAATACAATAATTTATTATATAGTATAAACTATTGATTTTATGAGGGCATTTTAAAGGGCTTGGTTCTCGGGCCAAGTCGAGCGTGAACTGCTGCCGGCCGCGACCTGATCGCAAAAAAATCCATGCCACGCTGGCGCGCGTGTGGGGTGAAGACGTATCCGAGCCAGTCGAACAGCCGCCGCAGGCGCGCGCCGCCTGAACGCCGTGGCGCGTGGCACGGGGCCAATTTCGCGGCCTCCGTCCGATAAAACATAACTATTTGTTTTATAAAGACAATTTATGGTACAGTCTTGGGCATGCTGCTGCGACGATTGAATTCCTGTGCCGAATCTGTATATAATTACAGTCATCGGGCTTGTCACCCTGAACCGCAGACGCCGCGTTGTTTACGTCCCGTATTATGGTTGCCGGCAGTCCCCGGCGAAGGGGGCGCATCATGATCAAGAATCTTTTTAACGAAAAAAAAGCCGCGCAGGCGGCGGCGTACTTTCTCTTGCGCGCGGGCGGGCCGCTGACTGTGCTCAAGCTGATGAAGTTGTTGTACCTCGCCGAGCGTGGTTCGTATGAACGCTACGGCACGCCGATGATCGGCGACAGGCTGGTGTCGATGCCGCATGGGCCGGTGCTGTCAATCACCTATAACCACATGAGCGGCGAGCTGGACTCAACAGCGGGTGGCTGGGATGCGTGGATCGCGGATCGCGCCGAGCACAATCTGGATTTGCGCGACCGTGAGGCATTGAACTCACCGGAAGATGATTTGCTGGAGCTGAGCGACGCCGATCTGGCGGTGCTGTCCGATGTATGGCAGCGCTTTGGCCGCATGTCAGCGTGGGAATTGCGGCAGTGGACGCACAAGCATTGCCCGGAGTGGAAAGACCCCGATGGTTCGATGATCCCGATGCGGCCGGAGGATTTGTTCGCTGCGCTCAATTTCACGCCCGAGCAAACACGCGAAGCGCTCGCGCGCCTGCACGCGGAAAGCGCGGCCAACGCCGCGTTTGCCTCGCTGAAATAACCCCCCATTCATGGCCCCGCCTTCGACAGACGGGGCGCAGTGGCGCGTGTGCGCGGGGGCAACGCTGCTGATGCCTTCGGGTAATGAGGGCGATCACCTCTACGTTGTTCTGAACAACCCTGTGCCATTCGATGGATATGGGCAACATCCTTGCGCCGTGCTGGTGAATCTGAGTTCGGTGCGAGAAGGCGTGCCACACGATGCTACGTGTGTGCTGGAGCCCGGCGAACACCCGTTTGTGGCGCAACGCAGCTTCGTTTTCTATCGGAATGCACGCATTGAGCGCGAAAGCCATGTCACGCAGGTGATGCTGCAAGGGCTGTTCAAGCCGCACGCCCCCATGCCGGAAACAGTGTTGCAGAGAATCAAGGCTGGCTTGTTCGCATCGCCACATACCAAACGCGAGTTCAAGCGATTCAAGTTGTGATGGCGGGTTATGATTGAGGCTTAAGCAAGCACTTTTCTTGAGTCTAATTCGATGATCCGCGACCCCGCCTCCTTCCAAATCCTCCTCGACACCATTGCGCGCTTCGTGCGCGAGAAACTGATCCCGCGCGAGCGCGAGGTTTCCGAGGCCGATGAAATCCCCGCTGACATTGCCGCCGAGATGCGGCGCATGGGTTTGTTCGGACTGACGATTCCCGAGGAATACGGCGGGCTGGGGGTGACCACAGAGGAAGAAGCGCTCACCAGCATGGCCTTGTGCGAGGCGTCGCCGGTGTTTCGGTCGTACATGGGCACCAACAACGGCATCGGTGGCATGGGCATTGTGATCGATGGTACTGACGCACAGAAGAAAAAGTATCTGCCGCGTCTGGCGACCGGGGAGATTATCGGGTCGTTCGCATTGACCGAGCCGGGGTCCGGGTCCGATGCAGGCGCGCTGACTACGCGCGCGGAAAAGCACGGCGATTATTACATTGTGAATGGCGCCAAGCGCTACATCACCAATGCGCCGGAGGCGAGTATTTTTACGCTGATGGCGCGCACCGATCCGAACAGCAAGGATGCGCGCGGCGTGTCGGCCTTTATTGTCGAGCGCGATTCGCCCGGGCTTACGGTTGGCAAGCCGGATCGCAAAATGGGTCAGCGCGGCTCACATACCGCCGATGTGATTTTCGAGAATGTGCGCGTACCTGCGGAGAATGTTATCGGCGGCGTTGAGGGCATGGGCTTCAAAACGGCGATGAAGGTGCTGGATCGTGCGCGGCTCAATATTGCGTCGGTGTGCGCGGGCGTGGCGCAGCGCTGTCTGAATGAAGCGCTGGCGTACGCGAAAGAGCGCAAACAGTTCGGCAAGCCGATTGCGGATTTCCAGTTGATGCAGGCCATGCTGGCGGATTCCAAAACTGAAATCTATGCCGCGCGCAGCATGATTCTGGAGGCGGCACGTAAACGCGACACCGGCGCCAACATTACACTTGAGGCGTCGTGCTGCAAGCTCTTTGCCTCGGAAATGGTGGGGCGCGTGGCGGACCGCGCGGTGCAAATCCACGGCGGCGCGGGTTACATGCAGGAATATGCGGTGGAGCGGCTGTATCGTGATGTGCGCCTCTTCCGTATTTTTGAGGGCACCACGCAGATACAGCAACTGGTGATTGCGCGGCATATGCTGCGGGAAGCGTGAGGCTGTAGACTTGCCAGCGCGGCGGCTCGGCTTGCGAAGGTGGCGAACCACTTTCGTCAATCCGGGCGGCAATATCGGGCAAAGTGCCTTACATTTGTTATTGCGGCGAGAATGGCGGATAGATTCCAGCCTTCGCCGGGACGGCCGGGTTGGGATGGCAACTGGGGAGGAGCAATCATGCGACCGGGATTAAAGGTGTTTGCCGCAGTGCTACTCGCCACTGCGGCTGCATGCGCTGGCGCGCAAAACTACCCCTCGAAGCCCATCCGCATGGTGGTGCCGTTCGCGCCTGGCGGCACGGGGGAGTTTTTGTCCCGCAGCATCACGCCGCGCATGGGGGAGTTGTTGGGGCAGCAGTTCATCGTGGATTTTCGCGGCGGCGCGGGCACCACGCTGGCGGCCGGGCTGGTGGCCAATGCGCCGGCGGATGGCTACACGACCTTCATTCAAACACTGACTTCACATGCCATCAACGACACGCTCTACACCAGGCTCTCCTACAACACGCGCCGTGATTTCGCGCCCATTGGGCTCATCGGCGTGATTCCCATCGTGCTGGGCGCCCACCCGTCGTTGCCCGCGCGCAACCCGAAGGAGCTGGTGGCGCTATCGCACGCGCGCAAGGGCTCGCTGAATTTTGGCTCGGCGGGCATAGGTACTTCGTCGCATTTTGCCGTTGAATTGTTCAAGTTGGTGTCGAAGGCCGATCTCACGCACATCCCGTACAAGGGTGCGGGGCCCGCCACCATCGACGCGATGGCGGGTTTTATACCGCTGGTGGTGGACGCCATCACCTCAATGAAGCCGCATCTGGATGGCGGCAAGATCAAGGGTATTGCCATCGGCAGCGCGCAGCGCTCGGAGGGCGCGCCGAATCTGGCAACATTCGCGGAATCTGGTTATCCTGGTTTTGAAGCAAGTTCGTGGTGGGGCATCCTCGCGCCCGCGCGAACGCCGGTGGCGATGGTGACGCGGTTGAATAGCGAGTTGAACCGCGCGATGGAAGACAGCGGTGTGCGCACACGGCTGGTGTCGCACGGCACAACCATTACCGCTGGCCCACCCGCGAAGGCCACGGAGTTGCTCGAATCCGAAACCGAGAAATGGGCGAAAGTGGTCAAGGCCACGGGCGCACGCGTCGACTAGTATATTTGTAAGTATCTGTTTTTATTTATTATTTTAATAAGGAAGTGCTGTGGCTTTTGAAAAACTGATCGAGGAATTTCAGCAAAGAACCGCCGATGTGCTGGCGATGGGCGGCAAGGAAAAGCTCGCCAAGCGCAAGGCCGAAGGGAATCTCAACGCGCGCGAGCGCATCTATTATCTGCTCGACAAGGACAGTTTCCTGGAGTCGGGCCGCTTCGCGCGCAGCAACCGGCCCGAGGTTAAACACAAAACGCCGGCCGACGGCAAGGTGGCGGGCTTCGGCAAAATTCACGGGCGCGAAGTGGCGCTGGTGTCGAATGATTTCACCGTGCTGGGCGCATCCAGCGCGGTGATCAACATGAAAAAAATCAAGCACGTTAAGCAGGTCGCTGCCAAGCGCGGCATGCCGCTGGTGCTGCTGGGTGAATCGAGCGGCGCGCGCATGCCGGATCGCATGGGTGCGGCGGGCCGCGCGATCATCGCGCAAGACCCCACCGAATATCAGCGCCTGCGCGAAGCGCCCTGGTGCTCGGCATTGCTGGGGCAGTGTTATGGTTCATCGACGTGGTATTCGGCGATGTCGGATTTTGTGGTGATGCGCAAAGGCGCCATCATGGCCATCGCCAGCCCGAATGTGACGTCGATTGCGATCAACAAGCCAATCACGGCCGAAGAACTCGGCGGCTGGAAGCTCCTGACCGGCATCTCGGGCCTTGCCGACATGGCGGTGGATACCGACGAAGAGGCGCTGGACGCGATCAAAAGGTTTCTCTCGTATTTGCCTAGTCACAACATGGAGGCGCCGCCCGAAGTGCCGGTGCCGCCCGGTTCCGACGAGGCGAGCAAAACGATACTCGACATCCTGCCCGAATCGCGCAATCAGGTGTACGACTCACGCAAGATCATCAAGGCCATTGCCGACAAGGATTCGACGTTTGAACTGAAAGAGCGTTACGGCAAATCGCTTTGCACGATGCTTGCGCGGCTCGATGGCAAGAGTGTCGGCTTCATCGCCAACAACCCGCTGTTCAAGGGAGGCGCCCTCGATGCCGACGCCTGCAACAAGGTTACCAGCTTCATGGTGTTGTGCGATTCGTACAACATACCGCTGGTGTATCTGGTGGATGTGCCGGGCTTTTTGATCGGGCTTGAAGGCGAGTTGCGCGGCATGCCGGGGAAGGTTATCAACTGGATGAACGCAATGACGCTGGTCACCGTGCCCAAGATCACGGTGATGATGCGTAAGAATTACGGGCAGGCATTCATCAACATGGCGGGCGGCAAGAACGCGGATGAAATCGCCTGCTGGCCGACGGCTGACTTGGGCTTTATGGACCCGGCGGTGTCGGTGAACGTGCTCTACGGCGTGAAATACGAGGATGATCCGGAGAAGTTCAAAAAGCTGAAAGCCGAAGTCGAGCGCGACACGTCCGCCTGGGGCCTCGCCGAGCTATACGAAGCGCAAAACGTGATCGACCCGCGCGATACGCGTGAATATTTAATTCGCACGCTGGAGGTGCATCGCATGCGCCTGAAGAACGGTGTGGGCGAGCATTTGCTGCGGAATTGGCCGACGAGTTATTAAACCGCATGGCCACGCGCCGAAGCCTGCTGCTCGCGGGTGCGGCGGGCATGCTGCAAGGCTGTTCGCCACTGGCGCTGGTGAACGGGTTTACGCCGTCGAGCACTTACGTTTCGCGTGAGGACATCCGCTACGGCCCGCACCCGCGGCATGCACTGGATGTGTATCGGCCCGCCCACCTGCCGGACAACGCACCGGTGGTAGTGTTTTTTTACGGCGGCAACTGGAACAGCGGTAACCGCGCCGACTATCGTTTTGCCGGCGAAGCGCTGGCGTCAAAAGGCTGCGTAGCGGTGCTGCCCGACTATCGGCTGTATCCGGAAGTGCGTTACCCGGAATTCCTGGCCGACAGCGCCCTGGCCGTGCGATGGGTTTTCGACAACATCGGCGCGGCGGCATTTGGCGGCGACTCGCGCAACGTGTTCTTGATGGGCCATTCTGCGGGCGCCTATAACGCGGCGATGCTGGCGCTGAACCCAGCGTATCTGCGCGCCGCCGGCGTTGAAGCGCGGCGGCTGCGCGGGCTGATCGGGCTCGCCGGGCCCTATGATTTTTTGCCGATCACCGGCGAACTTACCAAGGCGGTGTTCGGCTTTCCGGACACGCCCGTCACCACGCAGCCCATACACTTTGCCTCTATGGAGGCGCCGCCAGCGTTGTTGGCGACGGGAGCCAGCGACGACGTGGTCAATCCGGGCAATAGCACGCGCCTAGCCGCGAGATTGCAGGCCGTGGGCGCGCAAGCCCGTGTGATTGTGTACCCGGGTGTAGGCCATGCACCACTGGTGGGCGCGCTGGCTGCACCCTTGCGTGGCGTGCGCGGCTTTGGCCCCGTGCTCGACGACGTGGCGGCATTTATCCAGAGCGTGACTTCCGGCCGTACTGGCGCAAGATCGTAACCGCCGCTTCGACTGAATCCGGTAAAACATCACACTTGCCTGCTTGCAGGCGCGGAACCATCGGTACACAATCCCGTCACAAATTTTCCGTGACCACTGGTAGCCGCGCTACACATAACCATGCAATCTGCGACCCACCTTGCCATTAACTGGGTAGAACAAGGCTACGCGCCCGACGCGCTGATCCGCGCGGGCATCCGCCGGCTGGTGAAAGAGCGGCTGGCGGAAATCCATGCGGGCGATTGCGCGGCCGCCGCCGATGCCGCCGATGTGTTTCTTACCGGCCTACGCACCGCCCCTGTCGCGCTGGTGCCTGAAAAGGCCAACGAGCAACACTACGAAGTTCCCGCCGCATTTTTTGGCGAGGTGCTGGGCCGCCATCGCAAATACAGTTCCTGCTGGTTCCCGGAGGGCGTGACGACGCTGGATGCCGCCGAGGCCGCCGCGCTGGAAGCCACCTGCGCGCGCGCTGGTTTGGCCGATGGGCAGGACATCCTCGAACTTGGCTGTGGTTGGGGTTCGCTCACGTTGTGGATGGCGGAACACTATCCCGGCAGCCGTATCACGGCTGTTTCCAATTCGCACAACCAGCGCGCATACATCGAAGCCGAGGCCGCGCGCCGCAAGCTCGGCAACGTAAAAATTATTACCACCGACATGAATACCTTCACCGCGCCCGCGCGCTACGACCGCGTAATGTCGGTGGAAATGTTCGAGCACATGCGCAACTGGCCGGTGCTGTTTCGCCGCGTGCACGACTGGATGAAAGTGGATGGCCTCTTTTTCATGCACGTGTTCGTGCATCGGCTGACGCCGTACGCGTTTGTCGAGCGCGGCGAAGATGACTGGATGAGCCGGTACTTTTTCTCCGGCGGCATGATGCCGAGCGATGATCTCGCGCTGCGCTGTCAGGACGATTTGCGCGTGGCGCGCGTGTGGCGCTGGAACGGCACGCACTACGAGCGCACGGCCAACGCGTGGCTTGCCAACATGGATGCGAAACGTGCGGCGGTACTGCCGGTGCTGGAACAAACCTACGGGCACGAGCAGGTGAATCTGTGGTGGCAACGCTGGCGCATTTTTTTCATGTCGTGCGCCGAGCTTTTCGGTTACGATAGCGGGCAGGAATGGTGGGTCAGTCACTATCTATTTGAGCGCCGCGCGTGATCGTCAATATCGTTTTGTTTCAGATTGGCTGGTTTGCCTGTGTGCTTTGCGCAGCGCGTGATTTGCCGTGGGCCGGCACGGGTGTCGCGCTTGTCGTGGCGGCCATTCACCTCGCGCGCGCGGCGCGGCCGGCGGAAGAACTTAAACTGATTGCGCTGGCTCTGGTTATCGGCGTGGTGTGGGACAGCGCACTGGTGGCGCTAGGGTGGATCACGTACCCGTCGGGTACGTTGATCGCGGGCACGGCCCCGCACTGGATACTGGCGATGTGGGCGATTTTTGCCACCACGCTCAACATCAGCATGCGCTGGATGAAAAAACGCTGGCTCATCGCCTTTGTGCTGGGTGCGGTATGCGGGCCATTGTCGTATTGGGGCGCTGGGCGGCTGGGCGCGGCAACGTTTACCGAACCGATGGCCGCACTCGTTGCACTGGCGCTCGGCTGGGGCGTGATCATGCCGGCGCTGATGTGGCTGTCAGACCGGTTAGATGGCGTCAACGCAATCCCGCAAGGAGCCACCGCATGAATACCTTTATCGCAAATTATCCGACACTGTTTGCGGCGTTCTGCGGTTTGGGCGCGATGATGGTGCTGGCGTTTGGCGTATGGCTCGTCAGCGTCGCCAAACACGATGCCAGCATCGTCGACAGCGTGTGGTCGGTGCTGATTTATGTGGGCGGCGGCATGGTGTATGCGCTGATGCTGCCACAGCCGGGGCCGCGTACGTTTTGGGTGATGCTGCTGGGCGGCTTGTGGGCGCTGCGGCTTGCCGGTTACATCACCTGGCGCAATTGGGGCGAGCCGGAAGACCGGCGCTACGTGGAAATTCGCGCGCGCAATCAGCCAAACTATGAACGCAAGAGTCTTTACCTCGTGTTCGAGATGCAGGCGGCACTGGCGTGGATCGTGTCAATGGCGCTGCTCGGTGCGCTGGCGGGCCAATCGGCGTGGACATGGCTGGATTCACTGGGCGCCTCGCTGATGCTGTTCGGCCTGATTTTTGAAACCGTGGGCGATGCGCAACTGGCGGCGTTCAAGGGCAATAAAGACAATCGCGGCAAAGTAATGGACAAGGGCTTGTGGTATTACACGCGCCACCCGAATTACTTTGGCGAGTTTTGCGTGTGGTGGGGCTTTTTCCTGATGGCGCTCTCCGCCGGCGCGTGGTGGGCAATCGTGTCGCCGCTGTTAATGTCGCAACTGCTGCTCAAGGTTTCCGGCGTGACGCTGCTGGAAAAGGACATCACCGAGCGCCGCCCCGCGTATCGCGATTACATTCTGCGCACCAACGCGTTTTTCCCCGGCCCGCCGAAAAAATCATGAAGCAACGGTTGCGGATTTTGGTTGCGGGCGCGTCGCTGCTCGTTTGCGCGGCGGCGCAAGCCCAGGTACGCGAATGGAACTTTCAGGTGTTCCTCGACGACCGCCCCATCGGCCATCATCATTTCTCATTGAAGGGGGGCGACGGTGAACGTGAGCTGAAATCCGAGGCGCGCTTTGACGTGAAGCTGCTGTTCATCAACGCCTACAAATACGTGCATGACGCCAATGAACGCTGGCGCGGCAACTGTCTCGCGCGGTTCGCCTCGCGCACTGACGATAACGGCGAGCGCAGTGAAGTCAATGCAGAACAACAAGCCGAACGCGTTACCGTGAGCGCCACGACCGGTGGCGCACCGGCGCCCGCGCGCGAAACTGTCGACGGTTGTCTGATGACTTACGCCTACTGGAACCCGGAAATGCTCAAGCAAAAGCGCCTGCTCAATTCGCAAACGGGCAAGGTCGAGGCAGTGAACATCACCGCACTGGGTGAAGACAAAATCACCGTGCGTGGCGCGCCGGTGACCGCGCAGCGCTACCGCATTTCCGCCGGCAAGCACAGCATTGAATTGTGGTACGGCACGGATAATGCATGGCTTGCATTAGTATCGACGCTCGACGGCGGACGCAAGCTGCGCTATCTGCTCAAGTGAAAAATATTCAATTAAAACAAATACTTATGTTATGTCTCGGCGCGGCGCTGCTGCCGCTGGCGGCGTGCCAAAGCACGCCCGACAAACCGCTGCCCGCAGTGACGCAAGTGGATTTGCCGCGTTTCATGGGCGACTGGTATGTGATCGCCAACATTCCCACCTTCATTGAAACCGGCGCGCATAACGCGATTGAATCGTACAAGCTCGACGCGGATGGCACGATTGCCGTGACCTTTACTTTTCGTGATGGCGCGTTCGACGGCAAGCCGAAAAAATACACGCCTCGCGGTTTTGTGCGCGACACGAAATCGAACGCAATCTGGGACATGCAATTCATCTGGCCGTTCAAGACCGATTATCGCATCACGTATCTGACGCCCGATTACAGCCAGACCATTATCAGCCGCCAGCAACGCGATTACGTTTGGATCATGGCCCGCACGCCGGAAATTCCCGAGGCGGACTACCAACGCATGGCGGCATTGGTGCGTGAACAGGGCTACGACGTCTCGAAGCTGCAAAAAGTACCACAGCAGGTGCCACAGCAATGGAAAAAGTAGCCGTGCGAGATATGCGCGGCAGCCGCTGGCGCAGCCTGCTCACCTGGTTCGATAACGAGGCGGCGATGGTTGATGCGGGCGATGTCCCGCGCGGCATTGACTGGCCGCGCATGGTGCCTTTCGTCGCGTTGCATCTGGGATGCCTCGCTGTGATTTGGGTCGGCGTGAGCGCGGTCGCAGTGACCTTGGCCATCGGACTTTACGCGCTGCGCATGTTTGCCATCACCGGCTTTTATCACCGCTATTTTTCGCATAACGCGTTTCGCACCTCGCGCGCGGCGCAGTTTGTGTTCGCCCTGATCGGCGCCACCGGCGTGCAGCGCGGCGCGCTGTGGTGGGCCTCGCAGCACCGCCACCACCATGTGCACTCCGACCAGCCGGAAGACGTGCATTCAGCGCATCAGCATGGCTTTTTCTGGAGCCACATGGGCTGGTTCATGGCGCGCGAGAATTTTGCCACCCGGCGTGAGCGCGTCGAGCATCTGTTGCGTTACCCGGAATTGCGTTTTCTCGATCGCTACGACGGGCTGGTGCCGCTGCTGCTGGCAGGCGTGCTGTACGGTTTGGGCGAAGCGCTGGCGTTCTTCGCGCCCGCGCTGCACACCAGCGGTTGGCAAATGGTGGTGTGGGGCTTTTGCATTTCCACCGTGGTGCTGTATCACGCCACCTTCACCATCAATTCCCTCACGCACCGCTTCGGGCGGCGCCGCTACGCCACGCGTGACGATTCGCGTAATAACGTGTGGCTGGCGCTGCTCACCTTCGGCGAAGGCTGGCACAACAACCATCACCATTTTCCGGGCGCGGCGCGGCAGGGCTTTTTCTGGTGGGAAATCGACCTCACCTACTACGGCCTGCGCGTGCTGGCGGCGCTGGGCATTATCTGGGATCTGAAGGAAGTGCCGGCAGCGATGCTGCACGCGCGCCAAATACCCTTGCGATGAGAGTCGCCATCATTGGCAGCGGCATCGCCGGCAACGTCGCCGCCTATCACCTGCATCGCGAACACGACATTACCGTGTTCGAGGCCGCCAGCCACATCGGTGGCCACACGCATACCCACACCATCGAACTCGACGGCGAACGGCACCACATTGACACCGGCTTCATCGTCTACAACGACTGGACCTACCCGAACTTTATCGCGTTGCTGAACGAGCTGGGCGTTGAATCCCAGCCTTCGTCGATGAGCTTCAGTGTGCGCAATGAGGCGAGCGGTCTTGAATACAACGGTACGACGTTGAACACGCTGTTCGCGCAGCGGCGCAATCTGCTGCGGCCTGCGTTTCACCGCATGATTCGCGACATTTTGCGCTTTAACCGCGAGGCGCCGTCGTTGCTACAGCAGGAACCGGAAGCACGGGAACTAGTGCTCGGGGATTACCTGGCCGCGGGCCGTTATTCGCCGCAGTTTGTGAACGACTATCTGATCCCGATGGGTGCGGCAATCTGGTCAACCGACCCGGCGCGCATGCTGTCGTTCCCGGCGCGGTTTTTTGTGCGGTTTTTTCACAACCACGGCATGCTGTCGGTGGATAAGCGGCCGCAGTGGCGTACCATACGCGGCGGCTCCGCGCGCTACGTTGAGAAATTGACGGCGCCTTTCCGGGATCGCATTCGTCTCAACACGCCGGTCGAAAGTGTGCGGCGGTTGCCGGAAGGCGTTATGGTGAAGACGCGCAGCGCCGACACCGAGCGCTTCGATCAGGTGTTTTTCGCCTGCCATTCAGATGAGGCGCTGGCGATGCTGGCCGATGCTTCACCATTGGAAAAAGCCGTGCTCGGCGCGATACCGTATCAGGAAAACGAGGCCGTGTTGCACACCGATACCGCGTTGCTGCCGCGCACGCGCCGTGCGTGGGCGGCGTGGAATTACCATGTGGTGAATGATGCGGAATTGACGCCGGGCGCCGCCACGCTTACCTACAACATGAACATTCTGCAAACGCTAACGTCGAAGCACACGTTTTGCGTCACGTTAAATCGCACCGCGCATATCGCGCCCGGCAGGATACTTAAACGCATCACCTATCACCATCCGCTCTACACCCCCGAGGGCGTGGCGGCGCAGCAGCGGCAACACGAAATCAACGGCGTCAACCGCAGCTATTTTTGCGGTGCGTACTGGCGCTACGGGTTTCATGAGGATGGTGTGGTCAGTGCGCTGGCCGCGCTGAAACACTTCGAGCAGGCACAACATGCACAGCGCCCTTTATCACGGGTGGCTTAGGCACCGGCGCTTCGCGCCACGCCTGCACGCGTTTCGATACCCGCTGTTCATGATGTATCTCGATCTGGCGGAACTCGACGAGGTGTTTCGGGGCCGCTGGTTTTGGTCGACACGGGGATATGCTTTGGCGCGATTTGACCGCGCCGATCATCTGGGCGACCCTGCGATTCCACTGGGTCAGGCTGTGCGCGATCTGGTGCAGCGTGAAGCCGGCGTACGTCCGGCAGGCCCGATACGGCTGCTGACGCATTTGCGCTACTTCGGCCATTGCTTTAACCCGGTGAGTTTTTATTATTGCTTCGATGCGGCGGACGAACGCGTCGATTGCGTGGTGGCCGAGGTCAACAATACGCCGTGGGGTGAGCGCCATTGCTATGTGCTGAACCGGCCCAGTGCGGGTTCGCCCCACGAGCGCTATCAGCGGTACCAGAGTGCGAAAGTGTTTCACGTCTCGCCGTTCATGCCAATGGACCTTGATTACACGTGGGGCTTTTCGCGCCCCGGTGAGACGCTTAACGTGCACATGTGGCTGAATCAGGCCGGGCCTGCCGATGGCCCACAAAAAATTTTCGACGCCACGCTAAGGCTTGAGCATGCGCCCATCACGGGCGCGCGGCTCGCGGGCATACTGTTGCGCTTTCCGCTGATGACTGCACAGGTTATCGCGGCGATACACTGGCAGGCGCTAAGATTGTGGCTTAAGCGCGTGCCAGTGCACACACACCCGGCAAAGTTGAAATCGACTACGCCAGCGCCCTGAAAATACCCAATTAAAACAAATACTTGCGAATGGCTTCCGCCAGAGACATTGCCACTCTCAACACGCCCGCCGCGCCCAAGCCGCATTTTCTGGATGGCGTCGCGGCGAACGCGGTGCGCCAGCGGCTGGCGGGTTTACATCACGGCGTGCTCACGCTGCGCGATGGCGCGCGCGAAGACACGTATGGCCGGCACACTGAACGCTGCGCGCTGAATAACTTAAGCGCCACGGTGCAGGTGCTCGACCCGCGGTTTTACAGCGAGATCGCATTTGGCGGCTCCATCGGCGCGGGTGAGGCCTACATGCAAGGCTATTGGCGCGTGGACGACCTCACTACCGCCATGCGCATCCTGCTGCAAAACCGCGAAGTGCTCGACGGCATGGAAACGGGCCTTGCGCGGCTCGCGGCACCCCTGCAAAAGGCGTTGCACTGGATGGCCCGTAACACACGTGCCGGCAGCAGCCGCAACATTCAGGCGCATTACGATCTGGGCAACGATTTTTTCCAGTTGTTTCTCGACCCGACGATGATGTATTCGGCCGCGGTGTTTGAACGCCCGGACATGACCCTGGAAGAAGCCTCCATCGCCAAACTCGACCGCATTTGCCGCAAGCTCGAACTCAAGCCCGGCGACCGTGTCGTCGAGATTGGAACGGGCTGGGGAGGCTTCGCTATGCATGCGGCGCGCCACTACGGTTGTCACGTGACGACGACGACCATCTCGCCCGCGCAGCACGCGTTGGCGCGTGAACGCATCGCTGCCGCCGGGTTGTCATCGCAGATTGAACTGCTGCTGACGGACTATCGTGATCTGACCGGTCAGTACGACAAACTGGTGTCAATCGAAATGATAGAGGCGGTGGGCCACCACTTCTACGACACCTATTTCGGTCAATGCAGCCGCCTGCTGAAGCCTGATGGTGCGATGCTGTTGCAAGCGATCACCATTGCCGATCAGCGCTATGAGGCGGCAAAGAACAGCGTAGATTTCATCCAGCGTTATATCTTCCCCGGCAGTTGCATTCCGTCGGTGACAGCCATCAGCGAGGCGCTGACGCGCGCGACCGACCTGCGCCTCACGCACCTCGAAGACATCGGCCCGCATTACGCCACCACACTGCGCTGCTGGAACGACAACTTCAGCGCCCGGCTTGACCGCGTGCGCGCGCTCGGCTACCCGGAAGCGTTCATTCGCATGTGGGAGTTTTACCTGTGTTATTGTGAAGCTGGCTTTCTGGAACGCGTGATCGGCGATGCACAGATGTTGCTGGTAAAGCCGCAAAATCGCCTGGGGGTGTTGACTGCACCATTGACAGGGGCTTTTACGCCAACGATAGCTGCCCGATAGTCCGCCAACCTTGGGTAAAGGAGGTGTCGAAATGAAATTGCTGACAACCGTGCTCGGTGCTATCCCGGTTTGCGTAGTCGCGGTTTCTCCTGTGCTCGCGGAGACCTGGCCAGCGCGGCCCATTCGCATGGTGGTGCCCTTTTCGCCCGGCGGCAGCACGGACATCACAGCGCGTGTGCTCGCAGAGGGCCTGCGGCCGATGCTGGGGCAAACGGTGCTGATCGACAACCGCCCCGGCGCGGCCGGCAATATCGCCGCGGAACTGGTGGCGAAGGCCACACCAGACGGCTACACGTTCTTGGTATCCACCGCCACGCTGGCCGCCAACGTCAGTTTGTACAAAAGCCTGCGCTACGATTTCGTGCGGGACTTCACCCACGTATCGCAAACGTTTTCTTCTTCCAATGTGCTGGTGGTTACACCGTCACTGCCGGTCGCCAATCTTGCCGAATTCATCGCCTACGTCAAAAGCGGCCAGAACAAGGTGACGTACGGCACGGCGGGGCACGGCTCGTCGCAACATCTGTCGGCGGCGTTGTTCAACCACATGGTTAACGGCAGCATGGTGCATGTGCCATTCAAGGGCGGCGCACCGGCGGCGGTGGCACTTTTAAGCGGCGAGATTCACAGCATCTTCGCGCCACTGATCGAGGCGCTGCCGCATATCCGATCCGGGGCGTTCAAGGCGCTCGCGGTTTGCGGCAAGAAGCGTTCGCCGATGGTGCCCAACGTGCCAGTGATAAGCGATTTGCTGCCCGGCTATGAAACCTCGTCGTGGGGCGGCATCTCCGCGCCCGCCAAAACGCCCACCGAGATTGTGAACAGACTAAGCATGTCGCTGGCAAAAGTGCTGACGCTACCGGCGTCCAAAGCCCACTTTTCCGAGGCCGACAAAGAGCCAGTCGGCAGCACGCCCGCGGAATTCAGGAAATTCATCGAAGGCGAAATCGAACGCTTTCGCCTTCAGGTAAAAATTTCAGGCGCCAAAGTCGATTAGGCATGGACTCCGGGGCGAGCCACTGGACGGGGTAGTTAGTGAACCAGCGTTAGCGTGGGCACGTTACTTTCCCAGTACCTGTCCCGCAATAATCAGTTTCTGAATTTCGCTCGCGCCTTCGTAAATGCGCAGCGGGCGTATCTCGCGGTAGAGCCGTTCCGCGACGCTGCCCACCGTCACACCCAAGCCGCCGAATAATTGCACGGCTGAATCAATCACGCGTTGTGCGGCTTCGGTGGCGTGCAGCTTGGCCATCGAGGCTTCAAGCGTGACGCGATCGCGCAGGGTGTCTTTCACCCACGCCGCCCGGTAAACCAATAGCGCAGCCGTGTCGACTTCCAGCGCCATGTCGGCAATGCGCATTTGCGTGGCTTGCAGTTGCGCGAGCGTCTGTCCGAAGAGTTTGCGCGCGCGCACGTGCTCGCGCGCTTCCGCGAGCGCACGGCGCGCGAAACCCAGTGCCGCCGCGCCCACGGTAGAGCGCATGACGTCGAGTGTGGCCATCGCCACCTTGAAGCCGTCACCGGGGCTGCCGAGTAGATTCGTTACGGGGATGCGGCAGTTCTCGAATTCCACGTCTCCGATAACGTGCGGCGCAATAACGTCTATTGCTCGCGGGGTCGATAGGCCCGGCGCCGAGGCATCGACGATGAAAGCCGAAAGCCCCTTCGCTCCCGGCGCTTCGCCCGTGCGCGCGAAGACGATATAGCTGTCCGCGACACCTGCGTTGGATATCCAAGTTTTACGGCCGTTAAGAATATAGCTCTCGCCCTCGCGCCGCGCGCTGGTTTGCAGCGCCGCCACATCAGAGCCGGCCTCGGCTTCGGACAGGCAAAATGCGCCGATGCGCGTTCCACCCGCAAGGCCCAGCAGATGCGTGCGCTTTTGTTCGTCCGTACCAAAAAGCGTGACGGGCACCGAGCCCAGACCCTGCATGGCGACCGTGCAATCGGCCAGCCCCGACACGCGAGCAAGGATGTCACGCGCAAGGCATAGCGTGCGCGCGTCAACCTTTTCGCGCGGGCCGCCGTGTGCTTGCGGCAACAACACCTTCAGCCAGCCGTCCGCGCCCAGCAGACGGGCTTGCGCTTTGACGGCATCCGCTTCATTGAGGTTCGAGCGCTCCAGCGCGTCGTGATGCGCGGCCACCCATGCCTCGAAACGCGCGGCGAAATCGCGGTGCGCATTGTCGAAGAAGGGCCATTCAAGAAATTGATTATTGATGGTTGCCATGTTTCACCCTGCGTAAACGTTATCACAGTTGGACATTTGCGCTGGAGGCCCCGCAGCGGGCGGGAGTAAAATTCACCTTCTCTCTCAATTCAATTGCGGATACCAAATTCAACATGATGAACTTTCAGGGAAAAACCATCGCCTTGACCGGCGGCGCGTCGGGCATCGGCCTGGCGGCGGTCGAAGGCTTTGCCGCGCTGGGCGCGAAAGTGATCTTCGGCGACATTAATGTCGCCGCCGGTGAAAAAGCCGCCGCTGCCAACAAGGCGGTATTCGTGCCGCTCGATGTCACCAATCCGGATTCGGTCAACAAGTTCCGTGACGCGGCCTACGCGCAGGCCGACCACATCGACGCGGTAGTTAACGTCGCCGGGTGGAGCAAGGTCGAGCCTTTCGTCAACACCACGCCGGATTTGTGGGACAAACTGATCGATTTGAACTACACCGGCACACTGCGTGTAGTGCATGCCTTTTTGCCGAAGCTGATCGCGCGCGGCGAGGGCAAGGTGGTGAACGTCGCCAGCGATGCCGGGCGCGCAGGTAGTGGCGGCGAGGCTGTGTATGCCGGCACCAAGGGCGGCATCATTGCTTTTACCAAATCGCTCGCGCGCGAAACCGCGCGTTACAAACTCAACATCAACTGTGTGTGCCCCGGGCCCACCGACACGCCACTCTTAATGTCGACGCCGGAAAAACAGCGCGAAGCGCTGATCCGCGCGATACCGTTCCGCCGTTTCGCCAAACCGTCGGAAGTGGCCGATGCTATTCTGTTCTTCGCCAGCGAGCGTGCAACGTACCTCACCGGGCAGGTGTTGTCGGTGAGCGGCGGGTTGACGATGCAGGATTGATTTAAGAGACAACATCAACAACCTTGACGCGGATTTACGCATTTGCGCAGATGATTCTTTTGTGAATCCGCGTTCATCTGCGTAAATCCGTGCCGAAGGTTTTGAATTAACATAAGTATTTGTTTTTAAAGGATTATTTTGTATGGCTAAAGCCGCTGATTTCAAACCCCAGCACTTTAAATGGGAAGTGCAAGGCAAAGTCGCCACCGTCACGTTGAACCGCCCGGAGCGCAAGAACCCGCTCACGTTTGAATCCTATGCAGAACTGCGCGACACGTTTCGTGCGCTGAACTACGTCGATGACGTGAAAACAGTGGTGGTTACAGGCGCCGGCGGCAACTTCTGCTCCGGTGGCGATGTACACGAGATCATCGGCCCGCTCACCCAAATGAAAATGCCGGGCCTGCTGGAATTCACGCGCATGACCGGCGATCTGGTGAAGGCCATGCGTGCATGCCCGCAGCCCATCGTCGCCGCGATTGACGGCATTTGCGCGGGCGCCGGCGCGATGATTGCCTGTGGCTCGGATATTCGCTATGGCACGGCGCGCAGCAAGGTGGCGTTTCTGTTTGTGCGCGTGGGGCTGGCGGGCGCTGACATGGGCGCATGTTCGCTGCTGCCGCGCATCATTGGTCAGGGCCGTGCGTCAGACTTGCTATACACCGGCCGCGCGATGGGCGGCGAAGAAGCCGAGCGTTTCGGTTTCTACAACGCGATCCACGAACCGGAGAAAGTGCTGGCCGCCGCGCAAGAGATGGCGTGTAACCTCGCCGATGGCCCGACGTTTGCGCACGGCATGACCAAGAAGCTGCTGCATCAGGAATGGAATATGGGTCTCGATGAAGCCATCGAAGCCGAGGCCGAAGGCCAGGCCATTTGCATGCAGACACAGGATTTTCATCGCGCGTATCACGCGTTTGCGAACAAGCAGAAGCCGGTGTTTGAGGGCAACTGAGAAGGAGCGGAACATGGCCATCACCAAGATCTTCGCCGGCGCCGGCAGCGGCGAAGGCAAAACCCAGGGCATGTATCGCGGTGGTTTGTTTTTCCGCAATCCCGGTGCGGGCGAGTGGCAGGCGGTTACCAACGGGTTGCCGGACAAGGTTGAAGTCAGAACCATAGCCGTCAGCCCGCATGATTCAAACGTGCTGTTCGCCGGCACACAGGATGGCCCTTACCGCAGCATTGACGGCGGCGTGCATTGGGAAAAGCTCGGCTTTCCGGACAAGGGTGCGGTAATTTGGACCATGAGCGTGCATCCGACAAATCCCAAAATCGTTTACGCGGGGGCTGCGCCGGTGGTGGTTTACCGCAGCATTGATGGCGGCGACAACTGGAAGCGTTTGCCCACGGCGAAATCCCCCGCGCATTGCGAGCGCGGCGGGTTCGATACACGCACCATTCGCATCACGGTGGACCCTTCACGTCCCGACGACCTGTACGTGGCCATCGAAGTCAGTGGCGTGATCCGCAGCAGCGATGGCGGCGAGACCTTTACCGACGTGTCGCAAACCTTGATCGACCTCGCGCGCAACAACAAGCATTTGCAAAGCGCCATTGGCGGGCGCCACTGCGGCATTTGTGAGGGCATGCTTGATTCGCACTCACTGGTCGTCAGCCCCGCCGCGCCCGGTACGCCGTTTCTTGGCGTGCGCATGGGCATTTTCAAAAGCGATGATCGCGGTGCAAGCTGGCACGACATCAACGTCGGCCGCGCTTCGCCGCTGACCTATTGCCGTGACATCGCTGTCTCGCCGCACAACCCACGCACGTTCTACGCCGCGTTGTCACAGGCGGCGTTCAGCACCGCCGGATCACTCTACCGCAGCGATGATCTCGCGCAAACCTGGCGGCGCATCGATCACGGCGTCAATGCCGAATCCACCGTGATGGCGCTCGCCACGCACCCGGCTGATCCCGCGCGGCTCTATTGCTGCACCCGCAGCGGGCAGGTGATCGGAACGGAGGACAACGGCGCCACGTGGCAGGATTATCGCCTGCCGCAGGGCGTGCAGGACGTTTACGCCGTGGCGTGTATCTAACAACGGCGTAGGTCGGAACGCATAGCGGTTCCGACACACACTTGCTCTCGGCACACTGGTCGTCGGAACCGTTGCGCGTTCCGACCTACTTTTCAAGACTGCGTATCAGCTTCCCCCAGCGCGCCATGTCATTGCGGATGACCTCCGCGAATTCGCGCGGTGTGTTGGCAAGCGGGCTGATGCCCAGATCCATCAGGTGTTTACGGGTATCCGGGGTATGGATGACGGCGGCCATGTCGGCATAGAGTTTGTTGACTATGGCCGCGGGCGTACCGGCGGGGGCGAGCACGCCGTACCAAGTGCTCGATTCAAAGCCCGGCACGCCGGATTCCGCCACGGTGGGAACGTCCGGCAACGCCGGCCAGCGTTGCGGGCTGCTGATGGCGATGGCGCGTAATCTGCCGTTTTGCAATTGCCCCAGTGTGGTGGACACCGCGCCGAACATCAGCTGCACATGCCCGCCAACGAGATCAATCACCGCCGGCCCGCTGCCTTTGTACGGCACGTGGGTCAGCTTCATGCCGGTGATGGATTTCAACAACTCCATCGTGAGATAGGGTGCGGTGCCCGTGCCGCTGGAGGCAAACGCCATTTCATTTGGGCGCGACCTGGCGAGCGCAATGAGCTCTTTGAGCGTCTTCGCCGGCAGCGATGGATGCAGCAACAACAGTTGCGGATTGCTGCCCGCCAGCGTCACCGGCGCGAAATCCCTGACCGGGTCGTAGGCGAGTTTTCTCTGAAATGGCGTAATCGTGTGCGCGTTGGTCACCATCACCAGCGTGTAACCGTCGGCGGGTGCACGCGCCACCAGTTCAGTGGCGATACTGCCGTCCGCGCCCGGGCGATTTTCCACCACCATGGATTGCGGCCAAACGTCGGCGAGCTTGCGGCTCAACACGCGTGACAGCGTGTCGGTGCCACCGCCGGTGCCGAAACCCGCCACCATGCGCACCGGCTTGGTGGGAAATGTTTGTGCAGCAACCGGGCCGGTAAATAGTGCCGCCAGCAGCGCAGCAGACAAAACATATTTCATAATAAAAACAATTGGTTACGAAGCGGTCAGTCCATTCCTGCCACGGATCGCATTACTGCGCCGCATGCTCGGCGAACAACTTCGCGAGCGTCCCCGTCGCGCGTTCAAGCACCGCCGTTGCCGCCTTGCTGTATTCGCCGTTTGAGGTTTCGGCGCGGCGGAACGCTGTTTTGCCGGTGCCCACGAAAGCGCGGGAGAGGAATCCGCCGACTCCACTGCCGTGATCTTTTTCGGCGACTTCCAGCACGGCAAATTCAAGATCGGTAACCAGCGGCTTGGTCAGGCGCAACCACGCATCGTCGCCTTTGTAGACGATGCCGCCTTTGGCCTCTTCCGCGCGTACCAGTCGCGTGTCAATCCGCCGCACACTCATTGCCAGCGTCGTGCCGACTTCAGCCGAGCGCGCGACCAAGCCGCTGCGATTCCCGCTCGAGGCCATTTGCGCAAAATCCACCACCACGGTCACAGCCAGCATGATTGGTGCGCCAGCCTTGAATGAGGCCGTTCCCATGGCCCGGCTGTTGGCCTGATCCAGACGGGGCCCACCGAACTCGGCAAGTTGAAACCACAGCGGCATGCCAGCAGGCGCGAAAGCGCTTCCCTTGGTATCGCCCTCGCTCACTTCGGCGGGCAAGGGCGCGGTCTGAAATTCGCTGTAATCCCACTTCGCGTCCGCCCCGGCCATGACCTCGCGCCCGGCCGCGCGCAATTGGGCAATGAAACGCGCATAAGCCTGATCGGTCAACGCCTGCAAAGTCGCGGCGTCCACGCCTGCCAGATTTACCTGCATCGCGGCGCTGGCGCCAGAGGTATCCCGGCCGGGCAGGTAGCTGGCGCGAACGGTGGCGCGCGCGAAGGTCTCGTTGACAAAAACGACCTTGAACCCGGCCAGCGCGACCCGTTTCGAGCGCGGCAGGAATTTCACGGCCTTTTCACCAAAAGTGCCGCCCGCCTGACCATCAAACCACTCGCTGGCGTTGAGTTCCGGCAATCGCAGGGCGGGGTCGGATTCCGGCGCAGAGGTGGCGGCGGAAGCTGCTACCGGGGCAGCGGGTTCCACCTGCGCAAACGCGCCAGCACTGGTAAAAAAAGCCGCAACCAATGCCGTTGCGAATGACGAGCGTAATAAGCTAGGAAGATGTTTCAGAAAATTGCCCATAAAAACAATAGGTTATGAAAAAGCAGGGAAAACTACTTTTTGGCTCGCGCCATGAACGCCGCCAGCCGCTCATTGAATTCCGGCGAATCAAACACGACGGCCATGTGCGACGAAATCATGTCGAGGTGCCCGGCCAGCGTGCCGCCGGAAAGCCCGTGATACACGGCGCGCTTCATCAGCGAGACTGCCTGCGGCGGCTGCGCGGCAATGCTGCGCGCAAGTTTCATCGCTTCGGCGCGCACTTCGGCATCCGGCAGCACGCGGCTGACGATGCCGATGCGTTGCGCTTCCGCCGCATCAACCACGCAGCCCGTCCACAGCATTTCCAGCGCGCGCGACACGCCCACCACGCGCGGCAAAAACCAGGTACCGCCATCGCCCGATATCACCCCCATGTTGATATAGCTTTCAGCGAACGTTGATGATTGCGCACACATCCGGATGTCGCACATCAGTGCCATGTCGAGCCCTGCGCCACGCGCGGTGCCGTTGACTGCGGCGATCACCGGAATTTCCAGCCGCTCCATCGCCAGGGGGATGCGCTGGATTTCCTTCCAAAGATATTTTTTGCGCTCGGCGTTGCCGGCTGCCTGCATCACCGTCATGTCCGACGCGTCGCCGCCCGCGCAAAACGCGCGCCCCGCACCGGTGAGCACCATGGCGCGCGCGCGGCTGTCATCGGCAATTTGATGCAGCGCCTGCATCCACTCGGCGATCATCTGCCGGTTAAACGAATTCAGACGATCCGGGCGGTTCAGTTCGAGCAGCGCTACGCCGTCGTTGTCCACGGAAAGGTTGATGCATTCAAAAGCCATGTTAATTCTCGTTGGTGGTTGTTCTCACACTTGCCAGAAGCAATGGCCTGACATGATCTCAGGCGGTAGCTACCCCGGCAATCGCATCTGCCAGCGGCAGCACGTCGGACAGGCTGTCAATGCTCAAAATAGCTTCGGCAAGTTCCGAGGCGCGCGCGTCGTCCACCTTGGCATAGCGCAAGTTCGCCTTGAACTTCACCAGAAGTTCCTCGTCGGAGAGCGGATTGTCAGGATGGCCTTTGGCGCTTGACTGCGTCACCTCGCACACGCCGAATGATCCGTGCGCGCGTATCGTGCAGCCGCCGATCACGCACTGATCGGCATTGGCATTGGCAAAGGGCGCCGCACTGATTTTGGCGATCCACGCGGCGAGTTTTGGTGACGGCGGAATTTCTTCGGCTAACTGTATTGGCGTGACTTCGCCGTACGCCAGCACGTTTGCCACGCACCAATACACGCTGAATTGCGCGTTGACTCGCGTCTGCGGCGTGCGCTTTTCAGGCGCGTCGCGGCCCACCACGTCCAGTTCCTGCGGGCCGATCAACAGTTCAACACGCTGGATTTTTTCAAGGTCGGCGCCGAGTTTGGCGCGCAATTCCAGTGCCGCGCTGATCGCCGGATGCGTAAATCGGCAGCTCGGATACGGCTTGATCGACAGGCGGTCGAATTCCCACGCCGTGCCAAGGCCACGCAACGCGCGATCCGGCTCGAAACGATCATGAAGGTAGACCCGGCTCAGGCCGTCTTCCCCCGTGAGCGGGTGTTTCACGCCGGGCAAGCCCGCGCTGCCCATCAGCGCCGCCGTCACCGCATGCGACGCGGCGAAACCGGGCTGCACGTGCTTGGTGGGCGCACCCTCACGCGTCGATTGATGATTGCCGCTCGCCATGCAATAGACGATGCCGAGCGCATTGCGCAACGCGTCCGCGCGCGGATCAATGAGGCGTGCGGCAGCGAGTGTGGCGCCAAAGTGGCCCATCAGCGCCGTGTAAATCCAGCCGCCTTCGACCAGATTCAAGCGCGTGGCCACGCCCAGCCGGCAGGTGAGCTCGATGCCCAGCAGCACTGCCTCGCAGAATTCCCTGCCACTGACCGAGCCACGCAAGCCCGCGGTGGCCAATGCGGCGGGGATGGCCGCCGAACCAGCGTGCAACGCCGCATCGTCATGTGTATCGTCGAACTCCAGCACATGGCCGAAGTAACCATTGCACAGCGCCGCCGTGGCGGCGGGCACGCGCGGCCCGCCCAATACGCGCGCATCGGGCCGCCCGCCCGCGTCCACCAGCACTTTCAGCCACGGCGGCATGCCCACCGCCGCGCGGCCGGCAATCGCCGCGCCCACATAATCCAGCAGCTCACGCCGCACGTTGACGCGCGTGGCCTCCGGCACGTGATCCCACCGCAGCGATTGCGACAACTGGATAAAGGCGTCGATGGTTTGTTCTTTTTCTGGCGCCGTTGAATTTGCAGTGTCCATCACGCTCTCCCGCTAATCTGCCTTGATGCCCGCCTGTTTGGCGATGCGCGCCCACTTCGTCATTTCTCTCATGATCAGTTTGGCGAAAGCCTCCGGCGGGCCGATCACCGGGTCGGCGGCTTCGGCGCCCAATCGCCTGGCCATTTCCGGCTCGCCGAGTATGGCGTTGATTTCGCCATTGATGCGCGTGACGATGGGGGCGGGTATGCCCGCCGGCCCCAGAATGCCCCACCAAACGGCGCACTCGTAGCCCGGCAAACCGCTCTCGGTAATGGTCGGCAGCTCCGGCATCGCCGGAAAGCGCTTTGCGGCGCCGATGCCCAAACCCTTCAACTTGCCCGTGCGCAGATGCGGCAGCGCCTGGATCAGCGTACTGAAAAGCACCTCGACCTGGCCCGACATCACATCAATCATCGCCGGGCCGCCGCCCTTGTACGGAATATGCGCGAGTTTCACGCCAGCCATGGTGTTGAAAAGCTCACCGCCAAAGTGGTTGAAGCCGCCGATGCCCGAAGTGGCATAGCGGATATGACCCGGCCTGGCTTTCGCCAGTGCAATCAGATCCTTCACCGTTTTCGCGGGAAACGTGGGATGAGTCGCGATCAAATTACCGCCGGCGGCGATCTGTGCAATGGGTACGAGCGCCTTCACCGGGTCGAACGGCATTTTATGGATCGCCGGGTTCATCGAATACGTGGTCGACACAATGACCAGTGTATGCCCGTCGGCGGGGGCACGCGTAACCAGTTCAGTGCCAATCATGCCATCGGCGCCGGGACGGTTGTCGACAACCGTCTGATGCGGCCAGCGCTCGCTGAGCTTCTGCGCGATATGGCGGCCAAGGATGTCGTTGCTGCCGCTGGGCGGAAACGGCACGATCAGGCGCACGGGCTTGGCGGGAAAGCGGCTGGCATCCGGCGCCTGCGCCAGCGCCGGCCCGGCAGCCACGGCAAGGCATAGCGTCAGAGCACCAATGGCTGGCGTGTATTGATGATTCCGAATCCGGCCGGATTGCACGATCATGGGTCTCCTCGCTACGTTTTTCTGGTTCTTCTGCTTTGCGGGCAGTGTATGCTGCGTGCTGTTTTTCCGTCAATTCATCGGGATGATTTGACAGATTCACACACCCGGCACTAGCATTTTTGGTGTTCTGGAATCACGCTACCCATCATCTCATTACCGCTTTACCGCGTCACACCAGCAAGGCCACATCATGCAGACAGATTCAGATACCGGCGTTATCGTAACCCGCAGTGCGGAAGGCATCGTCGACATTCGCTTGAACCGCCCCGACCGGCTTAACGCTCTCGGCGTGGACATGACCAATGCCTTCCTCACGGCGATCACCGAAGCGGCCGCTGGCGACGCACGCGTGATTCTGATTCGCGGCACCGGGCGAGCGTTTTGCGCGGGGGCCGATCTGAAGGAACGCCGCACCATGGATGAAGCCGCGCGCATCCAACACAATCGCGCAATCAACGCGGCGGTGGATGCGCTGGATGCCGCGCCCATGCCCACCGTCTGTGCGATCAATGGCCTTGCCATGGGCGGCGGCTGTGAAATCGCGCTGGCGTGCGATTTACGTTACGCCGCCGAGGATGCGCAAATCGGCTTGACCGAAGCGCGCATCGGCGCCATTCCCGGCGCGGGCGGCACGCAGCGCATGCCGCGGGCCATCGGCGCGATGCGCGCGCTGGAACTCATCCTCACCGGCGAGCCGGTCACCGGCAAGCGCGCCGCGGAAATCGGCCTTGTCAATGCCGCTGTCGCGGGAGACCAACTCGACGCGCATGTAACGCGCATTGCCGGCGTGCTGGCCTCGCGTTCGCCATCGGGCGCGCGTACCGCCAAGCGGGTCATATATGGCGGGCTTGCAACTACGCTGGCGGAGGGATTAAAGCTGGAGGCAGCCGCGCTACGTGAAATTCTGACGTCGGCGGACTACGCGGAAGGCCTCGCCGCATTCGCGGAGCGGCGGCCACCGCGGTTTGGCGCGAGCGCGGTCAAGTAACAACTTAACGTGGTTAGAGTGGTCAGCGCGGTCTGCGTGCTCAGTGTGAACAGCGCGCACCGCCGCAAGGCCAGGCACGGTGTGCAGCAACTGCCCGACGACATCCACGTATACTTGAAGCCTGCCGCCGCCGCTATCAGCCGCTATTGAAATGCCCGATCCGTGCGCTTGATTGGCGCGGGCGAAAATACTATAACTATCTGTTTTTAAAGGAATTTTATGGATTTCGAGTTAACACAGGATCAGCGTGCCATGGTCAACACCGTGCGCGAACTGGTGCAAGACAAGATCAAGCCCAACGCGCTGAAGTACATGGACGGCACGTTCCCGTGGGAGAACATGCGCGAGCTGGCCAAGATCGGCGTGCTCGGCATGGCGGTGCCGGAGGAATACGGCGGGCTGGGCCTGCCGGTGCTCGACACCGTGTTCGTGCTCGAGGAAATCGCCAAAGGTTGTTACGTTACGGCGATGGATGTGATGGGCGAAGTCGGCACGCAATGCCGCGTGGTTTCGACTTTTGCGCCGGAGAGCATCAAGCGCAAGTGGCTGCCGGGCGTGTGCACGGCGGACACCATCCTCGCCATCTGCATGACCGAGCCGCATGCCGGTACCGATGTCGGCAACTATCGCACCAACTGCGATATCAAGGGCGACAAGGTCATTTTGAACGGCGTGAAGACGCTGATCAGCCGCGTGGGGGATGCACACCTTTATGTGGTGTTCACACGCGTGAACAAGATACCGGGGCGCGGCGGCATCGGCTGCGTGCTGGTCGAAGCGGACCGGCCGGGCTTTGAAATCACCGCGAAGTATCACACCATGGGTGGCGAGCACCTGGCGGAGATACGCTTCAACGACATTGAGCTGCCACTCGAAAACCTGGTGTTGAAGGAAGGCGGCTTCAAAAAAATGATCAATGCCTTCAACACGCAGCGCTGCTTGAACCCCAGCGTGTCACTGGGCCTCGCCGAAGGTGCGTTTGAAGAAGCGGTGAAATACGCACGCGACCGCACCGCCTTCGGCAAGCCTATCGGTGATTTTCAGGCGATCCGCCACAAGCTCGCCGAGATGTACCGCGACATTGAAGCCAGCCGTTCGATACTGTATCGCGCGGCGGCCAGCGCGAAGCCGTTTCCCGATCCATACCTTGCGGCCATGGCCAAGATCACCGTCAATGAAATGTCGCTGCGTGTCACCAGCGACGCGATTCAGGTGCACGGCGGCTACGGCTTTACCGATGAGTTTCCGGTGTCGCGCTTCTATCGCGGCGCACGCTACGGCACGCTGGGTGGCGGCACCACCGAGACGTTGAAGGAACTGGTCGGCAAGAAGGTGCTGGCGGACTTCCCGGTGAACGGGTTTTTGGGCATGAACAATTTCTAAAAATATCAACAAAAACAATAAGTTACGGTTTATCGTATGGCTGTCGAACCAAACAACACACTACCCCTGACGGGCATCACCGTCCTAGACCTTTCGCACATCTACGCCGGCCCGTACGCCACGTTCATGATGGCGATGGCAGGCGCGCGCGTGATCAAGATCGAGCCGCGCGAAGGCGAAAACCTGCGCAGCCGTGGCGACATGGGTGGCGCCGATCTGCCGTTTGCCATGTTGAATTCCAACAAGCAATCGGTCACGCTGAATCTCAAAACCGAGCAGGGCAAAACCCTGTTCCGCGAAATGGTGGCGCGCGCCGATGTGGTGGTGGAAAACTTCGCCCCCGGCGTAATGGATCGCCTCGGCTTGGGCGCGGCGGAATTGCAGAAGATCAACCCGCGTTTGATTTACGGCTCCAGTTCCGGTTATGGCAAGACCGGCCCTTACCGCGATTACCCGGCGATGGACCTCGTCATGCAGGCCATGTGCGGCGTGGTCGATTCCACGGGCTATGCCGAACTGCCGCCGGTGAAGGCGGGCGCTGCGGTATGCGATTTCGGCGCGGGCACGCACCTCTACGCCGCCGTGGTCACTGCATTGTATGAGCGCGAACGCACCGGCAAGGGCCGCGTGGTCGAGGTGTCGATGCAGGATGCCATCTACTCATCGCTCGCCTCCAACTACGGCATGCTGCACGCGCGCGGCGAATCGGCCCCCTCGCGCACCGGCAACAAGCACGCGGGCCTCGGCATTTCACCCTACAACGCCTATAAGACGAAGGATGGCTTCGTGGTGCTGAACGCGCCCAACGACCACCACTTCCGCGCCGTGCTCGATGTCATCGGCCGGGCCGATCTCAAAACCGATCCGCGCTTCGTTTCGCGCGCCACGCGCGTGGCCAACATGGCGGCGGTCGATGAGTTGCTCGAAAGCTGGAGCAAGAATGAGATGAAGCACGACGTCGCCAAACGCATGATCGAAGCGGGGGTGCCCTGCGCGGCCGTGCGTACGCTGAAGGAAGTGATGAACGACGAAAACATGCATGCGCGCGGCAGCCTGGAGTGGATAGACCATCCCGTCATGGGCCGCATCGTGCTGCCCAACTCACCGCTGATTTTCGAAGGTACGCCACGACGGGCGATTGAGCCCAATGTGACGCTGGGGGCGAGCAATGAGGCGGTGCTGGGAGAGTGGTTGGGGCACTCCGCGGAAGAAGTGGCTTCTTTTAAGGCGGGTGGGGTGATTTAACGTAGGCAAAGTGAAGTCGCGGGGGACGCCGCAATTTATCATGCAAGGTCGTGCAGCATAGGAGTTACGACGATGGGCTTTTCAATACCTTGGATTGCAATTCGCGGATTAGAAAAACACAAGCTATTGGAACGCTTTGGCCTTTACGATACCGGGGAAACTGAAGAATATCCCGAGTCATCAATTTGCGGCACATCCATTCCAGACAATACCTACTTGCTGTGCCTTAGAGATTGTTTTCACCGATTTGTGACGCCGGAATTTTTAAGTGCGGCATCAAAAGGCTGCTCGATATTGGGATGCCAGGTAGAGGAGCACATCATGGCAAGCGCAGCGTTCTACTATCGAGATGGGAAGCGGCTTTGGAATGTTGTACATGAGAGCGATTCCGGAGTAGATCACTTGGATACGGAGGGTGATATTCCTGACCCCTTCAACGAGATCCGCAAAGCGGCTGTTGAGAATCAGAGGAAGGAGGATCTTCGGGAGCGAGATCCGAATGAAATTCTAGGGGTCGACTATATTTTTGACATCCCCGTTCGCCTAGCTACTGCCTTAACAGGCTACTCGCATGATCGACTGGAGTTTTCTTGGGGCAAACCGAACTACTCCAAGCTTGAAGAAGGTCGGCTAAGCTGATATGGCGTTCACTACAACTTCCCCAACCGCGCCCTTAAATCCGCCTTCCGCACCTTGCCATTAGCCGTACGCGGCAACTCAGCAACTACCTCCAGCCGCTCCGGCCAATACACCTTGGCCACGCCGCGTGCTGCAAGAAATTCCTGCATGGCTTTCATATCGAGCGTCTGGCCATCGCGGCAAATCACAAATGCGCATGCACGCTCGCCCAGGCGCTGGTCGGGCATGGCGACGATGGCAGCGTCCTGCACGCGCGGGTCTTCGTAGAGGATGTCCTCGACGTATTTGACGGGGATGTTTTCGCCACCACGGATGATGATGTCTTTCAGGCGCCCGGTGATGCGGATGAACCCCTCCGCATCCAGCGTGGCGAGGTCGCCGGTGTCGAACCACTCACCATCGAAATTCTCACGGGTCAGTTCGAGCTGCTTGATGTAACCCACGAACATGAACGGCCCGCGGCATTGCAGGCGGCCTTCCGTACCTGCTGCAAGTATTTGATTTTTATCATTAACCACGCGCACTTCCATGCCCGGTTGCGCGCAGCCATCGGTGTTGAGCAGCTTTTCGTCGGGCGCGCCGATGCGCGTCAGCGTCACCACGGCGTTTTCGGTCTGCCCCCAGCCACAGTGGATGCCCGTGCGCGGCAGTTTCTCCCGCGCTTCCTTCAACAGCGCGCGGGGAATTGGCCCGCCGCCGCAGCGGAAGATGCGGAACGATGACAAGTCACATTGCTCAAGATTCTTGGCGCGAAGTAGATCAAGCAAAAAGGTCGCGCTGCCGCTCGATACGGTGATGCGGTGCTCGGCGACCCATTGCACCATCTTCTCCGCCGACCACACATCCTGCAACACCACAGTGGCGCCCAACTGGATGGGCAGCCGCACGCCGTTCAAAAAGCCCGTCTGGTGTGCGATGGTGGAGGCGATGTGGATCACGTCATCGCGCGAGAGTCGCAGCGACGCCGCCAGCGCTAACTGTGGTGCAACGATGGTGTTGCTGGTGTGCATCACGCCCTTGGGCTCGCCGGTTGCGCCAGAAGTGAACACGATCTCGGTCACGTCGTTGGCGTGGGGCTTCAACGCTGCGAAGTCGTGGCGCGTATCGGCCGCGGCAAGAAAATCCGGCCAGCCCACTTCGTGTGAATTCGCAGTTTCGCCAACTACAATCACCTGCTGCAACGTCGGCACTTCGCCCCGCACCCGCGCCACCATGGCGCGGTAATCATGGTTGCGGTAGCTGTCGGGAATCACCAGCACACGGGCATCGGACAGGTTGAGCATGTGCACCAGCTCGCGGTCACGGCTCATCGGCGTGATCAGGCTGCTGACGACGCCGATGCGCGTGGCCGCCAGATGCACGATCAGGAATTCCTTCCAGTTCGGCAACTGCAGGGCCACCACATCGCCGGGCTTCAAGCCCAACGTGAGCAGCGCGTGCGCACAACGCTCGCTTTCGCGGGCGAGTTCGCCGTAGGTAATCGCGCCACGGCTGTCGATGATGGCGGTCTTGTGTGGGTGCGCCTTGACCGCGTCATCCAGAAAATCGGTTATCAGGCGGTTGGGCCACGCACCGCTGGCGGTGTACTGCGCAATGAGTTCGGGGGTGAGGCGAGTGTGGCGTATGTGAGTTGCGGACATTTTTATCGGTTCTCGTGTGGCACAATTATCCGGCAATCAACACATAACCACCAAAACATGAAAACGATTTACATCGTGGAACAACTCTTCGGCCGCGCCGATTGGGAGCAGGAGTGGAGCGACTGGTACAACGGCAACCTTGACGTGCTGTTATCCGTACCCGGCTTTCGCACCGCGCAGCGGTTTAGACACGCCGGCGACACGCCGCGCTATCTCGCCATGTACACCGTGGACAGCCCCGCCGTGTACCAGACCGAGACCTATATCAAGGCTGGCGGCAATGGCGCCAACAGCGCGCGCTTTCGCCCGGCCTATCAATTGTGGACACGCAATCTGTATGACGACCCCGACTGGGCGATCAATGTGCCCGTCGATCAATACCTGCTGGTCGAGGACGTGACCGACGCCAACGCGCCACTGCGCGCGGGTGCGAAGCGGCTCACCTGCACGGGCATGCACAAGACCTTTCCGTATCGCGATCTCACCGTGCTGAAGGCGCCACCCGCAGTACTGCCGCCCAACGCGATTTGCTACCGCACGCTGACTGAACAGCGCAAACAGCTTTACAAGGACTGACCATGCACACAGGGGCTGACCAAGGCGTGGCGAAAAGCGCGCCTCGAAGTGAAAAGCTGGTTGAACATCTGCTGTCGCTGCCAGCGTCGCTGCTGGATGGCCCGCTGGGCGGCAACGCGCGCATGGCGCTGCTCGACACGCTGGGCTGCGGCATCTACGGCGCGATCCAGCCATGGGGCAAGATTTTGCGTGAACAGATTGAACATGAGGGCTCGCGCGGGAAGGCCACCTTGTTCGGCTCCCAGATGACCGTCGCGCCGTCGCGCGCGGCGCTGGCCAACGGCACGGCCACGCATGGCTTTGAGCTGGACGACATCATTCAGGGCGCGCTGGTGCACCCCGGCGCCTGCGTGGTGCCGGCGGCGCTGGCCGTGGCGGAGGAGACCAACGCACCGGGGGAACGCCTGTTGCTCGCCATCATTGCCGGTTATGAAATGATGTCGCGCCTCGGTTGGGCGCTGGGTGCGGAACACAATACGCGCGGCTTTCACACCACGGGCGTGGCCGGGCCCATCGCCGCCACGGTGGCCGTTGGCGTGGTGCTGGGCCTGCCGCGCGACACCGTGCTGGCGGCCATCGGCATCGCCTGTTCCAGTGCGGGCGGCATCAAGGCCTTCACACAGGGTAGCGGCGGCATGGTCAAGCGCATGCACGCGGGCCGCGCGGCGGAGACCGGTGTGCTGGCGTGCGAACTCGCGCAGCGCGGCTTTACCGGGCCGCTGGCCGCCATCGACGGGCACTTTGGCTTGATCGAAGTCATCGGCGGCAGCGACACCGCCGTCAACGCGCTGACCGACAAACTCGGCGAGGACTACGCGATTTCGCGCGTGTGGGTGAAGGCGTATCCGTGCTGCGGGCTGATTCACTCGGTGTCCAATGCCATTGAGACCATCAAACTGGAAAGCGCGCTGACGCCTGCCGATGTGAAACGCATCGTGGTACACACCAGCAAGCGCGCGGTGGACCATAACGGCGATCCTGATCCACAAGAGACCATGGCGGCGCAATACAGCATCCCGTATTGCGCGGGCGCGGCGGTGGTGAAGAACCCGCGCGACCCGGCCGCGTTCGATACGCAGGCGCTGGCGGATGCGGAAATCCGCCGCGTGTCACGCCTCACGCAGCTGCGCATCGACGAGAAGCTAGATGCGCTATACCCCGCACACTTTGCCGCGCGCGTGGAAATTGAATTGAACAACCAGCGCCGCTTCGAACGCACGGTGATCGATCCGCACGGCACGGCGGCGGATGCCTGCGACGCTGCGGAGATCGAAGCGAAGTTTCGTTTGCTGGCGAAGCCGATGGCCGATGGCGCGCGCGTGGAGCGTGTGATCGGTGCAGTGAGTGGTTTGCGTGGCGCATCCAGCATAACAGCCTTATCGACAGCGCTTCATGTATAAGTATTTGTTTTTATTGATATTTTTCCTGTGTGCTTGGGTTGATACATTCAGCGCCCATGCGCAAAGTTTTCCCACCAAGCCGCTGCGCATCATCGTGCCCTATGCGCCCGGCGGCGGTTCGGATTTCGTCGCGCGCCTGTGCGCGCAGCCGCTGCAGCAACAGCTGGGTCAGAACGTCATCGTTGACAATCGCCCCGGCGCGGGCGGCATCGTGGGCACAGAAGCGGCGGCGAAAGCAGCGCCCGACGGCTACACCCTGCTGGTGGTGCCGATCAGTCACGCCGCGAATATCAGTCTCACGCCCAAGCTGCCGTTTCACCCGGAAAAGGATTTCGCGCCCATCGTGCTTATCGCCTCGGCAGCGAACGTGGTTCTGGTACACCCTTCGGTGCCGGCGCGCAGCATTGCCGATCTGGTCAAACTGGCGCGGGCAAGGCCCACAGAATTGAGTTACGCCTCCAGCGGCAGCGGCAGTTCCACGCATCTGGCGACGGAACTATTCAAGATGCTGGCAAAAATCGACGTGCTGCACGTTCCCTACAAGGGGGGCGGGCCAGCGCTGGTCGATCTCATCGCCGGGCAGGTGTCGATGTATTTTGCGAGTCTGCCGGCGGCGGGGCCGCATCTGAAATCGGGCCGCGTACGCGCGCTGGCGGTCACCGGTAAACAGCGTGTTTCAACTTTGAACGATCTGCCCACCGTGCATGAATCCGGCGTGCCAGGTTACGAATACATCGGCTGGTACGGCTTGCTCGCGCCGGCGGCGACACCAGCGGCTATTGTTGCGCGGCTCAACACCGAATCGAACAGGTTCATCAAGACGCGGGATTTTTCCGAGCGCATCGCGTCGGATGGTGCGGAACCCGCCGGCGGCGCGCCGGAAGTGTTTGCCGCACTGATCCGCAGCGAGATCGCCAAATGGGCCGCCGTGGTCAAACACGCGGGGCTGGCAGGCAAATGACTCCTTTCATCACGCGATATGCCGGATGGGCGCTGTTGTGCGTTCTGGGCGCCAGTGCACAAGGCGCCGAGAGCAACTTTCCGCAGCGGGCGGTGCGCATTGTCGTGCCTTTTGCACCGGGCGGCGGCACCGACCTGTTGGCACGTACGCTGGCGGCGAAACTCTCCGCCGCGTGGAGCCAGCAGGTGGTGGTGGACAACCGCCCCGGCGGCGGCACGGTGATCGGCTCTGATCTCGTTGCGAAGAGTGCGCCGGATGGCCACACGTTGCTGCTGACCGCCAACACGCACACCACCAACCCGGCGCTGCACGCAAAGCTGCCCTACGACACCTTGCGTGATTTCGCGGGCGTGACACAAATCGCCGCCGCGCCGATGGTGCTTACCACCCATCCCGGGTTGCCCGTGCGCAATGTGCGCGAACTCATCGCGCTGGCAAAGGCGCGCCCAGGGCAACTGGCATTTGCTACTTCAGGCAACGCCGGGCCGCAACATCTGGCGGGCGAATCGTTCAAGACGCTGGCCGGCATCAGCATGGTGCACGTGCCTTACAAGGGCAGCGCACCGGCGATCACTGACCTAATTGCGGGGCAAACGCAGTTGACCTTTGGCAGCACTTTCACCGTGTTGCCGCATGCGAACAGTGGCCGTCTGCGTGCGCTGGCCGTCACCACCGCCAAGCGTGTGCCTGCGCTTAAATTGCCGACAATTGCCGAGGATGGCCTGCCGGGTTACGAAGCGACAACCTGGTACGGCATCTTTACCGTGGGCGGCACGCCCGCGGGCGTGGTTACGAGACTGCACGCCGACATTGCGCGTGCGTTGAAATTGCCGGATGTGGCCGAGCGCCTGGCGCGTGACGGCTCGGACGCGGTGGCGAGCGAGCCGGCGGCGTTTGATGGATTTATTCGTGCCGAGATCGACAAGGTGCGCAAAATCGTCAGGGCCGCCGGCATGAAACTGGATTAAAAATTAATTAAAACAATTGCTTATATGAATTCATCTCAGGCGGATATTGTCATCATCGGCGGCGGCCTCGCGGGCCTGGTCACCGCCAACCGCGCCGCGCAACTCGGCTTGAAAGCCACCGTGCTGGAGCAGGGTACGGCGGAAAAATATCTGTGCAACACGCGCTACACCGGCGGCACGTTTCATTTGTGTCTGCGCGAAATCACGTTGCAACCCGATTTTTTGCACCAGCTGATACTCGACACCACCGATGGTTTTGTGAAGGACGACCTCGCGCGCCTGCTCGCCAATGGCGGCGCAAAAATCATTGCGTGGCTGCAAGCCGAAGGCATCAAATTCATGCGCGCCAGCGCATCCGAGTATCACAAATGGGTGCTGGCGCCGCCCGGACGCAGCAAACCGGGACTGGACTGGGAGGGACGCGGCGGTGATGTGTTGCTGCGCACGCTGGAGGCCAACCTGGTGAAGCGCGGCGGTGCGCTGACCCGTGGTGC
The DNA here is from genome assembly GCA_900299145.1 of Betaproteobacteria bacterium. GTDB lineage: Bacteria > Pseudomonadota > Gammaproteobacteria > Burkholderiales > SG8-41 > UBA5216. The sequence goes on along the minus strand of OMIN01000077.1, from coordinate 2,332 downwards.
AAAGGCAAAATCGTTAATGGTTGAGGGCGGCAAGTGCGTGGGTGTCGCCGGCGAGCACAACGGGGCTGCACACGAATGGCGTGCACGCGCCATCGTGATCGCGGATGGCGGCTTTCAGTGCAACCCGGAGATGCTGAAGCAGTACGTGACCAAAGAGCCTGCGCGTTTGAAGCAACGCAACGGCGGCACCGCGTTTGGCGATGGCCTGCGCATGGCCATGGCACTGGGCGCGGCCATCACGGGCAAGAACCGTTTTTACGGCCATGTGCTGTCGCGCGATGCGCTCACCAACGACAACCTGTGGCCGTATCCGTATCTTGATGCGCTGGTCACTGCCGGCATCGTCATCAATCAGCAGGGGCTGCGTTTCACAGACGAAGGGCGCGGCGGCGTGGCAGTCGCCAATGCCGTGGCGGGGCTGGACGATCCGTTCGCCGGCTTGTGCGTGTTTGATCACGCCATTTGGGAAGGCCCGGGCAAGAACGGCCTCATCGCCGCCAACCCGCACCTCGCACGCGAAGGCGCAACCATGCACCAGGCCGATGATCTGGATGCGCTAGCGGCCAAAACAGGCGTACCCGCCGCTGCGCTGAAGGCCACGGTGGCGGCTTATAACGCGGCACTGTCGTCATCCGACGCCGCCGAGGTGGTTTCTGTCAGCAATGGCCCGGAACGTTACGCGAAGAAATACAAGCCGCTACCAATCATCAAGGCGCCGTTCTACGCCGTGCCCATGGTGAGCGGCATCACGTACACCATGGGCGGCATTGCCATCAACGACAAGTCTCAGGCGCTACGCGCGGACAACAGCATCATTGACGGACTGTATGCCGTGGGTGCTTCGACAGGCGGACTGGAGGGCGGACCGAAGATCGGCTATGTAGGTGGCCTGGCCAAGGGCGGCATCACCGGGCTCGCGGCGGCGGAACATATTGCCTCGGCACGCTAATGCCTTTCTTAATCATTCGACCTGAGTGATACGGACGTTTCCATTGCAGCCAAGCAACGCATGAGCATGCCTGCGCGCGAATTGTCTCTGGCGCATTTGAGCGTGCTCGACGCCACGCCGCCGGAGCTGGTCTCGGTGGCAGCCGCGGCGGGCTTTCGTAAAATCGGTATTCGCGCCTATGCCACGCCGGGCGTTGGCATGCCGCCATACGACATCCTCGGCGATACGCCGATGCTGCGCGAGACGCTGGCGCGGCTCGCCGATACCGGCGTTTCGGTGCTGGATGTGGAGTTCCTGCGCTTCGAGCCGGAAATTGCGCAGGGCATCCCGGAAGGTTTTCTGGAAATCGCTGCACGGCTCGGCGCGCAATACGTGCTGGTGATGAGCGCGGAGCCGGTGGAAGCGCGCACGCTGGAACGGTTTGGTGATCTGTGCGAGCGTGCCCGGCATTTCGGCCTCAACGTGTGTCTGGAATTTGCGATTTACACCGGTGTTAAGACGCTGGCGGATGCGGCACGGCTGGTCAAGCAGTCCGGCTGTGCCAACGCCTCGGTGCTGATTGACGCGCTGCATTTCAGCCGCTCGGGCGGCGTGCCCGGCGACATCGCGGGCGTCGACGCGTCGCTGTTCAAGTATGCACAAATCTGCGACGCCGTAGCCGCGATTCCAGCGGAAGCGCCCGATCTGATCCGCGAAGCACGCACCGGCCGGCTGCTGCCCGGCGACGGTGCGCTGCCGCTGCACGAGTTGGTGGCTGCGCTGCCGGCGGCGATACCGCTCGCGGTTGAAGCGCCGGATCGCACGACGGCGGCCTTGCCGGCGCTGGAGCGCGCGCGGCGCGCGTATCGCGCAATGAAAGCGTTGCTGGGTGGCGCATGAGATAGTGTTCAGTTGCGTGCACCGGTTCATGCGCAGGTTCGCGCATAATGGCATCGGAGGCGATGGCGATGAAGACGAAAGCGGATACGGTGCGGCTCCCTTCGGTCCCCTTGATAGTGGGGTGCATGCTGTGTTCAATGGCCGCGCGCGCGGACGACTGGCCCACGCGGCCCGTCACCCTCGTTGTGCCCTTCGCGCCGGGCGGCGCGACGGACATCGTGGCGCGCCTGCTGGCGGAAGAACTGCGCCAGCGCTTTGACCAGCCGTTTGTCGTGCAGAACCGCACGGGGGCTGCCGGCAACATCGGTCTGGAAGCCGTCGTGCGTTCGCCCGCCGACGGCTACACGCTGCTGCAAGGGACAATGGGCAGCCTGACGACGAATCCACATCTCTACACGGATGCCAAGTTCCGGGTCGAGCGTGATCTGCTGCCGGTGTCGCTCACCTTCAAAGTCGATCACATTTTGATTGTGAATCCGCGGGTAGCAGCGAAAAATATCCGGG
>OMIN01000076.1 GCA_900299145.1 Betaproteobacteria bacterium | reverse complement strand
CGGTCGATGCGGCCATCCGGCAGGCGCAGGCTGAAACCGCGAAGCCGGTGTTGATTTGCTGCAAAACCATTATCGGCAAGGGCGCGCCTAAGAAAGCCAACACCGGCGCCGTGCACGGCGCGCCGCTGGGCGCAGAAGAAATCGCTGCCACGCGAGCCGCCATCGGCTGGCCTCACCCGGCGTTTGAGATTCCTGAATCGGTCTACGCGGGCTGGGACGCGCGCGAGCGCGGCGCGGCGGCGGAGTCTGCATGGAACGCAAAATTCTCTGCCTACGCCAAACAGCATCCGGCGCTCGCCGCTGAACTCAAGCGCCGCCTCTCGGGCGAATTGCCTGCAAGCTGGAAGCAACACGCCGCCGCGGTGCTCGCATCCGTCAACGCAAAAGCCGAAACCATTGCCGCGCGCAAAGCCTCGCAAAACGCGATTGAGGCCCTTGCTCCCGCATTGCCCGAACTCGCCGGCGGCTCGGCGGATCTGGCCGGCTCCAACCTCACCTGGTGGTCAGGCTCGAAGGCCGTGGGCGGCGCGCTTTCCGGCTCTGGCGGCGGCAACTACATTCTTTTCGGCGTGCGCGAATTCGGCATGTCGGCCATCGCCAACGGCATGGCGCTGTATGGCGGGTTCATCCCCTATGTGGCGACGTTCCTGACATTCTCCGATTACGCGCGCAACGCCTTGCGCATGGCGGCGCTGATGAAGCAGCGCGTGCTGTTCGTCTACACACACGATTCCATCGGTCTGGGCGAAGACGGCCCTACGCACCAGCCGGTGGAGCACGCCGCCACGCTGCGTCTACTGCCCAACATGGACGTGTGGCGGCCTTGCGATTCCGTCGAATCCACGGTGGCATGGATCGCCGCCGTCGAGCGGCGCGACGGGCCGACCAGTCTGCTGTTCTCCCGGCAAAATCTGCAATTCCAGAAGCGCAGCGCGCAGCAGTTAGCGGATATCGCGCGTGGCGGATACATTTTGTCGGAGGCCGTGCAAAACGGCGAGCCGGTTGCTCCGCGCGCGGTTCTCATCGCCACGGGCTCCGAAGTTGCAGTGGCCATTGATGCGCAAAAACTGCTGGCGGCGGAAAACGTTCCCGTGCGCGTGGTGTCGATGCCGTCCACCAGCGTGTTCGACCGTCAGGATTCAGCGTACTGCGCGAGTGTGTTGCCCAAGGGGCCGCCGCGCATCGCGGTGGAAGCGGGCGTGCCGGATTTCTGGCGCAAGTACGTGGGCATTAATGGCACGGTGATCGGCCTCGATACCTACGGCGAATCAGCGCCAGCGGGCGATTTGTTCAAGTATTACGGCTTTACCGCCGAAAGCGTGGCCGCGACGGTCAACACAGCAATCAAGGCTGCCGGTAAATAAGTATTTGTTTTTATTGAATAATTTGAGGAGGCTGGTATGGCAATCAAGGTAGGCATCAACGGTTTTGGGCGCATCGGCCGCATGGTGTTTCGCGCGGCGGCACAGGATTTTCCCGATATCGAAATCGTCGGCATCAATGATTTGCTGGAGCCGGATTACCTCGCCTACACGCTGAAACACGATTCCGTACACGGCAAATTCAAGGGCGACATCAGCGTGGACGGCAACAACCTCGTGGTCAACGGCAAGAAAATTCGCCTGACGCAAGTGCGCGATCCGGCAGAACTCAAATGGAACGAAGTCGGCGCGGACATCGTGGTGGAATCCACGGGCCTCTTCCTCGACAAGGGAACGGCGGAAAAACATCTCAAGGCCGGTGCTAAAAAGGTCATCATGTCGGCGCCGTCGAAAGACGACACGCCGATGTTCGTGTATGGCGTGAACGACAAGACCTACAAGGGCCAGACCATTATTTCCAACGCCTCGTGTACCACCAACTGTCTTGCGCCGGTGGCGAAAGTGTTGAATGACAAATGGGGCATCAAGCGCGGCCTGATGACCACCGTGCACGCTGCCACCGCCACGCAAAAAACCGTCGACGGCCCGTCGAACAAGGACTGGCGCGGCGGCCGTGGCATTCTGGAAAACATCATTCCGTCGTCGACCGGCGCGGCGAAGGCCGTGGGCGTGGTGATTCCTGAGCTGAACAAAAAGCTCACCGGCATGGCGTTCCGTGTACCGACCTCCGACGTGTCGGTTGTCGACCTCACCGTCGAGCTCGACAAATCGGCTTCCTACGCCGAAATCTGTGCCGAAATGAAGGCGCAATCGCAGGGCGCGTTAAAAGGCATCCTCGGCTACACCGAGGAGAAAGTCGTCTCCACCGATTTCCGCGACGAAGTGTGCACGTCAGTGTTCGACGCCGAGGCCGGCATCGCGCTGGACGGCACTTTTGTCAAAGTGGTGTCTTGGTACGACAACGAATGGGGCTATTCCAGCAAGGTGCTGGAAATGGTACGGGTGATGGCCAAGCACTAAGAGTCAGGGTCGCATCATGGGTTTTCGCAGACTGACCGATCTGGATCTCGCCGGCAAGCGCGTGTTCATCCGCGCGGATCTCAACGTGCCGCAGGATGAAGCCGGCAACATCACCGAGGACACGCGCATTCGCGCCTCGCTACCCGCGATTCAGCACGCAACAAAAGCCGGCGCGGCGGTGATGGTGACTTCGCATTTGGGCCGCCCCACCGAGGGCGAGTTGAAGCCCGATGATTCGCTTGCGCCGGTGGCGAAGCGCCTGAGCGAGATGCTGGGCACACAGGTGCGGCTCATCACGCATTGGCTGGACGGCGTGGATGTCAAACCCGGCGAAGTGGTCATGCTGGAAAACTGCCGTGTGAATCGCGGCGAGAAAAAAAACGACGACGCGCTGGCCAAAAAAATGGCGGCGCTGTGCGACATTTATGTGAATGACGCGTTCGGCACCGCGCACCGCGCCGAAGCCACCACGCACGGCATTGCCAAGTTTGCGAAGGTCGCCTGCGCTGGCCCGCTGATGGCGGCGGAGCTTGATGCGCTGGGCAAAGCGCTCGGCAATCCGGCGCGGCCGCTGGTGGCCATCGTGGCCGGATCGAAAGTTTCCACCAAACTCACGATTCTGAAATCGCTGGCGGCAAAAGTCGATCAATTGATTGTTGGTGGTGGCATCGCCAACACTTTCATGCTGGCCTCCGGCATGCGCATCGGCAAATCGCTGGCTGAGCCCGACCTGGTGGGCGAAGCGCAGGCGGTGATAGACGCAATGAAGGCCCGCGGCGCTTCCGTGCCGCTACCAGAAGACGTGGTAGTGGCCGATGAACTGGCGGCCATGGCGCGCGCCAATCGCGTGGATGCCAGCGCGGTCAACGCCGGCGACATGATTCTCGACATCGGCCCCAAGGCCGCGGCCCACTTGGCCAAGATCATCAGCACGGCGGGCACCATTGTGTGGAACGGTCCGGTCGGGGTGTTCGAATACGACCAGTTCGCGGGCGGTACCAAGGTCATCGCCGAAGCAATTGCCGCATCGAAAGCGTTTTCCATCGCGGGCGGCGGCGACACGCTGGCTGCTATCGCCAAATACAAAATCGCGGATAAAATTTCCTACATCTCCACCGGCGGCGGTGCGTTTCTGGAATTTTTGGAAGGACGAAAACTACCGGCGGTCGAAATTCTGGAATCACGGGCGCACTAAGATTGATTTCTAGAAGCCTCTCCCTTTATGCCTAACGCCAACATGATTCGCCGCACAAAAATCGTCGCCACGCTGGGCCCCGCTTCCACCGACCGCAAAACGCTGGAAGCCATGATCGCAGCGGGCATGGACGTGGTGCGCATGAATTTTTCGCACGGCACCGCCGATGAGCATAAAAAACGCGTGGAAATGGTGCGCATGCTGGCGCGCCGCGCCGGCCGCGCGGTGGGCGTGCTGGTTGATCTGCAAGGCCCAAAAATCCGCATTGGCAAATTCAAGGACAACAAGATCAACCTCGCCGTTGGCGCGAAATTTGTGCTGGACGCCGGTTGCAAACTTGGTGACGAAACCCGGGTAGGTCTGGATTATGTTGACTTGCCAAGAGACGTGCGCGCTGGCGACACGCTGCTGCTCGACGACGGGCGCATTGTGTTGAGTGTCGCCTCGGTCAAGGGGCCGCGCATCCACTGTGTCGTCGAAATGGGCGGGCCGCTCTCCAACAACAAAGGCATTAATCGCAAGGGCGGCGGGCTTTCCGCGCCGGCGCTCACCGATAAAGACAAGCAGGACATCAAGACCGCCGCTGAACTGAAAGCCGATTACCTTGGCATTTCATTCCCGCGCTCCGGCGCCGACATGCAGTGGGCGCGCGATCTCATGCACAGGGCCGGCGGCAACGCGCTGCTGGTGGCGAAAATCGAACGCGCCGAAGCGATAACCGCACTGGAAGAAATCGTCGATGCCTCGGATGTGATCATGGTGGCGCGTGGCGATCTCGCGGTGGAGGTCGGCGACGCCGTGGTGCCCGCGCTGCAAAAGCGCATGATTCGCCTCGCGCGCGACAAGAACAAGCTGGTGATCACCGCCACGCAGATGATGGAATCGATGATTACCAATCCGATTCCCACGCGTGCGGAAGTCTCGGATGTGGCGAACGCTGTGCTAGATGGCACCGACGCTGTGATGCTTTCCGGCGAAACAGCCGCAGGCAAATATCCGGTGGAAACCGTCGCGGCGATGGCGCGAGTATGCGTCGAAGCTGAAAAGGAAGACCCTGCCTCCTTCGAGCGCATGCGCCGCAATCCTCCCAGCGGCGTGGAAGAAGCGATCGCCCGCGCCACTGTGTTCACCGCCAATAATCTGCGCATCAAGGCGATTGCCGCGCTCACGCAAAGCGGCAAGACCACGCTGCTGATGTCGCGGCAGAATACGTCGGTGCCGATTTACGCGCTGTCGTCGGTGGTGGAAACACGCCGCCGCGTGGCGCTTTTCAAGGGTGTGTATCCGGTGCGCTTCAAGGGCGTGCGCAATCCCGAACGCGCGCTGAATCAGGCCGAGGACGAACTGCTCAAGCGCGGCGCGGTACAGCACGGCGATTACATCATCCTCACCATCGGCGAGCCGTACGGCAAGGCGGGCGGCACCAACACCATGAAAATTGTGAAAGTGGGCGAACACCGGCACGCGTGATTGGGCGCATTTGATGCAAAGCGTGACCAGTGGCACATGAAAGTGCGCGGCGGCGGTAGTAAAATGCCAGCCAGAGTACAGGACTATATAACTATCTGATTTTATTGGAGATTTTTATGGCATCGAATGATCTGAACGCTATCGCCAAAGCCATGGTTACACCAGGGCGCGGCATCCTCGCGGCGGACGAAAGCACCGGCACCATAGGCCGCCGCTTCGACAGCATCAACGTAGAGAACGTCGAAGAAAACCGCCGCGCCTATCGCGACATGCTGTTCACCTCCAAGGGCATCGGCGACTGGTGCAGCGGCGTCATTCTGTACGACGAAACACTGCGGCAGAAATCGGCCGACGGCACATCGTTCGTCGATCTGCTGAATAAAAACGGCGTACTGCCCGGCATCAAGGTCGACGCAGGCACCAAGGCGCTGCCATTTTGCCCGAATGAACTGGTGACTGAAGGGCTGGATGGTCTGCAAAAGCGCTGCGCGGAATACGCGAAGCTTGGCGCCAAGTTCGCCAAGTGGCGCGCGGTGATCGACATCGGCGCGGACATTCCGAGCACCACCTGTATCGCCGCAAACGCTCACGCACTGGCGCGCTACGCGGCGATCTGCCAGGAAGCGGGCATTGTGCCCATCGTTGAACCCGAAGTGCTGATGGACGGCGACCACACCATCGAGCGCTGTGAGCAAGTGACCGAATGGACGTTGAACGCCGTGTTCGAGGCGCTCTACATGAACCGCGTATCGCTCGAAGGCTCGGTGCTGAAACCTTCGATGGTGATCTCCGGCAAAAAATGCCCGCAACAGGCGAGTGTGCAGGAAGTCGCCGAACGCACCGTGCGCACGTTAAAGCGCACCGTGCCGGCGGCGGTGGCGGGCATCGCGTTCCTGTCCGGCGGCCAGGCCGATGAAGTGGCGACCGCACATCTCGATGCCATGAACAAGCTCGGTAACAACCCGTGGCCGCTGAGCTATTCGTATGGCCGCGCGCTGCAACAGCCGTCGCTCAAAGCGTGGCGCGGGCAATCCGCCAACGTAGCCGCTGCGCAAGCCGCGCTGGCGCATCGTGGCCGCATGAACAGCCTGGCTTCGCTGGGCAAGTATTCGGCAGCACTGGAAGCGCAGAAGTAATCCGCTGCACCTAAAAAGGAAGGGCGCGAGGCAGGCTTCGCGCCCTTTTTTTGCGCCCTTTTTTTGCGCCCATTTTCCACGCGTGAGGAAGGTGGATCAGCGCAAAGCAAGTCGTACATTGACAACGCCCGTTCGTTTCCTTACTTTCGTCGACACACAACCCACGGACGAGGTGACGCATGGCCTTACGCATTATTGACCCCAGCGCCGGCGGCGCCGGCACGCGCATTCCACTCGCACCGCGGCCGATGGATCTGCGCGGCAAGGTCGTCGGCATCATCGACAACACCAAGGAGCAGGCCGACGTGATCGCCGAGGCGATGGCCGAGGGGCTGCGTGAAAAATATGGCGTGGCGAAAGTGATTGTGCGCCGCAAGCCGTTTTTCTCCAAACCCGCACCGGCTGAACTGCTCGAAGAAATCGCGCGCGAAGCGGACGTCGCCATCGCCGCCGTCGGCGGATGAGGCTCCTGCACGTTGTGCAGTGTGCACGACGCAGTGGAATTTGAAAAACGCGGCTTGCCGGCAACGGTGATTCTCACGCAGATTTTCAAGAATGCGGCGATACACCAGTTCAAAAGCCGCGGCATGGAAGGCCACCCGATGATCGAACTGCCGCACCCGATCAGCAATCTGAGTTACGAACAAATGCACGCGCTGACGCTGACATATGTCGATCAGCTCGCGCGCCAGTTGACGAACTGAAAGACACCAACAGATAACCCCATGCCCTTCGTCAAACGTCCCGGCCTGCCGGACTTGCACTACACCGTCGATGATTTCACCGACCCATGGAAAAACGCGCCGTATCTGTTCCTGCAACACGGCTTTGGCCGCAGTGGCAAATTCTGGTACAGCTGGGTGCCGTATCTCGCGCGTTGGTTCAAGGTGGTGCGGCCCGATGCCCGTGGGCTCGGGCAGTCGCCAGCCAGCTTTGACATCACGCGCGAGTTCACCGTAGAAAATTGCGTCAACGATCTTGCCGCGATCATCGATCACCTTGGCGCGGAGTCGGTGCACTACTGCGGCGAATCCATGGGTGGCATCCTCGGCATGGTGCTTGCCGCCACGCAGCCCAAGCGCGTGCGTACGCTGACGCTGGTGTCCTCTCCGGTGAATCTTAACGAAACTACCAAGACCACTTACGCGCTGGGTCACAACTCCGAGGCCGAGGCGCAAAAGTCGATGGGCATGAAGGCGTGGGTGGCCGCCACCAACCGCACCACGCGCTTTCCGGCAAATGCCGATCCGAAACTGCTTGAATGGTACGAAGAAGAGTTCGCCAAAAACAACCCCGATGTGCAGGCTGCGATGAGCCGCGCACTGCATGCTTCGAGCGCGTTGCCGTATCTGTCAAAAATCGAAGCGCCGGTGCTGGGGCTTTATCCTTCTGCAGGACCGATTACCAGTGACGAGCAGATGCAGATGCTGAAGCAGCACATCCGCAAGCTGCAAGTGATCCGCGTGCCGTCGACGTTTCACAAGATACAACTCATGTTCCCGCGCACCTGCGCCACGCATTTGCTGCACTTCGCGGCGGCGCATGATGGGACGGTTTGTCACGAGGCGTGATGCGGCTCCCCTCTCACCGTCGTTCCAGCGAAAGTTGGAACCTAGGTTGTCAACCTGGGCCGAAGGCCTTGAATCAGGATGCTGCGCATAGCTTAACAAACTGGGTTCCAGCTTTCGCTGGAACGACGGCTGTTGGTATCGCGATACTGTCCGGCTCCGCTCTGTTTGCGCCGAATGCTGCCGTTGCCCAACCCTACCCCACCAAACCCATCCGCCTCATCGTCCCCTTCCCGCCCGGCGGCCCGCGCGACACGCAGGCGCGCCTGATTGGCCCCAAACTCACGGAGGCCTGGGGCCAGCAGGTCGTGATCGACAATCGCGCCGGCGCCAATGGCATCATCGGCACCGAAATTGCCGCCAGAGCGCCCCCCGACGGCCACACGTTGATAATTGTATCGGTGGGCTTTGCCACGGCGGAACTCACCTACGGCAAATTGCCGTACGATCCGCTGCGCGATTTTGCGCCGGTCACCCTGCTCACGCATGGCCCGGCCATTTTGACGCTGAACAACGCCGTGCCGGTGAAGTCGGTGAAGGAGCTTATTGCCTACGCGCGCGCGGCCCGGACAACTGCGCTATGGCTCTTCCGGCGCCGGGTCGCCCAGCCATCTGGAGGTGGAACTGCTCGCGTCAATGACCGGCGTGCAGTTCACACACATTCCCTATAAAGGCATGGCGCCCGCGCTGACGGACGTGCTGGGCGGGCAAACTCAGATGAGCATGCCCACCATCCCCGGCGGGTTGCCTCACGTGCAAGCAGGGCGCTTGCGCTCACTGGGCGTGTCCGGCGCAAAACGTTCGCCGGCGGCGCCGGACATTCCGACTATCGCCGAGGCCGGCGTACCCGGTTTTGAAGCCGGCAACTGGTATGGGCTGGTTGCGCCCGCCGGCACGCCGCGTGCCGTCGTCACCAAAATCAATCAGGAAATGACGCGCATTCTCGCGTTGCCCGATTTGCGCACCAAGCTGCTGGCGATGGGCATGGAGGCCGAGAGTTCGTCGCCCGAAGCGTTCGCGGAATACCTGAGGACTGACGCCGCGAAGTGGGGAAAAATTATCAAGGCGGTAATCGCCCGCAGCGAACCGGAACCGCGTTAGCGGCGGGTTCCGACCACCACGTCCCACTGCGGCAGCGCCCGCTGGTCAAACGGCAAATCCCACGCCGCGCAATTCGCGCGATCGATGATATCCACCGGCAGGCTGATTTCACGCGGCACGCTTTCGCCTTGCAGATGACGCACGGCGGCTTCAGCGGCAAGGCAGGCCATTTTCATGGCGTCGAAGCTGGCTGTCGCCAGCAGCTTGCCGGCCATGATGGCGGCGATGGCGTCCGGCACGGCGTTAACACCCACGATCGGCGGCAGCGGTTTACCCGCGGCCTCAAGGGCATCGATGGCGCCGAGTGCCATGGCGTCGTTGGCAGCCAGTATCGCGTCGAACGCCACGCCGCCTGCGATCACGCGCGCCATTTCACGGCGCGCGGCGCTTTGCAGAAATTCGCCCGCGACGTTGGCCACGCGCGTGATGCCCCGGCGCGCATCAAACGCCTGCGCGAAGCCGGTCATGCGGTCGCGGCCTGACATCGAGCCCGGCGTGCCTTCCAGCACCAATACGCGCCCTTTCAAATTTATGTTTGAAAACAAATAGTTAGCAACATTTGCCGCCAGCGCTATGTCGTCCGATCCGGCGTGGCACAACCACTCCCCGCCCACCAGCCGGTTGACGAAGGAGAACACCGGGATTCGTGCTGCGTTGAGCTTCTTGATCGACGGCACCATCGCTTCGGCGTCGGTGGCTACAAACAGCACCGCGTCGGGCCTGGCGGTGATGGCCTGATCGACGAACGCCTGCTGCTCACCAACGCTGTCGGGCACCACGGGCACGTAATGCGTGACGCTCGCGTTGAGCCGCGCCGCCACGCGCTCCACGCCCAGCCGCGCGGCGGCATATGCCGGGTTTTCCCGGTTCTTGGTGAACATTGCGAGGTTGAACGTGCGGGTGCTCATGGGGCGGCAAACCTTTCGTGTAATTCTTTCAATCCGAAATTTTCCAGCAATTCGTGTAACCGCTTGGCCGGCCTCGCACGCGGCAAATCCCTGAAGCTGGCGATGATCAACTCATTTTTCAGCGAATGTTCCCACCCCACCAGCTCGGTCACGTTGACCTGATAACCGTGTGCTTCGAGTTGCAGACAACGCAGCACGTTGGTGAGATGGCTGCCGAATTCGCGCGTGTGCAGCGGGTGACGCCACACTTCGGTCATCGTGTCGCCGAGTGCGGCGCCCTTGTGTTTGCGCAGCACGGCGGCCACTTCTGCCTGACAGCACGGCGCCAGCACGATGTAGCGCGCTTTCCTGGCGAGCGCAAAGCGGATGGCGTCATCGGTGGCGGTGTCGCAGGCGTGCAGTGCAGTGACGAGATCCAGCTGCGCCGGCAATTGCGCATCGGCGACTGCGCTCGCCGCATTGGCGTTGAGAAACGACATGCGCGTGAAGCCGAGTTCACGGGCCAGCACAACGGATTTTTCCACCAGCTCATGGCGCGCTTCGATGCCGTAAATGCGTGAAGCGTTGTCGTGTGTCTTGAAAAACAAATCGTAGAGAATGAATCCGAGATACGATTTGCCCGCGCCTATGTCGGCCACTTGCGCGCTGCCGCGATCCGCGATCACTTCGCGCAGCAGCGGCTCGATAAACTGAATCAGGTGATACACCTGCTTTAGCTTGCGGCGGCTGTCCTGATTCATACGCCCGTCGCGCGTCAGGATATGCAGCGCCTTCAACAACTCGACCGATTGGCCGGGACGCAGTTCGGCCAATTCCGGTGGTGCCGGAGTTTTTACGTTACTAACCTGATTTGCGTGCTTCATGGGATTGCGGGGCATGATGCCGCGCAGTTTAGCGGAATGCCACGCCGGCGGTATGATCGGTGCTTTGTCTGACAGCATTACCTGCGCCCCCGCGTCATGGGTTCACCATGAAAATCAGCCCCCTACTTGCCCTTCCCGTGTTCGCACCATGCGCGGTGCTTGCGCAAACCGCGCAAGACGTCATTCCGATGCAAGCCACGCATTGCGCCATCAACACGCCGCCGCCGGCTGCGGGGCTTGCCGCAACGCCCGGCGGCTTTGTAATGGTGTTTCCGCGCAACGATGCGCTGCCCAAGGATTACACCGGCTGCAAGCTGATGTGGATCGTCAACGGCGAACAACGGCCGCGCTTTGCGACGCTGTATTTTGACAACGGCAAACTCGCCGTCGCCGCCGCGCACAATGTGCGTGACGCGGCGGGCCGGCTCGATGCCGCGTGCGCCTATCCGCAGGGCAAATCGCTGCTGCCCGACGCGGGCCGGCAAATCAAGGACAGTGGTTGCGCGGCGATTTCCAAAGAAGGGTTCTACCAACTATACGTACCGACATGGCCCGCCACGTGTTTGAGCGATCCCAAGGCGGCGGCGTGCCAGCGTGAGCCAAATTAGAAATATCAATAAAAACAAATACTTATAGACCCTCCTCTCTGCGCGATATGCTGCAACAAGCCTAACCGGGCGGCCCGCCGCTCACTATAATTCCCGCATGTCATTGTTCACCCCACCCAGGAGCCGCCCATGACCACCCGCCGCCATTTTTTATCCGCTGTCAGCGTCACCGCCGCCACTGCCGCCCTGCCGCGCATGGCCAACGCCGCAGGCGGACGCAAACTCGCGCTGTATGCCAACACCGGACGCACGCTGATGCAGTTCGACGTCGACGTGGAAAACGCGACGCTGACACAACGCGGCTCGGTTTCCACGCCCGGCGGCATCGTTCAATACTGCTGGCCGCATCGTAACCGGCAGTATCTGTACGCGGCATCGAGTTCCAACACGGCGGGCGCGACCGATCATTCCGTCACCGCATACAAAATTGATTCTGCGACTGGCGCATTGACGCAGGTGGGCGAGTCGATCCGCATTCCCTACCGGCCGATCCACATGTCGCTTGACCGGGAGTCGCGGCACATACTCGTTGCGTTCAATATTCCGAGTTCGTTGAAAATTTATCGCATCAACCCGGATTTTTCGCCCGGTGCGGAAGTGCCGCAGACTGCTGCGAAGGATTGCGGCATCTACGCGCATCAGATCCTTGCGACGCCTGACGGCAAGCACGTGGTTCTGGTGGCGCGCGGCAACGAGGGTACACCGAAAACGCCGGAAGACCCCGGCGCGCTCTATGTATGGGATTACAGGGACGGCGTGCTGTCGAATCAATACAAGATCGCGCCCAACGGCGGCCACGGCTATGGCCCGCGGCATCTGGATTTTCATCCGACAAAGCCGTGGATGTATGTGTCGATTGAAACGCAGAACCAGATGCACATGCACCGCATGCAGGGCGGCAAGCCGCTGCCGGAAGTCGTCTACAACAAGACGACGCTGCTGGAGCCGAACAACATCCGCTCGCGCCAGGCAGCGAGCACGCTGCACGTGCACCCGAACGGGCGCTTTCTGTACGGCGCGAACCGCTCGCAGGACCTCGTGGATTTCAATGGCCGACGCGTCTACAAGGGGGGCGAAAACAGCATCGTCGTCTATTCGCTCAACCCGCAGACCGGCGAACCCACAGTGATTCAGCACATCGAAACCCAGAAAATCCATCCGCGTACCTTCCATATCGACCCCAGCGGGCGCATGCTGGTTGCGCAGCACAACCTGCCGGTGGACGTACGCGACGGCGACAGCGTGCGTACGGTGAAGGCGGGGCTGTCGGTGTTCCGCATGTCGCCTGACGGACGACTTAACTTTGTGCGCGACTATAGTTTCGACGGCGCCGCCGGCATCATGTGGTGGATGGGCATGGTGCAGTTGTAGGCGACGGCACATAACGCCCCGATGCAAACCACACTGCGTGGCGTAACCCCCGCCGACGCGGCGGCCATCGCCGCCATTTACAACCCCTACGTGCTCGAAACGGTGATCAGCTTCGAGCAGGCGCCGGTTTCTGACGCTGACATGGCGCAGCGCATCCGCGATTACACGGCGCTGTATCCGTGGCTGGTGGCGGAAGCCGAGGGCAAGGTTGTTGCATATGCCTACGCCTCGCGCTGGCGTACGCGCGCAGCGTACGATTACACGCTGGAGAGCACGGTATATGTCGACAAGGCCTGCACCGGCCGCGGCATTGCCAAGCCTTTATATCTTGAGCTTCTGCGCGAACTCAAGGCGCGCGGCACGCACGCGGTGGTGGGCTGCATCGCGTTGCCGAACGACGCCAGCGTGGCCTTGCACGAGAAATGCGGCTTCGTGAAAGTCGCGCACTTTCCGCAGGTCGGGCGCAAATTCGAGCGTTGGGTGGATGTCGGGTTCTGGCAGGCAAACCTGTTTTAGTTGAATGTAACTATTTGTTTAGGGTCTTAGGAAGCAAACTGGGTTAAAGAGGTTGCATTCTGAGTAACTTTAACAGGACGGTATAGAGATTGTCGTGCCGGTGGTTGAAACGAAACTCGGTTTCCTTCAAGT
>OMIN01000075.1 GCA_900299145.1 Betaproteobacteria bacterium | reverse complement strand
GGCAATCGTCACAGTGTCTGCCGCAAATGCGCTAAAATATTGTTTTTAAACGAACTCTGATGGAGCATTTCATGTCGATGGCGGATCGCGACGGGTTTATCTGGCACGATGGCAAACTGGTACCCTGGCGCGAGGCAACAACGCACGTACTGACGCACTCGCTGCATTATGGGCTTGCGGTATTCGAGGGCGTGCGCGCTTACAATACGGTCAATGGCACGGCAATTTTCCGCTTGCGCGATCACACGCAGCGGTTGTTGAATTCCGCCCACATCTATCTGATGAAAATTCCGTATTCCATTGATCAATTAATGGAAGCGCAAAAAGAAGTCGTTCGCGCCAACAAACTCGAATCGTGCTATCTGCGGCCCATTGCGTTCTACGGCTCGGAAAAAATGGGCGTATCGCCCAAGGGCAACACCGTGCACGTGTCCATCGCCGCATGGCCATGGGGTGCGTATCTCGGCGCCGACGCGATTGAAAAAGGCATCCGCGTCAAAACCTCCTCGTACATGCGCCACCACGTCAACGTGTCGATGACGCGTGCCAAATATTCCGGCACCTACGCCAATTCGATCCTCGCCAACCTCGAAGCCACCGAGCACGGCTACGACGAAGGCCTGCTTCTGGATGTCGATGGTTTCGTCGCCGAAGGCTCCGGCGAAAACCTTTTCATGGTGAAAGACGGCAAGATTTACGAGCCGGAACTGAACAGTGCACTGATTGGCATCACACGCGAATCGATCATCACCATCGCGCGCGACATGGGCTACAGCGTGAGCAACAAGCGCATCACGCGCGACGATCTGTATATCGCCGACGAAGCGTTTTTCACGGGCACCGCAGCCGAAGTCACGCCCATCCGCGAACTCGATGGCCGCACCATCGGCAGCGGCCAGCGCGGGCCGATCACGGCCAGGCTGCAGGCAGCGTTCTTCGATGTGGTCAACGGCAAATCGCAAAAGTACGCCAACTGGCTCACGCCGGTCGCAGCGTAATTCGGTATCGCGGGGAATAGCGCAGGAGAACGCCATGGCTGAACCAGCTGACAACAAGTCCAGACACATCGAGGTTACCGCCGCCGATTTGCCGCTACATTGCCCGACACCGGCAATGCATCTGTGGAACACGCACCCGCGCGTGTTCCTCGACGTGGCAAAGTCCGGCGAGGCGCAATGTCCTTATTGCGGCACCAAGTTCACGCTCGCGGGCGGGCCGGTTAAAGCTGGACACTGATTTACGAGTAGTTTCCTGGCCGTATGAAAATCCTCGTCGTCGCCCCCGCCTGGGTCGGCGACACCGTGATGGCGCAACCGATGTTCCGGCTGCTGCATGAGCGCCACGCCAATCTCGCGCTCGACGTGCTGGCGCCGCCGTTTACCCTGCCTTTGCTGTCGCGCATGCCCGAAGTACGGCGTGGCATCGTTGCGCGCTTCGGCCACGGTGAACTCAAATTTGGCGAGCGGCGGCGGTTGGCGCGTGAACTGCAAGCCGAGCACTACGATCAAGCGATCGTGTTGCCGAATTCGCTGAAGTCGGCGTTGATACCGCTGTTGGCAAAAATCCCCGTGCGTACCGGCTTTCGCGGTGAAATGCGTTACGGGCTGCTCAATGACTTGCGGCAGCTGGATGAACAGGCATTGCCGCGCATGGTGGACCGCTTCGCGATGCTGGCTCTGGATCGCGGCTCGCCGCTACCCAAAACGCCTGCGCCACGTCTGATCGCCCATGCAGATAATACAAAAAAAATTCAATTCAAACAAATACTTATAAAAGACAAGCCAGCGGCAGTTTTTTGTCCCGGCGCTGAATACGGCCCGGCCAAGCGCTGGCCCGCCGAGCACTTTGGTGCGCTGGCGCGGCAGGCCGCAAACGACGGCTACTCGGTGTGGCTCATCGGCTCGCCGAAGGACGCCGCCATTGGAGACGCCATCGTTGAAGCCAGCAGTGGCGCCTGCACCAATTTGTGCGGAAAAACGTCGCTCGAAGACGCCATTGATCTGATCGGAATCGCAGCCCTTGTGGTCACCAACGATTCCGGGCTGATGCACGTCGCCGCCGCGCTTGACCGCCCGACGCTGGCGCTCTACGGCTCCAGCAGCCCCGTGTTTACGCCACCGTTGTCACCGCGCGCGAAAATCGTAAAAATCGACATGCCGTGCAGCCCGTGCTTCAAACGCGAATGTCCGCTCGGACACTTTAAGTGCATGCGGCAATTAACACCGGCAACCGTTTGGACGCAAAGGCCCGCTTTGCGTGCCGCTGGAGAAAACGCATGAGCAAGCATAGTCTGCTGGCGATGGGAATGATGCTTCTACCCGCTATTGGCGCAAACGCGCCCAGTTGGGCACAAAAATACCCCGCCAAGCCGATACGCCTGATCTCGCCGTTCGCCCCCGGCGGCGGCACCGACATTTTATCTCGCGTGATTGGCCCGCCGCTGTCGGCAGCTCTTGGCCAGCCAGTCGTGGTCGACAATCGCCCCGGCGCAGGCGGCGCCCTCGGAGCGGACATCGCCGCGAAATCCGAGCCGGATGGGTACACATTTATTACCGTGTCGAGCAGCTACGCAGCGGGCTCTGCCTATCACAAGCTCGCCTACGATCCGGTCGAAGGCATCACCCCAGTCATTTTGCTTGGCACCACGGGCATGCTGCTGACGGCGCACCCGGCGCTGCCCGTGCGCAGCGTCAAAGACCTGGTAAGCCACGCGCGCACCTATCCGGGCAAGTTAAGTTACGGCACTGTCGGCGTGGGCAGTGTCACGCACCTGGCGCACGAGCTGCTCAATCTCGAAGCGAAAATCAATACGGTGCACATTCCATTCAAGGGCTCGGGGCCGGCCATCGTCGGCATCATCGGCAACGAAGCCCACTTCGGCATGTTGAGCGCCGTACCGGTGCTGCCGCATCTGAAAGCAGGGCGCCTGCGCGCGCTGGGCGTCACCACGGCCAAGCGGCTGGCATTACTGCCGGAGGTGCCGGGGATCGGCGAGACTGTTCCCGGCTTCGATGTACCGCACTGGTACGCGATATGGGGGCCCAAAGGCATACCGAAGAACATCGTCGCGCTGTGGAACCGCGAAGTCTCCAAAATCCTGCTTACGGAAGAAATGTCCCGGCAGATGCGCGGCGAAGGCATGGAGCCCGCTGGCGGCCCGCCGGAGCAGTTTTACAACGTTCTCAAACCCACGGTGGAACGCTGGCGGCGCGTAGTGAAGGAAGCAAAGATTCAGTTCGCCGGATAAGGCCGCAGTGCGCCGCGCAGCCTCTTACACGCTTACATCTTGATGTTCGCGTCCTTGATGACCTTCGCCCATTTTGCGATGTCGTTACGGATATTCTCGGCGAATTCCTGCGGAGTGTTGCCCACGGGCACGCCACCTTCCTGAATGATGCGTGCAACCACATCCGGCATTTTGAGTACGGCGGCCGTCTCGCGATGCAAGAGGGAAATAATCGCCTGCGGCGTGCGCGCGGGCGCCGCCAGTCCATACCAGGACAGCGATTCAAAATTGGCAAAACCCGATTCGTGAAATGTCGGCATCTCAGGTAAGGCGGGCATGCGCTGCAGGCTGGCCGTGGCAACGGCGCGCAGGCGCCCACCCACGATATGGGGCATGAATACTGCCGGATTGGCGAACATCACATCCGCCTCCCCGCTCAAGACGCCTATCATTGCCGGCCCTGCCCCCTTGTAGGGAATCGGCACCACATCGATTTTTGTGGTGAGCCGCAACAATTCCATCGACAGCGTCCCCGCCGACCCCGTCCCTGACAACGCCCAGCGCAATTTGCCCGGGTTGGCCCTGGCATAACCGATGACATCCTGCACTTTGGCCGCCGGAAATCCCGCGCGCGTCGCCAGCATGTTCGGCACGTTGGCGAATTTGGTAATGGGCGCAAAATCCTTCACCGGATCGAACGGCAGCTTCATCAGGCTGACGTTCACCGTCATCACGGCTACTGCAGCGGTGAGCAGCGTGTAACCGTCCGGGTTGGCGTTCGCCACGATCTCGCCTGCGATCACGCCACCGCCGCCACCGCGATTGTCGTACAGAATCTGTTGGCCCAACCTGTCAGTGAGTTTTGCCGCGATCGGCCGCGCGACCATGTCAGTGCCGCCACCCGGCGCGAACGGGATTACCCAGCGTATGGGTTTGTTGGGGTAGTTGCCCGCACTGCCTTGAGCCTGTGCGTGCGCTTGGCTAACGCCGGCGAGCACCATGACAACCACGATTTGAATAAAGCGCTTCATGCGTATCTCCGTGAACGGCGGGTATGTTACCTGCAGCCGCTGGCAATGCACGCGGCAAACGGCAATTCCACATCAATGAAAGTGATACTGCCCGGTTCCGCGCGGAACCACCATCGCACCCTGCAAGAACAAAACATAACTATCTGTTTTTATTGATTTTTTTATCCCATGACCGTTCGCGTGCCAGCAGCGCAAGGCCACTGCCAACCGACACAAACTCATCCCCCGCAACAATTTTCCCGGCGCCAAAGCGCGACTCAAATCGCCGCCGTATCAACGGCACAAACGAAGTGCCTCCGGTCATGAACACCACGGAAATATCGCGCTCTCTCAAGCCGGCCCTGGCCAGCGCATCACCGCACGCGCCATCAATCGCCGCGACATCCGGTTCAATCCATTGCTCGAAATCCGCCCGGCTAATACTCCGGCGCAACGAAATCGGCGCAAATTCAAACACCAATTCCGCGTGCTCGGCTGACGACAGTTCCGTCTTGCAACGATTCACCGCCTGATACAGATGAAAGCCCAGTTCCTGCTCCAGAAATTCGCGCAGCCACGCAATCGCCAGGGGCGTATCACTCGTCAGCTCGATTTCGCGCAGCTCGCGCAACACCGCCGGCCGCTTCAGAAATGACAGCTGGTGCCAATGCTCGAACTCGAAGTAAATCCACTTCGGCACTTCCAGCCAGTGGCCCGCCGGGCGAAAGCGGCTGCCCTTGCCCAGCGCCGGCGCAACCACTTTGTCGATGATGCGATAGTCGAGTGTGTCGCCCGCAACGCCAACGCCCGTATGCGCCAATGGCGTGGCCGTGCCGGTGCTCGGGTCGAAGCGGACGATGGAAAAATCGCTGGTGCCCCCGCCGAAATCCGCCACCAGCACCGTCGCTGGCTCCTGCAGGCGCCGGGCAAAAAAGTAGGCCGCGGCCTGCGGCTCCAGGCCAAACTCAATGCTGGCAAACCCCGCCGCCGCAAACGCCGCTCGCAGCCGCGACTCCGCCAGCGCGTCATCGCCTTCACCCGCAAACTTCACCGGCCGGCCCACCATGACCGCACTGGGAGCATTCGCCACGCCCTCGGGCCATTGCGCGGCCTTCAGCAAGCCACGCAGAAAGTCCGCGACGATTTCTTCCAGCGTGTACTCACGCCCGTGTATCGCCGACTTCGAGAACGACCTGCTCGACAAAAACGTCTTCACCGACTGAATCAGCCGCGCTTCGTCGCCCTGCCGCAAGAACGCCGCGATCGCTTCCGGCCCGCAATAGACCCGCCGCACGCCGCCATGCACATCGTTGTCTTCGTACACATAGCAAAGAACCGAGCGAAACGTCGGCAAGCGCCCCTGCGCGGACGGAAACACCAGCGTGCGCACGCCGCCTGCGGCATCGGCCAACGACACCACGGTGTTGGTGGTGCCGAAGTCGACGCCAACGTACATCTCCAATTGCTTTTCAGACATCAACAGGTTCAGACAGTTTGCGAATACCAGCGGCTGCCGCGTGGCACGCGCGCCAGCAGATACGACATCTGGTCGGCCAAGATGCGGCGGCCCGACAGGATAAAGTATTCCGATCGGCACGGCGCATATGGCACGTAAAGCAGCGGCAGGCCGGCCTCTTCCGGCGTGCGATTGCGTTTGCGCGTATGGTTGCAGTGTTTGCACGCAGTGACCACATTTTCCCACGTATCGGGGCCGCCGCGCGACAACGGCAGGATGTGATCGCGCGTAAGTTCACGGCGGCCGGCGTGGTCGTGCCTCTCGCCGCAATACGCGCACAGATAACGGTCTCGCTTGAACAGCAAGCGGTTGTCGTGCTTCAAGGGCAGTGTTTCACGCGCCCATTTCACCATGGCTTCGCTTTTGGCGAGTGCGATCACCGAGCGCGTGCTGAGCTGCGAGCGAATGCCCCTGCGCGACACCCCGCCGCGAAACACGGCGAGTTCCGCGCCCAGTTCCCAAGCCACTTTGCCGGCGGCGTGATAGTGAATGGCTTCGCGTGGCGCCATCCAGCGGAATGGCGTGCCCGCGACGTCGATTGCCAGTACGTAGTTCATTTGTAACTCCCTCAACACCTTTGACGCAGATTTACGCAGATAAACGCGGATTAACTGCGATTCGATCCGCGAAAATCTGCGTCAATCTGTGTCGAAAAGCCTTTCGTTTTTCTGAACAACTGAAAATGCCCCTGCATCACACGCGAATCTTTACCAGATCCTTCAACACGCCATCCAGGCCACCGAATACCGAGATCTTGTCGATCTTCTCGGTAACCTTTTCCAGCGTCTCCAACTCCTTCAGGCGCAGGGCCGTCGGGTTGTCTTCCATCACCTTCGCGGTGTTGAGCAGCGAGCGCGTGGCCGCGGTTTCCTCGCGGCGGCGGATCACGTTGGCCTGCGCGGCCTTTTCCGCCTCCACCACCTTGGCCAGCAGGGTTTTCATCTCGCCCGGCAGGATGATGTCCTTCACACCCACGCTTTCCACCTCCAAACCAAAGCCATCCACACGCCGCTTGATATGTTGGTTCACCACATCGTCGATGACGGTTTTGTTCTCCAGCAATTCATCCAACGTGCGTGTGCCCACCGCTGCGCGCAGGCCGAACTGGAGTTCCTTGTACAGAAAATCCACTGGCTTGGCCTGACGCGCAAACGCCGTCAGCACGTCGGTGATGCGGTAACCCGCGGTCAGGTTCACACGCAGCGACACCTTGTCTCGCGTGAGAATTTCCTGGCCCGCCACCTCCAGCACCTGCAAGCGCAGATCGACGGATTCCACCTTCAGATCGCGCAGGTAGCGCCAGTAGTAGTGCACTCCGGGCTCCAGCAAGCCGTGGAGCTTGCCGTCGACGTACAGCACGCCCGTGTGATGCGCCGCCACCACGGCCACGAATACGCCGTCGTTGCCGGCAACACGCACGCCGCCGCGCAGAATCAACCCGGTCACATCCTTGATGCGCGCGGGCGGCACCGCAAAGTCGTTGGCGATATCGATTTTTTCAAACTTCAGATCGATAAAACCCTTCCAGTACAAACGCCGTGTGTTTGGCGCCAACACCTCGGCAAGCACGCCGTTCTCGTAGCGCAGGGTGATTTCACCCGCGCCGGTTTCAACCACATGTAATTCGCGGGCGACAGCTTCCGGCTCCGCCTTCAGCAGATAGTCCGCGAGCTTGTGCTCGAACAGCGGCTCGGTGAGCGAAAACTTTTCGACCGCGTAGTGACGAAGCGGATCGAACAGCGTGTGCTCACCCGCATTCAGAAACTTCACGAAATCGCCCTTGCGCAACAGCAAGGCGCGTTCGTCCTTTTTGACATGAAACGCACGAAACATATTTTTCCTTTAAAAACAATTAGTTACGATCTCCCGAGCAGCAGGCGGGCAACCCCTTTGCAGGCGCGGGAGACGGGCCGTGCGTTGCTGGCGGGAACGCTATCGCAAAGCCATCAGGCATTCACGAAGCGCCGCGTCAGCGAGGCTAAAGCCCGCTCGCGCGCGCACGCAGGTGGTGCACAAGCCCGGCGCACGGTGCGGCAACTCGCGATACCTTGCCATTTGCCGCCGAGACCGTCCCCGGTACTACGATTAAAACCCTTTGAAGGGGTTTGCTTTCCAGCGGGATTCGAACCCGCAACCGATCGATAATTAGTCGATTGCTCTCCCCATGAGCTATGGAACATGGAGCAAACATTTTCAGCGTTTGCGGTACCCGCCACGCCCGCGCCGCGGTATGCGTGAACCCGATTTGCAGGGCCCACGCACCAGGGAGGACTCAAGAGCCTCGCCCGCTGACAACGCGTTTGTGACGAATTCTTTGTCGCACTGTTCAACAAAGCTAGATGTGGATTTGTGAAGCCCGGCGCCCCGCCCGCCGCGCGCAATTCGCGCGGCGGGAACGATGCAACAACTTTGGCAACGTCAATTTCTGGTGGGCCCTGCAGGATTCGAACCTGCGTGGTGCGGATTAAAAGTCCGCTGCCTCGCCTCTCGGCCAAAGGCCCTGAATTTGGGGTGACCAACCGGAGTCGAACCGGTACGTCCGCGTTCACAGCGCGGTGCTCTGCCATTGAGCCATGGCCGCCATTGAAAATGGCTGTGGGCCCCGGCATCGAACCGGGCAGGTCTTCGTTAACAGCGAAGCGCCGTCACCCTGACGGCTCGCCTACAATGGAATGTTTGGCAACCCCTGACGGACTTGAACCGCCTCGTTCTGGTTTGGAATCAGATGCTCTACCCGTTGAGCTAAAGGGCCGCGGGAAAATGGTCTGTGTGCTGAGATTCGAACTCAGGACCTCCCGCTTCCAAGGCGGGTGCTCTGCCAACTGAGCTACGGCAGCGTTGGCACTGGTGGTTCGAGCAGGCTCTGCCCCTGCGACCCACGCCTTATGAGGGCGGCGCTCTGCTGTCTGAGCTATCGAACCGG
>OMIN01000074.1 GCA_900299145.1 Betaproteobacteria bacterium | reverse complement strand
TTTTTTTAATGATACGGCGACCACCGAGATCTACACCTAAGCCTTCGTCGGCAGCGTCAGATGTGTATAAGAGACAGCGCCCGCCCCTCCCGCCGTTTACCCGCGACACTGCAATACAAAAAATCCGCATGGCCGAGGACGGCTGGAATTCTCGCGATCCGCAGCGCGTGTCGCTGGTCTACACGCCCGACAGCGAGTGGCGCAACCGCGCGGAGTTTCTGAAAGGACGCGAAGCGATCGTGCAGTTCCTCGCGCGCAAATGGCAAAAGGAACTCGACTACCGTCTCATCAAGGAACTGTGGGCGTTTCACGACCACCGTATCGCCGTGCGCTTTGCTTATGAATGGCATGACGATTCCGGCAACTGGTTTCGTTCTTACGGCAACGAGAATTGGGAATTCAGCGAACACGGTCTGATGCGGCGGCGCATTGCCAGCATCAACGATTTGCCGATTGCCCCAGCGGAGCGCAAGTTTCACTGGCCGCTGGGGCGGCGGCCAGATGAGCATGCGGGGCTCAGTGAATTGGGACTATAAACGCGACTTGCAGACAAGTGCCGGTTCAAGCCCCCGGCTTGAAATTCGTTTCCCGAATCAGCTTTACCAAACGGTCGCGCTCGGCCTGCAACGCTTTTGCCATTTCCGCCGGTGGCGTATAGCGCGGTTCGGTGGCCTGCTGCGCGAGGCGCTCTTTCAAGTCAGGCATCGCCAGCGCACGGCTCATTTCCGCGTGAATTTTGTTGATGATTTCCGGCGGCGTGCCAGCGGGCGCGAGCGTGCCCTGCCACGAGCCGGTGAGAAAACCCGGCATGCCGGATTCGGCAATGGTTGGCGTATCCAGAAACCCGGCGACGCGCTTGTCGCTGCTCACCGCAAGCAAACGCAGCCGCCCGCTTTTGATAAACGGCACTGTCGGCAGCATGCCGTTGAAGAACACATCGGCCTGCCCCGACACCACGTCCATGATGGTTTGCATGCCGCCGCGGCCCGTGATGTAGGTCCATTTGATGCCCGCGCGATTGGCAAAATCCAGCCCCGCCATCAATGGCACGCCCGACAGTGACGCGGCGAAGTTCAGTTGACCCGGCCTCTGCTTCGCCAGCGCGATGATTTCCTTGACGTTCTTCGCCGGTAAACTCGGATGCGCGCAAAAGGCATGCGGCGAATACGCAATCGCCATCACCGGCGCCAGATCGCGCAAGTAGTCAAACGATGGTTTGGGGTGCGACAGATACGACACCATCACCGAGCCCAGTTCCGTCACCAGCAGCGTGTACCCGTCCGGCGCGGCGCGCGCCACGGCTTCGGTGCCGATCAAACCGCCTGCGCCGGGCCGCGCCTCCACCACGATTTGCTGGCCCCACCTTTCCGTGAGCTTCTGGCCGATCAGGCGAATCAGAATGTCTGACGTGCCACCCGCCGGGTAGGGCACCACCACGCGTATCGCGCGGTTGGGGTAATTCGCAGCCGGGTCAGTTTGTGCCCGTGCGGTGGCGCTCATCGCACCCGGCAACGACAACCCTGCAGCGGCCACTGCTACCAGTTTGAATAGTCGCACCGCACCCCCTAGAAATAGTTATATAAAACAGATACTTAAATAACTGTCCGCACTCTGCCCCATCGTCACGCCGCGTTCGACGCCAGAAACTGTTTCACAATCGCCAGAAATTCTTCCGGCTTTTCATCGCTGGGGTAATGCCCGAGCCCAGCCATCATAACGACTTGAGCGCGCGGCAGACGAGACTGCAATTCCAGTTGCGTTTCGGGCGGCACGATGGCGCTCAGGCCGCCGAGCACATACACAATCGGGCAGCGGATGTGCCGCACCGTCGCCCACAAATCAGTGGGGACAAAGCCTTTGAGGATCGCCGGATCGCGCGCCCACAGCACGCGTCCGTCCTCGCGCACGCGCGAGCCGTGTTGCGCCAGGTTGTAAATAATGGCGTCCGACGTGCGCGGCTGCGTGGTCTTGATGTGGGCGGCCAATTCATCCACCGAAGCCCAACCCTCGGCCTCGCGCGCCATGCGCCCGCCGCGCCGGTTCGACACCGCCGTCGGCCGCTCCGGGCCAACATCCTCGACGATCACCGCCTTTACGCGATCCGCGCGCCGCACTGCCGTCATCTGCGCCACGCGCCCGCCGGTGGATGCGCCCCATAACCTGATATCACGCAAATCCAGTTGATCGATCAGCGCTTCAATGTCGGTGGTGTAATCCTCGACAAGATACGCGCCATCAGGATGCCAATCCGATTCGCCATGGCCCCGCATGTCCACTGCGATCACGCGATAATCGTTCGCCAATTGGGGCGCGAGGTGATCAAAGCATCGTGCCACGCGCGCTATGCCATGCAGCAGGATGAACGGCGGTTTGCCCGCGGCATCCCCGTTGCTCCATTCACGATAATGAATTTTCAGTCCGTTCAGCGTAACGAAGTGATCGGCAGGTTGTATGGTGTGGGTCATGGCGTGGTCTTTGCGTAATCTAATCATTACCGGCCATTGCTGGTCAGGCGGCAAGGTTACACCAAATGCGCTACATTTCCGCTCTGGCAACCACGGGGACCGGAACTATCATGCAAACCACCCGCATCGGCGATTTTGAAGTGCATCGCATCAGCGAATTCGAAGGCCCGTTCATCGCGCCGGAAACGTTTTTCCCGGCTTACGACGCAGCAATACTGCGCGCGAACCCGGACATGCAAGGCCCAACGCTGGTCGATCCGGCGAGCGGAAAGCTGATATTCAGCTTTCTCAGCTTCGTGGTGAAAACCGGGCGCCACAATATTCTGATCGACGCCTGTATCGGCAACCATAAGGAACGCCCGACGCGGCCACAGTTTCACCGGCTGCAATCGCCGTTTCTGGCGGACCTTGCGCGCACGGGCGTTACGCCGGAACAGATCGACTTTGTGATGTGCACGCACCTGCACTGGGACCACGTCGGCTGGAACACGCGGCTCGACAACGGACGCTGGGTGCCAACGTTTCCCAACGCGCGTTACCTGATGGCACGGCGCGAGTTCGAACACTGGCAAGGCATGCACGCGAAGGGCGAGGAATCCCCGCACGTACGCGCCTTTGACGACAGCGTGCTGCCGGTGGTGAAAAGCGGCCAGTCGGTGCTGGTGGACGATGGCTACGCGTTTGAAGACGGTTTCTTTTTCGAGCACGCACCGGGCCACACGCCCGGCAACGTAGTGATCGAGGCGCGCTCGCGCGACGACCGCGCGGTATTTCTCGGTGACGTGATACACCATCAGTTTCAGTTGATGGCGCCAGCATGGTCGACTTCGGCGTGCACCGACCCCGTGTTGTCCAAAGCCACGCGCACGCGGCTGATCGAGCAATACGCCGACAGCTGCATGCGATTGCTGCCGGGGCATTTCCCTTCGCCGACAGCAGGCAAGATTGTGCGCAAGGGTAATGCGTTTCGGTTTGCGTTTGAACAATAAAAATTCCTTAATTAAATCAGATACTTACAATAATCACTCTAGGGACCCCCATGAGCATTCCAAAAGACATCCTCTGCCTCGACGACTTCGAGCCCCATGCGCGCGCGTTTTTGCCGCGCCCGATATTTGGTTACATCTCTGGCGGCGTGGAAACCAACGCTTCACTCGACGGCAACCGTTCGGCGTTCCGCGAATGGGAGTTTCTGCCGCGCGTGCTGGTCAACACCAGGGCACGTCATCAAAAAACCACGCTGATGGGCCGCACCTACGATCAGTGTTTTGGCTTTCCGCCGATGGGTTCCACCGCGCTGGCGGCGTATCGCGGCGATTATTCGCTGGCCAGTGTCGCGGCAAAGCTCAATACCGTGATGATACAAAGCGGCGCGTCACTCACGCCCATGGAACAACTAAAGGCGGCAGGCCCCACTGCCTGGTTTCAGGCGTACCTGCCGGGCGAGCCGGACATCATCACGCCGCTGGTGAATCGCGCACAGGCCGCCGGTTTTGAAACCCTGGTGCTGACAGTGGACGTGCAAATGGCCGCGAACCGCGAAAACAATGTGCGCACCGGCTACAGCTCGCCGTTAAAGGTCACGCCGCGGCTGGCGTGGGATTGCGCAACAAAGCCGCGCTGGCTGCTCGGCACCTTCGCCCGCACCGTCATGAACTACGGCATGCCACATCTGGAAAACATGGGCTTTCCGCGCATTCCCATCATGGGCAACATGGAGCGCCCGCGCATGAGCCGCGACGGCCTGAATTGGGAGCACGTCGAGCTCATGCGCAAAATCTGGAAAGGCAAGCTGGTGCTGAAAGGCGTGCTGGCGCGCGAGGATGTGCGCATCGCGCGCGAGAGCGGCGTCGACGGCATCATGGTGTCGAACCATGGCGGGCGTCAGCTCGATGGCACGATTTCGCCCTTCCGTGCGCTGCCGGGTGCGGTGGCCGAAGCCGGCAACATGGCGATCATGATGGATAGTGGCATACGCCGCGGCACCGACGTACTGAAAGCCATCGCCATGGGCGCGCACTTTGTGTTCGTGGGACGGCCGTTTCTTTACGCGGCGGCCATCGCGGGCGAGGAAGGGGTTGCGCACGGCGCCAAACTGCTGCGCGAAGAAATCAGCCGCAACATGGCCATGTTGGGGATTTCGTCGATGGCCGAGATGAAGCGGGAACTGCTGGCGCCGAGCCGGGGGCCGATTTACGGGTAAGCGGCGGTAGCCCGGGATCGGCGCCACGCCCTGTACGCCCTAGTCCACTTCCCAAAGATGATCGATGGAAGTATCGGGAAAATAATACGTGAACCCGTTGAGTTCCGCGTAATACTTGTCGATATTGGTATCGCCAATGTGCACATACAACTCGGCGGGAAAATCGGCCTTCACCTGATCAAGCCGGTGCTTTAGCACCGTGAACGCGACCTCAATGCCGTATTTCTCCCACATGCGCTGCTGCGTGCTGACGGTACGGTCGGAACAACTGCCGATGATGTAACCCAGCGATTGCACTTCGCGCACCATTTCCATGGTAATGCGTCCCGGTGGATCACCAGTTACAAGCGTGCCATCGATGTCGAAACTGATGAGCTTGGCCAATCCTGCCTCTCCCGTTATTGGTTTTCAGTCACTACGCCTTGCGGCGCTAAAAGTCATACGGCAACGGGCTGAAACGCACAAACTTTCCAGCCCGGTTGCCGGAAAAATGATCAGTAGTAAACCGACTTGCCAGCGCCGCCGGTGGCCACGATCAACTCACCGCAAATCGCCCACGATTTTTCGGACGCGAGGAACGAGGTGACGTAAGCAATTTCAGACGCATCAACCATGCGGCAGATGGCGTTGCCGCGTGGCGCGTCGGGCGCAAAAGTGCGCTTTTCGACTTCCGCGGGCGTGATGTTCTGCTCGGCGGCCTGCTTGGCGAGCAGGCTCGGCGTGCGCTCGGTACGCGTCGTGCCGGGGTGCACGCAATTCACGGTGATGCCAAAGCGGCCCAGTTGCACCGCCAGCGTTTTGGTCATGTGCACCATGGACGCATTACGCGCGCCGCCAGAGAGGTTGCCCGCGTTACGCGCGTTGGTGCCGCTGATGTTGATAATGCGGCCCCAGCCCTGCTTTTTCATGTGCGGAATGACAGCGCGCGCAAAGCGCACGGCGCCCAGATACTTGGTGTTGAAGTCGAGCAGCAAATCGTCATCCACCACGGTTTCGATGGGGCCAATGGCGGTGGCCGAGCCGCCCGGCGACGAGCCGCTATTCACCAGAATCTGCACGCCGCCCAGTTGCGACACCGCCTGCGCCACAGCGGCTTCAACCTGTGCCTTGTTCGTCACGTCGCAGGGCAGCGCAATGACCTTGCCACCGGTTTCCTTGCTAAGGTCTTTGGCCACTGCTTCCAGTCGATCCTTGCTGCGCGCCACGATGCCCACGTTCACGCCCTCCAGCGCGAGCTCGCGCGCGATGGCCTTGCCTATACCCAGGCTGCCGCCCGTGACGATTGCATTCTTGCCTTTCAGTCCCAGATCCATTGTTGTCGCTCCAATATTAATTTAAAAATATTCAATAAAAACAGATACTTATTGCGTACCGATCAGGCCTACTTCTTGCGATACCCGCTAACATCCGCAAACGGCGGCTTTGCGCCCGCCTTCAAATCCACTTCGCCAGCGTTCAACACCATCGCCAGCATCGTGAAGTAACCCACCGAGCCGATCAAATCCACCAGCGCGCGCTCACCAAATAGCGCGCGCGCTTCGTCAAACGTCTTGTCGCTGACAAAATGCTCAGTCAGCAGCTCCATCGCGAAGTTGTAATACACGCGCTCGTCGTCAGCCCGGAAGTTCGGCTTATTGCCTGCGGCGAGATCGTCGACGACATCCTGCGGAACGCCAGCGGCAATGGCCTTATCCACATGCGCGATCCACGAATACTGGGCGTCCCAATAGCGCGACATCACGAGGATGCCGAACTCGCGCAGCTTTACCGGCAGCCCGCAATCAAAGCGCATGTAGTTGCTGATCGCCGAGGCCTTTTCAAACATGTCCGGGCTGTGTATCCAGACTTTGTATGGACCGCCCAGATAATTGCGCCGCTCGATGTGTTTGGCGCTGACCTCCTTCTGGCGCGGCGTGAATTGGTCGGGATTTAAGACAGGCAGACGCATGATGAAATCCTTTTTGAAATGACGAAAATTGCCGCGTGTATCAAACGGGCCGCTGCCACCCCAGCCACTTCACGATCGCCGCCCCCATCACCAGTTCGAGATCACGGCCTTTCAGCCAATCCATTTCCTCGGTGAACATGGTGACGCACTGGCGATACGAAATCGGCATCCGCGTGATGTCGGTGCCCCAAAAGCAGCGCTCCGGGCCGAAGGCGTCGACAATCTGCTTCAAATAGCCGTGAATGTTTTTGTACGGATAGGCCTGGCTCGAAGTACTCGGCGCGCCGGATAGCTTGACCGCTACATTCGGCAGTTTTGCCAGCGCCAGCATTTCCGGCAAATCCGCGTAGATCGCATCGTCTTTCAGACCCGCACGCCCGCCGCCACGGCCGATGTGATCGATGTGGATTTTCAGATCCGGATGACGCCGCGCGATGTTGCCGAATGCCGCGATGTTGGCGCCGCTCGCCAGGAGGCCCACGCGCAAATCCTGCTTCTGGCATGCCGCCCAGAACCAATCGAGCGAGCCGTCTGTCCACCAGCTTTTCTGGCTGGGTTCATTGAACGTAAAACGAAACCCCAGCATGCCGGTGCGCTTTCGCCAGTTCGCAACGATGGTCTCGCGATCAGGGCTCAAGAGATCCATGTGGCCGAGGATGCAGAATTTCGCCGGGTACCGACGCACCGCTACTTCGGCGTAAACGTTGACCGCTTCGCCGAGCGAGCTGGGCGGATGAATCACCGCGCAATCGACGCCGGCGGAATTCATTTCCGCCACCGCGTCATCGATGGAGTAGGTGGGAATCTGGCGATGATGGGCACTCATCTTGCCGTTTTGCCAGATGTGTATTTGTGAATCGACAATAAGCATGCTTTGCTCTCTCCCTTTAGGTTCCTTCCTGTAAGTACTTTTCTGCGCCGCGCGCTAAAACTTCAGCACTTCCATGCCCGCGGACGGCTCCAGCTCCGTGGGATTGGCGGTCATCGTGAGCAGCGTGTAGTAGCCGATGGTGACGGTGAGTTCAACCAGTTGAAACTCGCCGAAGCGTTTCAGCAGCGCGGCCATCACTTCGTCGCTTGCGCGATGCTTGTGAATCAGATCGCGGGTGAAATCGACAATTTGCGCATCTTCCGGCGGCAGCCCACGCGAGTGTTTTTCACGGATGGCAGTGATGGTGGATTCGGGCACGTTCTGCTTGCGAGCGGAACCGGTTTGCGCGCCCCACACGTAGAGGCAGTCGAACTCACGCGCCACCGTCATCGCAGCCAGCACGCGCACGCGGTGATCGAGCTTGCCCTGAAAACGCACATAGCCACCCAGCCCCTCAAGATGCGCCGCAATGGGCGGGCAATGCATCGCCATGCTGAACGGGCCATGCACACCGCCGCGGCTTTTCGTCACGGCGTCGTAGACGTTGTGATACTCGGCGGGAACCTGATCTTTTTGCGTAATGGATTTCAGTCTTGCCATGATGGGCCTCTTGAAAAGTTGGAACGGTTAAAGGGGACTGGAGCAACTTGCAAAGCGGGGAACGCGAGTATTACGCAATCCGCCGTAATCGGCACGCGGTTTTGCAGATGGTGGACAGTTAGGCAAACCGTGATACGCCCGGCGAGCATCAGTTTCAAGTATTTGTTTTTATTGACATTTTTTCGACTAATCGGTCACCTTCCATTTTCCGGCAGCCGATTCATAGATGTGCTGATGCCGAAAGCCGGTGAAAAATCTCAAGTCGAAATTTTCGCCTTTGTCGCCGTCAAGCCTGTAGCGAAACGGCCGCACCGTCGCAAGCGACATGGCATACGGCGGCACCACCGCCATGTCGCGCGGAGCCAGTGCCTCCAGGTTCGGCGGATAGCGCCCTTCGCGCGCACGATACGCTTGAAGCGCAGACACCACGGCATCAGCCTTCTTGCGGGCGCTGTCCAGATAAACCTGGTGTATTGAAACCAGCACCGCCATCGCGGCAAACCAGATCAGCATGCGCAATCCGCAACGTTTGAGCATGGGCCATTGACGCAGCACCAGATAACCCAGCGCGCACACCATCTGCCACACCAAAATCAGCAATGCAAACGGCGCGAACATCAACGCATCGTTATACCAGCCCACGAGCACCAGCAGCACCGCCAGCACCGCGCTGATGGTGAGTGCGCGCTTGTGCGACGCCGGCTTGGCTGGCTCCGCCCCCGAGCCTGAACCGCTCGCTTTGTGCGCCGTATTCCCCGTGTTCACCGTATTCACCGTTTCCGCCATGATGATCCGCCCCGCTGGTTTCCGGCTGCACTATAACAGCCCATCCGCGATTCGCTCCGCTTGACGCGATGCGCTATGATTTCCGGCACCCGCGCTCCTCTACCGTTCAATAAACGGGCACCAATCGTGCAACACAGGCGCGCCGGCATTGCAACGTTCCGGAGACGCCATGAATCAGGTCAAGACTACCAGCGGCAAGTTCACCCCGCCGCAATTCAGCGAGGTTATCCTCAAGACGGCCAACTTCGCCGCAATGAAAGACTGGTACGAAACCGTCACCGACGTGAAAGCGTTTTTCGTGCGTGACGACGCCAAGGCGCCCAACTGGACAGGCGCTTACAGTATCGCCTTCATTCGCATTTTCGCTGATCACCCGTACACGCAGGTGCTGGGCCTGTTTGAAGTGCCCGACGTCGCCGGCAAGGCAGTCAACACACGCGGCGAACCCGGCCTGCACCACATGCAGTTGCGCCACGCGGGTCTTGATCATCTTTTCAGCCGCTACGAAGACCTGCGCGCACGCGGCATTACGCCCATGAAATCCTACAATCACGGGCCGGGCACCAGCTTTTATTATCACGACCCCGACGGCAACACGGTGGAGCTCTCCTCCGCCAACTTTGCGAACGAAGCAGATTACCTCGCGTACTTCCGCTCCGAGGCGTACAAGAAAAACATTTCTGGTATTGAGATTGATGCCGCGGCGTACGTAGCGCGATTTCGAGCAGGCACGCCGCAGGAAGAGTTGATCAAATTTTAGAGAGCGGTGACATGAAACTGTCCGTTCATGCCCTGCTCGCAGTAGCGATAGCGGCAGCCACAGCCGCCACCGTAATCGCGCACGCTGCCAGCAGCGCACACGCCCAGACATACCCTGCAAAGCCCGTGCGCATCATCGTGCCATTTGCTCCGGGCGGTGGCACTGACACCATCGCCCGCACGCTGGCACAAAAGCTCACTGAGGCTTGGGCGCAAACCGTCATTGTCGAAAACCGTGCTGGCGCGGGCGGCCTCATCGGCTCGCAAGCCGTGCTAAGCGCGCCCGCCGACGGCTACACGCTGGGGCTGGGCACCATCAGCACTCATGCCATTATTCCGCTCACGCAAGCCAAACCGCGCTACGACCCGCTGAAGGATTTCGCGGCGGTCACGCTGATTTCAACCGTGCCGTATGTGCTGGCCGCGCACCCGTCACTTCCTGCGCGCAACCTCGCCGAGTTCGTTGCTTTCGCGCGCGGCAAGCCGGGGCAGATCAGCTACGGCACCCCCGGCTACGGTACGGGCATCCACCTCACGGCGGAATATCTTTCCAGCTTCACCGGCATCAAACTTGTTCATGTGCCCTACAAGGGCGACGCACTGGTGCTGGTGGATTTATTCGCCGGGCAAATCAGTACCGCGGTGCTCACCACCATCGTCACCGGCCAGCACGTGCGCAGCGGCCGCATTCGCGGCGTAGCCATGCTTACCGCCCAACGCACGCGCGACCTGCCCAACGTGCCCACCGCGCGCGAAGCCGGCTACGCCATTGAATCCCAATCGTGGCAAGGCATCTCGGTGCGCGCGGGCACGCCACCGGACATCGTACGCAAACTTAACACCGACATCGTTCGCGTACTCAACACGCCTGACGTGCGCAACGGCATCGAAGCGCAGGGCAACACGGTGTCGCCGGGAACGCCGGAGGAATTTGAGCGTTTCATTGCGGCAGAGATCGCGAAGTGGCGCAAGGTGATTGCTTCTGCGGGGATAAAGATTGAGTAAAAAGTTGAACAAAAACAGAGATTTACTTTAATTGCACCGAGCTACCCTCCCCAAGACAACGGCGGGCAAAAAGTTAAGGCCGCTACCGCATCAATGGCTACGCTGTTACTGCACCGGACGCAACGAGTCCAGTGTTTTGCGCACGATTTCCATTTGCGGATGCACGCGTAGGGCGCGCTCGAATGCCAAACACGCCGCCTCGTTTTCACCCTGGGCGCGTAATATCTCTCCCAGACCGCACAAGGCGCCAAAATGCCGTGGCTCAATTTGCAGCGTGCGATGTATGGCTGACACTGATTCGTCGTCGCGATCCTGCAAGTAGTAAAGTGTAGCCGCCTTGTTCCACGCCTCCGCCCAGTCAGGACGCCTGCGCAGTAGCAGCATTAGACGGGATTCCGCCATGTCGTAACATCGCGCGGCAATGTCGGTGCAAGTTCGCTCCAAGGCACGCACCGCCCCATCATGGCCATCGTACATCCATACGTTCCAGATGGCGTCCTCCACTTGCTCGGCCTGTGTGCTGTTGGTGCAACAACGTAGTCCAACGAACAGTTCACAAAGACGTGAAGGCAACACTGACGCTGGCCGCCGTTCAGGCAGCCGACTAACCAAAGCGAGCGTGTCCGCGTAACGCAAGAGGCTTGGTCGTGATGACGTTGCCCGACATTATGATCTTGCACCGTGAAAAATCAACAGGCAATCACCGGATCGCATGCACAAAAATTAGCAGCAACCACACGAGAGTGCTGGTTTGCATATCCTGTCGCGATTACCAATAATCACGGGCAACAATTTGCGACCGGGATTCTGGATTCTTGATTCTTAGTTCCGCAACCCTGTTCAGACGGCTTTCGGCAGGCCACTGTGTCCGCGCCGCTCGCCGGCCTTCCGCCCTTGCTGTGCGTCCGGCCACTACTTTCCCAGACTGGCTGGCGCACGAGCGCGCTATCGTGCCACGCGCCGTTACGATCGAATTCACATTATTTCTTTCTTGAAACGGAGACGCTCGTCCATGCAACTGATCGACCGCATCGAAGACCAAATGTCCGCCACCGGCCTGCCGCTGGTAAGCATTACGTTGGCCGCAGTACCCTGTCCGGATACGCCGGTTATCCTGATGCTGCACTGGCATGGTTTTTTGCACGAAAAGATTGCAAACATTGAGGGCGCGAATACCGTTGCCTACACGCCGGTGCCCAGTTCGGCACTGCAGGTCAACGAACGCTGGGGAGATGTCGCGAGCGTGGATCAGGCCACACTGGATGCGGCATGGCGCCTGGGTGCCTGGGATGTCTCACGCGAAGAACGTCTACCGTGCGTGCGCAAGGGAGCCACAACTAAAGAGCCACTCGAATGCCTACAGGCTTTTGGCGCGTATCCCTATGGTGTCAACGGTCAACAGCTGACGGTTAGCGACGCGCCAGACTCGGACGAACTCCTGACGGTGGCGGCACGCCGCGGTTACCTCCGCTGGAAGTTCAGGCCCGTGAAAGGCGGCATCTGGAATGAAGTGGCCGCGGACATCACGCTCACTGCGGATGGCCATCGCGAAGGGCCATGCCCAATGGTTGTCACCTGTGAAAGGTACGATAGCGGCCGTCAGTGTGTCTACCGGCTTGGCGTGCCACGTGGCGAAGACATTGCGGCCGCGACTTAAACTGCGGACAAAGCGTCAAACCTGCCGGTCTGCTTCTACAGCGCAATCAGGAGATGCAAGACCGTCACTTGAATGCATTACCTTCAGTTCGCCTTGGCCCCCGCCGCCTTGACCACCGGCCCCCACTTCGCCAACTCATCGCGCACGTATTTCGCAAAATCTTCTGGCGTGTTGCGCGCGGCGGCGTCGATGCCGGCGCTGGCCATGCGGTCTTTCACGTCCTGCAGCGCGAGGGCTTTGTTCGCTTCGGTGTTGAGTAGCGTGACCAAAGCTTTTGGTGCGCCCGCCGGGGCCATCAAGCCGTACCAGATGGTGGCGGCGACTTGCGGGTAGCCCATTTCCTTCATCGTTGGCGCGTCGGGGAACATCGCGAGGCGTGATGCATTGATCGCCGCCAGCACACGCGTGCGGCCAGCCTTGATGTGCGGAAGGTGCGGTGCGACGGCGTCAAACGCGAACGCCACCTGCCCGCCCGCCACGTCGGTGGCCGCCGGGCCACTGCCTTTATAGGGCACGTGCTGGATGCTGGCGCCGGTGGCGCCCTTGAACAGTTCCCCCACCAGGTGCGGCGCACCGCCGGAACCCGACGAACCAAACGCATACGCGCCGGGCTTGGCCTTGGTGAGTGCGATCATGTCCTTGACCGTCTTCACCGGCACCTGTGCGTTGGCGACAATAATCATCGGCATGGTCGCGGTCAGCGCAATCGGGGTGAAATCCTTCACCGGATCAAACAGCAGTTTGTCGTACACATGCGGCCCGATGCCGTGGGTGGTGATCGACGGTTGCAGCAGCGTGTAACCATCGGGGGCGGATTTCGCGGTGAGTTCGGCGGCGATTTGCCCGCCACCGCCACCACGATTGTCGACGACGAAGGTCTGTCCCAGCGATTCGCCGAGTTTTTGCGCCATCACGCGCGCCACCAGATCAGCCGCGCCGCCGGGCGGCACAGTAACGATCAAGCGCACCGGGCGCGTCGGGTAAGTCTGCTGAGCATGGCTGGCGGCGAACGGCAACGCCATCGCCACCGAAATCGTAAGTATTTGTTTTATAATGATTATTTTCATATAACTGGGGGCTTGTTACAGTAGCCCGCTCCTCGGCTTGATCGCAACGAAGCTGGCTCCTCACCCGCCATCAGCGGGGGGAAAGGCCTGCCTCTGCGCGCGGGATTGCGCGCACAATCTTGCTGCGCTGGTGAATTATTTGATCCGATCCTGAATCTTTGCCATGGCCTCGCGCGCGCACGCTTCGTCCAGATTGCCGCCCGGTGCGCCGCTCACACCGATGGCGCCAATCGCTTGTCCGCCGGCGCGTATCACCACGCCGCCCACGGCGTAGGTCACGTTCGGCAGCGGCGTCTGTGGCACGGTACTCGGCGCGGCCTTGGCCATGCGGTCGGCGACTTCTTTCGAGCTGTTTTCGTTGCGCCCCAATGTCAGCGACGCCGTGGAATACGCCTTGTAATAGGCGTTGTCCTGCGAATGAATCGGCGCGCCATCGCCACGCAGCACCGCTTGACGCACGCCATCGAGATTGACGACAACGGCCCACACCTTGTAGCCCTGCTTCGCGCAAATGGCGACAGTGTCACCCACCAGCTCGTTGGCCAGCGCGGCGGATAACTGCGGGCGGTTGATAACGCCCTGCCCCATCACCGCAGCGGGGGCTGCGGCACACAGTACGGCGAGTGCAATTCTTAGCTTCTTCATCGGAACGCCTCCATTAAAGTGTGAGTGAACTGCCGGGGCAATGTATCGGTGATCGCCACCGGCGTCAACGGCACTACGCCATGGGCATGCCGGGCGCGTGACAACACAAGAATCACTACCGCGCCGGCTCCAGCCCGCTCCTGCGTATGGCATCCGCCGCCTGTGGCCCCGACAGAAATCGGATCACCTCGCGCGCCATCGCGGCATCCGGGCAACTTGCCGCGACACCCGCCGAAAACACGGAAACGATCTGGACTTCCGGCGGCAACGGCGTGATGTGCGCCAGGCCCGCCACCGGCAGCAATTCACTCATTTGCTGCACGGCGAGCTCCAGTTCACCGCGCGCCACCACGACGCCCACGCCGCCCGCGACGACTTTGCATTTGCCCAGCACCTGATCGGCGATGCCGAGGCGCTGCACCAGTTGTTGGGTGAAATACTGGCCGCTGACGCTTGCCGAATACCCAATCGATTTCGCCTTGAGCAAAGTTTCGCGCAGTGCATCGGCGTTGCTGATATCAGGCTTCGCCGCGCCCGCGCGCACGGCAATGCCGATGCCCGAACGCGCGAGCGGTGCACTGCCATCCGCCAGCACCAGCCCTTCCCCGGTCAACTGGCGAAGCAGCGCTTCGGCAACGATCACGATATCCACCACCTCGCCGCGCCGCAGGCGTTTATCGAGCGTGTTTTCGCCGGAGCCGAGCGACGTCGAAGCGGTCACAACGGTTTTGCCCGTCAGCCGTTGCAATGCCGGGATCAGTGAAAGATACGCCGGGCCGAGCGCGCCGGAACTCATGACGCGAAATTCGTTTGTTTTGCCGATGGTGTCAGCGCTCATGATGGTGAATTGTCCTGAAACTGTAATCGCCGCGCACTATGGCACAAATTCTTTCGCGCGGCATGCGGCGTCAACCGGGGCGTGCATTCCCCGTTAAAATAGCCCTACAACAACGAGGAGGTGTCACATGTCCCATGACCATTTGCATGCCCTGCCCCCCGCGACCTTTGCCGCGATGGGAACCCTGATTTTTGCGGCATTGATGCCCGCCACCGCCTCCGCCCAAGCCTGGCCCACCAAGGCCGTGCGCGTGATCGTGCCGTTCGCCCCCGGCGGCGGCAGTGACATCACCGCGCGCCAGGTGTCCACCAAGCTCACGGATATTTTTAAGCAGCAATTCATCGTCGATAACCGCGCTGGCGCCGGCGGCATCGTCGGCATGGAAATGGCGGCGCGCGCGCCCGCCGACGGCTACACCATTCTTATGGCGTCCGGCAGTTTTTCGGCGTCAGCCGCCACGCACAAGCCCGCGTTCGACCCGATCAACTCGCTGCCCGGCGTTGCCGAATTCGGCATCACGCCATTCGTGCTGACAGTGCACCCGTCAATCCCGGCGAAAACCACCAAGGAACTGATTGCGCTGGCGAAATCCAAGCCCGGCGATCTCACCTTCGCCACCAGTGGCGTCGGCGGCCTGACGCACATGGCCACCGAGCTGATCCTCAGCATGACCGGCACCAGAATGGTCGGCGTTCATTACAAGAGCACCGGTGCGGCGATGACCGATCTGCTCGCAGGCCAGGCGCCGATTATCGTCGGCAGCTTGCTGCCCATCGTGCCACACGTGGGTACCGGCAAGCTGCGCGCGCTGGCTGTCACCACGGAAAAGCGCTGGTACGCGCTGCCCAACGTGCCCACCGTCGGCGACACGCTGCCCGGCTACGCGGTTGAACTGTGGTTCGGTGCGATGGCGCCACGCAACACGCCGCAACCAATCGTCGATGCACTCAACGGCGCCATCAACAAGATCCTCACCGAGCCGGAGATGAAGAAAAATCTCGACTCGCAAGGCATGCTGGCCACCGGCGGCACACCGGCGAAATTCAACCAGCGCATCCGCGCCGAGTACGAACGCTGGACGAAAATCGTCACTGAGCGCGGTATCAAGGTGCAGTAAGCCGCCGCGCCGGGCGCAATGCGCACGCTACGTAATACGCTATTCGCCGCTGCGCATTCTGCACACACAGCAATCAAACATCGGATAACCAGCGTGGGCCAAGGAAGTAACGGGCCCACGCTTTTTTTGGAACAGTCGCCAAAATAAAATGTTTAAAAACAAATACTTAATTACATCCTGCCTGATAGCAGGCGCCACCCTTGCAGCTACCCTCCCCGTCAACGCGCAGTCGCAAAACTTTCCGTCAACGCAGGTGCGCTTTGTCGTGCCATTCGCCGCTGGCGGAACCATCGACATCATCGGCCGCCTGCTTGCGCCGTCGATGAGCAAGGCGCTGGGCCAACAAATTGTCGTTGAGGATCGCCCCGGCGGCGGCACGGTCATCGGCACCGAACTGGTGGCGCGCGCGCCGGCCGATGCGCACATGATTCTGCTGATGGGGCCGAGCTTCACCATCAACCTGTTCGCGCGCAAGCTGCCCTACGACACCGAGCGCGATTTCACCGGCATTGCGCGCATTGCTGCGAACCCGTTGCTGATTTCCACGCATCCGTCGGTGCCCGCCCGCAACATCAAGGATCTGGTCGCGCTGGCAAAAGCCAAGCCCGGCGAACTCACCTACGCCACCTCCAGCCCCACCGGCTTTCAGCGGCTGGCCATGGAGCAATTCAAGCTGCTGTCAAAAATCGATATCGTCAACGTGCCTTACCAGGGCGGCGGCCCGGCGGCCATTGCGGTGATGGGCGGCCACACCACCATCAATTTTGGCAATGTTTCCGAAGCCGCGCCCTACGTCGCCAGCGGCAGACTGCGCGCCATCGCTGTCACCTCGCTCAACCGCAGCGACGTGATGAAAGAGGTGCCCACGCTGCACGAATCCGGGTATGCGAATTTCGAAGCCACCAATTGGTTCGGTGCGGTCACGCGCACCGGCGCCCCCAAAGCGTCTCTCGAACGATTGAGCGCGGAATTCGCCCGCGCGCTCGACACCCCTGAAGTCAAAGCCGGCCTGGTGAAGAATGGCCTTTCCAACGCGTATCTGAATGCCGAGCGTTACGACGAATACCTGCGCCAGCAGTTTCGCGCTAACGAAAGAATCGTCAAGGCAACCGGAATGCGGATGGAGTAACAGGCCGGCCATGGCGCTGAACGGACGGGACCTGGCGCTGCGGGCAGCCTGCGGCAAGCAGCTCTATGGCGTGATCAGCTTACCCTTTCCGGCATCGCCCGCCGCCTCACGCGCATCGCGAACCAGCCGTGCGCCATCCCAGCGCAAGAACGCATAGCCGCGATCCTTCAACGCGCGGATGATGCGCGGCAGGGCGTCCACGGTACGCGCGTGGATGTCGTGCATGAGAATAATGCCGCCGCCCTGCGCCTCGACCTCAACCAGCACGCGCCGCACGATGGATTCCGGCACCGGATCAGCCCAATCCAGTGAATCGACATTCCACATCACCGAGCGCAGGCGGTGGCTGTCGATTTCGGCCAGCACGCGATCATTGCGTGCGCCGAACGGCGGGCGCAGCGTGCCGGTGCGTGCTGGCGCGGACGCCAGCGCCTCGATCAGGCGCTGCGTGTTCTCGACTTCACGCTTCAGATTCGGGTTGTCGAGTTTCGGCAACACGGGATGCGAATAGGAATGATTGCCGACGGCGTGGCCTTCGGCTGCCATGCG
The DNA here is from genome assembly GCA_900299145.1 of Betaproteobacteria bacterium. Taxonomy (GTDB): domain Bacteria; phylum Pseudomonadota; class Gammaproteobacteria; order Burkholderiales; family SG8-41; genus UBA5216. The sequence continues at coordinate 5,733 of OMIN01000074.1, read as the reverse complement.
CCGTACCAGGTCGGCATTGACGCCGGGCGCGGGTTTGCCATCCTTCACCACGCCGACGTTTCGCCCCACCAGATAAAAAATGGCGTGCACACCCTGCGCCTGCAGAATATCGAGCACACGTGGCGTGTTACTGGCATGCGGGCCGTCGTCAAAAGTCAGCAGCACGCTGCGCGGCGGCAATTCGCTGCCGTCCCACTCCAGAAAACGCGCTCGCGCGGCAGCTTCGGCGTCGTCCGGGGAGTCGGGAAACGCGCCAAAGATTTCGCTATCGAGCCGCGCGATGGCGCGCTCGGGCGGCGTCTCCCGTGTGAGCGCGCGCACGTAAGCGCTCCACAGCGGACGGGACTCCTTCATGCCCACCGTGCCAGTCGCACCCGTGGCACCCGCGACGGGAACCTCGGTTTCCACATCTGCTCCGTAGCGGCGGCGCAATTCGCCCACTTCACGCAGGCGCTGCTGTGCATCGGCCAGGGCATCGCCCTGCAACACGCCCGCTTGAATCAACGCCCGCAGCGGCGCGCGCAAAGCCAGCCGGTCACCTTCGGCGCCTACTTCCCTGTCCGCCGCGCGTGCAAATTCGCGGTAGCGTTCCGCTGCCGTGCCGCCCGGAGCAGTTTGCATTTCACGCACCAATTCACGCAGCAGATGCTGATTGCGCACGAAGAGATAATGCCCCGCGCGCCGCGCTTCGGCGCGCAGATGTGGCGCCGCTTCCGACAGCACCACCAGCCGCCGGTGGTTGTAGAGCAGTTCTTCGGCAATCACCGGCAGCGCGGCGTGGGCAATGGATGCGCCACTGACGAAAAGCAGCGGCGCGACACTCTGCAACAGCCTGACCATCACTTTTGCCAGCATCGCGGGCGGCCGTAAGAGACGCTACATAACTATTTGTTTTTATTGACTATTTTACAAACGTCTCGTCAAATACCGGGTAGTTGCAGGTAACCCCGAATTTGCCGGTGTGCATGGCCGGGCGCACCCATGAGGGGTTGAGTTCCTTGATCGATTGCACGCCCATCAGGCCCAGCGTGGTATGAATTTCCTGTGCCAGCAGTTCAAACATGCGCGTCACACCCTGCTCGCCCGCCGCCGCCAGTGCCCAACCTTGCAGTTTGCCCACGCCCACGGCTTTTGCACCAAGTGCCAGTGCTTTCACTACGTCGGTGCCGCGCGTCACGCCACCGTCCCAATACACTTCGGCCTCGCCGTTCACGGCCGCCACCACTTCCGGCAGGACTTCGATGGTGGCCTGCCCATGATCGATCTGGCGGCCACCGTGATTCGACACGTAAACCACATCGGCGCCGATTTTCACCGCGCGTTCGGCGTCTTCCGCCGTGGCGATGCCTTTCAAAATCAACGGCAGTTTGGTGTGCTGCTTGATCCACGCGCAATCGTCCCAAGTCAGACTTGCCTGATGGCGCGGATCGCCAGAATCGGCGCGTTGCAGGTATTGATTGATGATGTCCCGCTCTCGGCGGCTGTAGTATGCGCGATCCACCGTCACGCAAATTGCGCGGTAACCGGCGGCCTTCGCACGGTCAAGAAAGCCGCGCATCCACGCACGGTCACTGCGCACATACAATTGAAACAGCAGCGGATGATCAACGCTTTTGGCAACTTCCTCAATGCTGGGTTTGGCCGCCGTGCTGATGAACGCCGTGGTGCCCGCCGCCAGTGCCCCGCGCGCCACCGCCACCGCGCCCGCCGGATCGGCGATCTGCAAAAAATTGCCCACCGGGGCTATAAACACCGGCAGCTTGATTTTTTCGCCAAGCAGCGTGGTCTGCATGTCGATTTTCGACACATCCACCAGCACGCGCTGGCGCAGCGCAAGGCTGTCGAGCGCCATGCGGTTGCGCCGCAGCGTGGTTTCCGAATCCGAGCCGCCGCACAACGTGTCCCACTGAAAACGCGACAGGTTGTTCCGCGCGTGCATCACCATTTCCTGCAAGGTGTTGAAGGTGCGCGCGTGGTCTTCGCGGCTCGCGGTTCGGGTAAGTTCGACTTCTTTGGATTTGGGCTTTTTGGCTTTGGCCATGGCTGTTCTCTGTTTAAACCATTAACCGCGGAACACACAGAACACGCCGAAAATTCGGATGGGACTCTCGGCGTGTTCTGTGTGTTCCGTGGTGATCATTCATTGTGTAAGACTAAATCCCCACGCCCTTCAGCGCCCCGGCCATGTAGCGCTCCCCCGCCCCTGCGCCAAACGCAAAAATCTCATTCAGCCGAGCAATGTCCTTCGGATCAATCACGAGATCCACCGCCGCGACATTGAGTTCGACATTCTTCGCGTTGTTGGTGCCGGGGATGGGCACAACACCTTCCCACTGCGCGAGCATCCACGCCAGCGCGACCTGCGCCGACGTCGCGCCATACGTCTTCGCCATCGCCTCCAGCTCGGCAACGAGCTTCAGGTTTTTCGCCAGATTCTCAGGGAAAAACCGCGGGTGGCGGCGGCGCCGGTCGTTCTCCGGGATGTCGTCCACGCTTTTGATGCGGCCCGTGAGCAGGCCACGCCCCAGCGGTGCATAGGCGATATAGCCCACGCCCAACTCCTTGCACGCGGGCAGTATGTCTTTCTCGACTTCGCGAAACCACAGCGAGTATTCAGTCTGCAGCGCGGTCAGCGGATGCTCCGCGTGCGCGCGACGCAGGGTTTTCGCGGACGCTTCGCAAATGCCAATAAAGCGCACCTTGCCGCGCGAGATAAGCTCGCTCATCGCACCCACGGTTTCCTCGATTGGCACACCAAGGTCAACGCGATGCAGAAAATAAATGTCGATCACGTCCAGCCCCATGCGCTTCAAACTTTCGTCGCAGCATTTGTGCACGTATTCGGGCCGGCCATTGGTGGCCTTTTTTCCGTCGGGCAAATCAATATTGCCAAACTTGGTGGCGATCATCACCTCGCTGCGGCGGCCTTTCAACGCACGCGACAGCAGCACCTCGTGGCGCGCGCCCCAGTAGGCATCGGAACTGTCGAAAAAATTCACGCCCAGATCCAGCGCGCGATGAATCGCCGCGTTGAAATCAGCTTCCTGCGGCGTGTCGAATTTCACCGGCGTGGCGCCGCGCCCCATGCTGATCGCCGACACCTGCGGGCCGTTACGGCCCAAACGTCTGTATTTCATGAATGAAATATCGCAAGTATTTGTTTTTATTGAATATTTATATAACCGCAACGCCCTGAATTTCGATCAGCATGCCGGGCCGCGCAAAGTTTGCCACCGTGATCAATGCGCTCGCCGGAAATTTGCCGTCACTGAAAATTTCCGCGCGGATTTTCACAAACGCGTCGCCGTACCGCGGGTCGTTGATAAACACGGTCATGGTCACCAGATTGGCCAGCGTGCCGCCGGTGCGGCGCAGTGTTTTATCGATCAGCGCGAAGATGGTGCGCGTCTGCGCCTCGAAATTGTTGCTGATGTCCTTGCCGGATTCATCCACGGTGGCGGTCTGCCCGGCTAGCCACACGGTTTTGCCGCCTTGCGTGATGACGGCGGGCGAAAACGCGCGGCTCTTTTGGAAATCCGAGGCGGCGAGATGCTCGATATGTGCTGCTGATTCCGCCATCGCCTACAACCCGTCGCCAATAGTCACGTTCTCGGATTTCAGCTCGATGCCCGATGCCTTGGCCTGTTGCAGAATCAACTGCGAAAAATCCTGATCATAGCCGTGGCCGATCAGCGCCTGCACCTGATCACGCGCGGCAGAGGTCGTCGGCATCGGCACGCCGTGGGTACGCCCGGACGACAGACCCAGATCAATATCCTTGAGCAGCAATTGCGGCGTGAAGGTAACGTGAAAATCCAGATTGGCGAGCGCCGGCGATTTATAGGCGGTAAACATCGAACCCATCACGCTCTTGTTGAGAAAGTCGAGGAACGCGTGGCGCTGCATGCCGGCCTTTTCGGCGAGCACGGTGATCTCGCACAGATTCTGGATCACGACGCCGAGCATGACGTTGTGGCAAATCTTGGCGATGCGCGACAACTCGCCCTCGCCCACGTAGGACGAGCCGCGCCCGATGGCATCCAGATAGGGCGCCACGGCATCGAACGCCGTTTTTGGTCCGGAGGCCACCACCGTCAGTTTGTTGGCCTTGATCACTTTGGCATTGCCGGACACAGGTGCTGCCAGAAACTGAATATTTTTTTCCGCGAGCTTCTTGCGGATTTCGGCGGATTCTTCGAGCGAAATCGAAGTGCTGTCCACCACAATTTTTGGCGCACCACCTTTGGACATCACACCGTTGGCGCCAAACAGCACTTCCTTCACGTCCTTGCCGGTGGACACCATGGTAAACACAATGTCGCAACCGGCGAGGTCACTCAGGTTGTCCACCACTTTTGCACCGGATTTCGCCAACGGCTCGGCTTTGGCACGCGTGCGGTTCCACACCGAAATATCGCAGCCGGCCTTGGCGAGGCGCTCCGCCATCGCGTAGCCCATGCGTCCTATGCCGATCCAGCCGAGTTTGTGTTGTTTGAGATTTGCCATGGTCGTCATGATTTTTCAGTCGGGCGCATCAAGGTTACCGGCGGGCGGCAACCGTCTGCAAACCCGGTTTTTGCGAGGCACGAAGGATACTCCAGATGCGCAGATTTTGGGCGTTTTCCAGAGGCTTTGGGGGCTGACGTCGCCGGGCAGCCGGCGCAAGCCTGCACAAAGCAGCGCTCGCCACGCGCCCGGTGCAGCCCAAACAAAATTCAGGCGCTGACCCGCGCACCAAACCGGCGCGGCATTGCCGCCTGCCCGCGAATCAGGACTTCAATCCCGCGCGTAACTGGGCAAATATTTCCAATTGGCGCTCGTGTTCGCCCGCGAACCGCAGTACCAGATAGCGTGCGCCCTGCTCAATATAGCTATTGAGATACTCCGCTGCTGCGCCCGCTGAACCGGCAAAACACGCCTGATGCTTTTTCAGGATATCGGGCCGGCGGCCGTAATAAGCCTGCAGGAAATCATCGATGCGCTGTTCGGCCTTGGCGGCATTGTCGTCAACCGCAAGCGTCAGGTAAACCGCTGCCTCCAGTGCGTCAGGCTTGCGGCCAGCCTCGCGCGCGATGGCCTGCACCTTGCGCCACTGTTCGCCCCATCCTTTGGCGTCCGGCCCGGTGGGAAACCAGCCATCGAAATGTTTGCCGGCGCGCTCCAGTGCCGCGGGCGCCGAACCGCCACCCCAGATCGGCGGCCCACCCGGCTGATGCGGCACCGGGCCCAATACACCCTGCTCCACATGCCAGCGGCCGTCCCAATTCACAGGCTTGCCGCTCCACAGCGCTTTGCACAGGCGCATGCCTTCCATCAACGTGCCAACGCGTTTTTCGAAGGGCACGCCCGCCGCGCGAAACTCCGCGCGCACATTAGGCACGTCGCTGGCGATGCCATAGCCGAGGATAACGCGGCCTGAACTCACCTGATCGAGCGTCGCCACCTGATGCGCTAACAGCACCGGGTTGCGCAATGTCGGCAACAATACGGCCGTGCCGAGCTTGACGCGTTTGGTGCGCCCCGCTACACCGGCCAGCAGCGTAATCGGTTCGTGGCGCGGCCGCGCCAGCAACGAATCGCCGACCCACACCGAATCGTAGCCGAGGCCCTCCGCGCGCTCGGCCAGATTCAACAGCGGTTCGGCTTCAGGCCGGCCTTCCATGATGGATTCACGGGTGGGCAGCAGATAGCCTATCTTCACGGACATGATGTTTCCTCATTCAAAAATAAACT
>OMIN01000073.1 GCA_900299145.1 Betaproteobacteria bacterium | reverse complement strand
GCTTCGCCAATTCGTCCACTTTGCTCTTTGCTTTCATAGCTCAACCCCGATGTTATGCCCACATCGGAATAACGCACGAGAAGCAAAGTGGTTGTCATACAGTTACGTAATTCTCAATAATTCAGGGATAATTTCAACGAACTGCTAGGGAAATTATAATGGACATCGCCGAGCTGCTGGCCTTCGTGGTGAAGAATAAAGCGTCCGACCTGCATTTGTCGTCGGGCTTGCCGCCGATGATTCGTGTGCATGGCGATGTGCGCCGTATCAATCTGCCGCCGCTGGAGCACAAGGACGTGCACGCCATGATCTATGACATCATGAACGACGGCCAGCGCAAGTTCTACGAGGAAAATCTTGAGTGCGATTTTTCGTTCGAGATTCCCTATCTGGCGCGGTTTCGCGTCAATGCCTTTGTACAGAATCGCGGCGCGGGCGGCGTGTTCCGTACTATTCCGTCGAAGATTCTTTCGTTGGAAGACCTTAAAGCGCCCAAAGTGTTCACCGAGATCGCCAACCAGCCGCGCGGCGTAGTGCTGGTGACGGGGCCGACCGGTTCGGGTAAATCGACTACGCTTGCGGCGATGGTGAACCACGTCAACGAGAACGAATACGGCCACATCCTCACGGTGGAAGACCCGATTGAGTTCGTGCACGAATCGAAAAAATGCCTGATTAACCAGCGCGAAGTCGGCCCGCACACGCTGTCCTTCAACAACGCACTGCGCTCTGCACTGCGCGAAGACCCGGACATTATTCTGGTGGGCGAGTTGCGCGATCTGGAAACCATTCGTCTCGCCATGTCGGCGGCCGAAACCGGTCACCTGGTGTTCGGCACGCTGCATACCAGTTCCGCCGCCAAAACCATCGACCGTATCATTGACGTCTTTCCGGCGGAAGAAAAAGAAATGATGCGTGCCATGTTGTCCGAATCGTTGCGCGCGGTGATTTCGCAAACGTTGCTGAAAACCAAAGATGGCTCCGGCCGCGTTGCTGCGCACGAGATCATGGTGGGCACGCCGGCTATTCGTAACCTGATTCGCGAAGCAAAGGTGGCGCAGATGTATTCTGCGATTCAGACGGGCGCCGCGCTGGGGATGCAAACGCTCGATCAGAATTTGCAGGACTTGGTTCGCCGTAATGTCGTCAGCAAGGAAGAGGCGCGCAACAAGGCGGCCAACAAGGACAACTTCAACTAATCAGCCTGCGCGGCACGGCAGCCCCGGCACGGAGAATCACCATGGATAGAGATACCGGCGTTAAATTCATGCACGACCTGCTGCGCGCGATGGTGGCGAAGAAGGCGTCAGACCTTTTTATCACCGCGGGCTTTCCGCCGGCGATCAAGCTTGACGGGCGCATGACGCCAGTGGCCAATCAGGCACTGACGTCGCAGCACACCGCTGATCTCGCGGCCTCGCTGATGAACGACAAGCAGGCGGCGGAATTCGAGGCTACCAAGGAGTGCAATTTCGCCACCAGCCCCGGCGGCATCGGGCGCTTTCGCGTTAGCGCGTTTGTGCAGCAGGGGCGCGTGGGCATGGTGCTGCGGACAATTGTTGCGAAGATTCCGACTTTCGACGACCTTGGACTGCCGCCGGTGTTGAAGGACGTGGTGATGGCCAAGCGCGGCCTTGTCATCATGGTGGGCGGCACGGGTTCGGGCAAATCGACTTCGCTCGCGGCGATGATCGGCCACCGCAACGAGAATTCCTACGGGCACATTATCACCATCGAAGACCCCATCGAATTCGTGCATGAGCACAAGAATTGCGTGATTACGCAGCGTGAAGTCGGCGTCGATACTGAAACCTGGCACGCCGCGTTAAGGAACACGCTGCGTCAGGCGCCTGACGGGATTCTCATCGGTGAAATTCTCGACCGCGAGACCATGGATTACGCCATTGCCTTTGCTGAGACCGGACACCTGTGCATGGCGACACTGCACGCCAACAGCGCCAATCAGGCGCTGGATCGCATCATTAACTTTTTCCCGGAGGAGCGCAAACACCAGCTACTGATGGATTTGTCGCTCAATGTGCGCGCTATTGTGTCCCAGCGCCTGTTGCCCAAGCGCGATGGCAAAGGGCGCGCGGCGGCAGTGGAAATCATGTTGAATTCGCCACTGGTTTCCGACCTGATCTTCAAGGGCGAGGTGCACGAGATCAAGGAGATCATGAAAAAGTCCCGCGAGCTCGGCATGCAAACCTTCGACCAGCACCTGTTTGAACTTTACGAAGCCGGGCTGGTGAGTTACGAAGATGCGCTGCGTAACGCCGATTCACTCAACGAATTGCGCCTGGCAATCAAGTTGCAAGGCAAGGAAGCCAAAGGCAAGGACGTGATGACCGGCATCGAGCACTTGCAAATTACGTAATCGCCGTTTGCTGCAACAAAAAGCCGGCTTTGCGCCGGCTTATTATTTTCACGAATATGAGTGCCGTGATTCAACCCGGCGCGGCCTCGGGTTTCATCGTGCGCATGCTCCCCGCCACCAGTTTGTATTCAAACAAACGGCATTCCAGCGCGCCGTTAAAAAGCGGTGTGCGTTTGGACGCCGCGAGACCAATGCGCTTGGCGAGCGCCATGTCCGAGGACAGAATGTAGGCCGTCCAGCCGCTGAATTTTTGTTTGAGCGTGTCGCCCAGTTTCGGGTAAAACGCCGCCAGCGCATCGCGATCTTCCAGCCGCACGCCGTAAGGCGGATTGGTGACGATGATGCCTGTTGCCGCGGGCGCGGGCATTTCAAACACGTTTGCCTGCTTTAACGTCACCTTGTCGAGCAAGTCGAGTTCGTCCAGATTCGCACGCGTCAGCGCCAGCGCGTCGCCGCGCAAATCCGACCCGTAAATATTTGTTTTTATTGAATTATTTTCTGCGCCGTAAGCGGCATTGCGCAATCCTTCCCACGCTTTTGCATCGAAGTTTGCGAGCTTCTCGAAGCCAAAGGCGCGGCCGATGCCAGGCGCGCGGTTAGCGGCAATCTGCACGGCTTCGCACAAAATCGTGCCGCTGCCGCACATGGGGTCAAGCAGTGTGATGTCCGGCGTCCAGCCCGACAGTGCCAGCATGCCCGCTGCGAGATTTTCGCGCAGAGGCGCTTCGCCGGCCTCGCGCCGGTAGCCGCGCTTGAACAGCGGCTCGCCGGAAAAATCCACGTACAGCGTGATGTCGGTTGCCGTCAAAAATGCATGCACGCGCACGTCCGGCGTATGAGTGTCGATACTGGGGCGCTTGCCACCGCTGGCCCGATGGGTACGGAACACATCGCAGATCGCGTCCTTGATGCGCAGCGTAATAAAGTCGAGGCTTTTCACTGGCGCCTTGATCGCGGACACGTTTACGCGTAAGGTGCGCTCAACCGCGAACAGTTTCGGCCAGTCGACTTTTTGTGTGGCGACGTAAATATCCTGCTCGCTGCTGACGGCCCGGTAGCGAGCGCTGCCCACGCGCCACAACACGCGGCTTGCCACACGGGAACGTAAATTGGCGGCATAGCCCGCAGTCAATGCTCCAGCAAAATGTACGCCGCCGTCGACGGTCTTGACGGGCTGCGCATGTAACGCGGTGAGTTCATCCGCCAGCACGGCTTCCAGCCCGCGCGGACAACTTGCGAAAAATTGCTCGGCGGGCATGGCGTTCAGGGTGCTATCGCAGGTCGACGTAGACTTCAAACAGCACGCGCTGCCACGGATTGCGCGCCTGCGTGAGCTTGATGATGCGCGCTTTTACCGGTGCGCCACGATCCATCTGTCGCGCGACATCCATGTTTTCGCGACGCGGAATGTAAACCAGTTTGCTGCCATTCCATTCCACGCGCACGGCGTTGATATCGTAGGGATTGGCGGGCTCGCGAATCAACGTCAGCTCGTCGCCTGTCTTCAGGCTGTCCCACAGGGCTTTCCCCTCGTGATACTGAAAGCCCGCCAATGGCGACTCCTGTACGATGATGCGCGCGTCACCTGCGGCGGCCATCGCGGCTGGCGGCGTGCATGCCAGCAGCAGCCACGTCAACACTATAGTCAAGCGCCTCAAAACGGCTTCACCACCACGAGGATAACCACCAGCAACAGCAGAATCACCGGCACTTCATTGAACCACCGGTACCACACGTGCGAGCGCGTGTTTTTGCCAGCCTCGAATTTTTTCAGCAGGCTGCCGCAGGCGTGGTGATAGCCGATCAATAGCACGACGAGCACCAGTTTCGCGTGCAGCCAGCCGCCGGAAATTCCGTAGCCGCCCCACAGCCACATGCCGAAGCCTAACGCCAGCAGCGCCAGCGGCCCCATGAAACGATACAGCTTGCGCGCCATGATGAGCAGGCGCGCGGTGGCAGCTGCGTTCGGTTCCATTGCCAGATTCACCAAAATGCGCGGCAGATAGAACAGGCCCGCGAACCATGCGGTGACGAACACGATGTGCAAAGCCTTGACCCAAAGCATATCGAAAGTATTCGTAAGTATTTGATTTATTGGAGAATTCTATTGCGCAGCAAATGCCGCGCCACGGCCAAGCTTACACCGGCGTAGATCACCAGCACCAGCACGTGCAGCCCCACTTGCGTGGGCAATGCGCCCAGCATCAGCGGACGCGACAGCGCCACTGCGTGTGTCAGCGGCAACGCCTGTGCCGCCACTTGCGCGAGTGCGGGCAACTGTTCGAGCGGATAGAACACGCCGCACAGCAATATCATCGGCGTAATCGCCAAAGTGAAGTAGTACATGAAAAAGTCGTAGCTCGGCGACAGCGCGGTGACGATCAGCCCCAGTGCCGAGAACGCGAGGCCCGTCAGCACAATGACCGGAATGATCAACAGCGCCAGCGGCGAGGCTGCCAGCTCCAGCGCTGCCGCCACCAGCAACACCGCACAGCCCGACAGCAGACCTTTGCTTGCGGCCCACACCCATTCACCGATTACCACGTCGTCCAACGTCAGCGGCGCGTTTAGTATGGCGTCCCACGTGCGCTGTACGTGCATGCGCGAAAACGCCGAGTACATCGCCTCGAATGACGCGGTGAACATGGCCGATGAACACACCACGCCGCCGGCGAGAAAAGCCACGTAACTCACCCCCTGCATCTGCGGCAGCATGCCGCCCAGCCCAAACCCCAGGCCGATCATGTAAAACAGCGGTTCGGCCAGATTGCCCAGCATCGAAGGAATGGCCAGTTTGCGCCACACCAGCAGATTGCGGCACCATACGTGGAGAAAACGCAGGTTCATGGGAGTCAGTCCCGCAACTCGCGGCCAGTGAGTTTAAGAAACACATCTTCAAGGTTGGCGCGCCGGTGCAGGTAATGCAGATCATTGCCCGTGTCGTGCCGGGCAAGATCGGCCACCAGAGCACGTGCATCGCGGGCATAACAGAACACGGTTTCACCGTGTTGTTCGCAGCGTTCGGCGAGCTTTCTGCCGGCAGCCTCGGCCCATGGCGCCGCGCCATCGCCGTAGACCTCGACCACCTCCGGTTCGATGTGCGTGGCGATGAGTTCGCGTGGAGTGCCGACGGCAATGATACGTCCGTGATCCATGATCGCTAGGCGATGGCATAGCCGTTCGGCTTCTTCCATGAAATGCGTGATGAGCAGCAGCGTCTTGCCGCGCAGCGTGAGTTGGCTCAGCCGCTCCCAGATCACGTGGCGCGCCTGTGGGTCGAGACCGGTGGTGGGCTCGTCGAGAAACAGCAGATCGGGATCGTTGATTAGCGCGCGCGCGAGCGTCAAGCGCCGCTTCATGCCGCCCGACAACGCCTGTATGCGCGCATCGCCACGCTGTGCGAGGCCTGCGTATTCGAGCAGATCGGGAATGCGCTTTTCGAGGGTGTCGCGCGCGATGCCGAAATAGCGCCCATAGACCAGCAGGTTCTCGCGCAGGGTGAAGTCGGGATCGAGATTGTCCAGTTGTGGCACCACGCCGACGCGGGCACGCGCTTCGCGTGCATGCGCGGGTACCGCGAAATCCAGCAGCGAGATAGTGCCGTTGTCGGGCTGTGTAAGCCCCAGCGCCAGACGCAAGGTGGTGGTTTTGCCCGCGCCATTGGGGCCGAGCAGGCCGAAACATTCACCGGGCGCGAGGTCGAGATCAATGCCAGCGACGGCCAGATGGCCGCCGTAGGACTTCTTCAAACCTTTGACTGAAAGCAGCGCCAACGGTGTCAGGCGCACCAGCGCGTGACGATTTGCGACAGGATGTGCAAACGCCCATGAAAAAAGTGTTCGCCGCCTGGCACCACCACCACCGGCAGGTTTTGCGGGCGCGCCCAGTCGAGCACCGCGGCCAGCGGCACCACGTCGTCCAGTTCACCGTGGATCACCAGCGTGTTCTCCGGCACGGTTTCCGTGGGGAAGCGGCCAACTGCCGGGGCCACCAGCACCATGCGTTCGCACGATACGCGCTTGGTGACGCGCGTTTGCACAAAGCTGCCGAACGAAAACCCGGCTAGCAACAACGGTGCTGCTCCAAAGCGCTTGCTGGCGTACTCGGCGACGGCGATCAGATCGTCGGTCTCGCCAATTCCCTTATCATGCGCACCCATGCTCGCGCCCACGCCGCGAAAATTCGGCCGCAGCGCCACGTAGCCCAGCGAATTGAACACTCGCGCCAGCGTGGTGACAACCTTGTTGTCCTTGGCGCCGCCCTGCAGCGGATTGGGATGTGCAATCAGCGCGATGCCGCGAGGTGTGTGCCCGGCTGCGGGACCGCTGATATCGGTTTCGATGTCACCGACGGGGCCGGGGATCGGCAGGGTTTCAACCGGCGACGGCATTTTCGGATTTGTGCCTTCAAATCTTCAGGCGTTCCACCACACGCCCGTTCTGCAAGTGCTCACTGATGATTTCATCCACGTCTTCCTTGTCGACGTAGGTGTACCAGGTCTCTTCCGGGTAGATCACCATCACAGGGCCTTCGTCGCAACGGTCGAGGCAGCCCGCCATGTTGACGCGCACCTTGCCCGGGCCGTTGAGTTTGAGCTCTTTTACCTTGTCCTTGGCGTAATCGCGAATGTCGCTCGCGCCGTGATCGTTGCAGCAGTTCTTGCCGTTGGTGCGCTGGTTACAGCAGAAAAATACATGGCGTTCGTAGTAGCTCACGGGCATATCCTCCAGTCGGTGGGGTGACGCATTATAAAGTCAGCGCGCTTGGCTGTGCGCGCGAGCGTGTACGGGTGTGCCAAAGCGCTGCGCCCAGATAACCCAGCGCAATCAGCGGCCACAGTTCGGACAGCGCCTGCAGAATGTTCGAGAAACTCAGAAAGTGGCTGCTGCGCCCGCTCGCCAACTGCGGCGGCAGGCTGAAATACGGGTTGTCGGGGGCGAGATTGATCGCCGCCAGCGCCAGCAGCAGCGCCAGCAACGCCAGCGCCAGCCGCGCGGCCTGTCCCAGCGAAAGCAAGCCCGCCAGCATGATTGCGCCGAGTATGAAGCCCAGCAGCACACCGGGCGTCATCCATGCCCACGCGCCCTGCGGCTTGGCGAGAAACACGGTGATCAGCATTTTGCAGCCCAGCGCTGCCGTGATTACCGCGGCGATCACAGGCCCGTGCCGGCTTTCAGCGCGCAGCAGCGTCGACAATAGCAGCCCAATGCCCAGCAAATTGAACATTACCACGGTGGCTTCGGCCGACAGCAGCAGACTGGGCGTGTGAAACACGTACGCTGGCAGATCGAAGGTGCCGCGCAAATGGCCGGTGCCAAACACCTGGGTCAACGGATTGAGTTGCGTGATCACCCACAGCACGGCCACCACCACGCCGGCGTCGATCACCACGCCGGGCACGAACACGCGGTTGCGCCACGCGCCGAGCTGCGCCCCCAGCCGCTGCGACGGCAAAAACAGCGGAGCGGCTAATGCGCCGATCAACGCCCCCGCGCCGTTTGCCAGCACGTCGACATTGGAGGCAATGCGCGCGGGCAAAAACATTTGCACGGCTTCCATGGCGATGCTCATCACCACCGAGAGTAGCAACGCCAGCGCCACCGCCACGACGGGCGGCATGGCAATGCGCAAGCCGAGCGCCAGCATGAAGCCCAGCGGCACATAGGCCGCCACGTTCACCAGCACGTCGGCGAGCGTGATGTAGGGCGGCCAGGGCGCGGTGAGAAACCCATAGACCTCGGCGGCGGGCATGCGCCAGCCGCGCAAGGGCTGCAGGCTGGCGTAGACAATAACGAGCAGGTAAGCTAGTGCCAGCGTCAGCGCCAGCAGATGAACATGCGGTTGGTTGTGTGGCTGGGTGTTCATCCGTTTCACCGGCGGGCCGGCGCTGAAATTGACGCTGAATGTGACCTCAGCTGTGAACTAACTCTGAAGCCGAAACCCTTGCGTAAATACTACGACATTTTCAACGGCGATGCCGATGGCCTGTGCGCGCTGCATCAGTTGCGTCTGGCGAGGCCGCGCCATGATGAATCCCGTGAACTTATCACCGGGGTCAAACGCGATATTCAACTGCTGTCGCGGCCGGCACTGCGCGCGGCGCGCGCGGGTGACGAAATCACCGTGCTCGATATTTCGCACAAGTCAAATGCCGCGGCTTTGGCGGAGTTACTGGCGCGTGGCGTGAAGTGCCAGTACTTCGATCATCACGCAGCGGGCATGATTCCGGTGCATGCAAATCTGGATGCGCACATCGACACCGCGCCGGAGGTGTGCACCAGCCTGATTGTCGACAAACATCTGGCGGGTGCGCACCGGTTGTGGGCCGTGGTGGCGGCGTTCGGCGACAATCTGGTGGCCCCGGCGTTGCGCGCGGCGCAGCCGCTGGATCTGGATCACACCGAACTCGCGCGGCTGCATGAGCTTGGTGATTGCCTCAACTACAACGCCTACGGCGACACCACGGACGACTTGCACTACCCGCCGGCAGAGCTGTATCAAACCGTCGCGCCGTACGCCGACCCGCGCGAATTCATGATCGACGAGCCGGTGTTCGACGTACTGAAAGAGGCGATGCGCGAAGACGTCGAGCGCGCGGAAGACATCCCCCCGCAATTCGCGGACGACAGCGCAGCGCTCTATGTGTTGCCCGACGCCGCATGGAGCCGCCGCGTCAACGGCCTCTTCGGCAACCGGCTAGCGCTGTCGAACCCCGGTCGCGCGCACGCGGTGCTGGTGAGCAAGGCGGATGGTTACGCGGTAAGCGTGCGCGCGCCGGTGGCCAACCCGAATGGCGCGGACGATCTGTGCGCGTGCTTTGACACCGGCGGTGGGCGCAAGGGCGCCGCGGGCATTAACCTGCTGCCGCAGGCGCAACTCGCGGCGTTTATCGACGCGTTTCGCGCGGCGTATCGCTAGCAAAAATTCCATAACTATCTGTTTTTATTGAATAAATTTTCTGCTTGCTGAAGCATGTTTAACTCCAGCAAGCCGAACGCGGCGAGCCAAACCGTGGCGTCCCACGCGTTCATCCACTTGCCGTTGATGAGCCACACCACGACAAGACTCGCCAGCGCGGCGTAGAGCACGACGGCGGTTCGCGCATAAGCTTTCGGATGAGCGGCCACCGCCGCAGGCCGCTGTACCTCGATTTCCAGCAGCGCCACCACGGCAATCCACAGCAGCAGATTGGCGGCGTCCAGCCATTCGCGTTCGCGCGCATAAAGCACTGCACTGGCGGCGATGGCCAGCGTGGCCATGAGCCGGCCCAGGCGCATCATTTTTCGCGCCATTGCTGATGCGGCAAGTCGTGGCCGGGTGATTTCCAGTACGAACAGAATCAGCAGCGCGTACCAAGCCACCGATTCCAGTGCTTCGCTGAAACGCCCGGAGAGGATGTAGTAAACCGTATTGCACGCCAGCAGCCCAAGCAGCACCGCGCTAATCTTGGGGAGGGGCATGCCGCCGCGAGACTACGAATGGTGCGGGTGATGGTGATGCCCGGTGGCGGGAACGTGCTGCGCGGAGGCATGCGGGTGCGGTACATGGGCTGAGAGCGCCTCTCGGCTGGTCGTGGCGTGCCCCACGACCTGCGGCAGCAGCGAACCCGCGACCATGCCGATGCCCGCCGCGCAAAAGCCGATCAGTTGCGGCAGCCACACTTCGTTATTTGTCCCGAAAAATTCCAGCAGCACCCACGTGCAAAAACCACAGGCAATGCCCGCCAGCGCGCCCTGCGTGGTGGCGCGTTTCCAGTAGAGGCCGAGGAACAGCGGGAAGAAGGCCGACACCAGCGTCACTTTGTAGGCGTTTTCCACCATCTTGAAAATGCTCGCACCGGAGTTCAGCGCAAACGCCAGTACGACGCAGGCAAAGCACACGATCACCACGCGCATGATGCGCAGGAATACATGATCGCGCATGTTGGGAAAAATGTTGCGGATAATGTTTTCGGAAAACGCCACCGACGGCGCCAGTAGCGTGGCGCTGGAACAACTCATGATCGCTGACAGCAGCGCGCCGAAGAACACCACCTGCGCGATCAACGGCGTGTGCTGCATGATGAGCGTGGGCAGCACCAGTTGCGGATCCCTGGCAAGCAATTCGGCAAATACTTTCGGGTCAACCAGCGTTGCCGCGTACGCCAGAAACATCGGCACGAAGGCAAACAGAAAATAAATCGAACCGCCCAGCACCGAGCCGCGCACGGCGGTTTTTTCGTCCTTGGCCGAGGTGATGCGCTGGAACACGTCCTGCTGCGGAATCGATCCGAGCATCATGGTGATCCATGCGCCGATGAACGGCACCCATGCCACGACGGTGGCTTCAGGGAAGAATTCGAGTTTGCCGGCCGCGTGCGCGTGTGACACCACCGCGCCCACGCCGCCCGTCATGCCAGCGATCACGTAGCCGATGTAGAGCATTCCACCCATGATGACGGTCATCTGCACGA
Source organism: Betaproteobacteria bacterium (assembly GCA_900299145.1). Lineage (GTDB taxonomy): Bacteria > Pseudomonadota > Gammaproteobacteria > Burkholderiales > SG8-41 > UBA5216. Next base: position 2,301 of record OMIN01000073.1, on the reverse strand, counting down.
AATCGAGTATCGCCACCGAAAACATGCCGCCGAAGGTGGTGTAAGTGAGCACGATGGCCGCACCCAGTACCATGCCTGCCGGCTGGCTGATGGCGCCACCGGTGACGATAAAAAACACCAGCCCCAGTGCCTTGATTTGTGCTGCCACCCAACCAAGGTAGGACGCGACAATCGCCAGCGTGCACAGAATCTCCACCCTGCGGTTAAAGCGCAGCCGATAGTAATCGCCAATGGTGAGCAGATTCATGCGGTAGAGCCTGCCCGCAAAAAAGAGGCCCGCAAGAATCAAACACAAGCTGGAACCAAACGGATCCGCCACCACGCCGCGCAAGCCGTCTTTGACGAAGGTGGCGGAAATGCCGAGCACCGTTTCCGCGCCGAACCAGGTGGCGAACACGGTGGCCATCACCACTGGCAATGGCAAATGGCGGCCCGCTACGGCGAAATCTTTCGCGTTGTGCACGCGCGTGGCGGCGATAAGGCCGATGGCGATCGAGATCAGCAGATAGATGACGACAAACCAGATCAGCACGATGGGTCTCCGCGCGCGGGCAACGGCGGGATTATAGTACTAATGTAACTTACAGTTGCAACTACCGCATCCAAGACAGGCAGGCGCTCGCCGCGACACTGATTGCAAATAGTGCGGTGACCAGTGCCAGCTTTTTGCGCAGGCGCTGCTGCTCATTCTGCAATCGCTCAATCTGTTTTTCCAGCGGCGTCCCGCGATCTTCGGCCAGCGCGCGATGAATAAGGCGCGGCAGTTGCGGCAGTGTAGCGGCCCAGAGCGGCGCTTCGTCCTGCACTTGCCGCAGCAGCGCGCGCCAGCCGACTTGCTCTGACATCCAGCGTTCGAGGAACGGCTTGGCGGTGGCCCACAAGTCCAGATCAGGGTCGAGGTCACGGCCGAGGCCTTCGATATTCAGCAGGGTTTTTTGCAGCATCACCAATTGCGGCTGGATTTGCATGTTAAAGCGGCGCGAGGTTTGAAACAGGCGTAGCAGCAGTTTGCCAAAGGAAATTTCCTTCAGCGGCTTGTCGAAAATCGGCTCGCACACCGCGCGGATGGCGGTCTCGAATTCATCCACGCGCGTGCCCGGCGGCGCCCAGCCGGATTCGATATGTGCCTCGGCCACCCGCCGGTAATCGCGGCGGAAAAACGCGAGGAAATTGCGTGCGAGATAGCTTTTGTCGGTGGGTGTGAGCGTGCCCATGATGCCGAAATCCAGCGCGATGTATTGTCCGCCGGGCGTGACAAAAATATTGCCCGGATGCATGTCGGCGTGAAAAAAACCGTCGCGAAATACCTGCGTGAAAAAAATCTCCACGCCCGCGCGTGCGAGCTTGGGAATATCCACGCCCTGCGCGCGCAGGGCATCGACATGCGACACAGGCGTACCGCGCATGCGCTGCATCACCATCACCTCGGCCGAGCACAATTCCCAATAAACCTCCGGCACCAACAACAGCGGTGATCCGGCGAAATTGCGATGCAACTGGCTGGCGTTGGCGGCCTCGCGCATCAAATCCAGTTCATCATTCAGATGCCGGCCAAACTCGGCGACGACTTCGTTCGGCTTCAGGCGTTTGCCATCGGCCCACAGCCATTCCATCAGCGAAGCGCCCGCGTCGAGCAGCGCCAGATCGTTGCGGATTACACCCGCGATACCGGGCCGCAGAATCTTCACGGCGGCTTCGCGGCCATCGTGCAACTCGGCCAAATGTACCTGCGCCACCGAGGCGCTGGCGAGTGCTACACGGTCAAACGATTTGAAAATTTTGGCTAGCGGTTTTCCTTGCGCACGCTCGATAACGGTAATCGCTTCATCGCCGGGAAACGGCGGCACCTGATCCTGCAACTTGGCAAGTTCAGCGGCGATATCATCCTGCAGCAAATCGCGGCGCGTGGAAAGAATCTGACCGAATTTGACGAATATTGGCCCCAGCGCCTCCAGCGCCATCCGAAGACGTACCGCGCGCGGCGCGGGAAAATCTCGCCAAAACAATACGACACGTAACGCGGCGAGCGGTCCGCCAATGCGCGATTGCCCGCGGAGAAATTCGTCAAGACCGAAGCATAGCGCGACGGCGATGATTTTCAGTAAACGAAACAGAAGCATCCGAGGATTGTAACCCGGTGAAGCGACGGGGCTAGATTAGTCCAATAAAAACAACAATTTACTAGGCCCTGTTAACAATTAAGCCAACCAGACGCAAATGCAAGCGAGCGTCACCATAGCGGCGAAATTCATGGCGAGCTTCTCAAAGCGCGTCGCGATACGCCGGAACTGCTTGAGCCGG
>OMIN01000072.1 GCA_900299145.1 Betaproteobacteria bacterium | reverse complement strand
TTCCCCGATGTGCCGACATTGGTATTGTCCTTGAACCTAGATCCCAATGCGTGCGCGGCGTCCTCGATAATTGCCACGTGGTCAGGTAAGGCACGGCGAATGGCGGCCACATCTGCTGCCAGCCCCCCGTAATGAACCACCATGACGGCTTTGGTTTTTGGGGTAACCTTCGCGGCAACAGAGTCAGGTGATACGCAAAGTGTGCCGGGATCAACGTCACAGAAAATCGGCGTTGCACCGAGAAAAAGCGCCACATTGGCCGTGGCGCACCAAGTGAGACTGGGACAAATCACTTCGTCACCGGGACCTATGCGGTGCACAACAAGAGACAAAAACAGCGCTGATGTACATGAGTTCACAGTGACCACATGGGGCACGCCAATGTAGGCGGCAAGTTCCTCTTCGAATGAAATAGTCTCTGGACCCATACCGACCCAGCCCGTGCGCATTACGCGTGTAAGCGCTTCAATTTCGGCCTCGCCGAAATCAGGTTTGCCAAATGCAAGATAGTGACTACGAATTTGCATTTCGGGTGGCGTTCTCATGAATATGCGAAATAATTGTGTTATTGCGTAATGCAAATTGTCTATGAGCGAATTGTCCCACGATGGGATCAATTGCAAAAGCATCGCGATTGGTGACGACACTAAAGGATCATTTTCTGCGTCATCTTTAGGTATGTGGCTCGCGGAGCAAATTTGACAGTTGCCGGTTGGGAGCTTTGTACAGACGGCAACCATCTATAAGCGCATCCCCAAGATATTGTTGCAGTATCTCAATAACTAATTGTTTTGAAAAGCAAATCAGGTTGCTTTGGCGATTGTGACGCTCTGCCTTGCATTTGGATGCAAAAAGTCTTGGAATCTGCTAGGCCCTAGTAAGGAGGTTGGGCGTGGCCTATCAGATTACGGCAAGCAGATAATTGCAGTGCGGAAGGACGCGGATGACTTGCTGAGATCTGTGTAGAAAGTATGGTTTGGCTGAGGCCAGCTTTTGCCCGTAGCGCAGCAAATTCTCTAAATAGGTGTCTCTTAAGCCAGTGACACGAGACGTAGTAATCGGTGAATGCAGGTGCGAAATAGCAGTTACGCAGCCAATGGTCGCCAACGAGATTGCGCAGAGTTGGAAGCCCACTGACCCTGCGCGGGGCTAGGTGAAGGACAATCTGTGAAGTCAACGGCGTGACCGACGCTGAATTTTATCGCTATGAATGCTTGTATAGTGCAGTATCAGCCCGAGCTTGGGCGTGATGTTGATTTTTTCCAACAAATCAGGGCGGGAGTCCAGTGCCAGCGCCGCTCACGGGGCGGAATTGCTTATCTGAAGCTGCGCTACACTGAACGCAACCTCGCTCTTCATCCTTCCGGTAGAAGCGATTCTCTGACTAGCTCAGTCTTGAGCTCCCCAACAATTCGCTGGCTTGTGAAATCGAAATTTCCAATATCTGTCGTTAGCACCCTCAACCCTACGGTACATGTAAGCGCATCCACAAGACGTGCCTGCAAGCTCTTTATCAGGCGTTGTTCAGAAAATAGCTGGTCGATTCATTGGCAGAGCCATTAGGCGACTTGTCTAAGTGAATCGATTGTTGGCCTAACGAACGCACACGCCGAGGCAAACTATCAGACAAAGCCAAAATCAAATTGTCCTGCTGTAAACTATAATCACTTCGTGTCCAATCGATTCTGGCGCATTGCTTAATAGGCCAACTCTTCCGAAATTACTGTGTACCTAGCAAGTCCATTTTGTAGCCTGAACAGGCTGATCTTCATTCGAAAAGTACCTAACGAAACAAATTTGATCTCATTTTGAACTGTATTGCGACACTACTGCAATGGGAAACAAAATGACGGCTGGGCTGTCGCATGGAGAGGAGTAGGTTGCAGACCAGCGAAATTGGCGCCCCAAGTATCATCATTGGTACGACCCATGGTAAAGACAAGAATCCAAATCGGCCGTAAGCGCTGGTTAGGCTTCGAAAGGACTTGGAAAGTGTGCGTTTTAATGAGCCCCCGACGTAAGTGCACGAAGCATTCGGCGAGGTTTCTCCAATAATTTCTTCGATGTATTGAATCAATTCCCACGAAAAGTCGCTGTTCTCGGTTTCACCGTAAAGATGGTGAACAAATAAGACACACGTTCCCGATGGTGGCATTTTCGATCGGCATTGTGCCACGAGTTCTTGGGCACTTCTGCAGTCCTTACGTAGCAAATAGATGAGTACATGCGTGTAGGAGTCTGAATTTTGTCTAGGCGATGGAGGCCCGTTTTTCAATGTTTCGAGTGGTGTAGCAAATTGCACGGCGGTGTTTGGTCCTACTAAGTGATCCACTAAACTTGCATTTTCTCGAACGATCAGGAGCCTCGCGTCATTAGAACAAAGTATATCCCCTATGACTGTACTCAGCAGGTAGTGATCCAGCCAATACGGATGGAACGGTGTCTTTCGTGGTTCACGTAATTTTCTGCGCCAAAAGTTGAGAAAGGCCCACAACCAACTGAAAGGGCTGCTCTTTAAAGGCGCTAGCTCGATAGGGGCAGCGGACAAGCCTTGAGATACACGATAGTTTCTCCAAGCTTCTACTCCGCGAACCCAGTAGCGGTGTCCTTCGTGAAATCGAGGGCGACCAAGTTTTCTGGCAATTTTTTCGACGAAAGCACGTGCATCGGCTTTTGCGGAATCGATCTCTTTCGGTATTTCTCCGGCATGAAACACAATGTCATGAGTTGCCGCGCGGCGGTGTTCGGCCGTGGTCCAGTACTGGAGGCTATTTACAATCTCGCTATCACGTTGCCTACCTAGCCTCAATAGATTCATCTCCTGATTGCGTTGCTGCAATTCCAGCATGAAAAATTTGTCAGAGTCACCCATTGCCACCTCATCACCTGATGGGCAAAGTTCCGGTATTAATGCGTAATCGCAGAAGGAATTAATAGTGGTTATTACACGCTCCGGCTTTAGTGCGAGCATGAATATCAAATAGTAACGCCCCAAAATAGTTTGATCATTTACTTGCCAGAAAAACTGGTTGACTTGGGTTGAATGACAAAAGTCCTGGTTCAACGTTTTCGCTATTGTGGTCGGATGAGGGTGCGCCAGCGCGAGCGAAGTCAGCTTGCGCGTCGGGATTGATAAGATGCCTGTCGAAGTTTCAATTGCTGCTTCCAACAGTGGCTCCATTGCTTCGGCTGTAGATCTGAAACTGGGGCCGAGCACGATTGATCTGCCAGACAAAATATGTGTACTTAGCGCCTGCAACGACCCATCTGCCAATACGAAATCAGCATTCATGAATACAAAATGAATATTTACCATGTCACGACCGCAAGCAATAATCGGTCTGGCATATGCGAGGGTTAGTGTAACGCCGTAAACCGCCGTGGTTATAAGGTCATCTATCTCGACAAATTGAACCGGGCAAATCTGGCGTAAGAGTCGAAACGCAGCTTGTTTCTCGAAAAAATCTATGTCGTCGCGCCGAGTCATAATAACGACTTCGAGCTCTGTTGCTCTTGCCAATGCCGGCAAATTGCCTGGAGCGAGGAATGACGGCAATGCTAGAGTTGCAAATCGCGAGATATAGGATTGTCCCCAGACTACCGTGAGAAACTTCGTTTTAGGTCGCATGACTAGGTGGGTGTGTAATTGCGCACTACCGAATTCTTGTTTGGATGTGGGCATTTAGAGGGGCAGATAAGAATAATGACGACGCTCTGTAATGTGAAACTGGTGCTGGTACATGCTATCATTATCGTATTCACGATAAAATACACCGCCTACATGATGACGGTGGGTCGACTATTAAACCGCTGAGCGTGCCTATGCCAATCAATAATACTGTTCCTCCCGTTTTAAGCACGCCAAGGACACGCGAACCGCAGTACCAAGAATGTGTTGAAGCCGTGTCGGCAAGAGGCTTTGAGCGGCTCGGCTTACGTAGTAGCCAAAGCTGGCATGATGATCCAAAACATATCTTGTTTCGATTGTCACGATACAAGTTTGTCGCAAAAATGTTGGCAGGTAGCGAGCATGTGCTTGAGATTGGTTGTGGTGACGCGTTTGGAACGAGGATAGTGCAGCAAGAAGTAAAGTCGCTGAGCGCCACTGATTTTGACGCACTCTTTATTGATGATGTCAAGGCGCGCATGGTAGATCGCTGGAGGTTTCCCGCGTTCACGCATGACTTGTTGGCAGGGCCAGTTCCTGGTAGTTACGACGGAATATTTGCGTTAGACGTTCTCGAGCATATCTTGCCTAAGGACGAGAAAATTTTTTTGAGTAATGCATTTGCGTCGCTTTCTCCTGTTGGGGTCGGCATTATTGGCATGCCGTCTTTGGAAAGCCAAACGTACGCTTCGCCTACCAGCCGAGCTGGGCATGTAAATTGCAAGAGTATGCCCGCGTTGAAGTCATTAATGCAAAACTATTTTCACAACGTATTCATGTTTTCGATGAATGACGAAGTAGTGCATACGGGTTATTATCCAATGGCGCACTATGTCCTCGCCTTAGGGGCAAATAGAAAATAGCGACGGGCCGCCTTTGTTCCGCTGGCCGTCTTAGCGAGTAATATCGATGAACCAGTTTGGTCGCGAGCCGCATAGTGAAGGCGACGATTTGGTTGCCGAGGTATTGCGGCGTACTGGCCGCGGCAAGCGTATAGTGTTTGTCTCGGGTAACTTCAATATTGTTCATCCTGGACATCTTAGGCTGCTTCAATTCGCAGCGGATTGTGGTGATTTTCTGGTGGTCGGGGTCACAGGGGATGCGCTACCTGCGGTATCTGTGCCGGCGGAGCTAAGACTAGAAGGGGTCAAGGCGATAGGTATCGTTGACTACGCCTTTTTACTGCATGAACGCCCTGAGACTTTTATTTCCAAATTAAAGCCGTCAATAGTAGTGAAAGGCAAGGAGTACGAGAATCGCCAAAATTCCGAACTTAGCGCGGTGGCTCAATATGGGGGTAAGCTTCTGTTCGGTTCTGGGGAGGTTCGTTTTTCGTCGTTAGACTTATTGCAGCGCGAATTCCTAGAGACAAATTTCTCAACAATCCGGAAACCAAGAGATTTTTTATTCCGACACGGATTTAGTTTCGAGGATATGGTTGGCGTAATTAAGCGATTTGCCAATTTGCGGGTCGTGGTGGTTGGTGATCTTATCGTGGACGAGTACATTAATTGCGAGCCGCTCGGCATGTCACACGAAGATCCGACAATAGTGGTTACGCCGATTCATCTGGATAGATTTATCGGTGGTGCTGGAATAGTAGCCGCTCACGCGCGAGGGCTGGGGGCGCAAGTGCATTACGTTGGCGTTACGGGGAGCGATTCGACGAGCAAGTTCGCTCGAAATACGCTTTCCAAGTTTCGGGTCGCCGAAAGCTTCGTCGAGGACGATAGTCGGCCAACCACGCTAAAACAGCGTTATCGTGCAAGTGGCAAGACACTTTTGAGGGTCAGTCACCTAAAGGGACACGATATTAGTAGTGAACTTGTAGAAAAAATGTTCAATGCGATATCGAGTAGAGTCAATGACTGTGATTTGTTGATATTTTCTGATTTCAACTATGGCTGCTTGCCGCAAGGGCTGGTTGATAAGACGATTGAGCTTTGTAAAGGCAAGAATATTATGATGGTCGCTGATAGTCAGGCGTCTTCGCAAGTAAGTGACGTGTCGCGATTCCGGGGCATGCGGCTGCTGACCCCAACCGAACACGAGGCGCGGCTTGCCGTACGCGATATGAGTTCTGGGCTTGTTGTGCTTGCTGAAAGACTACGCAATCAGGCTGAAGCACAGCATTTGTTTGTTACTCTCGGCGCGGAGGGCTTGCTTATACATGCTTGTGATGAGCGCGGGGAAATGCATACGGATCAGTTACCGGCATTTAATACTGCGCCCAAAGATGTTTCAGGTGCGGGAGATTCACTACTGACCTGCGCATCCATGGCACTAGCGGCAGGGGCCGATGTCTGGTCCGCTGCATATCTCGGGTGCATTGCGGCGGCATGCCAGGTCAGCCGCGTTGGCAATCTCCCACTCACTGCTGACGAGCTTATTACCGAGTTGCGTAGTTGAAGGCATTGCTGCTCGCGGCGGGGCTAGGCACCCGTTTGCGCCCGATTACAAATACTATTCCCAAGTGTCTTGTGCCCATACACGGACGACCGTTACTTGACTATTGGTTTGAGTTGCTTTTTCAGCATGGTATAGAGCGGGCACTGGTAAACACGCATTATTTCGCTTCGGAAGTCGAATCTTTCATCCGACAGTCCGTTTGGCGTGATCAATTGACTACAGTTTACGAGCGTCAATTGCTTGGCACTGGCGGCACGGTGCTTGACAATGGCGAATGGTTTGGCAATGAGGCATTCATGGTGGTGCATGCTGATAATTTGTCGCGATTTAACGTTCAGAATTTCATCGCGGCCCATCGCCGCCGCCCTCCTGCTGCAGCCATGACCATGATGACTTTCGATACGGATGCGCCACAAAGCTGCGGCATCGTTGAAACGGATGCTGATGGCGTCGTGCAACGATTCCACGAGAAATCGCCCAATCCGCCGGGAACTCGGGCGAATGGCGCCGTTTACATATTTCAGCCGGAAGTCATTGATTTTTTGCGGGCAACTGGGCGGTCAATTATTGACCTTAGTACCGCAGTCATACCCGCTTTTCTGGGGCGCATCGCGACGTATCACAATACCGACTACCATCGTGATATCGGTACGGTGGAAAGCCTAGCGAAGGCTGAACGGGAATACGCTGTCCAATGATGGTACTGCTGGCGCAATATGTGGCGCGTGCCAGGGTGCGAATAGACCAAGCCAGAGTGGAAGGTGTCTGGCGGACCGTCTTGAAATCAATTGACTACATGGCTTCGGCCGTAGTTTGGCTGGCGCTTATGCCCGTTACGCTCGTCTTGCACGCCACAGGGTTCCGGCGGTTGACAGTGCTGGTTGGACGCATCGGACATTTGGCGGCCGAACCGGACAGTTTCTTAAAAGCGCGTGTACTGGGTATGGTTACGCAGGGACGTTATTTCATGACAGCCCCTCATAGATCCGTTGCCAATCATGCGATGTTGGAATTTTGGCGTCCGCATATAACGACCATTGACCAACCTGTCGTTTGCTGGGTGCTGAATGCCATGAGTCGTTGGCTGGTGATGCGTCACGACATGAGCCGTTACGTCCTAAAGTTGAATGCATCGCAAGAAATCTATCGAATCAATTCCGCTTGGAAGGGTCGAGCGCCGTTATTGGCACTGAGTCCCACCGATATCGCCTGGAGTGATTCACAGTTTCTCGCACTGGGCCTGCCGAAGGATGCTTGGTACGTCTGCGTTCACGTGCGCGAAGCAGGGTTTTCCCCAGGAGATGAGTCTGCGCATGCCTATCGAAACGCCGACCCAGGCGCAGTTCATGTGGCGATGGAGGAAATCGTTCGTCGCGGAGGCTGGTGCGTGCGTATGGGCGACCCGTCCATGACTCCAGTGAGATCCATGCCCGGCGTGATTGATTACGCACACCATCCACTACGATCGGATCGCTTGGACGTTCTTTTGTGTGCGCGAGCGCGTTTTTTCTTGGGCAATACTTCTGGCATTGCTCTGGTAAGTTCGGTATTCGGCGTACCGAGCGCACTGGCGAATCTCGTTCCACTGTCAGTGCGTGCGTTCTTGCCTGGTGATATCTTTATACCGAAGCTGTTGCGAGATACAAGGACGCAGCGCTTGCTATCGTTTCCTGCCGCAATGGAGAGTAGCGTCGGCGACTTTCGTTATTCCAGATTGTTCGCGGAGGCGGGCATTGAGGTGATAGAAAATACACCAGATGAAATTTGCGATATGGCGATGGAAATGCTGGATCGAGGAGACGGAAGATTTTCGTTGGACGCCACGGACGAAAAAAATCAGCACGCATACGATGCACTATTTAGACCGGGACACTATGCGTATGGTGCCGCGTCGCGGGTAGGAACCGCTTTCCTGCGCAAGTATTTAGCGTTGCTGTCGTCCTCTGAGTCAACATGATCGGCCGCGGGCGGCAACTGTTGTCCAAGTTATTAGCATTGGCACGCCCGGGCGAATTGCGCATGCAGCGGGCGGATTGTCCCATGTGCGGACGAACCCTTGTCGTCAAACTTGCAGAAAATAATGTGGCCGTGCGGTGCCTTCGATGTCGCGCCAGCGCAATTCATATGTCAATTGCGCGTGTAGTACGGCAGTTGTATCCCGATATGTCACGCCTTGTGGTGTACGAGATGTCGTCAAGAGGCCCTCTCTACGACTTTCTTCGCCGTCAGGCCGGGGCACTTACATGTTCAGAGTTTTTTGACGATGTCGCTCCTGGAGAGTTTGCTGGTCACGTACAGTGCCAGGATGTACAACGCCTGACGTATGCCAATAACTCATTTGATCTTTGTACCTCAACGGAGGTATTCGAGCACGTGCCGGACGATTGTCGCGGGTTCACTGAAGTCCATCGCGTTTTGCGTCCTGGAGGACGGCTGATTTTTACAGTGCCGCTAACGGACGATTTCCTAACTGTCGAACGCGCGCGAGTTGTAGATGGCGCTTTGCAACATATTCTTGTTCCCGAATACCACGGTGACGTTGTTCGAGGCCATGGGAAAGTCTTATGCTTTCGCAACTATGGCCAAGACATATTGCAACGTCTGCGCAAGTCCGGGTTTCAGCAAGCTCGGTTCGTGTCCGTGGAATACAGCGAGTGGTGGGGAATGGGCGTTAAGGTTATCGTGGCCGAAAAGTAGCCATCTGCATTTGTCGAGTATTTATTGTGTGAGCGATCTCGAAATTTGCACTACAGGTGAATGGTATTCATAAACGCTCTGAGTTGATCTTGCCAAGCGGGCATTACTACTCCAAACCGCTCCATTACCTTTGCCTTGCTGGTTGCAGCGTAGAGCGGTCGTTTGGCGGGCAATGGATAGTTCACGGTACTGGCTGAATGTATCTTCGCCCATTTCGTACCGGGGTCTGAAGATTGTCTCGCTGTTTCGACTATAAGCCGGGCAAAATCAAGGCGGGTGACATGTGTCATGGGAGACAAATGGTAAATCCCTAAGGGTTCATCTAACCCTCGGATCTTATTAATAATTTCTGCCGATGCCACAGCCAGTGACTTTGCCCAGGATGGCGATCCAACCTGGTCGTTTACCACGAATACCTCAGCCCTCTCCCGTGCAAGCCGCAGCATGGTAAGCACAAAGTTCGTGCCTCGTACACTGTAGATCCAGCTCGCACGCAATATCAAGTGAGCGCATCGTGTAGCAATGATGGCCTGTTCGCCTTCGAGTTTTGATTTCCCATAATAATTTATCGGATTCGGCGCGTCGTTCTCCTCATATGGCGTATTTTTTGTGCCATCGTAAACGTAGTCCGTCGAATAGTGCACAAGCAATGCATTTGCCCGGCGAGCTTCTTCGGCGATGACTTCAGGCGCGACGGTGTTGATTTGATATGCCAAATCGCGTTCTATCTCAGCCTTGTCCACCATCGTGTAGCCGGCTGCGTTGACTATGATATCGGGAGCCAACTCGCGAATGTAGGTTCGTATGCTGCGCGGATTGGCCAAATCCAGATGTTCGCGACCGGGCGTGACGACTAAGCCAAGCGGCGCCAACGAATGTTGCAGTTCCCAGCCAAGCTGTCCGGTCTTGCCGGTAAGCAGTATTTTTTTCACAAAAGCGGGTCGGTGCGGACAAAAATGTGCGAACTCAATCTGTCGAGTAAGCCTTCGCGCCAACCTCTCATGCCAGCTCCTGTTCCAGCACAATATCCCTCAAAAACTTTCCATACCCATTGTTTCCCATGGGCTTGGTCAATGCCACCAACTGCTCTGCATTGATATACCCCATGCGATAGGCAATCTCCTCAGGACAGGCAATCTTCAATCCCTGTCGTTTTTCAATGGTTTCGATGAACATTGACGCCTCCAGTAGTGACGCGTGCGTGCCGGTATCGAGCCACGCCACGCCCCTTCCCAGTAGCGTTACCGAAAGTGTGCCACGGCGCATATACTCCAAACTAACGTCCGTGATTTCGAGTTCGCCGCGAGCGGAAGGCTTCAAATTGCGCGCGATGTCAATAACGTCGTTGTCGTAAACAAAAAAACCGGTGACCGCATACCGGGACTTCGGCTGCTTGGGTTTTTCTTCGATGGACAGCACCTTGCCATTTTTGTCGAACTCCACAACGCCGGAGCGCTCCGGATCGTTTACCTGATATGCGAAAATCGTAGCACCGGTTTTTTTCTGCATGGCGGCCTGCAGGTCGCGTGTCAGATCGTGGCCGTAGAAAATGTTGTCGCCAAGAATCAATGCCACCGGATCCTTGCCGATAAAATCGGCGCCAATGGTAAACGCCTGCGGTAACCCCTCCGGCTTGGCCTGCACCGCATAGGAAATATTTAGCCCCCACTTGGCGCCGTCGCCAAGCAATTGCTCAAACCGGGGCGTATCCTGCGGGGTCGAGATCAGCAAAATATCGCGTATGCCTGCCAGCATCAGCGTCGACAGCGGGTAATACACCATCGGCTTGTCGTACATGGGGATCAGCTGCTTGGAAACAACCTGTGTCGCCGGGTACAACCGCGTGCCGGAGCCACCGGCGAGGATGATACCTTTCATGCCGCGCTCCTACCTTCGTAGTTCTGCGAAATCCAGTTGCGATAGGCGCCGCTGGTGACGTTTTCCACCCACTGTGAGTGGTTCAGATACCACTGCACGGTCTTGCGCAGTCCTGATTCAAATTTCTCGGTGGGTTGCCAGCCCAGTTCGTTTTTGATTTTGGTGGCGTTGATGGCATAGCGCCAGTCGTGGCCAGGCCGGTCTTTGACGAACGTAATGAGTTTGGCGTGTGGTGCACCCGACGGATGCAGCTCGTCGAGAATCTCGCACAGCGCGTGCACCACTTCGAGATTATTGCGTTCGCTGTTGCCACCGATATTGTAGGTTTCGCCGGGGCGGCCCTTTTTCAGCGCCGCGCGTATACCCGAACAGTGGTCGCCTACGTACAACCAGTCGCGCACGTTCTTGCCATCGCCGTAAACCGGTAGCGGCTTGCCCTGTAGCGCGTTGCGTATCATTAATGGGATGAGTTTTTCCGGAAACTGCAACGGCCCGTAATTGTTTGAGCAATTGGTGGTCACCGTGGGCATGCCGTAAGTGTGGTGATACGCGCGCACCAGGTGATCGGATGCGGCCTTCGACGCCGCATAGGGGCTGTTGGGTGCATAGGCCGTGGTTTCCGAAAACGCCGGGTCGCTCATTGTGAGCGATCCATAAACCTCATCTGTCGACACATGCAGGAAGCGAAACTGGCTTTTTGCCGGCTCGGCCAGCGCTGACCAGTACGCACGTGCGGCTTCGAGCAGGTTAAATGTGCCCACCACATTGGTTTGCACAAACTCGCCCGGGCCGAGTATCGAGCGGTCGACATGGCTTTCCGCCGCAAAATGCACGATGGCTTCGGGCTTGTGTTTGTCAAGCAGGCCACTGACCAGCGCACGGTCGCCGATATCGCCTTGCACGAACACATGGCGCACGTCTTTTGACAGGCTTGCGAGATTCTCCGCGTTACCAGCGTAGGTCAATTTGTCGAGATTGACTACGGGCGACCCTTCGGCAGCCATCCAGTCCAGCACGAAATTCGAGCCAATAAAGCCCGCACCGCCGGTTACCAGTATCATTTTTGAACTGTGTCCCTTGTTGTGAACATCACGGCAATAGGCAAGCCGCCCCCCCGGATGCTACTCTTGCCACGCAGGCGCGGCAGTCAAGCCCCATTATAACAAACAGGTGTAACACATCCCGCCGGACACCATGGCGCGCATTCTTCTGGTAAAGACCTCTTCGCTGGGCGATGTCGTGCACAACTTGCCGGTCGTGAGCGATGTCCTCGCGCACATGCCCGGCGCAAGCATCGACTGGGTGGTTGAACAATCGTTTAGCGCCATCCCGCAGTTGCACGCAGGTGTCGCGCAAGTCATTCCCGTGGCGATACGCCGCTGGCGGCGCTCACCGCTGAGCGGGCAGACACGCGGCGAATGCTGCAACTTTCTGCAACGCATTCGCCACCAAGCGTACGACGCCATCATCGACACCCAGGGGTTGCTGAAAAGTGCGCTGGTCACATGTGTCGCGCGCGGTGTTAAACATGGCCTGGATTGGAAAAGCTCGCGAGAGCCGCTCAGGCTGTTTTACGACCGCACTTACGCCGTGCCTTGGGGACAGCACGCTGTCACCCGCAACCGTAGCCTGGCCGCGCAGGCGCTGGGATACGCAGTGATCAGCCCCGCTGACTACGGCATCGGCTGCCCTACGAAAGGATTCCCCTGGCTACCGGGCGGGCGCTACGCGGTGCTTTTGCACGCGACCAGCGCAGACGCGAAATTGTGGTCGGAATCTCTTTGGGCGGAGCTATCTAAGTATTTGTTTTTAAATAATATTGTTTGTGTGCTGCCATGGGGCAACGCAGTTGAGCGCGACCGCAGCGAGCGCCTCGCGGCCGCGATGCAACAGGCGATTGTTCCGCCAGCCTTGGCGCTGCACGACGCGGCCAGATTGATCGCTGGCGCGCATACTGTCGTGGGCGTGGACACCGGCCTCACACATCTTGCCGCCGCGCTCGGTGTGCCGACCGTCGGCGTTTACGGCGCCACCGATCCGGCGGCCACCGGCATTCACGCCGGGCCGCATGCGGTCAATCTGGGTGGCATCGGTGCGCCGCCTTCGGTGCAAGACGTCATTGCCGCACTTGAACGGCTGATGCCCGTGTAATCGCTACTACCGTGCGCACCCTCTACAGTCTGCTGATCACCCTGGCGCTGCCGTTCATCGTGCTGCGGCTTTGGTGGCGCGCGCGTCGCCAGCCGGCTTATCTGCAACATGTCAGCGAGCGCTTCGGTTTTTATCAAAAGCAAACGCCACCAGCGCCGCTGCTATGGCTGCATGCCGTTTCCGTGGGCGAAACGCGGGCGGCTGAGCCGCTGGCGCGCGCGCTGCTTGAACGCTACCCGGACCATCATCTTCTGCTCACGCACATGACGCCCACCGGGCGCGAGGCGGGCGATGCGTTGTTTCCCGCCGGCACGCCGCGTGTCATGCGCTGCTATTTGCCGTACGATTACCCTGGCGCGGTCACGCGTTTTCTCGCGCATTTCAAGCCGCGTGCTGGCGTGTTGATGGAAACCGAAATCTGGCCGAATCTGGTGCACGCGTGCAAGGCGCGTGGCATCCCACTGTATCTTGTCAACGCGCGTCTATCAGAAAAATCCTTCGCCGGTTATCAGCGTCTCGCCTCGCTCACCACGCCCACGTTGCGCGCGTTATCCGCTATCGCCGCTCAAAGTGGTGACGATGCGCGCCGCTTTGAAGCGCTGGGCGCAACCAGCGTCATGGTAGCCGGTAATCTGAAATTCGATGTTGCGCCGTCCGCCGCGCAGCGCGCGTTGGGCGAACAACTGCGCGAGAGTTTCGGCGCGCGCCGCGTGCTGCTTGCCGCCAGCACCCGGGATGGCGAAGAAAAACTATTGATTAACAACAAGTTACATGAGCTGCCGGGTACGCTACTGGTCATCGGGCCGCGCCACCCGCAGCGATTTGACGAAGTGGCGGCTCTGCTCGATCAGCATCACATCCGCTATCAGCGCCGCAGTGCCAGCGAAACCGTGTGCGCCGATTCGCAAGTGCTGCTTGGCGATAGCATGGGCGAGATGGCGGCTTACTACACGGCCTGCGACATCGCATTCATCGGCGGCAGCCTGTTACCGTTTGGCGGACAGAATCTGATCGAAGCCTGCGCGCTCGGTAAACCCGTACTGATCGGCCCGCACACCTACAATTTTGCGCAGGCCACCGAGGGCGCTGTAGGCGCAGGCGCGGCCTTACGCGTGACGGACGGCCCGGATTTGCAGCGTAAAGCCGCCGCGTTACTAGACAACCCCAAAGTCACGCAACGCATGAGCGCCGCCGCGCTTGCCTTTAGCGGCGAACACCAGGGCGCTACCCGGCGTCTGGTGGACTTGATCTACTTTTAGTGTCCAGTTTTTGGTGCGGCAACTACTCACCCAGATAAGCACGCCGCACGTCAGGATTATTCAGCAGCGCCTTGGCCTCGCCGCTTAGCGTAATCAGGCCGCTTTCCATCACATAGCCGCGATCACAGGTCTGCAGCGCCAGCCGCGCGTTTTGCTCAATCAGCAGCAGCGTGACCCCTTCGCGCGCGACTGTGCGAATCGTCTCAAATATTTTTTGCACCACAATCGGCGCAAGTCCCATGCTCGGCTCATCCAGCAACAGCAGCCGGGGCCTGCACATTAATGCGCGCGCGATGGCGAGCATCTGCTGTTCACCGCCGGAGAGCGTGCCCGCGAGTTGCGCGCGCCGTTCCGCAAGACGTGGGAAGGTTGCATAGGCGTGTTCGCAGTCGGCGGCGATCTGGGCTTTGTCATCGCGAATGTAAGCGCCCATCGCCAGATTTTCCGCCACCGTCAGGCGGGGAAACACACCGCGCCCTTCAGGCACCAGCGCTAGGCCGTGCCGCACCAGTTCAAACGACGGCGTTCCGGTGACATCTGCACCGTCGTAACGCACGCTACCCCCGGCGGGTGCTACGAGCCCCGCCAGTGCCTTTAACGTGGTGGTTTTGCCCGCGCCATTGGCGCCAATCAGCGCCACCAGCTCGCCGGCGCGCACCTCCAGATCAATGCCCTTGACGGCGTTGATGCCACCGTAAGCCACTTTTAATCCGCGCACTTCAAGTAGCATCGGCAGCCTCAGCAGCCTCGGTGGCACCAGTCCCCAGATAGGCCTCGATCACGCGCGCATCGCGCTGCACTTCAGCTGGCGTGCCTTCCGCGATTTTCCTGCCGTAATCGAGCACTGCCAAGCGGTCACACAAACCCATCACCAACTTCACGTCATGCTCGATCAGGAGCAGCGTGATGCCATCGGCACGGATGCGTTCAAGCAAGCCGCGCAGTGCGCCGGTCTCCGTGGCGTTCATCCCGGCGGCCGGTTCATCCAGCGCCAGCAGCGACGGCTCGGTGGCGAGCGCGCGCGCGATCTCCAGCCGCCGCTGATCGCCGTACGCCAGATGGCGTGCAAGTGCATTGGCGTGGGGCGCGATGCCGCAGTAGTCGAGCAACTCGTGCGCCCGCTGTTCGGTCGCACGTTCTTCATTACGTGTGACGCGGTTGCGCAATATCGCGCCGATGACTCCCGTGCGCGTGCGCACATGGCGCCCCACCATCACGTTTTCCAGCGCCGTCATGTTGGCAAAGAGACGTATGTTCTGGAACGTGCGCGCGATACCCGCGCTCGCCACCTCATGTGGTTTGGTGTTTTGTAAGTATTTGTTTTTAAATAATATTTTACCGGTATCGCAGGCATAGACACCGGTCAGAATATTGAACAAAGTGGTTTTGCCCGCGCCATTGGGGCCGATCAGGCCATAGATATCGCCGGGACTCACGCTGAGCGATACATCTTCGAGCGCGGTCAATCCGCCGAAACGTTTGGTGATGCCGCTGACGGCCAGCAGCGCCTCAGCCATCGTGCTTCCCGGAGGCAGCGGGCTGCACAGTCAGCCCGGCCAGTTCGCGCTGCCGCGTTTTGGAGGGCCACAAGCCGGCCGGGCGAAACAGCATTATCAGTACCAGCGCCAGCCCGAACATCAGCATGCGCAAACCGGAAGGATCCACCACCACGCGCCCCAGCCACTGCTCCTGCATCGGGCCGAGGTAGCGCAGCGCTTCCGGCAATGCCGTGAGCAAAATCGCGCCCAACACCACGCCGCCGACATTGCCGATGCCGCCGAGCACCACCATTGCCAGCACCATGATCGAATCGAGCAGCGCAAAACTTTCCGGGCTGATAAAGCCCTGAAACGACGCGAAGAGGCCACCCGCCACGCCGCCGAAGGTCGCGCCCATTGCAAACGCCAGCAGTTTGACATTGCGCGTGTTGATGCCCATCGCGCTGGCGGCGAGCTCGTCTTCACGGATTGCCACCCACGCGCGGCCGATGCGTGAATTTTCCAGCCGCAGCGAAATGAAAATCGTCAGCAGCGCACATGCCAGAAACACGAAGTAATAGAGGTGTACCGGGGCTAGCGTCAAACCACCCAGCATGTAGGTTTTCGACAGCGAAAAGCCTGCCACCTGCAGCGGATCGATCAGCGTAATGCCTTGCGGCCCGTTGGTAATGTTGACAGGCCGGTTAAGGTTGTTCATGAATATGCGGATGATCTCGCCGAACCCCAACGTGACGATTGCCAGATAATCCCCACGCAGTTTCAATGTCGGCGCACCGAGCAACACGCCAAACACCGCCGCGAACATCGCCCCGATTGGCAATAACGCCAGAAACGGCCAATGGACGCCAAAGTGCGGCGAGGCCAGCAACGCATAGCTATACGCACCCACGGCAAAAAAAGCGATGTACCCGAGATCCAGCAGGCCCGCGAAGCCCACCACAATATTCAGCCCCAGCGCCAGCATTACAAACAGCAGTGCAATATCGATAATGCGCACCCACGCGCGGCCGAGGGCGGCGTCGATCAAAAAGGGCAACGCCACCAGCGCAATAGCCAGCAGCAAAAACTTGCCCCAATGCTCCAGATCAAATCGCCTCACGCCTCACGCCTCACGAACATTACGCCCGGTCTCCGCTGCGCACGCCCATCAGCCCCGCCGGACGCAGCATCAGCACGCCCACCAGCACAAAAAAAGCGAACACGTCGCGGTAATTGCTGCCGAACAAACCGCCGGTGATGTCGCCGATGTAGCCGGCCGCCAGGCTCTCGATCAGCCCCAACAGCAATCCGCCCAACATCGCGCCGGGGATGCTGCCGATGCCGCCGAGCACTGCCGCGGTGAACGCTTTAAGCCCCAGCATGGCGCCCATGAAGTAATGGCCCTGGCCGTAATACAGCACCACCATCACCCCGGCGACGGCGCCCAGTGCCGCGCCCAGTGCAAAGGTAAATACGATGACGCGCGTGGTGTCGACGCCCATCAAGCCAGCGACATCGGGGTTTTGTTCGGTGGCGCGCATGGCGCGTCCCATGCGGCTTGTTTTGATAAACCACAGGAGTGCTGCCATGATGGCGCACGCGAGGAGAAAGATGCACGCCTGCGTAGTGGTGATCTGCGCGCCGCCCAAGACGATTTTGCCCGGCTTGATGATTTCCGGCAGCGAAATGTACTGCCGGCCCCAGATCAGCGCCGCTGAATATTGCAGCAGGATCGACATGCCGATGCCCGTAATCAGCGGCGCCAGACGAGGCGCACGGCGTAGTGGCCGGTACGCCACGCGCTCGATGCCAACCCCCAGTGCCACGCAGACGATCATGGCAGCTGCCGTCGCGATCAGCAGCACGGCTGCTATCGGCAGCGTCGTGCCCAGCGACATCACCACCGACAACGCCACCATCGCGCCGATCATCACAATGTCGCCGTGCGCGAAATTGAGCAGATCGAGAATGCCGTAGACCATGGTGTAGCCCAGCGCCACCAGCGCATAGATGCTGCCGAGCAACAAGCCGTTCAGAATTTGCTGGAAGAAAATGTCCACGGATGGGCCGCGATCGTGGCGCTAAACACACGTGAAAACGGCACCACGCGGGTGCCGTTCCATGACCGGATGACGCAAGGGAGGCTTACTTCTTCGCCGCGTCCTTGGGCGCTTCCGCCTTGGGCTCATCCTTTTTCGGTTCATCCTTCTTCGGCTCGTCCTTTTTCGCTTCCGCAGCGGGTGCAGCCGCGGGCGTCACCGTTTCCAGCGGCTCCCACTTGCCGCCCTTCACCACGTAAATCGTAATGGGGCCATTCTTGAGATCGCCCTTGTCGTCAAACGCAATGGGGCCGATCACGCCGTTGTAGTTGGTCTTGCCCACTTCCGGCAAGAATTTCGCCGGGTCGGCCGAGTTGGCGCGCTTCATGGCTTCGATGAACACCATCACCGCGTCGTAACCCATGGGCGCGAACAGCTCCACTTCGGCGTTGAATTTGGCTTTGTACTTGGCGAGGAAATCCGCGCCGCCCGGCATCTTGTCTTTGGGCAATCCGGGAATCGACGCCATCGCGCCCTCGGCGGAATCACCCGCGAGCTTGATAAAGTTCGGCGTTTGCATGCCGTCGCCGCCGATGAACTTGGCCTTGATCCCAAGCTCGGCCATTTGCTTGACCATGGGGCCGGCCTGCGGATCGATGCCGCCAAACATGATGAGGTCCGGTTTCAGGCCCTTGATCTTGGTGAGAATCGCCTTGAAGTCGGTGTCCTTGTCGGTGGTGTGCTCGCGTGCCACCACTTTCGCGCCACCCGCTTTCACCGTGGCCTCAAAGTTATCGGCCAGCCCCTGGCCGTACGCCGTGCTGTCGTCGATCACCGCGATGGTTTTTGCTTTCAGACTGTTGAGCGCGTAATTGCCCAACACCGGCCCTTGCTGGCCGTCATGCGCCACCACGCGAAAGGTTGTCTTGTAACCCTTCAGTGTGTAATCCGGGTTGGTACTGGAAGGCGAAATTTGCGGAATGCCGGCATCGGCGTAAATCTTTGAAGCCGGAATCGACGCGCCGGAGTTGAAGTGGCCCACAACCGCAGCAACTTTGGCATCGGCCAGCTTTTGCGCAACGGTCGCAGCCTTGGTCGGATTCGCTTCATCGTCCTCGGCCACCATTTCCAGCTTCACCGGCTTGCCGCCGATGGTGACACCCGCTTTGTTGGCGTCTTCTATCGCCAGTTGCCCGCCGTTGCGGATGTCGATGCCGATGTGCGCTTGTGCGCCGGTCAGCGGCGAGGCTGGACCAATTTTCACTACCTGCACTTCGGGCGCCTTTGGCGCTTCCGCCTTGGGCGCGGGCGGCGGTGCCTTGTCCCCGCAAGCGGCCAGAGCCAATGCGGTGGCGGCAGCAACCGCTGAAAGAATAAGATGTCTGCGATTCATGTTGGGATCCCTAGGTCAAGCCATTGTGTAATTGATTAAATTTATTATCGTTGCCGCTATGGTAGAAGTCAAACGCGGCGGCGGGATTTTGGGGCCTTGGGTGATGGGTTACGCGCCGCCTTGCCCTGCACCGTAACGCCCGCCCACGGCTCCAGATATTTCACCAGCTCAGTCATGTCGCGCTTGCCGCCGCCCTGGTTGTAGGCGAACTGCCATAACTGCCGCGCGGCGCTGCCGACGATCATCGGCAGGCCCAGTGCCTGACATTCTTCGATCGCCAGTCCTATATCCTTGCAGGCCCCGGCGACGGGAAAGCCGAAGTCGAAATTGCGCGTCAGCACGCAGCGCGGAATCTTGTCTTCGGTGGCGGTGTTGCGGCCGCTGCCGGCGTTGATCACCGCCGCCATCGTGTCGAGATCAAGCCCGGCTTTCGCGCCTGCAACAAAGGCCTCAAGGCTCATCGCCAGCGCCGACTGCGACAGCATGTTGTTCAGGAGCTTCATCATCTGCGCCTGCCCCGGCGTGTTGCCCGCGACGAACACCTTGCCGAGCACGGCGAGCATGTCGCGCAGGCTCTCAATGGCGGCGGCCTTGCCCGCCACCATCACCGCCAGCGTACCTTTCTCCGCGCCCGTGGCGCCGCCCGACACCAGCGCGTCAACCAGCGTGATGCGCCGTTTCGCCAGCCCCGCCGCGACTTCCTTTTCGACCGCTGAACCGGTGGTGGACAAATCCACCAGTGTCTTGATGGCTTTGCCGTGAATCACGCCTTGAGCGCCGAGCGAGATGTCGCGCAACACCTGCGGGGAAGGCACGCTGGCGAACACGATGCCCGCGCGATCCGCCACATCGCGCGCACTTTTTGCCGCCCGCGCGCCCGCCTTTACCAGTGTTGCAACGGCCACCGGATTGATGTCGTGCACCACCAGCGGGTAACCCGCGTCGCGCAGCCGCCGTGCCATGCGCGAGCCCATCACGCCCAGGCCGATGAAACCCAAAGTTTGCTTATTTGCCGCCACGGGAGCCCCCTGTTTTTGCGCTGAAGGCGCGGATTGTACGCGGATTTAGCTCTGCGGCGACCAACACAAAATAGCATATTAAATCAGATAGTTATGATAGTGCGGCGACGTGCGGGCGCTGGTTGAATGGCCTCAGGCACTGCGTCGCAAACGGGCCATCATTAGACCCAGCCGCGCCTGAACACCACCACACCGGATTCTTGCAAGCGCTGCCTTTCGGGCATAGATTAGTTAGACACTTGGAGGAATGGACATGCCCAACATGCGAAGTTTCGTATCCGCCGTGGCCGGATGTGCGCTGCTTGCGAGTCTGATCTCGGTGGTGTATGCCGCTGATCGTGATCGATATCCCAGCAAACCGATACGCATCATTATCGGCACCACAGCGGGCGCCTCGCCGGATGTGCTCGCGCGGCTGATCGGCAACAAGCTCAGCGAAAGCTGGAAGCAGCCGGTGGTGGTGGAAAATCGCCCCGGCGCCAGTGGCGTGCTCGCCTACAATTCGGTGGCAAAGTCGACGCCGGACGGCTATACCCTGTCGCTGGCGGCGCCCGGCATCGCCATTCACGCTGCGATGACACGCAACCTGCCCTATGACACGCTGAAAGATTTTGCCGGTGTCACTGAAATCGGCTATTCCAATGTTGTGGTCGTCGTCGGCCCCGGCCTGGGCGTCAAGTCGCTCAAAGAACTCGTTGAATATGCGAACGCGCGGCCCGGCAAGGTGTTGAATGCAACGGGTGTTCCCGGCGGCGCCGATTACCTGACGGCG
The DNA here is from genome assembly GCA_900299145.1 of Betaproteobacteria bacterium. Classification (GTDB taxonomy): domain Bacteria; phylum Pseudomonadota; class Gammaproteobacteria; order Burkholderiales; family SG8-41; genus UBA5216. Next base: position 33,373 of record OMIN01000072.1, on the reverse strand, counting down.
GAGCGCTTCAAGTATTTCGCCGGTATCAAATCCAAGCCCGTCAGTTTCAAGGGCAGCATTGAATCGCTGCTCGAAGCCTCGGCCGGGCGCGCGCATTTCAGCTCGACGGGGCTGACGGCGGCGATGCCGTTGATACAGGACGGCAAGCTGATCCCGCTGGTGCAACTGGTACCGGGGTTGCCCAACGTGCCGGCCGCGGCTGACGTGGTGCCCGGCTGGAAGCCGATGGGTACGCAAGCCTTTCTCGTGCGCTCGGGCACGCCGATGGAAATTCGTCAAATGTTGAGCAAGGAGGTAGGCCGCATCCTTGCCCTGCCGGACGTGCGCGAGCGGCTGGCCGCCGTGGCGTTTCACATCACGCCGCGCACACCGGAGGAGCACGACAAAAAGCTGCGCGCGGACATCGCGGCGTTCACGGCCATTATCAAGGAAATGGGTTTGCAGGTGAATTGAAAGGCGTTGGTTTATAACTATCTGTTTTAATTGATTATTTTTCTTGTCGGTTAGAGAGCGCTGCACGCTCAAATCCGCCGGACGATTTGACCGGCTGACCCAAGGTACTCTAGTCTTGCGGCCCTGCTCCGCGAAAGGTGATCCCATGAACGCGCCCCACCCCCAGTTGCTGGTCGACATTCCCTACACGCTCGACAACGGCGAAAAGCTGGTAAACGAAACCTTTGGCCATGGCAATCTGGAACGCCATCGCGTGGGCACGATCGCGCCGCGCACCATGCCCATGGAAAACGGCCGTCCGATCGCGGACAGCTTCAAGCTCGAAGAAGCGGGTTTTGTCTTCGTCGAGCACAAAACGAAGATGAAGAGTTTTTTCGACGAAGCCGAATTGAAATCGGTGTACTACCCGGAAGTCGAAGCGCTGATCAAGAAAGAATCCGGCGGCACGCGCGTGCATATATTTGATCACACGCTGCGTTCGGGCAATCACGGCGAGCGGCAGGAAAAACTGATCCGCGAACCGGTGATTTCCGCGCACAACGATTACACTGAGTGGTCAGGCCCGCAGCGCGTGCGCGATTTGCTGCCCGATGAAGCCGAGACGCTGCTCAAAAAGCGCTTTGCGATTATTCAGGTATGGCGCGCCATCAACAAACCCATCGAGTCAGATCCGCTGGCGATGGTGGATGCACGCACCATTGAGCCGCAGGATTTACTGGTCGCCGAACGGCGCTATCCGAACCGCGTGGGGCAGACTTACCGTCTCGCCTACAACCCGAAGCACCGCTGGATTTATTTTCCGAAAATGGCGCGCGACGAGGCGTTTGTGTTCAAGGTTTACGATTCCGCCAAGGATGGCCGCGCGCGTTTCACCGCACACACCGCTTTCGTTGACCCGACCACGCCGCCGAACGCCGAGCCGCGGCAAAGCATCGAGATGCGCGCGCTGGTGTTTTTTTGAACGGGCATGGGCGAGCGCGAAGACACCGTATCGTTGCTGAAGCGCATCGAGGAAAATCAGCGCAAGGCAATGGAACTTCAACAGCAGCAGCTTGCACTGGCGCAGGCGCAGCTTGACCGCACGAATCAAACCATACAGGAAAGTATTCAGTTGCAACGCACGGCGGTTGAGCGGCAATCCCTGGTCACAAAAATTGTGCTGCCGCTGATTGCCGTATTGGTCGTGTTGCTCGGTTACCTTCTGATCAGGTGGCGAGTGTTCTAATTTCGCAGGCTTGCGCGGGCAATAAAAAAGCCAGCCGGAGCTATCCGGCTGGCTTTTCTGTTTCGCGAAAGGCGAAAGTGCCGGGCGCTTACTTCTGCGCCAGAATCCACTTCACCAGCGTGGCGATGTCGGGGTCTTTCACATGTGCGTTGGGCGGCATCATCATGTCGCCCCAGGCGCCTTTGCCGCCTTCCTTCACTTTCTTGATCAGATTAGCTTCGGCGGCTTTGTCGCCTCTGTATTTTGCGGCGACGTCCTTGAAGCCGGGGCCCAGCACCTTTTTATCGATCTGATGGCAGGTCATGCAGCCGTTGGCTTGCGCGAGTTTTTCGTCGGCCTGCGCACGGTCAGCGCCGCCGGCAAGCAGCAAACCCAGAGTTGCGGCGCTGGCCGCGATGGCGAGTTTCATAGATTTTCCTGTAAGTATTTGATTTAATTGATAATTTTGCTAAGCCTCAGCCAGCAGGCGCTCGATTGTGCCCAAATCTGACTGAGGCGGCAAGCAACTAACGCCTTGGCAAACGTACGCGTTGACGGCGGCGTTTTCAGACGGCAAAGGTTTGTCGAGCGCAGGCGGTAATCCTTGCAAATCGGCAGGCAGTGCCAGCACCAGCGTATCGGGCCGGTAACGCGCTTGCAGCGCGCGCTGCCACTGCCGGGTTGCGGCGGCTTCGCCGCGCAGGAAGACGATGCGCGGCGGCGTCAGCGCTTCTTCCATGGCCGTGAGCAGGCTGACAAAGGCACTGGGCTGGCGCTGCATCGCGCCGTAAAAAAGGCGTATCGCGCGCTCCGCCGCGTCGAGATAGCGCGGCTCGCCAATCAAGTGCCCCAGCCGTTGCAGCGCAAATGCGGCGATGCCGTTACCCGACGGTGTGGCGTTGTCGAAGCCGGGCTTGTTGCGATGAATCAGTTTTTCGTGATCGTGGCTGGTGAAGAAAAACCCGCCGCCGTGGTGATCCGCCTTATCTTCAAACTGATCGAGCAGCCGCTCGGCCAGCGCCTGCGCGAACGCGAGATCGTCCGCGCGGAATTCGGTCTGCATCAACTCCAGCAGCGCATCCAGCAAAAACGCGTAGTCATCGAGATAGGCATTGAGATGCGCCTTGCCGTCTTTATAGGTGGCCAGCAGGCGCTGATCGCGCCACAGCGTACAGCGGATAAAATCCAGCGCGTTTTGCGCGGAAGCAAGCCACGCCGGTCCATCGAACACCCGAGCCGCGCGCGCCATGCCCTTGATCATCAGCGCGTTCCAGCTGGTGAGGATTTTGTCGTCGCGGCCAGGCCACACACGTTGGTTGCGATGAGCCAGAAGTTTCGCACGTGCCGGGGCAAGTATGGCATCACCGCCCGGCGGCAACGGCTGGTTGACGCGCAGGTGCCAATGTTCATTCTCGAAATTCGGCGCGGCAGCCAACCCGTAGTGCGGCGCCAGCACTGCGTATTCCTCCGGCGTAAGCAACGCTTTCACTTCCTCCGGTGTCCACACATAAAACCTGCCTTCGACGTGCTCCGAATCGGCATCGAACGAGGAGAAGTATCCTCCCTCATTGGCGTGAACCGGCGATTGCATCTCGCGCATCACCCAAGTCGCCGTCTCCGCGCAAACAGCTTTATAGCGCGGCGATTGCGTGACCAGCCACGCGTCGCTGTAGAGCGCCAGCAATGGCCCGTTGTCGTAGAGCATTTTCTCGAAATGCGGAATCGTCCACGTTTCATCCACACTGTAGCGCGCAAAGCCGCCACCCAGATGATCGTAAATGCCGCCCTCAGCCATGTGCGTGAGCGTGACATGCGCAATGTCGAGGCCTGTTGGGTCAGCGTCCAACGAATGCCGGCGCAAACAAAACGCCAGCTCATACGGATGCGGAAACTTCGGTGCGTGACCAATGCCGCCGTGTTCGCGGTCAAACACCTGCGCGTATTCGGCGAGGGCTTTGTCGAGTACCGCACGTGAAAACGCGCCAGCTTCGGCCACCTTTGGGGCCGTGTCCGCAAGCGCAGCAATAAGTGATTGATTTTGTTTGTTAATTTCCGTGCGCTGCGCGTGATACGCCTGCGCAATGCGCGGCAGCAAATCCAAAAACCCTGGCATGTTGTAGCGTGGCGCCTTCGGAAAATACGTGCCGCCAAAAAACGGCGTGCCATCCGGCATCAAAAACATCGTCAGCGGCCAGCCGCCGTTACGGCGCGTGAGCATGTGATGCGCAGTCTGGTAAATCTGATCGATGTCGGGCCGCTCCTCGCGGTCCACCTTGATGTTGACGTAAAGCCGGTTCATCTCGGCGGCCACGGCGGCATCCTCGAACGATTCGTGCGCCATCACGTGGCACCAGTGGCAAGCCGAGTAGCCAACCGACAACAGTATTGGCTTGTCCTGCTCGCGTGCGAGTTTCAACGCCTCCTCGCCCCATGGGTACCAATCGACGGGGTTGCCGGCGTGTTGCTGGAGGTAGGGACTGGTCTCTAGCGTTAAGCGGTTGGGCATGGCTTACAACACCAAAAACGCTATAGCTCCACGCTTTGCGTATTCAATAGCATCTTGAATCGTTCGATTTTCAATGCCGCGTTTCTTTTTTTCCAAAGCATTCAGAGGGGTATAGGAACTGTGAAACGGCTCCAGTCTATTTACCGGGGGCGCCGACCTAGAGATTGCATATGCAATAGGGGATAAAGAATTTGCATTTTCTTTGCTTTCTATGACACAAATCTCGGGTATCCAAGCGTATCGAAGCCATCTCCATAGCCCCAATTGAGGGAGTGCCCAGATGACGAAACTATGCAATCCCGAAGTATTGTTTTCAAATCGCATGACTTGGGCTTCTGTCATCTTGGGCGTGACTGCGTAGAATTCTTGGTCCGAGATAAGTATCACGATTCGGCGATTGAGCATGGTGGCGCTACTGCGGTTTGATGCCCGCCTCTTTAATGATGCGGCCCCATTTCACAATCTCGGCACGGATAAACGCGGCAAAATCCTCGGGTTTGCCGCCGATGACTTCGGTGCCTGTCATCAACGCGAGATCACGCACATCCGGTGCGTTGAAGGCGCGGATCAATTCACGGTTTAGCCGCTGCACTACGGGTTGCGGCACGCCCGCCGGCACGACATAGCCGCTCCACGCGCTGGCTTCGACGCCGGGCAGGCCCGCTTCGCTGATCGTCGGCATGTCCTTGAACATCGGCATGCGCTTGGCGCCGGAGTGCGCGAGGCCGCGCAGCTTGCCGGACTGGATATGCGCGGCGACCACCGTGGCGACGAGATACGCCGTGTGGATTTGCCCGCCGAGCAGATCGGGCATTTCCGCGCCGACGGATTTGTACGGCACATCAAGAATGTTCACGCCGCCGCGCAGTTTTATCCACTCGCCGAGCAATTGGGTGATGCTGCCGGGGCCTGCGGACGCGTATGTCAACGTGCCGGGTTTGGCCCTGGCGAGGGCAAGATATTCCTGCAGCGAATTCGCCGCGACACCGGGGTGCGTCACCATTACCAGCGGCGACAGACTGAATTGCGCTACCGGCATCAGCTCGCGGTTCAAGCGGCAGCACGACTCCGGGTGCAGCAAATCATTGATGGCGTTGTTGATCAGCGCCGACATCAGCGTGTGGCCGTCGGGCTGTGCGCGGGCCGCGAGCTGTGCAGCGATGCTGCCATTGGCGCCGGGCCGGTTGTCGATGATGACGGTCTGCCCCAGCGCCTCCGCGAGCTTGGGCCCGATTTGCCGCGCACGCACATCGGGCGCACTGCCAGCAACGGCGGTAACGATAATGCGCAGCGGTTTGGTGGGAAAAGCCAGTCCTGCGCTTGTCGACGGGGTTTGTGCGGGCGCTGATATTGCAGCAAGCGTCAGCACCGCGCCGCAGAGACCTACTGCAAAATTGCGCTTCATGAAGCTAGTCCGTCACCGCCCCCTTGCTTGCCGTCGAAACGGTCTTCATGAACTTCGCCAGCGCGCCGCGCGTGTACTTGGGCTTGGGTTGCTTCCACGCCTTCTTGCGCTTGCTCATTTCGGCGGCAGAAATATTCAATTGAATCAATAGCTTAGTGGCATCGATGGTAATCGAATCGCCTTCCTTCACCAGCGCAATGGGGCCGCCGACGTAGGCTTCCGGTGCGACGTGGCCGACCACCATGCCCCAGGTGCCGCCGGAGAAGCGCCCGTCGGTAATCAGCCCCACAGTCTCGCCCAGGCCCTGCCCAATCAACGCACCGGTGGGGGCGAGCATTTCCTGCATGCCGGGGCCGCCCTTCGGGCCTTCGTAACGGATCACCACCACGTCGCCGTGTTTGATCTTTTTCGCCATGATGGCGTCCATGGTCTCGCGCTCGCTGTTGAAAACGCGCGCCGGGCCGGTGATCTTCGGTGATTTCAAACCGGTGATTTTTGCCACACAACCCTCGGGCGCGAGATTGCCCTTCAGAATCGCCAGATGGCCCTGCTTGTACATCGGGTTGTCCCATTGGCGAATGACATCCTGATTTTTGCGCGGCGCATCGGGCACTTTCGCCAGCGCTTGCGCCATGGTCTCGCCGGTGATGGTCATGCAATCACCATGCAGCAGGCCGTGCTTCAACAGTATCTTCAACACTTGCGGCACGCCGCCCGCACGATGGAAATCCACCGCGACATAGCGCCCGGAGGGCTTCAGATCGCACAGCACCGGCACTGTTTTACGCATGCGTTCAAAGTCATCGATGGTCCATTTCACTTCGGCAGCGTGCGCGATGGCGAGGTAATGCAGCACGGCGTTGGTCGAGCCGCCAGTCGCCATGATCAGCGCCACCGCGTTTTCGATGGATTTGCGCGTGACAATATCGCGCGGCTTGATGTCCTTCTTGATGGCATTGACCAGCACGCGCGCGGAATCCGCGGCAGAATCAGCCTTCTCCGGATCGGGCGAAGCCATTTGTGACGAACCCAGCACGCTCATGCCCAGTGCCTCGAACGAGCTAGACATGGTATTGGCGGTGTACATGCCGCCGCATGCACCCACCGAGGGACAGGCATTTTTTTCAATGCCGATGAAATCTTCCTTGCTCATTTTACCGGCGGCGTACGAACCGACGGCTTCAAACGAGCTGACGATGGTGAGATCAATACCCTTCCATTTGCCGGGTTTGATGGTGCCGGCGTAAACGTAAACGGCCGGCACGTTCATGCGCAGCATGGCGATCATGCCGCCGGGCATGTTCTTGTCGCATCCGCCGCACACCAGCACGCCGTCCATCGCTTGCCCGTTTACCGCCGTTTCGATGCAATCGGCAATCACTTCGCGCGACACCAGCGAATATTTCATGGCCTCAGTGCCCATGCCGATGCCGTCGGTAATCGTCGGTACACCGAACACCTGCGGCATCGCGCCGGCCTTTTTCAACGCATCGATGGCGCGATCCACCAGCGGTTGAATGCCCGCGTTGCACGGGTTCATCGTCGAATGCCCGTTGGCGACGCCCACGATGGGCTTCACAAAATCCTTATCGCCAAAGCCGACGGCTCGCAGCATCGCGCGGTTGGGCGAGCGCGCGACTCCGGCGGTGATGAGTTGGCTGCGCTTGTTTAAGGGTTTGGCGGGCATGACGTTTCTCCGGAAATTTGCAAAGCATTCAAACACCAACCTTGTCATTCCCGTGAAAGCGGGAATCCATAACACTGTGCCATCTGGCGCGACTCATGGATTCCCGCTTTCGCGGGAATGACAGGTGAAGGTTATAGAGGGTTATATAATGAGCGCGGAATTTTAACCCATCCCTGAATCACCACCCATGTTCGTCCACCCCGGTTTCGACCCCATCGCCGTCAGCCTTGGCCCGCTTGCCGTGCGCTGGTATGGCCTGATGTATATCGTCGGCTTTGCGCTGGTGTGGTGGTTCGGACGTCTGCGGATCAAGGCCAACCCGAACGGCCTCTGGAAGCAGCAAGACCTCGACGACGTGATGTTCTACGGCATCCTCGGCGTCATCCTCGGTGGGCGCATCGGCTACGTGCTGTTCTATAAACTTGGCGACTACATCAACGTGCCATGGAAAATTTTCTACGTGTGGGAAGGTGGTATGTCGTTTCACGGCGGCATGCTGGGCGTGATCGTGGCGCTGGCGTGGTTTGCAAGGAGCCGAAAGCAGCACTGGCTTGATGTCACCGATTTCATGGCGCCCTTGGTGCCGCTGGGTCTGGCCGCCGGGCGCATCGGCAATTTCATCAACGCGGAGTTGTGGGGCCGTCCCACCGACGTGGCGTGGGCGATGATTTTTCCGCTGGTGGACAAGCAGCCGCGCCACCCGTCGCAGCTTTATCAGTTTGCGCTGGAAGGCTTGCTGCTGTTTGTGATTTTGTGGTTCTACTCCGCCAAGCCGCGCCAGCGCGGCAAGGTGTCGGCAATGTTCCTGATCGGCTACGGTGCCTTTCGCTTCATCGTCGAATACGCGCGCGAGCCGGACAGTTTTCTTGGGCTGCTGGCGATGGGCTGGTCGATGGGCCAGTGGCTCTCGCTGCCAATGATCGTCGTCGGTGTGGGGATGCTGGCGTGGGCCTGCCACGCGCCGCAGCGAATTTAGGGACAATGGACAGAATCCAGGCGGGTCTGTCCAGGCTGCGTCCAGCAATAAAAGATTCCGGCGCATGAATCAACATGCTGCCGACAGTTTGTGAAGATTTTCGTCGATTGCCTATAGCTGGGTAGGCGCGACTGCATCCAACCACAAGCAAGTTACAGCTAGTCACACGGGATTTGGGTGCCCTAGCGTTGGGGAGCGGTCAAGCGCCTGTTGTGTTAATCCACTTGGCAATGACTGCCTTGAGCGCTTCCATGTTGATTGGCTTGGTGATGAAATCGTCCATGCCAGCCTCGCGGCAACGCTGCCTGTCATCTTCGAATGCATTTGCCGTCAAGGCAATGATGGGGAGCCGCCCCGTCCCCGCCTGAGCCTCCATGGCACGGATGTGCTCGGTTGCCGTGACGCCATCCATCACCGGCATTTGCATGTCCATGAGTATCAGGTTCGGGCGCGCCCCGTTTCGCAGCGCGTTGACGGCTTCCTGCCCATTCTCTACGGACAGGAATTCAAGCCCCAGTTTCTTCAGTAGAAATTCGGCCACCTTGCGGTTGACGACATTGTCCTCAACCAGCATCACCTGCCCGGTTCGCATCAACGAGTCCGATTGCCCAACCGATGCGGGGATTTCTTGCGTATCGCTGCCTTGCTTGCCCTTGCGGATGTCCACCCGGACACGAAACCAGAAGCGTGACCCCTGGCCCGGCTGGCTTTCCACGCCAACGGTTCCGCCCATGAGGTGCGCCAGCCTGTGAATGATGGACAGGCCGAGCCCAGTACCGCCATATTCACGGGTAGTCGAGCCGTCGACCTGGCTGAACGGATGGAACAACCCGGCCTGCTTTTCTGGCGAGATGCCGATGCCGCTGTCGGAAACCGAGAATTCGAGCATGGCTTGCTGATCGTCTTGCCCGACGACAAAGGCTTCGACATGCACAAAGCCCTGGTTTGTGAACTTGATGGCATTGTTGATCAGATTTGAGAGCATCTGCCGCAGGCGGACAGCATCTGCTTCGTAACGTTCGCCCGGGGGCCCTTTCCATTTTGCCTCGATGCTCAACCCTTTCTCCTCGGCGGACAGGGCAAACAGCCTGGTGGTTTCCTCGACCAGTTGTTTCGCTTCGAAGACCGTGTTCGACAGCTCAATCTTGCCGGCCTCCACCTTGGAAAGGTCGAGGACGTCATTCAGCAGCGTAAGCAGGGTCTGCCCTGAATTGAGGATGATGCGGGCGTAGTCCCTGCGCTGCTCGTCGCCCATTTTGTCGTCCATCAGTACCTGCGCCATTCCCAGGATGCCATTTAGCGGCGTGCGAATCTCGTGCGACATGGTCGCCAGGAACTGGCTCTTGGCGAGATTGGCGACTTCGGCCTGTTCCTGGCTAAGGCGGAACTGGGTGGCGATTCTGACCTGCCGTCGCAGGATTTGCGTAACTGCGAGCGCGAAGCCGGCGATCAGGATAGACAATAAACCGCCAAAGGCAAGGTAGATACGCCTGCGGCTATTGGCTTCAGTTAACGCCTCTTCCTCCCCGACAGCCACGAAGACCCAAAGGGGATAGTCGTGGACCTTGCGGTAACCGTACCGGCGCCGCACGCCATCGATGGCGCTGACATTGACAGCCGTGCCTACCCCGTCAATCAAGGCCTTCTTGATGATTGGGGATTGCGATAAATCCTGTCCATAGCTGACTTCATTGCCTATGCGGCGCGCCCGGACGACGCCATCGGCACCGGAAAGGGCAACAATACCTGTTTTACCAATGTCGATCTGTCGATAGAAACTGGTCAGGTAATCCGGATCCAGGGACACAACAACGACTCCGCCGAAACTACCATCCTTCTTGTTGATACGGCGTGAGATCTGCAACGACCATTTTCCGGAGGCACGCCCGAGCACGGGTTTGCTGATAAAAATTTTCTCGGTGTCGGCCGGGATATGCACTTTGAAGTGTTCGCGGTCCGAGAGATCAATGCCTATACCCTGGTCGACGCTACTGTGTGTGAGGATACCGTGCTCGTTCATGATGCCCATTTGGTTGAACAGGCGCATCTGGAACATGCCTTCTTTCAGGTGTTCGGCGATGGAAATCTTGTCACCGACCTTTTCGTACTGGTACCTGAGGAACAGGGCTGATTGATCGATACCCTGAAGGGTGCGAACCGTATGTTCCTCAAAAACCCGGGAGAGATTGAGTGTTACCCGGTCGATAACCGCCAACTCGGTTTCCAATTCCTGCTGGATCTTGTAGTAAATGCTTGACCAAATTAGCGCGATCAGAACTGTGGCCGAAAGCCCGATGAACAGGTAACTCTTCAGGCCGTGTTCCGGGGTCACATCGGGGGTGTCATTCATATAGGCGCGCCAAATGAAATGAACTCAAATGTTCTTGACCAGAGTGTCTTGACCAGGTCGCAGCCATGGTCGGATGGTCAGAGCGTGAACGGCGTGCCGATATCCAGAACCGGGTTGCCCTGTGCCTTGATGAGGAGTCCGCGAAAAGTCCAGCTTGTCCGCCCGGTGCAAATTGCTCAATAGCTCCTCGTGTACCGTCTCTTTTTAGGCAGTAGAAGAGCGATATGCTTTTGTAGTTTGTCGCTTACTGACAGTGGCCCCATCGCCTAACGTCTTGAATTGTCGATGATTTACCTTCTTCAATTTACCACATGTGTGTAATCCATAATTTTGTAGGCCGGCCTACCAATTTATAGTTATTAACAATTTTTAGTTCGCAGCGATCCCTGCTTCGCGCACTACACGCCCCCAGGTTTCTATCTCCTGTTTCACCAGCGCAGCAAGTTCCGCTGGCGTGCCCGACACTACGTCGGTGCCTGCGCCCGCGAAGCTCTGGCGTAAATCGGGTGACTGCAATGCGCGGCCAATTGCCGCGTGCAGCTGGTTGATGATTGGCTCCGGCGTGCGGGCCGGCACGACGATGCCGAACCAGATCGTCGCGCCGTAACCCGCAACGCCGCCTTCGGCAATGCTCGGAATATCCGGCGCCTGCGCGGACCGTTTGGCACTGGTGACGCCGAGCACGCGCAGCCGCCCCGCCTTGTGATGCGGCAAAACGATGGCGATGCCGGGAAAGCCGATTTTCACCTGCCCGCCCAGCAAGTCCGCACTGGCCGGGCCGCTGCCTTTATAGGGGATGTGCGTTACGTTGATGCCCGCCATCGACATGAACAGCGCGCCGAACAAATGTTGCGCGCCGCCCGTGCCCGACGACGCCCAATCGAGTTTGCCCGGCTGCGATTTGGCGAGCGTGATCAGTTCCTGCGTGGTGCGCACATTCAGCGAAGGATGCACGGTCAGCGTATTCGGTGCGGAACCGAACTGCCCCACCGGCGCAAAATCCTTCACCGGGTGATACGGCAACTTGCGGTAAATCGCCGGGCTGACGGCAAACGGCGTGCCGGTCATCAAAATGGTGTAGCCATCGGGCGCGGCGTGCGCGACAACCTCAGTGCCCACCACGCTGCCCGCACCGGGGCGGTTGTCCACCACCACCTGCTGGCCGAATTGCTCCGACAGTTTTTGCGCCAGCACCCGGCCCGGCACATCGGTTGCGCCGCCGGGCGAAAACGGGATCACCATGCGTATCGGGCGGGTGGGGTAGTTTTGTGCTTGTGCAAATGGAGTGATCAGCACCGTGACAAATACGGTAGCGTAAACAAGGCGCGACGTGACAGGCGTCATCGGCATTTCGCGCGCTACGATTTTTGTGCCGCCGGCTGCGCGGCCAACCATTGCTGCACGCGCTCACGCAATTGCGTGCGCAACTCCGCCGGCAATCCGCCGGGATCAAAGCGATAGCGGTTATGCAGCGTGACGATTTCCAGCAATGGTGACGTATCCACGTTTGCATCCTGCTCCAGCCGCGCCAGCCACGCACGCGCGGTTTCGTGCGGCTGGCGGCGCAGGCCGGCTTGCGCAAGCCGCTGCTCAACGCGGTAAAACTCGGAATCGGCGCCTGTGTGGCTGTTGTCTGTAAGTATTTGTTTTATTTGATTATTTTTTGCAACGCGCCGGCTGCGGAATAAGCGCCACGCCAGCCACAGCGCAAATGGCAGTACCACAATCAAGCCGCCGATCAGCAGTTTGCGTTCATCGCTGTTGGCCCATGCTTGTGAAATGCGAAAGCGCAGCCACGACCATACGTCGGTAACCTTTGACCACGATTTTGCCCAGCCGCTGCCCGCGTCCGCTTCGACGTCGCCCCACGCCGGTGGCGTAGTGTCGATGTCGATCCACGCGCCGTTGACGTAAGCGCGCACCCACGCGTGCGCGTGGCGCGTGCGCACGAGCCAGCCGTTTTCGAGATCGCTTTTCTCGAGCACGCCGAAGCCGGTGGCGTAACGCGCGGGGATGCCACCCGCGCGCAGCAATAACGCCGTCGCGGTGGCGAAGTATTCGCAGTGGCCCGATTTCGAGCGAAGCAGAAAATCCACGATGGCCGAGCCCACCAGCGGTGTGTCCTTCTGATACGTTGAATAGCGGTAGCCCAGTGCAAAATATTGTTTGACGGTAAGCGCCGCTTCGTCAGGCTTGAGTTGCTTGAGGCCGAGTTCCGCCGCCAGCGCGGCAAAGGCCTCGCGTTCTTTCGGTGGCAGGCGCGTGTCGTCCTCGTTGGGCAGCCCTTCCACCGCGCGCCCGCTGTTATAGGCAACGGTGTAGGAAAAAAACCCCGGCTCGCGCACGATCTGCACTGCGCCCAGCGGATTGCGCTGCATGTTTACCGCCTTCAATGCTTCCACCGCCACCGCGCCCGTGGGCAGACTCAGTACCGGGTTAGGCCGCACGGTGTAATCATGGAGGGTCACGCGCATGCTGGCTCCCGCGGCGTCGGCCTTGTTCAGCGGCCAGATATCGCCGGTCTCGCCGTTCACGTTGGCGAACGCCACGCCGCGCGCGATCCAGGCATTACCGAAATATGTGTTGTAACTCGCGCGATGCAGCAGCGCTGGCGGCTTGGCTCCCGCCGCCGGAAATACCCGCAGCACAATGGCGTCGGAATCCTTCAGCTTGCCGATGTGGCCGATGTCGGTGGTGGCGCGATAGGGGTCGGTGCGCGAGCCGTCGCCCGATATCCATTCCGGCACGGCGGTTTCCAGCCAGCGCTGCGTTTCGGCGAGCCCCAGATGCAGGCCGTAGCCCATGCCTATCGCCAGCGAAAACGCCACGCCCCAAGTGCCGACGCGATACGACCACGGGCGGATGCGCACCAACGGCCAGCTGACCAGCGCCACCAGCCCGACGTAGAACCACTCGCTGCGGTTGTTGGCGGCAGAGGCCGAAAACAGCCACACGGCGTAATACGCAAACCAGGGATCAAACGTCGCCGGCCTTGCCAGCGGATCGCGCCGTAAACTCCAGAACAGCACGCTCGCGTCCATGCGCTCGCTGGCACTGTAGGCGTGCGTCAGCGCCAGCGGCAAAAACAGCATTGGCAGCCACAGAAAAAACAGGATTATCGCCTGCGGATTGCCGTTCACCACGTAAAAATAAACGCCCAGCAGCAATGCGAACACACCACAAAAATCCGCCACACGGCACAGCGTCGCGGTGGTTTGTTCCCAATGCAACGACACGTAAAACGAAGCACACAACAGCGGTGCGGCGACTGCCGCAGCCAGCCATTGGCCGCTTTGCCAGCCCCAGAAGGCGATGGCAGCGGCGAGCATCAGAGGGTGGATTTTCATGACGCTGGAGGTGTGGTTCATAACCCGGCCAACCCTTCCGCCACCTTCCCCGGCTCGATCACCCGCAACCATGGCGGCCGATCCGGCGGTGCTTCATTTGCCACCAGCAACACCAGCAACGGTACGCCGAATTTCTGCAAGTCGCGGATGAAGTCCTGCCGCGCTTCGTCCCACGCCAGTAGTACGCAGATGCTGCCTGTCAGCAGCGCGCGCCGCGCGATCACCGCGTCGTGCAGCGTCTTGAACGGCTGGCTCGCGCACAGCTGCACGCCTGCCAGCACTTCCATCAAACTGCCCGACGACAGTTGGCCTCGTCCGGCGGTATAGCAATACGACTCATTGCCGACGAACATCAAGTCGAGCAGACATTCCTGAGTGTTCACCGTGTAGGCGAGCGAGGCGGCCACCGACACCGCCTCTTCAAACGCTGCGGTTGTGGAAGCAGCCTGCGCAATCGACCCCGCGCGCGTGATGTTGCCGAAGGTGTCGAGAATCAGCGCGTGGCGCTCAAAATATTCGTCCTGATATTCACGCACCACCGGCTCGCCGACGCGTGCGTAACTTTTCCAGTGGATGCGTTGCAGCGGATCGCCGGGCCGGTAATCGCGCAGGCCGACAAATTCCTCTGAATCGCCGACGCCAGTGGCAAGCGTGACGCCGCCGGGCTGATGACGGCGCGAGCCGGGCAGATTGATCGGCGGCAGGGTGTAGCGTTTGGGTAGCACCAGCAGATTGCCGGGCGCTTCGTGTAGCGTGAGGCCGCGCACCAGGCCCAATGGATCGGCGCGCGCCACCACCGCCCCGCGAAAATGCTGGTTGCCGCGATGCTGCGCGAAGCCTGCCACGGTGACTTCCACCGAGCTGCGTGGCGCGATTTCGGGAATTGCCATCTCTTTGATTTCGCAAGCATTTTTGTTGCGGATCATTTGCTTCCATGCGCGATACGTGGGCACCTTGTAGCGCGCGCGAAACTCCGCCAGCGGCGGGCGCGGATCGGCCAGCTCATCAATCAGCGCAAGGCCATCGCGCGCCGCGTTTTCCAGATTGCCCACGGTTACACGATAGTGAAACGCCTCACCCGCCGATACCGCGCGTGGCAACTGGCGCGTTACCGTGTAACGCCCGCGTTGCAGCCACGCGCCGGCAGCAGCCACCAATAGCAGCGCCACGGCGAACGCGGAAATGCGGTACGCCATGGTCTGATTGGTATCCGCGCCCAGTGTTGCTCCGGCGATTAGCATGCCGCCCACCAGCATGCCCGCTGGGGTAAAGCGCCGGTCAATCACGCGCTGGCCGGCGGCGATTTTGCTGAACAGCCAGTGAAAGAATTTCCACATGGGTTCGGGCGCGGCGCGGCAGGGTTGTTATCAGACCGGCGCCGGCACGCTTTTCAAAACATCCGCCACCACGTCCTGCGCCGTGCGCCCGGAAAACTTCGCCGCCGGATCGATCGACAGCCGGTGCGCAAGCACGCTTACCGCCATGTCGCGGATGTGATCGGGTGTGACGAACTCACCGCCTTGCACCAGCGCCAGCGCCTGTGCCATGTGCACCAGCGCAAGTGACGCACGCGGCCCGGCGCCCAGTTGCACCGACGGCGCACCGCGCGTGGCACGCGCCAGATCAACCGCGTAGCGCTTCAGTTCGTCGCTGACGCGGATGGCTTTAACCTGTTGTTTTAATTCACGAATTTGCTGCGTCGTCACGCAAGCCTGTAGGCCGTCGAGGGGATGCGCCTGCGCTTGCGCATTAACGATGGCCACCTCGGCCTCGGCGCTCACATAACCCAGCGAAAGCCGTACCGCGAAGCGATCCATCTGCGCTTCGGGCAGCGGATAGGTGCCGCGAAACTCCACCGGGTTCTGCGTAGCAATGACGAAGAAAAGATAGTCCAACGCGTGCGTTTTGCCCTCGATGCTGACCTGCCCCTCGGCCATCGCCTCGAGCAGCGCTGACTGCGTGCGCGGACTGGCGCGGTTGATTTCGTCGGCCAGCAGGACCTGCGTGAAAATCGGTCCGGCGTGAAACTTGAAGTCCTGATCGCGCGGATTGAACACCGACACGCCGAGAATATCCGACGGCAGCAAATCGGGCGTGAACTGCACACGGCGAAATTCACCGCCAACGCTCTTTGCCAGCGCCTTGGCGAGCGTGGTCTTGCCGGTGCCGGGGTTGTCCTCCAGCAACACATGCCCGCCGGCGAGAAACGCCGCCAGCACCTTGTCGACTGTGTGCGTCTGGCCCGACATCACACGCTCAATGTTGGCGCGGATGCTGGCTGCGGTGGCTTGTGGAGTCGGGTTCTGGCTCACGCGGGTTGTCCTTGCAGAAAGTGGCTGCGGGAGATTTTACGCTACGCGGTTAACGTGCAGTATTGGCGGAACCGCGAACCAGCAATCCGGCGTATCAAGCCTTGGCTTCCACCTTGCGCTGAGGCCGCGCCCGTGCTGCCTTGCGCGCCAGGAGACGCGTAAAGTTCGACATGGACATCAGGTGCGCGTACACGCGCGGCAGCACGCCGTTGGTGACCAGTTCCTTGAGTTTTTCAGCGGGCAGCTCGGTGAGCTTCTGTTCGGTAACGCGGAACATGCCGGCGAGCGTGAACGGGTCGCCCTGTTGCGGCTTGGCCTGCATGGTGAAGGGTTCCAGCAGGCCGAGTTCGATCACCATTTTGCACATCGCTTCGGTGCGCGCGAGGTCGGCTTCGAATTCAAACAGCAGCTTTCGCATGTTGTCCCACACCGGCAGCGGTTCGCCCTTGTCGTCGTAAAGCGCGTCGCCCTTGGCGCTCAACGCGCGCTTTTCCACACAGGCGATGCGCTCGGCCTGCTCCTGCCCGCTGACGTTGACGCGCGTCATGCAGAAAGGGTAGCGGCGCACGTAGGCGGGCACATACGCATTGCGATCCCAGGTGAGATCGGGCGCGACAAAAAGATTTTGCTGCTGCTCCAGCCCCACTACCGCCATCGCCACGGCGGTTTTGCCCTGATCGCCGCTGACGAACACCACCGGGTAATCGTGGCACGCCAGGCTGAACTCGGTGTACGACAGCGGTATCACCATCATGCCGCGAAACACCGGCGGCAATTTGTTTTCGGCGGGCAGCACCACGCGGTGCTCCTTGGTCAGCGGCACGACTTCCTGATAGCCGTAGGGCGGGGTGATGTCCATGATGTACGGGGCTTTCAGTGATTTTTCGCATTATAGCGACTCGCGATGCGGGGTTTCGCGCGAGTGTTACGAATTGGCCTTCCTCTTGTCACTGCTTTGCAATCAAGGCCCGGTAAGGTTCGATGCCGTGTTCAGACAAATTCGGCCCGCGTCTCCGCGGCGCAACCCACATTTCCGAGGCAGGCGCAGTCTACTTCCATGAACAGCATAGCCAAGGTCATTCAAATTGCGGTTGCGCCGGTATTTCTGCTATCGGGCGTGGGTGTCATGCTTTCTGTCTTCACCGGACGGTTGTCGAGAATTGTGGATCGCGCCCGCGTGCTGGAGGAACGGCTCGGCGCCGCGGGCAGACTGCCGGAACAGGATGTTCAGCAGGAACTGGATAAATTGTCGCTGCGCTCGCGCGTGATTGACCGCGCCATTTCGCTGGGGATCTGCGCGGGCATGCTGGTTTGCATGGTCATCGTGGCGCTTTTTGTGGGCGATCTGTTGGGCATCGAACTGTCCATCCTGATCGCGGTGTTGTTTGTTCTGGCCATGCTTTCATTCATTGGCGCCTTTACCTGCTTTTTGCAGGAGGTGCTGATTGCCACGGCCAATCTGCGGGTAGGCCGCAAATGACGCGCCCGCGTGCACGGGCCGCGAAAGCCGCTGATAGTCGTCATCACGCGGTCACAAATGGCGCGTACCGTACGACTCGCGGGTCTGGCCTTACGTGGCCGCCCGAAAAACAGGGTTTGATCAATCACAGGAGATCCCTCATGCAAATGCTGGAAATCATTCGCAGGCTGGATTCGGAAAACGCCGTGCGGTTCCTGTTGTCCGCGTATGCAGAATCCCTGCAACGGCGCGTCAGCGGAAACGGCTTGCCGGGCGGCGTGACGGCGTTGCCGGTGGCGGGTGTAGATGACGTTCGCGGACGATTTGAAGCGCTGCTTGATCTCGAACTGAGCGGCTGCGCCGCGCCGGGCGGCGTGCATGCGCAGGCGGTCGTACATGAAGCGGCGGAAGTCTTCGGCAGCGCACTGGCGCGCATGCAGGCACTGCAAGCCCGCTCGCATACCCCGAGCGCCACGGCGCGGGCGCTTGTATTTTGATGGATATATCGTAAGCAGCTGATTTTATGCATATTTTGTGATCGGCGCCGCTGGTCCGGCGGCTTGCCGCGCCCGTGTGTACCGCGATGGCAACTATGGCGGCGTTGCTGGCGGCAAAAGCAACTGCCCGCAACAAACCCGCAGTACGCGCGCGACTGATTGCCAAGAGCGGGCCGTCACAAACAAAAATAATCAATAAAATCAGATATTTAAAGTGACTCCTCACGCCGCCGCTGTCATTAAATTGAAATATTTCCGTCATAAACTGCATCCCAGACCATCAGAGACCAAACAAATTTTCAATGTTAAAGAGGAAGTACGATCATGTTCAAACCGATTAAATGGTTGCTTGCCGCAGGCATTGCGGCCAACTTGAGTGCGGTTGGAGTTGGAACGGGTATCGGCGCGGGCGCGGCGTTCGCCCAAGAAATCACCGGCGCCGGCGCGACCTTCCCTGCTCCGATTTACGCCAAGTGGGCCGAGGCCTATCAGAAGGCCACCGGCGTGAAAATGAATTATCAATCCATCGGCTCCAGCGGTGGCATTCGCCAGATTAATGCCAAGACCGTGGATTTCGGCGCGTCCGATGCGCCGCTTACACAAGAGCAACTCGACAAGGACGGTCTGATGCAGTTTCCCGCCGTGATCGGCGGCGTGGTGCCGGTGGTAAATATCACCGACGTAAAGCCGGGCGACATGCGCTTGACCGGCCAGGTGCTTGGCGACATTTACATGGGCAAGATTACCAAGTGGAACGACAAGGCCATCGCCGAACTCAACCCGAAACTGAAGCTGCCCGCGCAGGACATTGCCTTGGTGCGGCGCGCCGACGGATCGGGCACCACCTTCATATTCACCAACTATCTGGCCAAAGTGAACGCCGAGTGGAAAGGCAAAATTGGCGAAGGTCAGGCCGTGCAATGGCCGGTGGGCATGGGCGGCAAGGGCAATGAGGGCGTGGCCGCTTTCGTGCAGCGTCTGCCCGGCGCTCTTGGCTATGTCGAATATGCCTACGCCAAGCAAAACAAGCTGGCGTATGTATTGATGAAAAACGCCGACGGCCAGTTTGTCGGCCCGGATGATCTGACGTTCAAGGCGGCCGCCGCAGGCGCGGACTGGAGCAAGGCGGCGTTCGGCGCGATTCTGACCGAGCAAAAGGGCAAGGAAAGCTGGCCCATCACCGGCGCCACTTTTATCTTGATGCACAAAGCGCCGGCCAAGCCGCAACAGGCGACGGAAGTGCTGAAGTTTTTCGACTGGTCGTACAACAACGGCAGCAAGCTGGCGGCGGATCTCGACTATGTGCCGTTGCCTGACACGCTGACCAAGCAGATTCGCGGCGCGTGGGCGACGCAAGTCAAGGATACGGGCGGCAAGCCGGTGTGGGCGGGCAAATAATTCGCCTCGCCGATCCCATCAATCCCGTCGATCCCTTAAAACCGGGGCGCGGAGTGGGCCTGCGAGCGGCTCCGCCCCCTTGTTTTTTCCCGCATATCACATGACACTTCCCGAATCCGGTGCGGCTGTCGCAGTCGCGGCGGGCGCCGGCCTGAAAGTAAGCCCCGTGCGTAGAGCGCCGTCACAGTTGGGCGATGTCATTTTCGCCAATCTCACGCGTGGCTTCGCGATACTCGCGTTGGCCTCGCTGGCGGGCATCATTGTCTCGCTGATTTATGGCGCGTGGCCGTCGATTCAAAAATTCGGACTGCCGTTCCTGTGGAGCGCCGACTGGAACCCGCCGATGGCGAAGTTCGGCGCGCTGATTCCGATTTACGGCACGCTGGTGACGTCGATCATCGCACTGGTGATCGCAGTGCCGGTGTCGTTCGGCATCGCGATATTTCTCACAGAACTGTCGCCGCCATGGCTGCGCCGGCCGCTCGGCACGGCGATTGAACTGCTGGCGGCGATTCCGAGCATCGTCTACGGCATGTGGGGCCTCCTGGTATTCGCGCCGATTTTCGGCAAAACCATTCAGCCTGCACTTGCGGCGAGCTTGGGACAACTGCCGGTGATCGGCCAACTTTTCGCCGGCCCCACCATCGGCGTAGGCCTGCTGTCGGCAGGCATTATTCTGGCGATCATGATTATTCCGTTCATCGCCTCTGTGATGAGGGACGTGTTTGAAATCACACCGCAAATGCTCAAGGAATCCGCGTACGGCGTGGGTGCAACGACGTGGGAAGTCGTCTGGAATGTGGTGCTGCCCTACACCAAGGCGGGCGTCATCGGCGGCATCATCCTCGGGCTGGGCCGTGCGCTGGGCGAGACCATGGCCGTCACGTTTGTGATCGGCAACACTAACTTTCTATCGAACGCGTCGCTGTTTTCCCCCGGCAACAGCATCACCTCGGCGCTCGCCAATGAATTCGCCGAGGCCGAACAGGGTTTGCATACCGCCGCGTTGATTGAGCTGGGCTTGATTCTGTTTGTGATCACGTTTGTGGTGCTGGCGATTTCCAAAGTGCTGTTGCTGCGGCTGGAACGTCAGGAAGGGCGCAAGACGTAAGTCTTGAAAAGCAACATGGAACTCCATAAAAAACGCAAATTAATCAACAATATAGCGCTGGCCCTATCGCTGGCGGCGATGTCGTTTGGCCTGTTCTGGCTGGCCTGGATCTTGATCACCATCCTGCAACTGGGCATCGCCGGCTTGTCGGTCGCGGTGTTTACGCAGATGACGCCACCTCCAGGTAGCGCGGGTGGACTGGCAAACGCCATATTCGGCAGCTTTGTCATGGTGGGGCTTGCCACGTTGATCGGCACTCCGGTTGGCATTCTTGCCGGGGTTTACCTCGCCGAGTATGGCCGCAGTACGGTACTCGGCCATGTAACGCGATTCATCAATGACATCCTGCTGTCAGCGCCGTCCATCGTGATCGGCCTGTTTGTCTACGCCGCGGTGGTGGTGCCAATGGGTAAATTTTCAGGCTTCGCGGGCGTGCTGGCGCTGGCGTTGCTGGTGATGCCCGTGGTGATACGCACCACGGAAAACATGCTGCGGCTGGTGCCCGATTCGCTGCGCGAAGCCGCCGCCGCGCTGGGCGCACCGAAATGGGTGATGATTTTGCAAGTCACCGTGCGCGCCTCGCAGGCAGGCATTATCACCGGCGTGTTATTGGCCGTGGCGCGCATCGCGGGCGAAACGGCGCCGCTGATGTTCACGGCGCTTTCCAATCAGTTCTGGAGTACCGCGTTGACGGAGCCGATGGCGAATCTGCCAATGACCATTTTCCGCTTCGCCATGAGCCCGTTCAAAGATTGGCAGGAGCTGGCGTGGGCGGGGGTGCTGTTGATCACCATGGGCGTGTTGATTCTGAATATTGCGGCACGCACGCTGTTTAAACAAAAAATCACCTCGTGAATCCCGGATCACGGTTACCAGGGCAATCATGGCCAACGTTACATTGCAAGCCGCATCCACTGTAAAGCCGCCACTCGCGCCACAGGCGCAATTGGTTATTCGCAATTTCAATTTTTACTACGGCGGGTTCCATGCGCTGAAGAATATCAACATGGATATTTACAAGGGCCGCGTAACCGCCTTTATTGGCCCGTCGGGCTGCGGCAAATCGACGCTGCTACGCACGCTGAACCGCATGTATTCGCTGTATCCCGAACAGCGCGCCGAGGGCGAACTGCTGCTCGACGGCAAGAATCTGCTCGACAGCGATCTGGATCTGAACGACCTGCGCGCGCGCATCGGCATGGTGTTCCAGAAGCCCACGCCGTTTCCGATGTCGATTTACGACAATATCGCCTTTGGCGTGCGGCTGCATGAAAAAATGTCGCGCGGCCAGATGGATGAGCGCGTTGAATGGGCGTTGCAGCGCGCGGCGCTGTGGAACGAGGTGAAGGACAAACTGAACCAGAGTGGCATGAGCCTTTCCGGCGGGCAGCAGCAGCGGTTGTGCATCGCGCGCGGCATTGCGGTCAAGCCGGAAATCCTGCTGCTGGACGAACCCACTTCCGCGCTCGACCCGATTTCGACGCTGCGCATCGAAGAGCTGATACATGATCTGAAAAAGGATTTCACGATCGTGATCGTCACCCACAACATGCAGCAGGCGGCGCGCGTGTCGGATTACACCGCGTATATGTATCTGGGCGAGGTGGTGGAATTCGATCTCACCGACACGCTGTTCATCAAGCCCAAAAAGAAAGAAACCGAAGACTACATCACGGGCCGCTTCGGCTGAACGCTTCGCACACTCTCAAGGCGAAAATATTATGGCCAACAGCGAACACACTTCAAAACAATTCGATGCCGATCTGGAGGATATCCGCTCGCGCGTGCTGCAGATGGGCGGACTGGTCGAGATTCAGCTCACCACGGTCATCGAAGGGCTTGCCACCGGCGGCGAGGACATCATTTCGCGCGTCATCGAAACCGAGCGGCGCGTGAACAACTATGAAAAGGAAATCGACGACGCCTGCGTGCATGTCGTGGCGCGGCGCCAGCCGGCGGCAAGCGACCTGCGGCTCATCATGTCGGTGTCGAAGATCGTCACCGATCTGGAGCGCATGGGCGACGAGGCCGAGAAAATCGCGCGCATGGCGCGCAGCATTTATGGCCGCGGCGCGCTGACCATCCCGCGTTCCATTGATCTGCGGCAAGCAGGCAACAAGGCAGCGATGATCCTGCGCCGCGTGCTGGACGCGAAGGCGAGGCTCGACACAGCCGAGGCGGAAAAAGTAATTGCCGAGGGCAAGCTGATTGACACCGAGTTTCGCGGCATTCTTCGGCAACTGATCACTTACATGATGGAAGACCCGCGCACCATCACCACCGCGCTCGACATTGTGTGGATCGCCAAGTCGATTGAGCGCGTGGGTGATCACGCCGAAAACATCGCAGAGCAGGTGATCTATATCGTTGACGGCATCGATATCCGGCACACCGGCTTGCCGCCCGCGCCAGCGCCGGAGGAGTCAGCCTGATGGCGGCGCGCATTCTGGTGGTGGAGGACGAGCCCGCGGTGCAGGAGCTGATGCGTTACACGCTCGAGCAGGCCGGCATGGATCCAACCACCGTGGCGAGTGCGGAGGACGCGCTGGCACTGCTGCGCGAAGAATTGCCCGACGCGGTGTTGATCGACTGGATGCTGCCCCATAAATCGGGGCTCGCGCTGGCGCGCGAATTGCGGGAAACCGCGCGCACCGCCGATCTGCCGCTGATTCTGGTCACTGCGCGCGGCGAGGAAGCCGATCGCGTGAAAGGGCTCGATCAGGGCGCCGACGACTATGTGGTAAAGCCCTTCAGCCCGCGTGAGCTGGTGGCGCGCATACAGGCGGTGTTGCGGCGACGCGCGCCGCATGCGTCGGATGCTGCGCTCTCGGCGGGCGGGTTGGTGCTCAACCCGGTGAGCCATGAAGTCACGCTTAACGGCCAGCCCGTTGCACTGGGGCCGACGGAATTCCGGCTGATGCATTTTTTCCTCTCCCATCCGGAGCGTGTTTACTCGCGCACGCAATTGCTCGACCAGGTGTGGGGCGACCATGTTTTCATCGAGGAACGCACGGTGGACGTGCATATCCGGCGTCTGCGGCAGGCGCTCGGTGACGATGGCGAAGACTTGATCAAAACCGTGCGCGGCGCCGGTTACAAATTTTCCGCGGCGCGGCCGCAAGCGGCATCTGCAGCGGCAGCGCAGGGTGGGCCAGATTGAGCGCCGCAGTAAAATAGAAACGCCCCTTTTTTCGCAATCAACCAGCGGCTGCGCCCCGATGCCCATAGGGTTTTCCCTGACGTTTAAGTTGCTGCTGATCGCGTTTGGCGCGGTTTCGGTGGGCCTGTGGCTGGGCGAAACCGCCGGCTGGGTGGCGGCCTGTGCGGGGCTGGCCCTGCTGCACGTGCTGCATGTCTATCAGTTGGCGCGCCTGCAACGCTGGCTGCAATCACCCAAGGCCGACGAGTTGCCGGACCCGTGGGGCATGTGGGGCGCGGTGTTCGCCGGCGTTTACCGTGCATTGCGCATGGAGTCGCGCAAGCGTGACGAAGTCAGCCGCGATCTGGAGCTTTTCACGCAGGCCGCGCAGGCCTTGCCCGACGGTATCGCCATGCTCGACAGCGGCGATCAACTGCTGTGGTGCAACGACACCGCCGCGCAGCACCTGGGTTTGCAACCGGGCCGCGATTACGGTTTGCGCGTCACCAACATCGTGCGCGTGCCGCGGCTGGCGGCTTTTCTGCAAGACGTGCCGGCGGAAGAAACGCTGGATTTTCACCCCGCGCACAACGCGGGCCAACTGTTGTCGCTGAAAGCGATCCCATTCAGCGACGGTCGCAAGCTGCTGGTGAGCTTTGACATCACCAAAATCGAGCGTGCTGACACCACTCGCCGTGACTTCATCGCCAACGTGTCGCACGAATTGCGCACGCCGCTCACGGTGATCCATGGCTTTCTTGAACACATGAGTGACGCCACGGTGATGCCGGCCGAGCAGGTGCGCCGCCACATCGCGCTGATGGTGCAGCAGTCGGATCGCATGTTAAAGCTGGTGGACGATTTGCTGATGCTGTCGCGGCTGGAGGGCAGCGACGCGCCGCAGCGCGAAGAGCGGGTGGATGTGCACGCGATGCTGCACGCCCTGGCGGACGACGCGCGCGCACTGAGCGCGGGCCAGCACACCATTAATGTGACTGTGGACGAGGACGCCGCCATTTCCGGCAGTGCCGATGAGTTGCGCAGCGCCTTCGGCAATCTTGCCAGCAATGCCGTGCGCTACACGCCGCCGGGCGGGGCCATCGCGCTGACCTGGTGCGTCGACGAACAAAATCGCGGCGTATTCAGCGTGGCCGATAGCGGCATCGGCATTGCCGCCGAACACATTCCACGGCTCACCGAGCGGTTTTACCGCGTCGACCGCGGACGCTCGCGCGAGACCGGTGGTACCGGACTGGGGCTGGCCATCGTCAAGCACGTGCTGCTGCGGCATCAGGCCGCGTTACACATTCAATCGGAGCCGGGCAAGGGCAGTGAATTTCGTATTGTGTTTCCGGTGTGGCGTGGCGTGGTTGATAAGCCGGCGGCTCGCGCGGACGCGGCCTGACGCCGGCCGATATTCTTATAACTATTTGTTTTTATTGATTATTTTAATTTGGTTTAATTCGTTATGCCCCTCAACATTCTGTTTGTCTGCACCGGCAACAGCGCGCGTTCGATCCTGGGCGAGGCGCTGGCCACCACCTTATCCAACGGACGGTTGCGCGGCTATTCGGCGGGCTCGCACCCGGGCGGCCGTGTCAATCCGTTTGCGGCTGAGTTATGTGCGCAAATGCATTACCCGGCGGAAAATCTGCGTTCGAAATCGTGGGATGAATTTGGCGTGCCGGACGCGCCCGTGATGGATTTGATCGTCACCGTGTGCGACAGCGCAGCCGGTGAAGCGTGCCCGGTGTGGCTGGGCCATCCGGCCACTGCGCACTGGGGCTTGCCTGATCCGGCCGCGGTGACCGGCACGGATGATGACAAGCGTGCGGCGTTTCGCGCAATACATGACGCAATGGCGCGGCGTATCGAAATGCTGCTCGCACTGCCTATTGAACTCATGACACCCGACGCACGGCGGGCTGAAATGCGGCGCATCGGTGAAACAGCGGTGCTGGATCCGGCGGTGGAAAAACTGTTTCCGTCACGTTGAGCGGCAAAGTCATGAACGCATCTTCACTGCAAAAAATCACCGCAGAATTCGCCGGCACCGCACTGCTGCTCGCCATCGTCGTCGGCTCCGGCATCATGGGGGAGACACTGGCCGGCGGCAATGCGGCGGTGGCGCTGCTGGGCAATTCCATCGCCACCGGCGCGGGGCTCTACGTGCTGATTACGATACTTGGCCCGATTTCCGGCGCGCACTTCAACCCGGCGGTGTCGCTCACCTTTTGGCGGTGCGGCGAATTGCCGGCGGCGCTGTGCATGGCCTACATCGCCGCGCAAATTAGCGGCGGCGTGATCGGCGTGTGGATTACGCATCTCATGTTCGATCTGCCAGTGATGCAGTTTTCCGCCAAGGTGCGCAGCGGCGTGCCGCAGTGGATATCCGAGTTTCTGGCTACCGGCGTGCTGCTTGCCACCATTCACCTGGGCTTGCGCAACGCCGCCGGGAAAGTGCCCCTGATGGTGGCGCTGATCGTCACTGCGGGTTACTGGTTTACCGCCAGCACGTTTTTCTCCAACCCGGCGGTGACGATTGCGCGCGCGTTCAGCAACACGTTTGCGGGCATACAACCGGCGGACGTGGCAGGCTTTATCGTGGCACAGTTGGCCGCCGTAGCCGTGGCGTGTTTGTTACTGCGCAGATATTGACGCAGCGCTGACCCAACCCAAAGCGTGTGGCCGGTCTATGGCGGCCCATCCTTCAGCGTAAATCCCAGCCCCGGCGCATCGGGCACATGCAGCTTGCCGTCCCGGAACTCAGGATGCGTGGCAAAGCGCGCCTTGATCGCCACGTGCGCGCCGTGCACTTCCAGCATGCCGCCGTGGGCGTGGCCCGCCATCACCGGCAAATTGGCTGACTCAAACCCGCCCGCGCCAGTGACCGGCACGCCGTGCGCCTCGGCCAGCGCCATGATGCGCAACATCGCCGAAATACCGCCACAGAACGCCGCATTGGGCTGCAAAATATCCAGCGCGCCCGCCGCCAACACATCGCGAAACCACGTTACCGACTGAATCATCTGCCCCGACGCCAGCGGAATATTGATCGCGCGGCGTAGTTCGGCGAGCGACGGAATATCGTTGCCTTTGAGCGGCTCCTCGAAAAACGCGATATCACAATCAGCAACCAGCGTAGCGAGCCGCTTGGCTTCTGCCACTGTGTAAGCGCAATTGGCGTCCAGCATCAGCGCCGCATTGCCTATCGCCGCACGCACCGCACGAACGCGTTGCGCGTCCTCCGCGATGCCACGCCCCGCACCCACCAGTATCTTCACGCCCTGAAAACCTTCGGCCAGCGCCGTCTTGCAGGCATTGACCAATTCCGCTTCCGAGTAAGCCGGCAGCCCCACTGTCGCATACGCCGGCACCGCATTGCGCGCGCCGCCGATCAGCCGCGCCACCGGCTGCCCCAGCGCCTTGCCCTTGATGTCCCACAGCGCCAAGTCGAGTGCCGACATTGCGGATACAAACACGCCTGTCGACTGGCGCGGGTTGAATTTCTTGGCGAGCTGCGTGGTGAGGGCCTCGATATCCAGTGCGTCTGTCCCTTTAAGCCCCTTCAGCGTTTCGGCAATGCCGTTGTTGAGCAAATGCGCCACCTGATCGGCGAGAAAGCGGCCCGTGACACCGTAGCCTGTAATGCCGTCGTCAGTGGTGACCTGACAGCGGACGTAGGTCAGGCTTTCCGCCCCGGCGTAGGCTTGGGCCTCGCTTTGGGGTTTTATGTGTTCGACTTGGGACGATATTTGAACTAGATTCATGAGCACATTTAGACGGATGTGTACTCACCTATGTTACATGCGTAGCAAAACTTCAATATTACTTTAGGGTTTCAAAAAACAAATCATAGTAAGTCACTTACCAAGGTAATAATCGTTCTGCCCGTAGCGCACTGATTCGTATAAGAGCAGCATCCAACGAAACACCAAACACGTCAGAAATTTCCACGGCTTTTGTGCAATATTTGCGAATCAAATCAACCGGCATTAGAAACTCTGCGGCGAATGTATCAGCTTGCCATTCGCTATCTTCATAAAATGCGTGCGTTCGCGATGCATTATTTTGAGGCGTTCCGGCCCACCTCAGTGGAATACCTTGGTGCAGGGCTAGATGGCCAATCTCATGAGCTATGGTAAATCGCGCTCTTCGATCTTGGCGAATTAACGCTTCGTATATGTCTTCACGAATTCGTAACACGCATGAGTCCGGAAACGCCTGAGCTTCATCATCACCCATCTCATCGCCAGATACGATATCGTAAACATAACCCGAATTAGACAACTCACATTCTACGAATTTAGCTAAATCGACAATGGGCTGGTTGAGTCCATAGGCCTCCCTTACCTTCATTGCTTGGTCACGGATTGCTATGCGCCGCAGCGGTGGGACTCGAATTCCACGAGGATGATTATTTGTTCTTGCCATCTACTTTTCCCCTTTGTTAAAGAACCTTTCTAGCTCGTTGTTCAATAAATTTCTCTGCTCGGGTGAGAGCGTGGGCACGCGACGAGCGAATGTCGCAACCATTTCGCGCGAGCGATCATCAAGTGAATCTACTTTGATGGCGGCACGCGTACGGTCGGCTAGTGAAACTAAATCGTCAGCATTAATCCCCTTCTTTCGAAAGTAGTCGACGATCGATCTCACCGTTAGGTCGCTAAGTGGCTTTCTACCTACTTCAAGCGACGACAGGTACGAGGAGGAAATCCCTAGTGTGCTAGCCATCTCCCCGAGCGTCGTATCGGCTTCAATTCTGTAATGTCTTACTTGCTTCCCAAATGGCGTTAGTTTCGTGGTGATCATGCAGATGCCTTTGGATTCTGTTTGCGGTTCGCGTTCGCCAACACCGCTACAATTCAATTATACACAAATGGTAAATTATTTAACCAATCCGGAAAAATAATTGTAAGCATATGACTTTATTGGATTATTTCAAATCGGATCCCAACAAACCACATCCGGCGACCGGTCCAGCGGATAGAACTGTTTTTCCATCGACGGCATTGCCACTTTGGCGATGGCCTCGGGCGTCCACTCCGGTGTGTGGTGCACGCTGCGGATCGGGCGCGGCTGGCTGAAGAGCATGATTTCGTTGGCGCGCACGCCAAAAATCTGGCCGGTGACGGCGGCGGCCGCGTCGCTGATCAGGTAAACCGCCATGGGTGCGACTTTGCGCGCTTCCATTTTTTGCAGTTGGCCGGCGCGTTCTTTTTCTTCTGGCGTGTTGGTGGGGATGGAGCTGGTCATGCGGCTCCACGCGAACGGCGCGATGCAGTTGCTGCGCACGCGGTTGCGGCCCATGTCGAGGGCGATGCTTTTCGACAATGCCGCGATGCCGAGCTTGGCCGCGCTGTAGTTTGCCTGACCGAAGTTGCCGATCAGGCCGGACGTGGAAGTCATGTGCACGAACGCGCCGCTGTTCTGCGCGCGCATGGGGTTGGCGGCGGCGCGGCTCATGTAAAACGCACCATTCAAATGCACCGCGATGACCGAGTTCCAGTCGTCTTCCGACATTTTGTGAAAAATGCGGTCGCGCAGAATGCCGGCGTTGTTGACCACGCCGTCGATGCGGCCGTAGGTGTCGAGCGCGCACTGGATGATGTGTTCGGCCGAGGCCCAGGTGGAAACCGAATCGGTGTTGGCCACCGCCGTGCCGCCCGCGGCCTTGATTTCGTTCACCACTTTTTGTGCGGCGCCTTCCATGGCGGCATCTGCCGCGCCTGAAAGGGCTGCCCCGATGTCGTTGACCACGACTTTTGCGCCGTTGGCGGCCATTGCCAAGGCCATTTCACGGCCGATGCCACCGCCCGCGCCGGTTACTACGACGACTTTGTCCTGTACGCTGTTGCCCATCTTGATCTCCCAAATAGTTTTGTTTCAAAGTGTCGAAATTATCCCTACCGTCGTTCCCGCGCAGGCGGGAACCCATAAACCCCTTACCCTACCACTTCAACATACAAATCCCGCCACAGAGGATTCTTCGCTTGTATCAATCGGATTTTCCACGCTCGGTTCCATTTCTTGATTTGCTTTTCACGGGTGATGGCGGAGTGGATGTCTTCGTGCGCTTCGTACCAAACCAAGTACTTTATGTCGTATTCGTTGGTGAATCCTTTGATGAAGCCTTCCTTGTGTTCCCAAGTGCGTTTGATCAGGTCAGAAGTTACACCGGTGTAGATCGCGCCATAGCGACCGCTTGCGAGCATGTATACGTAACTACTCTTCGTCACTGTGTTATGGGTTCCCGCCTACGCGGGAACGACAGGTTTGGCAGGGCACCTTGCTCACATCGTGCCGCGTTGGACTGATTGGAAAAATCTACCCCGCGCGCCGCCGGAACTTCTGAAACCCGGCTGGCCGCAGCGGCGCCATGCGCTTGACCGCACCCGCATTGACGATGACTTCGCCCACATAAAAATCACCGCGCTTGTCGGCCCAGATGCCGTGGGGTGCGACGAAGTTGCCGGGCAGCACGGGGTTTTCGCCGCCAACCTGCGCGGCGATCTTGCCGTCGGGGTCACACACGGTGACGCGCGCAATCGGCGAGTGGCCGCACGGCGGGTAAATCATGGTCTGGTCGTGCGCGGGCAACGGGCCTTCGCTGCGTTTCATCATGTAGTTGTGAAAGCCGCCCTCGGCGATATGCAGCATGTCCTGATCGTCGATGAAAATGTCGTACGGGCGGTTCAACCAGCCCCACTCGCGCACGTATTCACCATTGCCCTTGAACACCTGCACGCGCGAGTTCTCGCGGTCGGCCACGTAGACAAGGCCCGCGCTGTCGACGGCAATGCCATGCGGCAGCATGAATTGCCCCGGCCCGCTGCCCGGCTCGCCCCACGAGAACAACAGCTTTCCGTCCTTCGAATACTTGTGAACGCGCGCGTTGCCGTAACCGTCGGCGATGTACATGTCGCCGTCAGGCAACACCGCCACATTGGTGACGCGGTGAAACGGCCCCGCCGCACGCAGCACCGGACTCACACCAATCTTGTAACCGGTGTCGGCGGCCTTTCCCGGCTCGCCCAGCGTCATCAGCTTTTTGCCGTCGGTGGTGTACTTGTGCACGACGTGGTTTTTGTCATCGGCGAGCCACAGGTTGTCTTCGCGGTCGATGAATATGCCGTGCGGGCCGACGAATTGGCCTTCGCCCCACGCGTTCAAAAATTTGCCCTCTTTGTCGAACACAATGATCGGATGCTTGCCGCGGCAGAACACATACACGCGGTCTTTGGAGTCGCATGCGACACCCGCAACCTCGACGAACGCATACCCTTCGGGCATTTGCTCCCAGCCCTTGATCACTTCGTATTCGATTTTGTGTGGCCCGAGCGCCATGATTAAAATTCCTTTAAAAACAGATAGTTAATAACAATTCTTTTGCCGTAAATTCACGAATAAACGCGGCACGTCACCGCCCCTGCGCCTCGATTTCCTTTACCAACGCGCCCCATTTGGCCGTGCCGCCGCGCATGGCCTTGTCCAGTTCGGCTGGCCCGCCCGCGACAATGTCACCCCCCAGCGACAGGAACCGCTGGCGCACATCGGCCTCACGCAGGGCTTTGTTAATTGACTCGTGCAATCTGGCGACGATGGGCTTGGGTGTTTGCACGGGCACGACGATGCCATACCAACTGGCCGCTTCAAAGCCCGGCAGCGTTTCGGCCAGTGCGGGAATTTCCGGCGCGGCCTGCGAGCGTTTTTCACTGGTTACCGCAAGCCCCTTCAGGTGCGCGCTTTTGATGTGCGGCATGGCCGACACGAGATTCGGGAAATACATCGCCACTTCGCCCGAAATGGTGTCGTTCAACGCCTGGGCGGTGGCCCGATAGGCCACGGCGACAATGTTGGTGTTGGTCATTTTACGGAAGAGTTCCGCCGACAGATGGCTTGCCGTGCCGCGGCCGGCGTTGGCGTAGTTCAGTTTGCCGGGGGCGGCTTTGGCGAGATCAATCAACTCGCCAACCGACACGGCTTTGACCTGCGCGCCCACCACCAGCGCGGTGGGAAACGTCGCCATGAACGCCACCGAGGCAAAATCCTTCATCGGGTCATAGGGCAGGTTCTTGATGAGCAGCGGGCTGACGATAATCGACGGCGAGGCGATGAGCATGGTGTGTCCGTCGGGCGTGGCGCGCGCGGCCAGCCCCGCGCCGATGGTGCCAGCCGCGCCGTCGCGGTTTTCAACAACCACCTGCTTGCCGAAATCGTCGGTCATTTTCAGGGCAACCTGCCGCGCCACGATGTCGGCGGCCGTGCCCGTGCTGAAGGCCACGACAATGCGCAGCGGCCGCTCGGGGAAAGCCTGCGCGCAAATGGCCGTGGTATGGCCAAGCATCAGCACAAGCCAGCAAACTCGATAGCGCAAGACAAACTCCAGAGGGTGTGAACAGCGGCGTGGTCAATAATTGCGGCGGCTATAATTGTAGTCTCTTCTTCCGATTGTCACATTCCAACTCAGCGAGGCTGTCATGTCCGAGCGCGCCACCACCACCCTGCGTAAACTGTTAGCCGAGCCCGGATGCGTGGTCGCGCCCGGCGTGGCCGACGCCTTTGCCGCGCGGCTGGTCAAGCTCGAAGGCTTCAAGGCGATTTACATGACCGGCTTTGGCACCAGCTTGACGCGCCTGGGCATGCCCGATGTGGGCCTGTTGACCGCCAGTGAAATGATCGACAACGCGAGCCGCATTGCCGACGCCAGCGAGTTGCCGCTCGTCGCCGATGCCGACACCGGCTACGGCAACCCGATCAACACGCGGCGCACGATTCGCGACTATGAAAAAGCCGGTGTTGCCGGCGTGCACATCGAAGACCAGCAGTGGCCCAAACGTTGCGGGCATCTGGCGGGCAAGCGCGTTATCCCCACGGCGGAAATGGTCGCAAAAATTAAAGCCGCATGTGACGCGCGGCGTGACAGGGATTTTGTGATTATCGCGCGCTGTGACGCCATCGCCGTCGAAGGGCTGGAGCCGGCGCTGGAGCGCGGCGAGCGCTATCGTGAAGCAGGTGCAGACGTGCTGTTTATCGAAGCGCCGGTGGGCCGTGAGCAGGTGGAAATAGTCTCGAAGCGCTTCAAGGGCGTGCCTCTGCTCTACAACATGGCGGCCAGCGGCAAGACGCCGGATTTACCCGCCGACGAGCTCGGCAGGCTCGGATTCAAACTGGCGATTTACCCGAACTGGGTGATCCTCGCGGCGATTCCCGCGATGCGTGGCGCACTGCGTGAATTGAAGCAAAGCGGCTCGATCGCCGGGCTGCGCGGCAAGGCTGCCAACTTCAAAGAATTTACCGAAATCGCCGGCTTGCCCGAAATCCAGCAACTCGAAGAAAAATATGGCCTGCCGGAAGACCAGCGGGCTGGTTTATGAGTTTTCAACTGAGTCTTTACAAGGACGAAGCCGCGCCGAAGGCGCCGATACATCTGCCTGCGGTTAATTCGGTGCGTGCAATTTACGTGATCCATGGCGGTTTGCGTGTCACTGGCAGTGCCTTCTACGGTGTGCTGGGTGGCAACAGCGCG
>OMIN01000071.1 GCA_900299145.1 Betaproteobacteria bacterium | reverse complement strand
GGCAGCGCAATGCGCTGATCAGCCATCTCGCCCGGCACGGGTTCGACGCGGCGGTGAGCGCATCGAGTTTGGGCGTGATTGGCGCGTCGGCGGGCAGGGCGCCCGCCATTGAAGCCACGCGCATTTTCGACACCCTCGTGTACATTCCCGCACACGAGGGCATGACAGAACAGGATATCGAACGGCTGGCGATCGCGGTGGAAACTTTCGAGCAGCAGCCGGCGCCCGCCGCAGCGCTAAAAGTGCCGTGAGGCGGTAACCGGCTGCAGCGCTGGATCAAGCTGCAGCTCCAGCAGCGTATTGTGCTTTAGTGGATTGCCGAGTTTGCCAAGCACAGCGCCCAATTGTGCTTCGCTCGACGCGGCTGCGTAGCGCCAGTCATAGAGCTTCGCCAGTCCGCTGAAATCGATCACCGGCGGTTCGATGGTGAAGGATTTCAGCGGCCCGCCCGCCAGTCGAGCGGCCGCCGCGTTCAATGTGGCGTAGCGCCGGTTCGACAGAATCACCAGCAGAATCTTCGTGCCGTGATGCCCGGCGGTCCACAGCGCTTCCGAGGCATACAGCGCGGAACCATCGCCGATGACCGCGACAACTTGCCTCGCATTCCGGCTGGACAGTTGCGCAATGGCTGCGCCGACCGAACCCGCCAGGCCCCAGCCGATGCCGCCACTGCCGTTGATCAGATAGTCACCGGCCTTGAGATTCATCCATTGCCGAACGTCGGAGGTCGACAAGCCCGCTTCATCCACCCAGATCGCGTTGGTGTATTTCTTCAGCAGCGCGTGAATGGCCAGCGTGGGGTGCAGCACGCGGGCGTTGCGCGCGGGCAGATCAAGGGCGGCCCGCGCCGGCTTGCCATCGGATTTACGTTTGCGCACGGCTGAGGCGAGGGCGGCGAGCGCGGGTTTGAGATTCGTGACCGTGGCGAGCACGTAATCCCCGTCATCACCGCCGGGCGCTTGCGCGGAGGACTCGTGGCCGAGCCACGCTTTTTTCTGCGGCAGCGAGGCTTCGGCGTAAAGCGTGTTGCGCAAGCCGCGCCCGCCTACGCACAGCAGTGCATCGTGTGCGGCCAATCGGTCCGCAACCTGCTTCAAGCTCGGTGGCAGATAACCGGCATACACTTTCGATGCGCTCGATACCGGCAGCACCCCGGTGTACGGTGCGGCATATACCGGCGCGCCAAGTGTGACCGCGAGTTTTTCCAGTTCGCCACTGGCGTTGTCCCAGTGCACGTCTTCGGCGGCGATAATGGCGGGCTTTTTCGCGCCGGACAAAAATTGGGTGTAAGCCGTGATCTGCGATTTATCCAGCGCCGCGAGTTTTGCCGGCGTCACGCGTGCGGGCGCGGCATTGATGTCGGTTTCCAGCAAATCCGGCGGGCAAATCAGCGCCACCGGGCCGTACGGCGGCGTCATCGCGGTACGCAGCGCACGGCGGATATTCGCAGCGGCATCGAACGTGGTGTTCAGCATGAACACGGCTTTGCACACCGTGCCCGCCATTTTTTCCACCGGCCCCCAAAGAATCGGGTTGGTGTGCAGAAAGCGCCGGTCCTGCCCGCCCACCAGCACCAGCAGCGGCGTGCCGGCGATGCCCGCGGTGTAAAGCGTGCCCATGCCATTGCCCAAGCCGGGTGCGACATGCAGATTGACCACGCCGAGTGAACGCGTGGCGCGCGCGTAGCCGTCAGCCATGGGCACGGCGGAAACCTCGGACAAGGCCACCACGTATTTCAGCTTACCGCGTTGCTCGCAGGCTTTGACCAGCGGCAATTCGGTGGTGCCGGGGTTGCCGAAAATGTGCGTGACGCCGTTGTGTTCGAGGGTTTGTAGCAGGAGTTCGGCGATTTTCATGTGGGTTTCAGTCTTAAGGTGCTTTTGCCGGAGTTTGCCACAGCCGCGCAATCAAGGGTAACCACGCTTTCTCCAACGCCGCCACTGCGCTATGCTGCCCGCAATACTCATTCATTCGCACAGTAAAGGACAAGCATGAAACTCTGGTATCAAAGCATGTCGCGCACGGCGGCGTGGGGCGGCTATCACGGATTTCTCACCACGTTTCTGGACAAGATCAAGGATCCGGGCACGGAGATCGAGCTGCACGGCATAACCAAGGTTGGCGGCATCGCCGATCAATACCGTTACCTCGAATATCTGGAAGCGGGCGAGGTGATGACCAACGTGCAGACGGCGATGCGGCAGGGCTTTGACGCGTTTCTCATCGGCAACATTGCCGATCCGGGCCTGCGCGAGTGCAAGGAGATCGCGAACTTTCCGGTGTTGGGCCTGTGCGAGGCTTCGAGCCATCTGGCGAACATGATGGGCGCCAACTTTGCGTTCGTCACCATCAATGAAAAGTTCACCCCGCGCGTGCTGGAAAACGTGCAGCGCTACGGCTTGCAAGGGCGCTGCGTCGGCGCGCGCATGATGACCATGGATCGCATCCTCAATCTCAAGGATGGTTACACCGATCCCGTGGTGCGGCAAAAAATTGCTGATGATTTTATGGAAGCCGCGCGGCACCTTGTTGACGAGCAGGGCGCGGAAGTGATCATCCCCGCTGGCGGCGTGGCGATGGCGCTGCTGGCGATACTGGATTTGCACGAAGTGCGGCCCGGCGTGCCGATTCTGAATGGCATCACCGCACTGGTGAAAATGGGCGAGATGGCGGTGAAAACCATGCGGCTTTCCGGTGGGTTGTTCACCAGCAAGCGGTTGCAATACAAGCCGCCGGGGGTGGAGCAGATCGCCGAGATACGCAAATACTATGGTGATGTTTATCCATCGGTGCCGGAGGCTTGAGCGTGACGTGCCGATTCTGCTGGACGACTGTGCCGTGATGAAAACATTCCCTAAGTATTTGTTTTGTAAGGTAAATTTTTGTACTCTTTCAGCGTGCCTTACACTACTCACCTGTACGCTCGCGCATGCCGCCTACCCCGAACGCCCCGTGCGCGTCATCATTCCCTTCCCGCCGGGCGGCGGCACTGATCTGGTGGGGCGCATCATCGCCGGTGTTCTGACGGAGCGGCTGGGTGTTCCGTTCGTGTCGGACAACCGTGTGGGCGCGGGGGGCGCCATCGGCGCCGAGATTGCCGCCAAGGCCGCGCCGGACGGCCACACTTTGCTGGTCGGCACGCCGGGTTCCATGACCATCAACCCGGCGCTGATGCCAAACCTCGCGTATGACCCGCTGCGCGATTTCGAGCCGGTCACGCGTGCCACCACCAGTCACATGGTGATGGTGGTGCGCAAGGATTTACCGGTGAAATCGGTGAAGGACGTGATCGCCTTGGCAAAGGCGAAGGCCGGCGCGATGAACATCGGCTCATCCGGCGTCGGCAGCACCTCGCATCTGGGCGGCGAGTTGTTCAAGATCATGGCCGGCGTGCAAATGACCAACGTGCCGTACAAAGGCACCGCACCCGCGGTGGTGGATCTGGTGGGCGGGCGCATCGATGTGCTGATTGAAAACCTGCCGGTGTTGTCGCCCTTCATTAAACGTGGCGACATACGCCTGCTCGCCGTCGGCGGCCCGGCGCGGGCGCGCAGCCTGCCGGAGGTGCCGACCATCGCGGAATCCGGGCTGCCGGGTTATGAATCTACCACCTGGCTGGGATTGTTCGCGCCGGCGAAAACGCCGCGAGCAATCGTGACGCAGCTACACGCTGCGGTAGCCAGCGCCATGCGTGCACCGGCGATGACTGAGAAACTGGCTTCGATGGGATATGAATCCACGGCGGATGACACGCCGGAGCAGTTGCGGGTTTATTTGACCGCGCGTTTGAATGAGATGAAGGGGGTGGTTAAGGCTGTGGGGTTGAAGGGGCAGTAGAAATGTCAATCCATGTTAGACGCTGCAATGCTTGAGATTAGGAAACAAGTCCATTTCGGGAGATTGTGTTGAACGAAAAAACAATTGGCAGCCGCGGACTGCGTTATATTTTCATTATAGCGGGCGTGGTATTTCTTTGCAATGGCACGGGAGCCGAAGATGAAGGAAGTAAGCCATTCGTCGTAAGCAGTTTGGTCGAAAGCAAAGTTATCGCTCTTACAAAAGGCTATCAGCCGACTAGCCAGCTTGCGAGATTGGTACGGTCATCCGAGGTATCGCAGAAAGTTAGCCTAGGGAAATCGACTTTATCTGAAGCTTACTCAACGTTTGTCTTGCAGACGAACGGTTTGTGGGCAACTGAGTTTGGGAGCACGTCGGGAGGTCGTAGCTTTAGTCTTAGTTTGTGCGGTCTAGTCAATGTAACCTCTACCGGTATCGTCTCGTTGCCGCAGGAGAATACGTTTGTTGCTCCAATTGGCAAGATTTTTGTGCCTTTTGGCTTTCGCACCACAACGGGATTTACGCGACTTGAGCGATTGTTGGATTTAATTGTAAGTACGAACGATGTTTGTTCGCCACAGCCCGGCATGGAATTTTCATACAAGCGCGAAACAGAGGTAATCACAAAACCCTCTGGCTTATTTGGTCGCACGCAGGCCATCACGGAAATCGAAGAAGTGGTATGTAAGGTGGCGTCACAGGAAAAAATAGCTAGTCAGGCATTGCCGCAGTTTCGAGGGACTTACCTGGATGTGGTCTGTGATCATAAGCAAGCGTCGCTGCCGGTAGTTCAAAGGAGCCTAATTTTTTTGCGAGAAAGTGGGATGTATCTGATGGTTGGATTAAGAGAAAGTTGGGGCCAAGCAAGAATAACTTACAAAGAAGCGCAATTTTCGAATTAGAGTATGTTCTGGTCTACGAGAGGCATATCTGTAAGCACGTTTGCAATTCTTGAAACTATTAATTAAATCAAATGCTTACGATTTTATTGCGGTATGCGCTGTCGACGTGGCCACAGTGTTTGCGAATTTGCATTGTGTGGCTTGCAGTCGTCGTAGCATAGTGTCTGCGACTCACGAAGCGGAGACCTTATGCATGCATTGCCCTTCCAATTGCGGATACTCCTGACGGCGTTGCTAATGTGCCATGCTGCTTTAGCGCCAGCACAAACCTTCCCCACCAAGCCCGTCCGCTTCCTGACCACCGGCGCAGGCGCAAGCACGGACCTCGCCGCGCGCACAGTGGCGCAGGGCCTTTCAGATGGCGCGGGCTGGACAGTGGTGGTCGATAATCGCGGCAACACCATCGTCGCGGCCGAGTTGGCGGCACGCGCGCCGGCGGATGGCTACACGCTGTTGGTGCTGACGGAAGGGTTGTGGCGCGGGCCGTTGGTGCAGAAGATGCCGTACGATCCGGTGAAGGATTTTGTGCCGATTTCGCTGCTGACGCGCGCGCCGAATATGCTGGTGGTGCATCCAGCGATGCCGGTGAAGAACGTCAAGGAATTGATTGCGTTGGCGAAGGCGCGGCCCGGCGAGTTGAACTATGGCGCGGGCGCGATCGGCGCGTCGACTTATATGGCGTCGGAAATGTTCAAGCACATGGCGGGCGTGAAATTCATTTTCGTGCCTTACAAAAGTAGCGGAGCGGCAGTCACGGCCATCGTCAGCGGCGAACTGCAGGTGATGTTCGGCTCCACCGGCGGCACCATGCCGCATGTGAAGTCGGGCCGCTTGCGCGCGCTGGGCATCAGCACGCTGGAGCCTTCGCCGCTGGCGCCGGGCGTGCCGACGATCTCGGCGGCGGGCGGGTTGCCGGGTTATGAGTCGGCGGCGACTGCGACGATTTTTGGGCCGGCGGCCTTGCCCGAAGCGATGATCAATCGCGTGAGCGAGGAGGTGCGCAAGGTGATGGCCCGCGCCGACATCCGGGATCGTTTGTTCAGACAGAACGTGGAGCCTGTCGGCATGACGTCAGCCGAGACCGCGGCTTATATCAGGGCGGATACGGCGGCGACGGCGAAGCTGGTGCGCGAGGCGGGGATCAAACAGGAGCGGTGAGGATTTGTAGGCCGGAACGCGTAGCGTTTCCGACTGCGATGGACGGTTGTAAGAAGGTGCGTCGGAACCGCTGTGCGTTCCGACCTACGAGTTCTTCCTACGGGGGCTACACCTACTCCCCCAATCCGTTCCGATGCCGCTGCGCAAAGCGGCTTGTTGGCCGCCAGCCATACACCTTGGCGCAAGTCTCGCCCATCAGCTTCGTCTTGTCGCTTTC